>JBBSFE010000075.1:0-32971 GCA_038239005.1 Polyangiales bacterium
ACGGGACTTGAAACCAGCAAGCGAGCCGCGCCAGCGGCGAGTGCTTGTCCAAGACCCGCCCGCCGCGCGAACGAAGTGAGTGCGAAGGACGGGACTTGAACCCGTACGTATTGCTACGCCAGAACCTGAATCTGGTGCGTCTGCCAATTCCGCCACCTTCGCGTGGTGCCGCTTAGCGCCGTGACGAGTAACGTGCGCGTGGGCCGCGCGTCAAGCCGCTTCGGAACGGACGCAAGGGGCGCTATGCTCCCTGACAACATGAGACGGACTACGGTCGTTGCTTTCGTGCTGGCGATTTCCGCCGGCGGCTCGCTCTCCGCGAGGCTCCTCGCGCAAACGGACGACGAGAAGAACACCGCGCGCGACTTCGGCAAGCAAGGCCAAGAAGCGCTTGACCGCGGTGACGCAAAGACCGCCGAAGATCGTTACCACCGCGCGGTCTCGATCTTCGACAGCGCGAAAGCGAACGTCCCGCCGACGTTGCTCCTCGGGTACGCGCGCGGCGCGGCGAAGAACAATCACTTCATCGCCGCCGACGAAGCTTACAACCGCATCATTCGCGCTGGCCTTCCACCGGGCGCGCCCGCGGCGTTCGTTGCCGCGCTCGAGGCTGCGAAGAAAGAAATCGAAGCGGTCGTTCCGCACATCGCGCGCGTGACGATCAACATCACCGGTTGCGACAGCCCCGCCGTCACGCTCGATGGCGTCAACGTTCCGAACGTCGCGCTTGGCGTGCAGAAACCCGTCGACCCGGGAACGCATGAAGTGAAAGCGAGCGCCGCCGGATGCAAGGCCTCGAGCGCGAGCTTCACCGTGAGCGATGGCAAAGAAGCAACGACCTCGATCGCCCTCGAGAAGGAAGCGGTCGTCGTCGCCAATCCGAATCCCAATCCCAATCCGAATCCCAACCCAAACCCGAATCCCAACCCAAACCCGAATCCCAATCCTCCGGCCGATACGGGCGGCGGCAGCGGTTTGCGCGTTGCTGGGTTCGTGACGCTCGGCCTCGGCGGCGCGGGATTGATCGTCGGCGCGATCACGGGCGGCATCGCGATCGGCCAACACGGCGACATCCAAAAAGTGTGCGGCGGCGGCACGTGCCCGGCGAGCGAAAAGGACGCGGTCTCGTCGTACCAAACGATGGGCACGCTCTCGACGATCGGATTCGTCGCGGGCGGCGTGCTCGCGGCTGCGGGCGTCATCATGATCCTCGTCGCGCCTTCGTCGAAGAAGACCGAGAAGACCGCATGGATCACGCCGGTGATCGGCCTCGGCACTGTCGGCGTCACCGGCCGCTTCTAAACATGACCGACACCGCGCACCTCGTTCTTGCTGACGGAACGGTGTTTCGTGGTCGTGCGTTCGGCGCGCGCGGCGCGACGGTCGGCGAAGCCGTGTTCACGACGACGATGAGCGGCTACCAAGAAGTGCTCACCGATCCGTCGTACTGCGGGCAGATCGTCGTCATGACGGCGCCCGAGATCGGCAACGTCGGCGTCAACGCGGACGACACCGAATCATGCGGCGACGGCGCACCACGCCTTGCGGGTTTCGCCGTACGCGATGCGAGCCCCATCGCATCGAACTGGCGCGCCGAAGATTCCCTCGAGCACTACCTCGAACAACACGGCGTCGTTTCCATCGCCGACATCGACACGCGCAAGCTGACCCGACACCTCCGCGATCACGGCGCGCAAAACGCCGCTCTCGGCGCCGGCTCGCCCGACGAGCTTCTCCGCGCCGCACGCGCCGCTCCCGACATGAACGGCCTCGATCTCGTGCAGCGCGTCACGCCCAAGGAGCCATACTCGTTCACCGAAGGCCGCGGCGTCTGGGGCACCGCGAAAAAAGGCGAGCCTCGCGGAGAGGCGCACGTCGTGTGCGTCGACTTCGGAATGAAGCGCAACATCTTGCGCTGCCTCGTCGACACGGGCTTTCGCGTCACGGTCGTCCCCGCCAAGACGACCGCGAAGGACGTGCTCGCGCTCGCACCCGATGGCGTCTTTCTCTCGAACGGCCCAGGGGATCCCGCAGCGTGCGGGTACGCGATCGAAACGGTCCGCGGTCTCGTCGGCAAGAAGCCGCTCTTCGGAATTTGTCTCGGCCACCAGCTGCTCGGGCTCGCGCTCGGCGGCAAGACGTACAAGCTGAAGTTCGGTCATCGCGGTGCAAACCAACCCGTCAAAGATCTGGCAACGGGTCGCATCGAGATCACGACCCAGAACCACGGCTTCTGCGTCGACCTCGAGTCGCTTCCGAAGTCCGTGCAATCTACACATATCCACCTGAACGACGGCACGAGCGAAGGCCTCAGCGCCCCCGACCTCAGGGCGTTCAGCGTTCAATACCATCCGGAATCTGCAGCGGGCCCGCACGACTCTCTCTATCTGTTCGAGCGATTTAGAGATTCCGTGCTCGCTTAGATATCCTACATAGGCTACACTGTGGTCATGCGCTTCGGCTTGTTCGCACTCGCTGGCCTCATCGCCGGGTGCGGCGCATCGCACGACAAACCCGACGACGGCTCGTACGACGACAACGGCGGTTTCATCTCGCCCTTGCCCGATCCATTCGAAGCCAGCACGTCCGAGGACGACAGCGGCGCGCTCGATATCGGTGGTCGCGCGAACGACGGCGGCACTGCGAGCGACGGCGGACACGGCGTCGACTTGGACGGCTCGGCTCCGGTCGCGTGCACGGGGCCTCTCGCCGCTGGCGACGTGAAGGTCGTCGAAATGATGATCGCATCGGCATCGGGCAGCACCGATCGCGGCGAATGGGTCGAGCTCGCGAGCACACGCACGTGCATCGTGAACATCAACGGGCTCGTGGTTCAGTCGCCGCGCGGCGTGCAGACCGACAAGGCAAGCGTCACGGTCGACACCTTCATCGCGCCCGGCGCATCGTTCCTCGTCGCCGATTCCTCGAGCACGACCGACAACCATTCGCTCCCGAATGCAGCCGTCGTCGCGACATGGAACACTTACGACGTCTTGAAAAACGGCGGCGACACCATCGACGTCTATGCCGGCACGACGCTCATCGACACCCTCACGTACCCCGCGTTCACGCTCGTTCCGGGCCGTTCCATCTCCTTCCCCTCCGATTGCGCATGGAGCGATCGCGCGTCATGGGCGCGCTGGAGCATGTCGTTCAACGTATGGTCGAGCCCGTATCAAGGCACGCCGGGAGCGGACAACAGCGACGTCAGCTGCTATTGATTACGCGTTTTGAGCCGTAAGAAAATTCATTTCGTGAGCCTCGGGTGCCCGAAAAATCGGGTCGATAGCGAGGTCATGCTCGGCGTCGCGCGCGATGCCGGCTACGACATCACCGATGAAGCGAGCGAGGCCGAGGTCATCGTCGTCAACACGTGCGGCTTCATCGGCGAAGCGAAGCGCGAAAGCATCGAGACGATTTTCGAGCTCTCCGAAATGAAAGAGCACGGCGCGTGCGAGAAGCTCGTCGTGTCGGGTTGCCTTTCGCAACGCTACCCCACCGAGCTTTCCGCGCAGATGCCCGAGGTCGATCACTTCCTCGGCTCGAGCGACATGCTCAAGCTCGCCGACGTGCTCGGCGGCAAAGCGGATCGCATGCTCGTCGGCAATCCGGCGGAGTGGGTCATCCGCGCATCGGACCCGCGCGTCATGACGGGCCCACGCGCAAGCGCGTACGTGAAAATCGCCGAAGGCTGCAATCGCAAATGCTCGTTTTGCGTCATCCCCGATTTGCGCGGCAAGCAGCGCTCGCGAACGCCGGCCGATGTCGTGCGCGAGGTGGAGCAGCTCGTCGCCTCGGGCGTGCGCGAAGTGAACCTCGTGTCGCAAGACACCATCGCGTACGGCCAAGACAAAAAATACGTCGACGGAGATTTGCCAGACCTCTTGGCGCGTGTCGCGGACGTGAAAGGTCTTCGCTGGCTGCGCCTCTTTTATTTGTATCCCGAGACGATCGACGATCGGCTGATCGATCTGCTCGCGAATCATCCCGTCGTTCTTCCGTATGTCGACATGCCGCTCCAGCACGCGGCCGACGCCATGCTGAAGCGCATGCGCCGCGGATGCGGAAAAGACCGACAAAAGCGCGTCGTCGCGCGGCTTCGCGAGCGCATCCCGAACCTCGTGTTTCGCACGGCGTTCATCGTCGGCCACCCGGGCGAGACCGCCGAAGAGTTCGAAGAGCTCTGCGAGTTCGTTCGGTGGGCGCGCTTCGAACGCATGGGCGTCTTTCGTTATTCGGACGAAGAGACGAGCCACTCGCAGACACTCGAAGGCAAAGTCTCGGCGCGCCTCGCTTCGAGTCGGCATCGCAAGCTGATGACGATTCAGCGCGGCATCGCGCGTGAAGCGAATCGCGCGCTCGTCGATCGCGAGCTCGACGTCCTCGTCGAAGGCAAGAGTGACGAGCACGATCTCGTGATGCAAGGTCGGCACGCAGGGCAAGCTCCCGACATCGACGGAAGCGTGTACCTCTCCGGCGGCATCGCGACCGCTGGCGAGTTCCGCCGCGTGCGCATCACGCAAGCGAGCGACTACGATCTCGTTGGCGATTTGATCGACGAGCCAGACTCGAGCGCGCCCAAGAAAAAGAAGCGCGTCGCGCTCCGTGTCGTCAGCGCGAGTTGACCGAGCTGAAGTTTCAGGGGCCGATCAGCACGGTGAAGGTAGTCGTGCTCGTGTCGGTGCCCACGAGCTCGGTGATGTGGAGGGTGTCATTCTTCACTGCGTTCACCGTGAGCTCGTAGGTGCCGTCGGCGTTCGCGACGGTGACCCACGCCTTTTCGACCGGGTTGTAGTTGACGACCAAGACGATCGAGCCGCCAACGACCGAGTTCATGCCGCCCGTCAGCTTGATCGTACCGGGGTCGGCGCCAACGCTCTCGGACGGCAGTGAGGGCGGCGGCAACGGGAGCGTCGGGCTGTTGCACCCAACCGCGAGCACGACCGCAGCAAAGACGATGGTTCGCACGCCGAGACCCATGCCAACAGCGTAGCAAACTCGATGCCGACCTGCCTGCCCAATTTTCAGCCCATTTTGATTCGCTGCTGCCAACATCGTTGCCACCACCGTGCTTCCTGGTTACCTCTTCTTATGGCCTCTGGGGTCCCGATCGTTCGGATCCGAACGATCATCGCGATGGGAAGCGTGGGGGTTGGCGTTGTAGGAGGGGACCCGATGCGTTTGCGTGATGTCGTTCGCTCGCTGCGGCGTTGGCCGTGGTTGAGGCCGCTGCCTGCGATTGCGCTGGTGGCGTTCGCGGCGGCGCGGCATCGCGGGGATGCAAGCGCCACGGCGGCGACCCCGAGCGCCGCGATCGTAGAAGCTTTGGCGGAACGCGGGCTTGCCTGCACGGCAGCAGACGTTACTTGGACGCGTGGGCCGAGCGGGCTCGCTGGGGCGCTCGCAGGCGGCGGTCGCGCGATCGTGCGGGCCCATATTGGTTCGGATCCGAACGATCTCTACGCGGTCGATGTGCGGCTCTCGCCCGAGGGCGTGCCACTCGGAATGGGCGGCGTTTACAACCTGACGCGAACGGCGAGCGTCGACGAAGAGTCGGTGCGCGTTCGCGGCGAGCGCGTCGCGTACGTCGCGGCCGCGGGAGATTTGCGGACTGCGATTCACGTTCTCGATCTCGCGGGACAAGACGTCGAGAGCTACTCGGATTTCTCGCGCGTCCAAAAGTGGCAGACGGCACTCACGAACGTCCAGCTCACGGGGCAATCGCGCGGCGTCGTTCACGACGTGTATTCGCTCGATCCGGTGGCGTCGCACGTCGAGCTCGAAGTGCGTGACGATGGAATGGTCGACGCCATCGCCGACGGGCGTCACGTCGTGATCGATCCGGCCCACACGCGCGCGATCGAAGGCGCCGGCTGGGTGCGCGCGTCGCCGGACCAACGCGCGCGTCCCGGAAACCTCGTGACGTGGGCTGTCGATCGCGTGCGCATGATGGACTTCGTCGGCGAAGAGCGCATGCAAGTCGTGAAGGCCGTTGCGTTTACGGCGCTCGATGCGGTGAAGCGTGCGCGCAGCACCGTGTTCGGCGATGCGAACACCGAAGGCGATGTCGCGCGCGAGCTCGGCACCGTCGCGGATCTCGCGCGGCCCGAGTTCACCGACCCCGAGATCGGCTGGCCGCCCGAGTCCATTCCGCCGTACATCACGCCGGCGATGCCGGGCGAAGGGAAATGGATCGCGCTCGGAAAAGATCCGTTCATCACGCCTTCATTCGGTTTGCCGAGCGCGTTCGTCACGACGTTTCTTCGGCCCGACAAAGAACGCAAAGAGGCGCGCGTCTACGTAACGATGTGGGACCCGCGGCAGATCGCGCTCCACATGCAGGCAGGAACCGTGGAGCCGCTCAGCTCGACGGGCGAAGCCGGTCCTGGCCAAATCCCGCGCGCGCCCGAGGTGATGCGTCGCGTGGTCGCGGGCTTCAACGGCGGCTTTCAAGCGATGCACGGCGAGTACGGCATGCAAGCCGACGGCGTTTTGTATCTCCCGCCGAAACCGTACGCGGCAACGGTGATGGAGCTTCGCGACGGGACGACCGCGTTCGGCTCGTGGCCCGGCCCGCAGAATGGCGATCCGAAAGCGGAGATGGAAGTTCCCGCCGACGTCTTGAGCTACCGGCAAAATCTCACGGCGCTCCTCGAGCACGGCAAATACAATCCGTGGGGCCGCACGTGGTGGGGCGGAACTCCGCCGGGCTGGCAGGACAACATCCACACGACGCGAAGCGGCATCTGCCTCACGAAGGAATCGTTCGTCGCGTACTTCTACGGTGCCGACGTCTCCGCCGACGCGCTCGCGCGCTCGATGATTCAATCGCGATGCGACTACGCCGTGCACCTCGACATGAATCCGGGGCTCGTGGGCTTCGAGCTCTACGACGTCGAGCCGTCGAGCACGTACAAAGCGCTCGCGCGGCCGCTGCAAGCGGATTGGGAATACGAGGGCACGTTCAAAGCGCTCCCCGATTTTCACTACCGCGCGCGCCGGATGATTCGCGGCATGGTCGAGCAGAATTTCCCGCAGTACATCCATCTCGACGGGCGCGACTTTTTCTATCTGACGCGCCGACCGCTTTTGCCCGGACCCGATCTCGCGGCGCTCGTCGCGCCCGCCGAAGCCGGTGAAGGTGTGTGGCGAACGAAGGCGCTTCCGCAACACGGGTTTCCGTTTGCGGTCGCCGCGACCTCGATGCGTACGCGCGAGCGGCCCGATGTTCGTCTTCGCGTCGTCAAAATCGATCCGCGCGCGCTCGCGCATGCCGCGTCGCAAGGCACGGACGAAAAAACGCCCACGGTCGTTCTCTTCACGGCAAGCCCGACGGGTCACGTTCCGAGCGCGCTCTTTTTCACCGGCAACGCGTTCATCGTCGCGAAAGACGCACCCGAAAACGGTACGGCGCTCGCGGAGACGCGCCCGCTCGATTCGAACCCGCCGCCGATTGCGGCGATGGGCATCGACGACGAAGAAGGCATGCTCGTGTGGATCGAGCTCCCGCCGGGCGTCACACCGGACGCCGCAACACGCGCCTCGATGAAGCTCGTGTTCGACTCGCTGGGCTGCACGACACGTATGGCCGTGACCGGATCGCGCGCGCTACTCGGCGGATCGCTCGATTCCGCGGGCGATCCCGTGGCCCCGCCGACCGGAACCGTCGCCAGACTCGTCCGTGTCGTTCGGCCGGCGGCCCGCACGTTCTTCGATACGGCGCCCGTCGGCCCGAACACGTGGCAACCGCTCCAGATGCAGCGCATCCGTTACTTCAACCGACCCAAGCCCGTTTCCGACGCGGGAACGGAGGGCGGAAGTGCATCGGATGCCGCTGCGCGCTGATTGTGTGATAAATTCTCGATCCTGCTCGGGGATATTGCCTCTTGAATCGGAGCCAGCCCTTTGGCCGCTACGAGCTGCTCGACCGCATCAGCGCCGGCGGCATGGCGGAGGTTTTTCGCGCACGTGACGCGGAGCGTGGTGGTGCGATCATCGCACTCAAAAAAATCCTCCCGCACGTCGCCGAAGACGAAGAGTTCATCCAAATGTTCGAGGACGAAGCGCGCATTGCGTCGTCGCTCGAGCACCCACACATCGCGCGCACCCTCGACTTCGGTTCGATCGGCACGAGCTACTACATCGCGTTCGAATACGTCCGCGGCAAAGACATGCGCGCGGTGTTCGATCGCTCCGTCAAGCTCGGCGAGAAGATCCCGCTCCCCTTCTTGCTGTACGTCTTCGCACGCATCGGCGAGGGCCTGAGCTACGCGCACGCACGCAAGGATGCCGCGGGAAATCCCGTGTCGATCGTGCACCGCGACGTGAGCCCGCAAAACATCGTCGTGTCCTACGGCGGCGACGTGAAGCTCATCGACTTCGGAATCGCGAAGGCCGCAGGCAAGCTCTCGCGCACCGCCGTCGGCGCGATCAAAGGCAAGTTTGGTTACATGTCGCCCGAGCAAGTTCGCGGGCTCGACATCGATCAGCGCACGGATGTTTTCTCGCTCGGCATCACGATGTGGGAGCTTTTCACCGGCCAGCGACTCTTCGCCGCCGAGAACGAGCTCCTCGTGCTCGAGAAGATTCGCAACCTCGTCGTCGAGGCGCCCTCGAGCATCGACCCGAGCCTCCCTCCCGCGCTCGATGACATCATCTTGAAGGCGCTCGCGAAGGATCCCGACGATCGCTACCAGAGCGCCAAAGAGCTCTACCGAGACATGAACCTGCTCGCGCAGGGCACGGGCGCCATCGCGACGCGCGAGGACGTTGCAGTCTACATGCAAAAAGCCTTCGGGGATTCGGCGGAGCCAACGGGCAATTTCCCGGCGGTTCCAAGCTCAGCGGCCCCTCATGAGCCTCAACCAGAGTCTCAATCGGGCCCGAGATCTCGCCCCGGAAGCGCCGGCATGAGCTATAACGCGGAGAAGAGCATGGCTGACAAGGCAGGCGCCAACGACAAGCGATCTGACCTCGATATTTTCGAAGGTCTCGGCAAGAAGAGCGGAGCACCGCCTGCGCGCGTGTCTGCACCTCCTGCACCGCCGCCATCACGCCAGGTTGCTCCCGCCGCCTCTCCGTCCGATGTCGGCAAGAAAACATTGATGGGCATCGCAGCGCCCGCGGGGTTCGGAGCTGGTGCGCCTGTCGCGCGTCAGTCTGCGCCGCCGCCTCCGCCGCGTTCGTCTTTGCCCGCTGTGAATGCGCCGCCGCAGAAGAGCAGCGCGCCGCCGCCTCCTCCGATGTCGACGAAGCCTGCTCCTTATGGTGTTGCCCCGGCTGCTGCTTCGCCTGCACCTGCGGCAGCAGGCGGGCTCGATATGGACTGGGACGACGACGACGAAGCGACACACATCTTCGACAAGGACGAACCGTCGCAAGATTCCGCTCCCGTTCCGAGCGCGCCGCGTCCCGCTGCGGGTGTGCCGATGGCGCCACCCACCTCGCCACTCCTCGGTCGTACCGATCCCGCTCCCGGTTTGCCGCCGCCGCGTTCGTCGGGCGCGCCCGCGCCGCCGCCGCGTTTCAATCAAACCGTCGCACTCGGACAGAACGCTCCTCCTCCTCCTCCGGGGGGCCGCTCCGCGCCGCCTCCTCCTCCGTCGCAAGTCGGTGGCAGCTTCGCGCGCGCATCAAGTCAGGCGCCGTCGCCGCTCCTCAACCACAACGCGCTTCATCAGCAAGCGATGACGATTCCTCTCGGCTCATCGCCGCTCTCGGGCCAGATGAACACCGAGCCACTGAAGATGCCGCCGCGCCCGCCGAGCGCGCCGCCGCCGCCGCCGCAACAAGGCGGCTTCAACATGACGTCGCCGCTGCACCAGAACAATCCGTTCTTGCAGCCGCAACAGCCGGGTTTGCCGCCTCCTTCGATGCAGCCG
Source organism: Polyangiales bacterium (assembly GCA_038239005.1). Taxonomy (GTDB): domain Bacteria; phylum Myxococcota_A; class Polyangia; order Polyangiales; family Polyangiaceae; genus DASXHD01. Next base: position 9,882 of record JBBSFE010000075.1, read on the forward strand.
CAGATGCAACACCAGCAAATGCAGATGCAGCAGCAGCAGATGAACCCGTACGAGATGCCGGTGCCGCAAGCGCCGCGCGCGATGGAAGCGACCGCCCTGGTTCGTCCGCCGCAGTCGAGCAAGGCCGGCCTCATCATCGGCATCATCTTCGTGCTGCTCGTCGGCGCGGCCGCCGCGGCGTTCTTCCTGATTCCGCGCACGGGCAACATCGCCGTCAACGTCACTGACGCAAAGGGCGGCGCGGTTGGCGCGCTCGAGGTCTATCTCGATGGTCGCAAGGTCTGCGAGAACGCTCCTTGCCGCATCGATCAGGTCAAATCCGGCTCGCACGAAATTAAAATCAGCGCGACGGGTTACGACCAGCCTGCGCCGAAGCTCGTCGCCGTCGAGTCCGGCCGCGACGGCCAAGTCGACTTCACGCTCACCTCCGCAACGGCGAAGGGCAGCGGCTTCAAAGTCACGGGCACGCAACCGGGCGTGAAGCTCCTCGTCGACAACAAAGAGATCGGCGCGCTCCCGCAAGAGCTCCGCGATCTCGAGCCCGGCCCGCACGCACTGAAGTTCGTCGGCACCTTGAAGAGCGCCAAAGGCGAAGACCGCTATGCCGCGCTCGACAAAGCGATCACCGTCGGCAAAGACGACGTCCAAGACCTCGGCTCGGTGACCCTCAAGGTTCTCATCGGCAAAGCGACCATCACGCTGGGCACGACGGGCGCCAACGTGAAGCTCGTCGCGTCGAATGGCGATCAGCGCACGCCCACGACGTTCCCCGTCTCGATTGAGATCGACACGAGCAAGACATCGTGGACGATCGATGCGTCGAAATTCGGCATGACCGAATACAAGCAACCCATCAGCTTCGATGATGGACAGGCCGAGAAGGTCTACAACGTTCAGCTCGACGCCAAAGGCGCTGCAACCACGAACGTGGGTGGTGGCGGAGGCGGTGGTGGTGGCGCCATCGTGCACAACGGCGGTGGCGGAGGCGGTGGCGGTGGCGGAGGAGGCGGCGGCACGGTCGTCGCTCCAACGGGCGGCGGCTCACACCTCACGATCAACGCGATCCCGGTCACGGGGACGATCGCGATCCTCGACGGCAAGCCCATCGGCGCGGTCCCGAAGAAAGACTTCGCTGTTTCACCCGGCTCGCACACCATTCTCTTCATCAACTCGGAGAAGAGCCTCCGCAAGTCGATCACGGTGAATGTGGCCGACGGCGAATCGAAGCCGGCGTTCACCAAGCTCGACGAGTGACCGACTCCTACCATTCCGTTCCGCCGCCAGTCGATCTAGGCCACACCCCTCGCGTCCTCGTCGTCGATGACGAAGCAGGGCTACGCGACATGCTCTCGATTCTTCTGCGTCGTGAAGGCTACGACGTCTCGCTCGCGCCTTCGTTCACGACGGGATGCGAAGCCGTCGAAGGCTCACCGACACCGTTCGATCTCGTGTTGACTGATTTGATGATGCCCGACGGCTCCGGTCTCGACGTCCTCACACGGGCGAAAGCGCGCAGCGAGGGCACGGAGGTCATCGTCATGACGGCCTACGGCGCACTCGAGACGGCGATCGACGCGATGAAGCGCGGCGCGTACGACTTCGTCACCAAACCATTCGCGACGTCCGAGCTTCGCGCGCTCGCACGAAAAGCACTCGAGCGCCGCTCACTCGCAGCCGAGAACGAGCGCCTTCGTGCGGAGATCGAGCGCTCACGACCCACGACCGGAATTCTCGGCCACTCGACCGCGATGAAGCGCGTGCTCGACCTCGCGCAACGCATCGCCGACACCAAGACCACCGTGCTCATCACCGGCGAAAGCGGCACGGGCAAAGAGCGCGTCGCGCGCGCGATTCACGATCTGAGCGAGCGCAAAGACAAACCATTCTTGGTGGTGAACTGCGGCGCGATCCCCGAAGAGCTCATGGAGAGCGAGCTCTTCGGCCACGAGAAAGGCGCGTTCACCGGCGCCACACGCCAGCACCTCGGAATCTTTCGGTCTGCCGAGGGCGGCACGGTGCTGCTCGATGAAGTCGGTGAGCTCGCGACACCGCTCCAGGTGAAGCTTCTCCGGGTCATCCAAGAGCGCAAGGTGCGTGGCGTCGGCGCGACCGGTGAAACGTCCGTCGATGTGCGCGTGATCGCCGCGACGAATCGCAACGTCGAACAAGACGTCAAAGACGGGAAATTCCGCCAAGACCTCTACTACCGCCTCAACGTGATTCGCGTGGAGCTGCCACCGCTTCGCGATCGCCGCGAGGACATCGCCGAGATCGCCGAAAGCATTTTGCGGCGGTGCGCGGCCGAGCACAAAAAACAAATCGTCGGATTTTCACCCGACGCACGCCGCGCGCTCGACACCTACGATTTTCCCGGCAACGTGCGCGAGCTCGAGAACATCGTCGAGCGTGGCGTCGCGCTCGCACAAGCATCGATCATCGGGCTCGGAGATCTTCCACACGAGATCGTCGGCCGCGCTGCAAGCGCAGGCCCCGAGCTACTCACGCTTCCCGAGGGAGGCTGCGATCTCGATCAGGTCGTCGGTGAGGCCGAGCGACGTCTCATCTTACAAGCGCTCGAGCGCACCGGTGGCGTGCGAGCTCAGGCGGCGAAAATCTTGAAGGTGTCGCTCCGAAGCCTCCGCTACCGCCTACAGAAACATGGCGTCGCCACCGCTGAAGACCTCGACGAAGCGGGCGAAGAGGACGAATCTCGGTCGAAACGGTGACAATTTTTGTCAGATCGCGACGAGACGGCGGGTATTAGCCGTGTTTCTCGCCGCTGCTGCCTGCGGCGGCAAGGTCGCCAAGACGGTTTTTTGTCATCGCGGGCTTATGGCGATCACGAAGGACCCGTATTTAGGCTGGCATGACTGGTGCACTATGAGCCGCTCGATGCGGGCACATTCCAAAGAGCGTGGGTTCACGCTGGTCGAGCTCGCCGTGGTCGTTGCGATCATTGGCATCCTCGCGATGCTTGCGGTCGCCGGTTATCGCAAGCTCGTCATGTCGTCGCATACGTCGGAAGCAACCGAGATGATCAACGCGATCAAAGTCGGCCAAGAGACGTACCACGCAGAGACGGGCCAATACGCCAACATCTCGGCGGGGCTCGGTCTCGGTAGCTTGTATCCGCAAGCGACGCCGAACGGCACGTCGGCCACGGCGTGGGGCGGCACGTGCAGCGTGTGCAGCGACACCACGGGCTGGCAGAAGCTTCCGGTCCACGCGAGCGGCGTCGTCCGCTTCGGCTACGCCACGATGTCGGGCACGATCGCGCAAGCGCTCCCCGCTTCGCCGATCGCGACGATGACGTTTCCGACGAACGCGCAGCTCACGGGAGACTGGTTCGTTGTCTCCGCGATGGGCGACAACGACAACAACAACATTTACTGCACCGTCGTCGGTGTGTCGTGGCAACGAGAGCTCGGGATTCAAAACGACGGTGAATGATTTCTGTGTGCTGGGAAGAAAAAGGGAAAAGGAGATTCAATATGTCCATTCGTAGGTCGCTCAAACGAGGCTTTACGCTCATCGAGCTGATGATCGTCGTTGCCATCATCGGCATTCTTGCCGTGCTCGCCATCTATGGCGTCAGCCGTTATCTGAAGACGTCCAAGACGGCCGAGGCCGGCAACAACCTTGGTGCGATCGCGAAGAACGCATCCGAGTCTCTCAACCGCGATTTGATGGCAGGCACGTTCACCGCGCCGGGCACATCGACCGGCGTTGGTCACTGCATCTGCGGCAGCGCGCTCGCCAAGGTGCCTGCGGCCATCGCTGGCGTCACCGCCAAGAAGTACACGTCCGATCCCGTTGCCGACTGGCGCGGAAACGCCGCCGGTGAAGATCTCGTCGGCTGGCATTGCCTCAAGTTCTCGGTCGATCAGCCCCAGTACTACATGTACAGCTACACCGAGAGCGCGACGTCGTGCACCACGGGCGCCATCGCGAACGACGTCGTCGACGCGGTCGCCAACGGCGATCTCGACGGCAACGGCATACAGTCGACGTTCGACCTGCAAGGCAAAGTGACGGCGGGTCAGTCGCAGATCATCTGGGCGCCGAAGCCCCTCGAGACCCTTCCGGAAGAGTAAGCTCGTTGCTTGCGCACGGGCTTCCCCGTCCGGCGCCGATGGCGCGCCGCGACCCATCATGGGTCGTGGCGCGTTTTTCTTTTTGTCTGGGGCCGCTGATCGCGATCCTCGCGACCATCGTGTACGTCATCTCGGCGCCCGCGTGGATTGTCGGTGGCGACAGCGGCGAGATCGTGACCGTGTTCGCCCGTGGCGGCGTCGCGCATCCGCCGGGTTATCCGCTCTACGTGATGATCCTGCGGATGTTCGCGTGGGTGCCTGGAAACGCGCCGCACGTGGCTGGCACGGTCACCGCGGTGATGGGTGGGTTTGCGGTCGCTGCGCTGCATCGCGCGTGTCGGGCGTGGGGCGCATCGGTTGGCGCCGCCACGATTGCGAGCGCCGTCTTTGCTTCGTCGGCCGTGATGTGGCGCCTGTCGAGCGCTCCCGAAGTGTTCGTGTTGAACGTCGTCATCGCGTGCTGCATCGCTGCGGCAGCCGCGCCGAATGCGCCCACAGCCGCGCGCGCGGCCTTAGCGCCGAGTGGATGGAAACGCGCCGCTCAGCTTGGCTTCTATGCTGGGCTCGGGCTCGCGAATCATCACTCGATCGTGCTCCTTGCGCCGCTCGGGCTTTGGGCGTTTGCGCGAAGCGTCCGCGAGGATGACCGGAAATGGCGCCCCTTCTGCGCCGCGCTCGGCGCGCTCGCGATTGGGCTCATGCCTTACGCGTATCTCTATGTGTGCGCGCGCAACGCCGACACGAACGTGGCGTGGGTCTGGGGCGACATCCACGACGCTGCGTCGCTCGTGGGTCACTTTCGCCGAGCAGAGTTCGGGTCGACACGGCTAGCCCTGCGCGACGCGCCGCTCGAGCCGCTCCTTCAACTGAAAGAGATGGGCTGGGCGCTCGTGCGCGATCTCCTCGGGCTGCCGGTCCTCGTCGCCGTTGCCGCAATCGCGTCACTCAAACGCGTGCGCGCCGAGATGGTCGCGCTTGCTTGTGCGCTCCTCCTCGCAGGGCCTGGCTTCGTTGCGATCTTCAATATTGCGCCACGAGGTGTCGGCGCGGCAATCGTCGAACGTTTTTACCTCATGCCAGCAGCGCTCGTCTGCCTGTGCGCGGCGATCGCGCTCGACCGTTTCCTTCCGCGCCTCGACCAGCGATTGTCGGCCTCGATCGCCGTCTCCTTGATGGTCTTGATCGCAGGGTTCGCGCTCGGCGCGACGCGCGTCGCCGAGGATCACCGGCCGACAGTTGCAAACTACATCCACAACACCCTCGCCATCGCGCCGCGCCACGCGATCATTGTCGGTTCAGGCGATCAGAAATTTTCCGGGTTCGCCTTCGCACGATTCGTCGAGCGTCAGCGTCTCGACGTAGCGTTCATCACGCCGGAGATGCTTCATGCGTCGTGGTATCGCGAGCGCCAGAGTCGCGAGCTCGGCGTTACGCTCGGCGCGCCCCCGCCGGATCGCGTGGCGCTCGTGTCGACTCTCCTATCGACAGGAAGACCCGTCGCGTTTGCGGGACCCGTTCCCAAAGGCGTGCTCGAAGCGGGGTTCGTCACCTTCCCGCTCGGGACGCTGCAAGTGATCGAGCCAGCGCACGCTGTCATACCGAGCGCGCGCTCGCTCGAGGCGACGAACATCGAGATGCTATCGACGTTCGAGCTCGAGCCGGTGGCGTCGCCGACTTCGGCCTCATGGGCAGGCGCCACGTTCGGCGAGTACGCGCGGACATGGCTCGTGCTCGAGGCCATGCTCCGAGCAAGCGGCGACGCCGAGCACGCGCAAAGTTGCCATGATCGCGCCCAAGCCTTCGCTCCCTGGCTCGGCAAAGGCTCGTGGTAGGATGCGCGCGGTGCGGCGGAAAAGAGGCTCATCTCGGGGGTTCACGCTCTCCGAGCTTTTGAGCACGATTGGCTTCATCTCGCTGCTCGGGGCGCTCGCCATGTATGGCGTGGCGCGTTACCTGCGGCACTCCAAGACCGTGGAAGCGATTGGGTCGACCACCGCCATCGCGCAGGCAGCGTGTGTATATTACAACCAATCGGACTCGAACCAGCCAGCCGGCACGAGGCCCGAGGCGGCCAAGGCAATGCGGCATTTCCCGGCGTCGTCTCGTGCGAGCGTCCCGGCGAGCGCTGCCGACATTCGCGGCAAACGATTTCAGAGCGGGCTTGGCGATTGGGCTACGACGCCCTGGCTCGACCTCGAGTTCAAAATTTCGACCCCTCAGTTCTACGCTTACTCCTTCGAGTCGCAGGGTAGCGGCCCGGCGGCGCAGGCCGCTGCGGTCGCACACGGCGATCTCGACGGCAATGGCGTGATGTCTACCTTTCGCGCGACAGCCGTTCCCGATCCGTCGGCGGTCGCCGCGGTCAGGCCGACCGTCGAACAGATCGATCCGGAGGAATGATGCGCGCTCTCGAAGCGGGCATCGGCGTTGCAGTTCTCGGTTCGGTGCTGGCCGTCGCAGTGCCGACGTTCGTTCGCAACATGTCATCGTCGCGTCTCGTCGAGGCGACGAGCGGCCTTGCACGCATCGACGAGCACGCGCTCGCATACGCATCGGGCCGACCCTGCGCGGATGCGTTTCCCGCGAGCGCGCCGCTCACGCCCGCGATCGTTCCGCGCGGAAAAGCAGTCGTCGACGCCGACCCGAACGCGTGGCAACACGCGACGTGGGTCGCACTGGATTTCCGCCCTGCCCCGCCGAACGTCGCACATTCCTACGCCTTCGCGTTCGACCAGAAACCGGCAAGCTTCGTCGCGCACGCCCATGGTGATCTCGACGGCAACGGCACGACAAGCACCTTCGAAACACGGGGCAAGTGCGGCGCCGACGGCGCATCCATCGCTCCAGGGATGTACGTCGAGGCGGAGTACGAATGAGGGACGCGAGGCTCACCGCTCTCGGCATCATCGCCATGGGCGTGGCGGGCGTCGCGCTGACGCAACCCGGGCTCGCGCGGTCCATTCACGCGGCCAAGGCCCGCGAGGACGTCTACCTGTTTCCGCCACCCGCCGAGCTCGAGGTCGCGACGCTCGGGTACCGCGCGGCATTCGTCGACATGCTGTGGGTGAAGCTGCGCATCGAGTACGGCATGCACTTCGTCGAGCAGCGACCCTTCCCCGATGCGCCGCATTACGTCGACGCACTTCTTGGACTCGAACCGGATTTCGCGCCCGTCTACAAATACGTCGACACCATGCTTTGCTATCACGCAGGCGTCGGCACCTCGGAGGACGCCCACGCGACACGCGCGTATCTCGAGCGCGGATTGAAAGCGCGCCCGGACGATCACGAAGTGTGGCTTCACTACGGGCAGTTTCTCGCGTTCATGGGCGCGAGCTATTTGACCGACCAAGCCGAGATCGAGCGATGGCGCGTCGACGGCGCAGCCGCACTTGCTCGCGCCGTGGAGCTCGGTGACGATCCGGATCGTTCGATCGCCGCAGCGAACCTCTTGAGTAGCCACGGCGAGCGTGACGCAGCGGTTCGCGCTCTCGAACGCGCATATTCGCTTACCGACGACGAAACCTCGCGTGAGGGCATCGCGAAAAAACTCGCCACGCTCCAAGCCGACGACGTCCGCGATCGCGCCGTCGACGACGTCCAATACATCGAGCGAACCTGGCGACAGCATTGGGCGTTTCTGCCGCGCTCTGCCGCGCTCGTGCTGGGGCCAAGCGTGGATGCCACGCTTTGTGTCGGCTCTGCTGCGAGTCGTGACCCAGCCTGCGCGCGTGATTGGCAGCCGCATTTGCCATCCTCGGCTATACTTCCGCCATGACTTATCGTTGGGTTGGAGCCTGTCTCGCGGCTCTGGCCTGCTCGGGGCCCGCAGACGTGCAGCCTCTTCCGGAAGGTGGCACCGCATCCGTTTCGTTCGACGAGTCGGGCGTGCTCACGCTCGCTCCGAAGCAAACCGTGACGATCGGAATCACGACGAAGAACGCGAGCAACGTCACGCTCTCGCTCGCTGGAAACTATCTCGATGCGTTCCTCGGCGCCGACGCCGCCGACGCCGCAAGCGGACACACGATGGTGACACTCCGCGCGCCATCGCAACCTTCAACGTTCTCCGTTCTCGCCGTCGCCGCTCAGACGACGGCACGTCTCGATGTCGCCGTCAGCGCCACCGGCTTCGCGACCGTGCGTGTGACGATGGACTATCAAGGCAAACGCCCCGTGCCGATCACGGCCGCTAGCGCGTTTCTCGAGACCACGTGCGCGCAGCTTGGTGGCAAAGCCGTCGATGGCGCGCCGCTCGTCGTCGGGACGTATGGCGAGAAGCTCGTCATCCCATCGGTACCCACGGACGGGCAAGTCGCGATCAACGTGCGCATCGCTCACTACGCCACGGGATGCCTCGACATCGCGTCGCTACAACCGAACGACACCCACGACGTCACCATCTCTCTCTACGATCTCCCGCTCGATCTCGGTGGCACCACGCTCGAGACGCGCTTCACGTTTACACCCGAGACCGCGGACGCCGCATCGCTCCTTTCGTACTTCTCGTCCGTCGTTGGCCAAGCCGTCACGACGGCCGCATTCGGCACGTCCGAGTCGAAGACGCTGCTCGACGCAATGGCGACGGCATCGAGCTCACCATCGCAGTTCGCGTCTGCGCGCACGAGCGGCGGCTGGGATGCGGCGACGCAGACGTGGCTCTCGGCTCGACCGCCCACCATGACAGCGCGCAGCTCGAGTTGGATGAACGAGGGCGTTCAAGCGGGCCTCGGCGATTTGACCGGGCACGTCGCGGGAGATCCCACAAAGCCCGTGTTCACCCCGCTCATGATCGGCGCGCTCGACGTGACTGCGGCTGGCGTATCCGCGCCGTTGCCCTTTCAGTGGAGTGGTCAGGCCAACGACGTGCTCTCTCTATCTGGCGTGCTGGACATCGTCCCATCCGAGCTCGCGTGCGCTATCGGCGATGCGCGCGCGAAGGTCGACGTATCCGGATCGACCGGCGCCGCGAACGCCCTCGCGACCGTGATCGATTGCGCCGGCCTTGGCAGTGCGCTCGCGGGCAGCGGGTATGCGTTCGGCACGTGCAACGCTTCATGCATGGCATCCCTCTGCGGGACGGCGCTCACGGCGATGTGGAGTGCAGGCTCGAAATCGCTTTCGAAGACGAGCGACACTCTCACGCTCTCCATGAGCGTTGCAGCTCCAGCCCAAGTCGGCGACACCGCAACCGTCGAGTCGTACGTCGGCACGTGGATTGGTGCGTTCGGTTACGGCTCGTCGAAGGTCAGCACCGAAGGCGCCGCCAAAGGCGCGTACGGCACGATCCCCAATTAGACCGGCGTTCTAATCGATCCGGATCGTGCGCAAGCCGACGTACGCGAAATCTTTTTCGCCTGGGTGCTGTGCCCATACGCTGATCTCGTAGAGCCCGCGCTGGCCTTTGTCGGATACGGGCACGTCGATCGCAAACGCGTTGCCTGTGACCTTCAGCTCGATTTTGCTGACGTAGCCCTTCGGCCAATACATTTCGTACGGCGTGCCCATTTGATACGAGCGACGCTTGTTGAGCTCCGAAGTGGTGATCGGCTTCGGCTCTTCGATACGACCGAGACCGACCGCGCCGATTTTTACATCCGGGCCGAGCGTGCCCGCGACGTGAAGCGTCGCGCCGAGCTTGATCGATTTCGGAATCGGCGCGTACGTGCCGAACGTGTCGACGAACTCTTGCGAGATGCACGGCACGACGATCTCGTTCGGGAATGCACGCGGCATCGCGATGCCGATGCCCACGCGCTTGCGGTATTTGCCGAGGATCGTCTTCTTGTGGCCGTCGTTGGGCGGCACCTCGTTGAAGAACGCCGATTCGGCGCGCTCGATGTCGGCTGCCGTGAACCGCGCATCGGCGACGAGCGGTCGCGTCTTTTCGTCGGTGACGCAAAACGCATTTTCGAAATCGATGTCGGCGCCGCCGGCTTCGGTGAGGCGCTGCTCGGGCACGGAGCCATCGCTCCCCCAGTGGCCGAGGTAACCGAGGCGCGCCATGTCGTCGGCGTGGGCTTGGCCTGCGGTCGACGCCGGGCCTTCGTCGAGCGTGACGGGCGGAAGGTGCTCCGTCGCGCGATCGCGATTGATGAGCTCGACCATGTATCGACGTGCATCGGCGAGCGTGAGGATGCCGGACGAGTTGGTCGACGACGGGGAGGTCGCTGGCGGCGTTGCGGTCGTGGTCGCAGTCGTGGTCGTGCTCGGCGTCGTGGAGCTCGGGGCCGACGTGATGTGATCGGGTGCGGCTTGCGATCCGCCGCACGAAAGGGCGTAGAAGAGAACGACGATGGGTCGCATCAAGCACAGCGTGTAGCATGGCGCCGTGCGGCTAGGGCAGGTCTGCGGCGCGCTCGTCATCGGTGGATTCGCCGGCACCACGATGCCTCGCTCGTTTGCCACGCGGCTCGAGTCCGGTGAGCTCGGCGGCGCGATCCTCTTCGCGCGCAACATCACACCGGACCCGCATCAAATCGCCGAGCTCTGTACGTCGATCGCACGCGCGTCGCCGGACGTGCCTCCGATCGTGTCGCTCGATCAAGAAGGCGGGCGCGTTGCGCGCATCAAAGATGCGGTCGTGCGAATTCCGACCGCGCTGAAGGTCGCGCAGCTCGACGACGGCGCGATCGAACGCGTTGGGCACGCGCTCGGCAGTCACCTTCGTGCGCTCGGTTTTTCGATGGATTACGCGCCGGTGCTCGACGTGCACACGAACCCCACGAATCCCGTGATTGGCGATCGCGCGTTTGCGACCGAGCCCGCTCGCGTTGCGCGCGCTGGGCTCGCGTTTGCACGGGGGCTCGCGAGCGCGGGCGTCGCGCCGTGTGGCAAACACTTCCCAGGTCACGGCGACACGCACACCGATTCTCATCTCGAGCTACCACGCGTCGATCACGATCGCGCGCGACTCGATGCGGTCGAGATTGCGCCATTTCGCGCGGCAGCGCGCGATCTGCCCGCCATGATGAGCGCGCACGTCGTTTACAGCGCGATCGACACGCTACCCGCAACGCTCTCGAAGCGCATCGCAACCGATCTGCTGCGTGGAGAGCTAGGATTTCGAGGCGTGCTGATTTCGGACGACTTGGAAATGCGCGCCGTCGCGGCAACGCATTCAGCTGCCGAGTGCGCCGTGCTCGCAGTCGAGGCCGGGTGCGACGCGCTCCTCGTGTGCTCGGACGAAGGCGCGCAGATCGCGGCCGTCCAGGGCCTCGTAGCTCGCGCGGAATCGAGCGCCGCGTTTCGTGCGAGATGCGAGGAGGCGCACGCGCGCGTCGTCGCGCTTCGGCGTGCGTTCGTGCCGCGCGCGGTCGCACAAGGCGAGCTCGAGGCAGCGCTCCGAACACCCGACGACGTTGCGCGCTTGCTATCGGAGCTCGCATGAAGCGCGTCATCACCGCGGACAGGCTCGTCACCAATGACGGCGCGCCGATCGCCAACGGCGCACTCGTCGTCGAAGGTGCACGCATCGCGTGGATTGGACCGCGCGGCGATGCGCCTTCGGGCGCGGCTGATCACGCGACGCTCGTGACGCCCGCGCTCGTCGACGCACACACCCACGCCGCTTGGGCAGGCTCGCGTCATGACGAATATGCGATGCGTATGGCCGGAGCCGACTACGTGGAGATCGCGCGCGCAGGTGGCGGGATCGTCAGCAGCCATCGCGCAATCATCGACACCTCCGAGGAAGAGCTCGCGGAGATTCTTGCCGCGCGCTTGAAGCGCATGACGGCGCTCGGTGTTGGCACGGTCGAAGTCAAAAGCGGCTACGGGCTCTTGGCCGAGCTCGAGCTCAAACAATTGCGCGCGATCGCGCGTGTCGCCGCGCGTTCGGACATGCCACGCGTCGTGCCGACATTGCTTGCGCTCCATGCCCTCCCACCCGGCGAATCCGATCGCGGCAAACACGTTGATGCCGCGTGTGAGCTCACGCGCGAAGTCGTCAAGCTCGGGCTTGCAAAGTTCGTCGATGCTTACGTCGACGAGCATGCCTTCACCGTCGATGACGCGCGCCGCGTGTGCACGATCGCGCGTGATGGTGGGCTCGGCGTGCGGCTTCACGTCGGCCAGTTTGCGGACATCGGCGGTGCGGAGCTCGCCGCCGAGCTCGGTGCGAAGAGCGCGGATCACCTCGAGCACCTCGGTGAAACGGGAGCGCGCGCGCTCGCGAGCGCTCGGGTTTGTGCGGGCCTGCTGCCGATCGCGGCGTTCACGCTCGGCCAAGCTCCACCCGATGTCGCGATGCTGCGGCGCGCAGGCGTGACGCTCGTCGTTGCGAGCGACGCGAACCCCGGAACGGCACCCACCGAGAGCTTGCCGCTTGCCATGGCGCTCGCCGTCCGCAACTACGGTCTCACGCCAGACGAAGCCTTCGCCGGAGCTACGATCAATGCGGCGCGCTCGCTTGGGCTCGACGATGTGGGTGTGCTGCGCGTGGGCGCTCGCGCGGACGTCGTCCTATGGGACCTGCCGCACGAGATTGCGCTCGTCGAGCCGTGGGGCACGTCGCGTACGCGACTCGTCCTCCGAGACGGCGTCGCGACCGATCAACGCGTAACGCATGCGGCGCCGCGGATTTGACACATGAGGATCTTCACTTTCGCGGCACGGCGTCGACCGCCGTTCTCAAGCGTGCGATCCCTTCGAGCACGCGCGGGAGCGGAACGCTCGTGTAGCAAAGCCGCGCGCACGACGCGTGCGCAGCGCCGCACGACTCCCCCGGCGCAAGGAGAACGCCGCGCTCGATGGCGAGCTCCATCAAGGCCTTGAGCGGGCGGCCAGCGAGCACATCCGTGAAGTCGAGGAAGAGATACACTCCGCCCTCGGCCACCGAGAACCGCACGCCCGATCCGGAGAGCGCCTCGGCCGATGCATCACGCGCACGCACGTAGTCCTCACGCGCCGAGGCGATCCAACCGGTGTCGTCCCCAAGCGCGGCGAGCGCGACACGTTGCATTGCAACTGGAACGTTGAACGCGGTGTGCACGGAGACTTTCCGAGCTGCTGCGACGAGCTCTGCGGGCCCGACGACGTATCCGATGCGCGCGCCCGCAAGCGCGTGACTTTTCGAAAACGAGAACGCCGTCAGTGTGCGCTCGGCCATGCCCGGCAGCTGGGCGAGGCTCGTGGCCACGCCGGCATACGTGTAGTCTGCATATACTTCGTCCGAAAAGACCCACAAATCTCGCTCGATCGCGAGGCGTGCGATCGACTCCGCAGCGGCGCGCGAAAGGACTTTGCCATCGGGGTTGTTCGGTGAAATCACGTAGAGCGCGCGCGTGCGGTCGGTGATCGCCGCGCCGAGGATCGCGCCCGCGTCGGCCGCGGGATTGGCGTAGAGCGCGCCCGTGAGTGGCACCTCGACGACGCGCGCGCCCGTTTGGGTGACGATGCCATGCGTGAGAGGCCAATACGGCGTAGCGACGATGACCTCGTCACCCGCGTCGAGAAGGACGCGCGCCGCACACGAGAGCGCGTGCGTGGCTCCAACGCCGAGGAGCACGTGCGCTTCGGTCACCTGCGGGTGCGCGCGATGCGTCTCGAGGAGGTGACGCGCGATGGCTTCGCGAAGCTCGAGCATGCCCGGCGTTGCGCCATACGCGTAGAGCGCTTCGTCGGTGGCGTCCGCGATGACGCGTTCGATGCGCGCTCGAGCGGGCGGGCTTCGGTAGGTATCGCCGATGTGGAGCGGAACGAGATCGCCGCCCGACGCGCGGCGCGCCGCGATCGCGAATTCGAGATCGGCGAACACGCCGGCGCGCATTTCGGTGACGGGTCGAGAGAGACGCATCTTCATTCCTCCGCGGCCACGCCCAAACCTGCTGGCGGGCCACCACGGCGCGAGCGCGCAACGAACGCGAGCGCGACGAGCGCAGCAACGTATGGAAGCATCTGAACGAGATCTTGAAACGCGCGCGCGTGCCCTTGAAGCACGATTTGAAGTGCGTCGAGCCCCGCAAACACGACGCACAGCGCGGCAGCGCGACCGGGGCGCCACCCGCTCAAGACGACCGCAGCGAGGGCGATGAAGCCGCGACCGCCGGTCATTCCGGATTGAAACTGGTGCTGATCGAACGCAAGCGCAGCGCCCGCGAGGCCGGCGAGCGCGCCGCCGATCGCAACCGCCATGATACGTGTTCGCACGACAGCGATGCCCGCGGCGCGCGCGGCAAGTGGTCCCTCGCCGCATGCGCGAACGTGGAGGCCGAAGCGTGTGCGTGAAAGCGCGAGCATCGTGATGATGACTGCAACCACGGAGGCGATGACCATCGGATCAAGCGCGACGCGTGCCAGCACTCCGCGATCAGCGCCGAATCCGGCGACCCTTGGCGAGTTCGAGCTCGATTGATAGAGGGCACGCATCACGACGCGCGTGCCGCCTAGCGCGACGATGTTGATCGCGACGCCGCTGACGATGGCGTCGATGCGCCCGCGCTCGGTGACAGTGGCGTGAATCGCTCCGAGCGCCGCGCCAACGCCAATGGCCGCGACGAGGCCGAGGACGGAGCCATGCGCATGTGCAACGGCGACGCCCGCGAGGCCTCCCGCGAGCATCATCCCTTCGAGCGCGACGTTCACGACGCCGGAGCGCTCGCTCCAAACGCCGCCTTGCGACGCAAGCACGTATGGCACGGCACTACGGATCGTCTGCGCAATCATCGTCACCGAGGCGATCGAGGCAAGCACGCTCATGGCTTCATGCGACTTTCCCGCGCAGCGCGATCGCGCGGACTTTCTCGCCAAGCCACGAACGCAGCCGCGCATCACCGAGCGCGACCGCGACGATGACGACGCCTTGGATGACCTCCATCGCTTCGGACGGAACGTACGCGTTGATCGCGAGACCACCTTGCGCGAGCGTTCCGAAAAGAAGCGCCGCAAACACGATACCCGCAATGCGGCCGCGCCCGAGAATGGCAACGGCAAGACCCGTGAAGCCTGCGCCCGCGCCGAGGCCTTGTTCGTAATAGCCCTTGTAACCCATGACGGTGCCGAGGCTCGCGAGACCCGCGAACGCACCTGAAAGCACGAGGGCTTGTCCGCGGCGCCATCGCACGGGAATTCGCTCCACCTCGCATGCTTCGGCGTTTTGCGCGATGAGCTCTTGCTCGCGCCCGGCGCGTGTTCGCGGAAGAAGCCACAGCGTGAGCGCGACGAGCGCGACACCGACGATGACGGCGGTGCTCACGGCGCTTCCGGCGAACGCCGGCACGAAGCGATCAAGACGCGACAAGCGCGCGTGCGCAGCCATGTCCGCGGTTCGCACGCCGCCCTTTTGCGCCAAACCGAGACCAAGCAAGAGCCCGACGAGCGCATCGGCAACGCGGTTCAGCAGGATCGTCGAGATGACCTCGTGCGCACCGACGGCGCGAAGACCCGCAGCCGGCGCCGCCCACGCTGCACCCGCGCATGCCGCGACGATCGCGACGATCGGAATCGCAACGAACGCGGGCGTCGAGGCTGGAAGCGCAGCACCCACCGCGCCAGCCGCGAGGCTTGCGATTGCGAGCTGCCCTTCCGCGCCGACGTTGAAGAGACCCGCACGAAGCGCAACGTGAACCGCGAGACCCGTGAAGAGAAGCGGCGTTGCTTTGAACAGCACTTGTCCGATCCCGTAAGCGCTGCCCCACGTGCCCTCGAAGAGGAGCGCGGTCATCGCGCGCGGTGATTGGCCGTAGATCCACACGAGAAGCGCAAACGCGATCTGCGCGGCTGCGGCACCGGACGCGATCGTCCAGACATCGGCCTCGACGCCGAGAAACGCCACGGTTCGCCCGCGAGCATTTTCCCGTCGGGGACTCTCGACGATCGTCACGGAGCCTCCGTGACCATGCGCGCACCTAGGCGGGCGTTGGTGGCGTCGGTCTGCCACTGGCCATCGGCGTCACGACGTGCGTCACCGACGACGCGGCCGCGCGTGAGCACGATGATGCGATGGCAAACGGTGCGAAGCTCGTCGAGGTCAGCACTAATGACGAGCACCGCTGCGCCCGCTTCGGCGGCCGCGACGATTCGAAGATGGATCTGCCGTGCCGCGGCGATGTCGACGCCGCGTGTCGGTTGCGCCAAAACGAGGATGCGTTCGCCGCCGTGTCGAGCGAGCGCTCGCGCGACGACGAGCTTCTGCTGATTGCCGCCCGAGAGCGCTTGGGCAGGCATGTCGATCTCGTCGGGCACGACGTCGCCATCGTGAACGCGCCGCGTTGCTTCGCTTCGCATCGCGCCCACGTCGATGAGCCCCCAGCGTTCGAACGAGCCATGCTCACCGAGGACAGCGTTGTCCGCGACGCTCGCGCCAACGACGAGCCCGCGGCGATGCCGGTCTTCGTGCACGACTGCAACGGGTGCCCGCGCACGAACGGTGCCGCCCGATGCGGCCGAAAGACCTGCGAGCACGTCGATGAGCTCTCGCTGCCCGTTGCCTTCGACACCCGCGACGCCCACAATCTCTTTCGCACGCACGAAAAAGCGCGCGCCGCGCAGACTTCCGAGCTTCAGGCCTTCGACTTCGAGCAGCGCCTTTTCGTCATCGTTCGCGCCGCGCGCGACGACCGTGGCCGATTGTTCCGAGTCGTGAAACGCATCGTGGAGAAGCGTTCGTCGTTGCGCGTCGCGGTCGACGTTGCGATCGACGGCGCGCGTCGAGACGACGCGACCACGACGCATCACGGTGACGGCATCGGCGTGGTCGAGCACGTCGTCGATTTTGTGCGTGACGACCGCAATGGCGCGACCGCCACTCGCGAGGCGTCTCAGCGTCGCGTAGAGATTTGCGGCGTCGCTCGGACCAAGCACCGCTGTTGGCTCGTCGAGAAGGATCACGCGCGCATCACGAAAGAGCACGCGCGCGATCTCGAGGCGCTGCCGCTCGCCAACACCGAGCGACGCAACGCGCGCATCGGGCGCGAGCGCTCCACCGAGCTCCGTCATCACCGACGCGAGCTTCGCGCGTGCCGCTGCGCGATCAATCCCGCCGAACGCGCCGTGCGGCTCTGCGCCGAGCATGGCGTTCTCGACGACCGTGAGCGCGTCGATCAATCGAAAGTGTTGCTGCACGAGCCCAACGCCGCGAGCGATTGCAGCGCGCGCCGTGTGTGGCGAGAGTTTCTTGCCCCCGATTTCGACGAACCCCGCATCCGGCGTCACGAGGCCCGCCGCGATCGACGCGAGCGTGGTTTTCCCCGCGCCGTTCTCGCCGACGATTGCGTGTATCTTCCCCGTTTCGAGCGCGAGCGACGCGTCGCTCACGGCCACGGCTACGCCGTATCGCTTCGTCGCGCCAGACACGCGGAGTGCGACGGTCACTTCCACGTGATCTGCCTATCGGCGATGGACATCCCGCCGCGATCATCACGAAGCACGAACCACAGATGGAGCGGATGCGAGCGGTCCGACGTCGTCGGCACGAACGCGATGTCGAAGCGCGGCGGCGAAAGGGGCACGCCCGCGTCGTCGGCGTTCGGGCTCGCGTAGCCCGCCGTGAGCGACCCTTGTGTCACGTAGAACCAGCCCACGAGCTCTTCGGTCGTCGGGCCGGCGCCGATGTCGTAGGTCTCGGCGCTGTCCGCTTTCGCCGTGTAGGAGAATTCATGGACCGCGCTCGCTGGACAATCGTCGACGTTCTTGCCGACGCACGAATCGATCGCAGGCGAGTAGCCCGGCGCCCATTCAGTTCCGTCGATGAAGATTTTGTCGATCGATGGGTTTGCGTTCACCAGCAACGTCGTCACGACGACGCGCGTTCCGCCCCAAACGAATCCATCGCGACCCACGGGTGCGCCAGTGAGGTCTTTGCACGTGACCGGCGCGCCGTTATGCGGATCGCGAACGAGCGAGAGGGTTCCTGCGCACGCGGCAAAGACGACGCCCACTTCACCAACGACGACTCCATCGAGCGCGTTCGCGGGCACGGTGATGTCGAACGAATCGGTTCCCGGCGCGAGCGAGTCGAGCGCATTGGCGCAGTCCGGGATTTGCGACGACCCCGGATTCAAGCAAGTTCCCCACGCCCATTGGATGGTCCTTCCCGCTCCGAGCGGGTCCGCCCAGGTCGTTGCAAAATGCACGCTTTGTCCGGGCGCAGCGAAGGGTGCGTCAGCGGTGATGCCGAGCACGCGCAACGTATCGACGACGTACTCGGGCTCGAACCCGGTCGCCTCGCACGCAAGCGCGACGCACGCAATAGCAAGAGCGGCTCGCCTCACAGCTCGATCCTCGCGCCGAGCGACGGCAAAATCGGCAGGCCTGCGGCCGTCGCGTGGAATTGATAGTCGTATGCGTACGTGAAGCTCTCGACGTTTCGAAAATTCGTTGCGTCGAGCACGTCGATGTACACGGAGAAGAGCGAGTCCTTGAGGATGTGCCACTTCTTCTCGACGCGAACATCCATGCTGAAGAACGACGGCAGCCGCCCCGAATAAATCGGCAGCTTGTCGACCGGCCCGTAGTCGCCGCCGTTGTTGTCGAAGTACCCACCGACGATCGGCGTGTATGGGTTGCCCGTCACGTAGCGCACGCGAAGCCCGACGGACCAACCATTGCCGAAGCTGTACGAGCCGACCGCCGAGAGCACGTGCGTCTGATCGTACTGAAAGAGATGAATCGGCAGCTCCGGCAAGTCGCGCCGTTCGCTTCGCGAGATCGTGTAGGCGAGCCAGCCCATGAAGTGTTTGTCGGGCTTGTACTTGAGGAGAAACTCGACGCCGTACGCGAAGCCCGTTCCCTCGTTGTCGTAGTGAAACCCACTCGACGATGTCGCGTCGGGCCGCTGCGTCACGAGGTTGAAAAGATTCTTGTAGAAGGGCTCGATGGAGAGCTCGACGCGATGCGCGATCTCCTGCTCAATGCCAAACGACGCTTGTGTGGCTTCGTTCGCGGCGATGCCGGGCGTTCCGAAAACCGGATCGGTCTCGAAGACCTGCGGCTGTTGCGCGTAGAGACCGAGCGCGCCTTTGAGCGTCGTCTTGCCTCCGTCTTTTCCGCGCACCACCCATCGCACGTTCATGCGCGGCTGAAGATACACGCCCGAGGTCGCGCCGAACGTATCGACGCGCGCCCCAACGAGAACGCGAAACCGCTTGGTCGGAAAGATCTCCACGTTCGCGAACGCGCCCGGGTTGAAATAGCCAAAGCTGCGAACGCTCGTGAGCTTCTTCTGGCCGAAGAGCGGGCCCGTGTCGGGCGAATCCGCGCCGGGAATTTGCGGGAACGTGAGCGTGTAATCCCACTGGCCGCCTTCGAGGTCGATGCCGCCTTTGATGCGCAGGCCTTTCGTGATGGGCACGTCGGCTTGCGCGCGACCTTGCACGCGCGTCGCCGTGCTGTTCGCGTTGAGCGTCGAGCCGAGATCGAGGAGCAGCCCATCTTGGCCGACGGAGATTTGCGAGAAGAGCTTCGTTCCGTCTTTGAGCTTTGCATCGGCTTGGAGCTGGAGCCGCCAGAAGTCCGTTGCATTCTGCAACTGTCCCGCGAACGCCGGATCGGTCGATTGCGAAGGCGCGAGCGTCACGTTCACGCGGTCGTTCGATCCAAGAAATGTGAGGCGCAGCGTCGTGCGCTTGCCGATGTCGCGCTCGAGCATCGCTTGGTAATCGTAGTAAACGGGCGATGCCGTGACGCCGAGCGCGAGTGCCTGCGCAAGCGCCGGGAAATACGCTTCGATCCAGCTTCGACGCGCGGCGACGAGAAACCGCGTCTTGTCGTCGAGGGGTCCTTCGACGAGCGCGCTGCCGTCGATGGCGTCGAACTTTCCGATCACGTGGATGCGATCTTTCGACGGCCCGCGCAACCCGATGTCGACGATGCCGCCGATGCCGCGACCATATTGGACGTCGTAGTTGCCCGGATAGACGTCCACCGAATTCACGAGCTCGGTCGGAACGACCGCCGCGAGCCCGCCGAAGTGAAACGCGAGCGGCACCGCCGCTTGGTCGAGAAACACTTGCGAGTCCTGCGGCGCGCCACCGCGCAAGATGATGAGCCCGCTAAACGCGGGCGCGCGCGACACGCCAGGCAGCGACTCGATCGGACGAATGGCGTCGCCGAGCCCGCCGGGCATGCTCTCGATCTCGGCGCGATCGAGCGAGCGCACCGTGGGACTGTCGTTCGTTTTTTGGCCACGCACCCGAACGTCTTCAATGTCCGTGATGGGCGGGCCCGCATCGCGTGCAGTTTGCACGGATGTTCCGGCGTCGATCGTTTGAGGAGGTGGAATCGGCGCTCCTGCGTCTTCTTCGACGTGCTCGGGCGTTTGCGCTGGACCATGAAGCGCGAGCTTCAGCTTGATGCGGCTTTTCAGCGGTTTGGCGTCTTTGGTCGCCGGAAAAAACTCGTAGCGGCGTGCGGCATCGAGTGCGATCTCATCGAGCGCATCGCCGTTCGGCTCTGCGAGCGCGACCTCGGCGACGTGACCATCTGCGCCGATCGTGACGACGACGACGACTTCGCGCGCAAGTCCGCGAGCGGCGCCCGTGTAATGTGCGTCGGCCTCCGTCTTGATGCGCGGCGGCTCGACCTGGGCAAACGCCACCCGTACGCCGAAAAACGCGACGAGCGCGAGCAGAATGCCGATTGCACGCAAAGCGCGCGCATCCTAGACCATCGAAAAACAAAATGAACCGCGACGTCCACGCCCGATTCCTGCGTTACCGCGAGGCCTACTCTTACTTCGCCCTCGGCGGCCAACCGCAGCTCGAAGCTGCGGCGTTCGAAGCGCTCGACGCCGAGCAGGTCGTGCTCGAGAAGAAGGGCCGCGACCGCACCGACGAAGAAGAGGCCCGCTTCAAAGAGGTATCGATCCTCTTATTCCGCGATTGATTCGATCGCCGCACGCAGCGCGCGGCAGTGGCGGTCGGTTTAGCGCGCGCCGGCCGATCGTGCGCAAAGCGGCTCGCTCTCTTCTTCGTCGATTTCGTGAATCGCCACGTGTGATGGTCGCTGCTCGGCGGCGCGCTTCGGAGGAAGGCCCGCGTGGAGGGCTGCGCCAAGGGCGATGGCTTCGCAGAGCGCGCCGTAGTCGAGGCCAGCGGCGGCCGCGATTTTTGGCAAAAGCGACGTCGGCGTCATGCCCGGGAGCGTGTTCACTTCGAGGACGTATTCGTTTTCGCCTTCGGTCACGAGCACGTCGACGCGACATGCACCGGTGCAATCGAGCGCGCGTGCGGCGCGTTCGGCGAGCGTCATGACGCCGCGTGCACGAAGCGGCGCAATGCGCGGCGGCGTGATGTATTCGGTCGCGCCCGGCGTGTACTTCGAGTGGTAATCGTAGAGCCCACTCTTCGGGACGACCTCGATCGCACCAAGCACGCGGCCATCCAAAAGGCCGACGTGAACTTCCGTCGCCGAGACGAATCGCTCGACGAGCACACACGGATCATGATCGAGCGCGCGTTCGATCGCATTCGCGAGCTCGGCAACGTTGCCGGCCTTGCTGACGCCGACGCTTGACCCTTCGCCACGCGGCTTCACGATGACGGGAAACCCGAAGCTGCCGTGCACCTCTTCGAGATCGGCGAGGTCTTCGGCGCGCGCAACGTAGTAAGGCGGCGTCGGCACGTTGTGGAGGCGAAACATCTCTTTCGCCTTGAGCTTGTCCATCGCGAGGGCCGACGCGAGCACGCTCGAGCCCGTGTAAGGAATGCCCATCAGCTCGAGGAGGCCTTGAACGCAACCGTCTTCGCCGCCGCGCCCGTGGAGCGCGATGAAGGCGACGTCGATGCGCGCCATGCGAATCAAATCGGCAAGTGTTTCTCCCGAGCTGAACGTGATGCGCGCGACGTCGTGTCCGCGGTCTTCGAGCGCGGTTGCAACGCCTTCGCCCGTGCGAAGCGAAACATCTCGCTCCGCGCTCAGCCCGCCCATGATGACCCCAATGCGATTGGACAGTTTCATGTCACTCCACCATACACATCCCACACCACACGAAACCCACGAGAATTCGCGGGTTGTGCGTGTCACCGAAGACACAGCCCGTACCAGACGAGACGCAGATCGGGCAAGAAACGGTGGTCCACTGACGAAGCGTGGAGCTGGATGCGAAGCGCTACTCGACTTCGACGATCACGGCGGTGATGTTGTCTTTGCCGCCGCGCTCGTTGGCGAGCTCGATGAATTTTTTGACGGCGACTTCGGCGCCGAGCTTCACGATCGGGGCGACGTCGCCCTCTTTCAGGTAGCCGTGGAGGCCGTCGCTGCACAAAAGGAAGCGGTCGCCTTTTTCTAGCGCGACGAGGCGCGTGTCGACCTCGACGTATTCGCGATTGCCGACGGCGCGCGTGATGACGTTCCGGTGCGGTGAGGTCTTCGCTTCGGCGGGTGTGATCAAACCTTGTTTGAGCTGCCACGCGATGAGCGTGTGATCTTCGGTGAGCTGCTCGACTGTGTCGCCGACGACGCGGTAAATGCGGCTGTCACCGACTTGCGCTGTCACGGCGTATCCGCCGAGTGCGAGCATCGCGCTGATCGTGGTGCCCATGCCGCTCTTGCCGCGATCGAGCTCGGCCATCGAGTAGACCATGTACGTCGCGGCCTGCACCGAGCTCTCCATCAACCGGCTCGCCTTGCGGACTTCGTTGTCGTCGAGGGGATCGGAGAGCTCGTGAAGTGAACGCACGCCCGTCTTCACCATTCCGTAGATCGCTTCGACGGCTTCTTGACTCGCGACCTCACCCGCGGCGTGTCCGCCCATGCCGTCGGCGACGACATAGAGACCGACTTTGTCGTCGACGTAGAATGCGTCTTCGTTCGACGCGCGCTTTTTCCCCACGTCGGAGAACCCAAAGCCCGAACATGTGAGGGGTGCGCCGCCCGTGCGCACGGCGGGCATCTTGTGGCTCGATCGCCGCCGGACCGTCATCGTGACCTCCGAGTATACAGGATAGCGGACTCTCCTGGTAACCTCGCCACGTGGCCAAAGCATCCGCCATCGGTTTCGCGCGACGAGCGCGGTTCGGGCTCGCCGACCTAGGGCTTGCGGTCCTCGTCATCTCGGTC
>JBBSFE010000076.1:0-32157 GCA_038239005.1 Polyangiales bacterium
AGCGAATAATATTTTCTGAAGGGAGAACAGCAGAAGAGAAGTGTCACCTATGTCTCTGGATAACTCGCGGTAGCCGTCACCGATGTCGTTGGAACAAAGTGTCACCTATGTCCTTGCTCGCTCACGGGGGTCCGGATGGGTACAGACCGGATAGATGCCTACCGAGGACATCCCTGACACTCGCGTCGTGCAATCCAAGGACATCCCTCACGTGATGAGTCGGGCGCCCTTCATTCGCGTCATGGGCTGGCCGCGTGGGTTGCGGTTGCGGTTAGACCGGGTCGCGGCGCTTCAAGAGGATGAGGAGCGTCGCCATCATCAAGAACGTGAGCGCGTAGAGAACGGCCCACGGCATGCCGGTGAGCTCCCAGCTCGCGAAGCCCCACGCGCCTGGAATGTTGTCGGCCTGAATCTGCGCGACGGCGCATTCGAAGTGGCCGTTCTTGATGAAGTCGGGTGCGCTCGTGAGACCCGGCTGATGGAGATCGATCAGCCACGCGGGATCGTGCCGAATCGCCCAGCGCTCTTGCGCGATGGAGCCCTCGAAGCCCCAGCGCGCGGGCATCACCATCATGAGCGGCTTGAGCATCGCGTTCGTCGTCATCGGAACCATGAGGCCGCCGAGAACGACCTGGGGAATGAGCGCGATCGGCGTCAGCGCCATCGCAGCTTCCGCGGTAGTGACGACCGTGGACAAAAGAAGGCCGAGCGCCGTGGCGTTCATTGTGAGCGCGACCATCGAGACGAGCTCGAGCAAGAACGCCTGCGGCCCGCCGTTGAAGCCGAGCGCGAAGAACACGATACCGAGCAGCATCGTGCATTGGAAAATGCAGACGAGGCTCAGGATGATGTACTTCGAGATGACGTAGTTGAAGAGCGAGAGATTCACCATGCGCTCGCGCATGTAGATCGCGCGCTCGGTGACGATCTCGCGCGCCGCATTGCTCGTGCCGAACCACACGCACGACACGACGACGAAGAACATCGCCGCCGTGTGATCTTCGGTGGCGTGCATTTCGCTCAGCAGGTTCGTGGAGCCCGCGCCGCTGCCGGTGCTCTTCTTCGCGATTTCTTGGAGAGCGCCGAGACACCAAAACGGAATCGCTGATTTTTGCCCGCCGAAAACGATCGCGAGCATGATCCCGATGATCGGCGCCTGTAAAAACATGATCGCGGCGCCCGCGCGATCGCGAATGCGCACCTTCCAGTACCGGGACATCAAGAGGCCGAGCTGGCGGAGCATCGGCGTCGACGCGCGCTGGCGTGTGCCGCGGGTGGCGGGCTCCGTGCCGACAGCGCGCCGCCCTGCGTACATCTGCGAGAAGACGGGATTCGAGTTTTGGTAGTACTCGCCGCGCCAGCCGCGTGCCGCTTCGAGGCGCGCCATGCCGCGATCGGTGTTCGGATCGCGCTTCTGCATTTCGTTTTGCGTGTAGCGCTCGCGCAGCTGGAGCATGTCGAACATGTCGCGCGGGTTGTCGATCTTCGTCGCGTGCCCCGTGTAGGTCGCGCGATACGGGCTATTGGGCGCCTCGATCAGATTTCCGAAGAAGCGATACGACGCTTCTCCGGCCGGCCCGAAGTACGTCGGGATGCCGCCGTAGCCCATGACGAGACACAAATTGAATTTTTCGAACTCGTCTTTTGCGGGCTGGTGAATCGTGACGATGATCGTCTTGCCGGTTTTCTTCGAGAGGTCGGCGAGTAAATTCACGAGCGCCGTGGTGTCGTCGGCGGCGAGGCCGCTCGTTGGCTCGTCCAAAAATAGGATGACCGGATCGGTGACGAGCTCGAGGGCGATGTTGACGCGTTTGCGCTGGCCGCCCGAGAGCACCTTTTTTTCGGGCTTTCCGATTTGCAGATTGCGCACGCCTTCGAGGCCCAAAGCTTTGAGCGTCTCCTCGACGCGGCGATTGATTTCTTGCTCCGAGTAGTCCGGTGGCAACCGAAACTGCGCCGAGTATTTCACCGCTTCGAACACCGTGAGCTCGGGGTGCACGATGTCGTCTTGCGGGACGTAACCGATCGACCCGCGCATGGCGTCGTAGATGGCGTAGAGGTCTTCGCCGTTGATGCGCACTTGGCCCGCGCTCGGCGGAAGATATCCGTTCAGCGTCATCAAGAGCGTCGTCTTGCCGGCGCCGCTCGGACCCATGAGAGCGATGAGATCGCCGGGAAGCGCTTTGAACGAGACGTGATCGAGGAGCGTCTTCATCGCGCCCTTGTGATCGCGATCGGGCACTTCGAGGAAGAGGTCCCAGGCTTCGATTTCGTAGAGCGGCTTTCCTGCCCAATTTTGTGCGTCTTCGACGACGACGTTGACCTGCTGCCCAGCAACCTGGACGAGCAGCGGCATCGGGCCGATCTGCACCTTCTCGCCGTTTTGGATCGGAACGCGTTGACCCGGTGCAACGCGCGCGCCGCGGACGAACGTGCCGTTGGCGGAGCGGAGGTCTTCGATGAAGATGTTGTCGCCATCGCGGACGATCTGCGCGTGACGCGAGCTCACTTGCGGATGCGGGACGACGATTTGATTGTCGGGTGTGCGGCCAATCGAGATGACGCCGCTCTGGAGCTGCGCCATGTTGAGCTCGCCGATGACCGTGCGATGGCGACGCGGCGGCGCCGATGCTCCGGCGCTCTGCTCTTGTTGTGGGACGGCCGCGGTGCCGCCTTGCTGGTTCATCATCGACGCAGCCATCGGTGCTTGGCCGGGCGCGCTCGCGATTTGCGCGACGAGCGAGATCGGAATCGGCACCGGCCCAAACGCAACGACGCCATTCGGGTCGAGGGGCACCGGCTGATTCGGCGGAATTTTTTGGCCACCAACGTAGGTGCCGCTCGTGGACGCGTGATCGACGACCATCATGCGGTCGAGCATGACGGTGGCGTGTTGGGAGCTCACCGCGCCGTGCGCAACGACGAGCGATGCGCGCGTGGGATCGCGCCCGATCACGACGTGCCCGCGCGGCACATTCGCGAGCTGCCCCTGCGCCATGATCATCGACACGATCGCTGGATGCGCGAGCGGCACGGTCGCTTGACCGACGGAGAACACCGTGCGGAAATCGAACGGGGCCGGCTGATTCGGCGCGATGGGCGCGCCGTTGGCGAAGCTCGGGCCCGCGCCGAGATCAATGAAAGAGAGCACGCCTTGTTGCTTGACGATGCGCGCGTGCTGCGGCGCGACGCCCGGACCTTGCAGGACGACGTCGCACGTGGGTGCGCTACCGATCGTGATTTGGTCGCGCCCGATGCCCGTCATCGCGGCCGACTATATCCGTTCCCTTGTCTTTAATCGCGGCTGGGCTTTGCCGCTCTCGATGAGCCCGATCAGCGCCGCGAGGCATGTTGCGTGTTGAGAAAGTCGCGCGTGACCGAAACGTGATCGAGATCTTCGTACGCCACCTCCCTGACTGGCAAGCGGTCGAAGTCAAAAATGCGCGCGTCGCGACACGCGAGCAAGATCGGCGAGTGCGTTGCGACGATCAGCTGAGCGCCACGGGCGGCGGCTTTCTCCATCAGCTCCAGAAAAGCGATTTGACGTTTGGGCGAGAGCGGCGCCTCGGGCTCGTCCAGTAGATACAGGCCGCGCGATCTGATGCTGGTCGAGAACAGATCCATGAAGCTCTCCCCGTGCGAGCGCGTATCGAACCCCGCCATGAACGTTGCGGCGTTGTGCTCGTCGACGTGGATCCCGTTGTCGGTGACGGCATCCGGCAGCCCGAGCTTCTCTCGCGCCACGCGCGCGTAGGCGCGAGCACGAGCCCTCATCTGGCCAAAGAAGTCTTCGGTGCGAAGAAAAAATCCTTTGCGCGAGCGAGGCGACCACGACAGTCGCAGCGCATCTCCCAAACGCCGCTGCGCTGCGAGCGTGGAATCGGAGGAGACGAGGCTTTGGTCGGCGATCGTCGAGAGCTCTGCAGCGGACGCAATCCCTTCGAGCAACGTCGATTTCCCCGACCCGTTTTCGCCGACGAAGAACGTAACCCCTACGCCGACATTGAGTGGCTCGAGCGTCCGAATGGCGGGAACCGAAAAAGGGAAAGCAGCGTCCGGAAATGGACGCTCCTTGGGTGCGACAGTTAGAAGGTGAGGCATGGCTCAAGGATCGAACCCGTCAATCACAATACATCATGATGTGACGTGGCGGGCAGTGCTGGAAGCTTGTTGACCTAGCGTCACTATTGGCGTCGGCTGAACCACGACGCTAGTCGAAGAACATGCGCCGACCGATACGCAAGCGCCATCGGACGCGTCCGGGTCACCAGAAAGCGTGGTCCTCGCACCGCACGCGCGGTAGCTCCGCGTCCATCGACTTGCTGCCCTCACGATAGCGATGATTCGCGAAAGCTATCGTGATGCCCGCAGCCTCCGGGTTCTCTCGCTCCGAGAGCTAGTCGCGGACGCCCAGGCGTGACCCGTCGGCCTGCAAATCGAGGCTTGCAGTGAACGTAGATGCGTCCGCGTTGGATTCGACCATTTGCGGGGCGGGCTCTTCGGCGGCGGGTGCGCGTGAGGCTGCGTCGCTGTCGGCGTGAGGAACAATCCAGAGAAGGAATGCGGCGGCCATCGTGAGCGCAGCGCCTGCGACCATCGGCAGCGCAACATGAATGCGGCGAACGCGCGTGGGGCGCGACGTGTGCTCGACGTGGGCGGCGACGCGCGTGAACGCGAGCTCGAGCGCCGCTTCGCGCTGAAGCTTCGTCTCGCACGACGCGCATTCCATCACGTGCGCCTCGAGAGCGGCCGCATCCACTTCGTCGAGCGTGCCCACGACATACCCTTCGAGGTGCTCGCGGGAGAGGAGATCACACATGGCGGTCCTCCTCGTCGAAAGCTTCACGAAGCTCTTTGCGAACCTCGCAAACGATCTGACGAACGCGCTGCACGGAGAGGCCGACGCGCTCGGCGACATCGGCGTGGCTCAGGCCGCCGCCGCCGTACACGAGGCCGAAGACCTGACGCGCCGAAGGAGAGCACTTCGCAAGAATGCTTTCGGCGCGCGCGAGCTGCTCTTCACCAATGAGTCGGCTCAGCGGGAGCGGCTGCGGGTCGGCGCAGTCGTAGCCTTCGGCGAGCGCGAGGGTTCGCCCGTCTTTGCGGGCTGCGTCGAGCGAGAGAAACGTGGCTTGCGTGATCGCGAGGGCGGGCAGCTTGAGCTCACGGAGCTTGCCGGCTCGCTGCTGCTCGAGGAGCCGCATCCACGCCTCTTGCGCGATGTCCTTCGCCTTTTCGAGCGAGAGCCCCCGACCCAAAAGCGCAACGACGACGCGCTGATTGTGGCGCGAAACGAGCGCATTCCAGGCTGCTTGGTCCCCGCGAAGCGCGCGCTCCGCAAGGTCGGCTTTCGGCTCGTTGGCCGAGGGGACGCCCGCAATGGGGCGAATAGCGAGCGGTAAAGTGGCCATATTCGAAGTCCCCGCACCTACAACGCGCGGGGCCTCCGAAACATAGCGCAGAATTCACGATGTCTGGGAGCTCGAGGCGGCGACCGCCTCGACCAAGACTAGTGGGCCCCAGCGGATGCGCTTGCGCTACCGCCGGCGGAGCCGCCACCGCCGCTGACGCTGGCGGAGACGTTGACCGAGACCGAGACGTTCGAGGTCATGCTGCCGGCTGCGTCGAGCGCGCCGGTGAACGGCGACGCAACGCAGGCCGTGAGGGCCGCGCCGGTTGCTGCTGCACCCGAGGCTGCCGTCTTGACGACGCCCTGGACGCCTTCGACGACCGTCTTCACGTTCGCCGCGAGCTTCTTCACGCGGTCACCCATGCCGAGAGCGACCTTCACGATCAACGGAAGATCCTTCTCGATGGCGAGCTTGAACTTCGCTGCGATCTTGTCGTCGCCGCCTTTGATGGTGATGCCGATGTGCGCGGGCGTGCACTCGACCTTGGCTTCGGCTTTTGCATCGCAGTGTGCGCTGCACTCGGCGCTCATCTGCGGGGGCTTCACTTCGCCCGTGCATTTTGGCGCCTTCATCTCGACGTCGCAACCGCCCGAGCAGGTGCCTTTGCACTCGGCCTTGGCTTTGATCTGGCACGACCCCGAGCACGTCGCGCTGCACGTACCTTCGCAGTTGCCCTTGCATTCGGCCTTGCCGGCGACGCCGTCGCACTTGCCGTCGCATTTGCCGTCGCACTTGCCGCTGCAGGTGCCGTCGCATTTTGCGCCGCCCGAGACTTCGCATGAGCCGCTGCAACCGCCCGAGCACGAGCCCTGGAGCTTGCCCGGCTCGCATTCGACTTTCGCGCTGCCCGGCTTCACCGTGGCGTCGCACTTCGCTGAGCAATCAGCGACGACGTCGAGCGACGCGCCACACTTCGGCGGGACGATGTCGATCGCGATGGTGGCTTTGCCCATCTTCACTTTGGTGTCGTTGATGGCTTTGATGGCCGCTTCGCATGCGTCCTTGCCGGACTTGAAATCGCCGGGCGCGCCGAGGTCGGTCGCGAGACCGCCGCAGCCCGTCTTCAGATCGTCGTCAATCTGTTTGGCGATGTCTTTGATCTCGATCGCTGCGGCCACGCCGCCTTTGATCTTTTGCGCCGTCGCTGGGTCGAGCTTGTAGGTGCTTGCCCAATCGAACGCGACGATGCCGTCGGCGTCTTTCATGTCGGGGCATTTGCCGAGGCCACCGGGAATTGCGTCGGTGCCGGGAAGACCGCCAAGGCCTCCACCACACTGAATGAACATCGGCGACGCAAGGGCTGCTGCGAGCAGCGGAAAGGTCGCGGTCTTGATCCAGCGTTTCGTCGACATAATGGGAAATCCTCCGGCAGAGCTATGAGACGCCGGGTGTACCAAAGGCGACGCGCGATGTCACTCGTCCATCATGAAGGGGTAGCCCACTGACGTAGGAGGTACGAACGTCTCCTTCACCACCCGCGGCGACGCCCATCGGAGCAAATTGTAGGCAGCGCCGGCTTTGTCGTTCGTTCCCGAGGCGCGCGCGCCGCCGAAAGGCTGCTGGCCGACGACCGCACCGGTCGGTTTGTCGTTGATGTAGAGGTTGCCGGCGGCTTGGCGCAAAACGGCCGCGGCGTGTGTGAGAAACGTTCGGTCTCGCGCGAAGATCGCGCCGGTGAGCCCGTAGGGGCTCGTCTCGTCGACGATGCGGAGGGTCTCTTCGGCGCGCGCATCGTCGTACACGAACACGCTGAGCACGGGACCAAAGAGCTCGGTCTGCATGATCTCGTGCTTCGGATCGGTCACGACCACGACCGTCGGCGAGATGAACCAGCCGCGCTCGCGCGACGTCGCGGGTGAATCGGCGAGCACTTCGCACGCGGGATCTTTTTTCGCGCGATCGATCCACGATGTGAGGCGCGTCCACGCGCGCTCGTTGATGACGGCGCCCATGAAGTTTTTGAAATCGCGGACGTCGCCCATTTTGATGGTGGCGATTTCCGCGAGCATGCGCTCGCGCACTCTCGGCCACAGCGATTTCGGAACGTACGCGCGCGATGCCGCCGAGCACTTCTGACCTTGGTACTCGAATGCGCCGCGCACGAGCGCCACTGCGAGCGCGTCGGGCTCGGCGGATGGATGCGCGAAGACGAAGTCCTTGCCGCCCGTTTCGCCGACGATCCGCGGATACGATTTGTAACTTTGGATGCGCTCGCCGATGCCGCGCCAGATCGACTGAAACACCGCGGTCGATCCGGTGAAGTGCACCCCCGCGAGCGATCGATGCATGATGCACGTATTCGCGACGCTCGCGCCTTCTCCGTGGACGATGTTGAGCACGCCCGGCGGCATGCCTGCCGCTTCGAAGAGGCGCATCAGGTGATAGGCCGCGAGCACCTGGTTTTCTGCCGGTTTCCACACGACGACGTTTCCGAGGAGCGCGGGCGCGGTCGGGAGATTTCCCGCGATGGCCGTGAAGTTGAAGGGCGTCACGGCGAGCACGAACCCCTCGAGTGGGCGGAGCTCGAGCGAGTTCTTCATTCCGTCGGGCGAGATCGGTTGCTCGGCGAGGCGCGACGCGAAGTGGACGTTGAAGCGCAAGAAGTCGATCAGCTCGCACGCCGAGTCGATCTCGGCTTGGAAGATCGTCTTGCTCTGGCCGAGCATCGTCGCGGCGTTGAGCGTCGCGCGCCACGGGCCGGCGAGGAGACTTGCTGCGCGTTGGAGAATCGCCGCGCGATCATCGAACGAGGTCGCGGCCCATGCAGGTGCGGCAGCGAGAGCCGCGGCGATCGCTTTTTCGGTGACGGCCGCGCCGCCGTGATGTGCGCGCGCAACTTCGAGCGCGTGATCGTGCGGCGCGCGAACGGAAAACATTTCACCCTCGTGGAGCTCTTTGCCGCCCACCACGTGCGGCACATCCGGGCATTCCTTCGCCATCGCATCGAGCGCGTGCTTGATCGTTTTGCGCTCGGGTGAGCCCGGCGCATACGCGAGGATCGGTTCGTTCGGCGGCTGCGGCAGCGGCGCGGGGATGTCGAGCATGCGCGTAGACTACAACGAGGAACCCGTAGACGCGCGCGACGGTGTGGCCGAGGTCGGGGACGCGGTCGAGGTCGGGCGCGGGCGGGCCGAGGCGCTCGTCGACGGCGGAGGCGTGGGCGTGAGCGTTGGCGTTGGCGTGAGCGTGGGCGTGAGCGTTGGCGTAGGCGTGGGCGTGAGCGTTGGCGTGGGCGTGGGCGTGAGCGTTGGCGTGGGCGGGGTGACCGACAGAGCGGCCGAGGACGGCGGCGCTAGGGTGGACTGCTCGGGGACGATCCGGGCAGACGGGATTGGTTTTTTGCGAAAGATGTAGAATGCAATCAATAGCGCGAGGCCCGCGGCAGCGAGCGCGGCAACGTATGCGGCCCAGCGCGCGCGGAAGTGTTCGCGCATGCGCGAGACGCGTTTGCGGACGCGCGGGGCGGGGAGCTTTTCGCTCGCGGCGATCGACTCGAGCTTTTCGCCCTGCCCTTCACGAAGCATCCATTCGAACGTGCGTTGCGCTTCGCTGCCAGGCGGGAGCTCTTTCTCGGCCCAACGCATGAGATCGCTTCCGCTCGCGCGACCCGATGTCGGCGCTGCGCGATCGTCTGCGTCGTCCGTCGGTGGCTCGCGGCGCGTGCGGCGATAGAAGTCTGCGATCTTGTGTCGCGCGACGCCGAAGACCCACCGCCTCAGCGCTTCGGGCTCATCGGGCGCGCTCGCAGCCGCAAGCGCATCCGCCATCACCGCTTGAACGACGTCATCGGCATCCGCCAGAGGCACGCGCGTTCGAACGTGCGCAGCAAGCGCCGCGAGCAGCGCTGGGTCACCCAAAAAAGCCTTGCGATCGAACGTCACGGACGTGTGCACATCGATCGTCGCACACCCGAGACACTCTGTGACACGTTACCTCTGGGACAAAACCCCCCTCTCCTTCTTCTGGCGCCTTGGCGCCTTGGCGGCTGTCTTGGGTCTGGCGTAAGGTGACGGTGTGAGACGAGCTTTGCTTGCGTTCGTATTCGTGGCGGGTTGCACGGAGAAGCCGATTGGTGATCCCGCGGGCTCCAACAATTTCGATGACCCGGATGATCCGGGTCACTCGGGGCAGCAGACCGGCGGGCCCGATGCTTCCGGGGATGCGAGTGGTCGCTTTTGCGTGATGGCGCGTGACTGCCCAGCCGTCTTCGTGTGCGCATATCCGATTGCCGATACCTGCGGCGCGGCGGGGCGATGCTTGCCGTACACGCCGACGTCGTCATGCACGTCCACGTTCGCTTGTGGTTGCGATGGAACCGCAGTCGCGATGTGCGCGCCCGATGGCTACGCGCCGAAACCGATCAGCGTGAATCAACCATGCGATGGTGGAGCGCCCGTCGATGCAAGCACCGACTCGCCCGTCACTATCGACTCAGGCGACGACGCAAGCGACGCCACCGCGGACTAATAGCGCTTGCGCGGAATCGCAGAGTGGCGCGTGTCGGCGACGAAGCCTTCGACCGTCGAGAGATCTTCGGGCAGCGGCCCCGCTTGGTACTGACACTCCATCGTGCGCATCGCGATCGGCGCCGGCCACGTCGACGTGTCCGCGCGGAAGAGCAGCGAGTGCGCGAGATCGTCGGCGAAGATGAGCGCCCCGAAATCGTGATCGCCGTCTTGTGAAGGCACCATGGCGTCGAACGCGGCAACGCACGCATCGGCCTGGCCGAGCGTTCCGCGAAGCTCTGCGCGATCGGTCGCGAGCACGATCGCAACGCCATCGGAATCGACAACGACAGGACGACGCGAGCCGACCACGTAAGGTGCGTCGATGCGATACGCGTTCGGATCCGCCGACGGTGCGCCGTCGCAGGCTTTCGGCAGATCGCCGAGCGACTTCTGCGTTGCGACGGGCACGATGGTTCCGAGATCGGGCTCGGCCTTGAGCCCAATCGCCCATGCACGCGCGGGATCGCGCAGCGTTGCGGCGAGCGATGTTTTGCCGCCGACCGTGAAGAGGTCGACAGCGCCGTCGTCGTCGCCGAGTCCGCCGAGCACGCTGTAGAACGTGCGCTTGCCGTCGGTGAGATTCGCCGTCGACCAGTTCTCGGGATTTTTCGTGAGCAGCATCGTCGTACCGTCGAGCGATGCGATGTGCGCCGTGCCGCCGTTGTCGAGGATGCCTTCGGGCATCGTGATCTTGTCGGTCTTGCCGTCGTCGCGCATGAGCATCATCGGTAAGCGTTTGGGGTCACCTTGGCCGGTGCTGTCTTCTTCGTAGGCGGATGCGGCGTGGAAATAGACGCCCTTCGGCGAAAGCGTCACCACTTCGGGAAGCTCGCTGAACGATGTCTGCGAGTCGCGGTCGTAACCGGATTGCGGATCCTTGTTCACGCGGAACGGCGAGATCTTGGTCGCGCTTCCGTGAAACACCTTGCCGCTCGCGTCGCGATACCAAGCGAGCTGCGCGTCGACCGGGTTGTATCGCCCGGCCCCCTTGCGCTCGCGCGAGAACGAATAGCGAAGCGCAACGACACCATCGGGTTGGATGTGGAGCGTCGTGCCTGCGCCGAACTTCGGTGCTGCGGGCGGAGCGCCCATCATCGCGACGCTCGTGGTCTTCGTGGTCGTCTCGCCGCGCTTCGACATGACGAGAGAAACTTTCCCGTCCTTGTCGCGCGTCGGAAGCACCCATCGCATCGCGCCGTGATCGACGCTGCCAATGGTCGGGAGGTTGCCACCACCGAGCCCGACCCATTTGTCTTTCGCGCTGCAGCGAAGTGGGCGCGCATACATGGGTTTGTTCGTCGCTTGCGGAGCCGAACCATCGACGGTTCCCGTGGGCGCGTCCCATCCCCAACGCACGCCGCGATCGGTCGCGCACCCGAACGACGAGCATGCGTCGATCGTGGTGACGTATGCCGGCGAGCCAACCACGCCCCATGTTTTGCCGCCGTCGACCGATTCGTACGCTTTCGCATCTTGGCCGTTCACGTTGGAGACGCCAAACCCATGAATGCCGGCGAACGCGGCGCGAATGATGGGAACCTGCAGGTTCGTGGTGGCGATGGCGCCGCCCTCTTTGTAAGAGAACATCACCGAGTTGGTGCCGACGCGCGTGAACCCGCGCACGGTGCCGTCGTCGTCGAGCGAGAGGGTCGCGCTGGCGCCATCGATCGATTGCGCGATGCGACCGATGGGCTCGGGCGCTGCGCTGCCGGCCTTCCAACGAAAGAGAAACGCTTCGCTGTCGCGCATGCCGATGCTGTAAACGGCCGACTGCATCGAGCTCGTCGCGAATCGCGTGTGACCGCTCGCGGTGTCGTCGTCTGCGGGGAGCTCGCTGAAGCCTGCGCTCTTGCTCGCGCGAACGCGCGCGGGCAAACACGGCGCGTTGTAACCCTGACCGCAGCGGCGACCGAGATAGATGAAGTCTTCGGGGCCGAGCGCAATCGCGACGTCCGCGCGTTGAACGATGCCGCCTTCGACCGTCGCTTCGTCGTGAAAGGTTCGGCCGCCGTCTTTCGAGCGGATGATGCGTGTGATCCATCCGAGCGTGCCGCCGTCCGGTGCGCCGCTCGATTTTCCGTAGCTGTATCGATTGACGGGCGCGCTTGCATCTTTGTCGATGCCGCCCGCAACGGTGCCGCGTGCGTCGCATGCGATCACGATGTCTTCACCACGCACGGATGCGTCGACGAGCTCGCAACCATCGAGCTCGTCCACTTTGCGAGCTCTTCCGAGTGCGGCCATGTCGCCGAGTGCGAGCGTCCACACGCGCTCGTTGCCGTTGCCCGAGATCTGAACCGCGCGACGACCATCGATGCGATGGATCACGACCGCGGGGATTTGTTTCGTCGCCGGGCGGTGCGTGACCGGCGCGCGCGCGCCCGTTTGGAACGTGCCCCACGCGGGATCGAATCGCATGGAGTCCTCCACGCCATCGAGCCAGATCGCACCATCGCGCGTGACGATCGATTGCACGCCGATGCCCGGGCTCTTCACGACGGTCCACGTAGCGCCGTCGTCTTTGGTGCCGAAAAATCGCTGCGGCGCGGAGACGAGCAAGCCTTGTTCGGCGAGCATCGCGATGTCGACGATGACGCCCTCGCGGCTCGGAAGATCCGTCTTCGTCCACGCGTGACCGCCGTCGAGGCTGCGCTGGAGATCACCTTTGCCATCGATCACGAGGATGGCCGTTTTTCCTACGGCGACTTGGCGCGCGCCTTCGATCGGCGTGCCGGTCTTCGAGAGCGCACCGAGCGGCTCGTGCGACGAGTAGACCGTGCCGCTCGCGCCGACGAAGCGATAGCCACCTTCGGCTTTTTGAATTCCGAGAATGCGCTCGGGCGCAACCGTGTTTGCGCCGTCGTTGGCGCCTGCGCTGTTTTCGATCCAACGCTCGCCGCCTTCACCCGCGTGTAGCTTGCTGCCGCTGTCGAGGTTGATCGTCGCGATGCTTCGCCAGCGCGGCGAAAACGTCATCGCCCACTTCGCGGGAGTCACGAACGATGGGCCGCTCGCACCGCCATCGCCGCCGAGTGCCACCGGTTTGACGACCTCGGGATTCGGGTTGGCTGGTGAGCACGCACACACGCCCGCAAGCGCGACGAGAACCGCAAAACGCATCGTCCGGGTATATCTCAGGCGGCCTGAACGCTGAACTGAATCGGCCCAAACCTTAGAGCCGCGTTCGCGGGAACGCTCGTCCACGTGGCTGGTGCGATGCGCTCGCCGTTGATCCACACGCCGTTGTTCGAGCGTTCGTCTTTCACCCAGAGCGCTCCGCCTTCGACCTTCATCGTTGCGTGCACTCCGCTGACGCGCGGCTCGACCAAATGTATCGCGCACTGCGCCGGATCGCGGCCGACGAGAACGTCACCACCCGCGCTCACTTTGAACGTGCCGCTCGGGCTCGAAAGAATGAACGCTTCGGTCACGAGCGCGACCGGTGCTGCGTACGGATTCGGTGGCGGCGTCGGGATGGGCACGCCACCCGTGAGCGGATACGCGCCGCCGACGTGTGCGGTGGCGTCGAGAGGAAGCGGCTGCCCGCACGTGAAACAGACAGCAGCCTGACCCGGCGTAGATGGCGTGAGCGATCCACACGAAGGGCAACGTACTTGCGCGGTCTCGGCGCCTCCGCCTCGCTCTGCGGACGGGACGCCTACGGAGGGTTTGGTGCGTAACTCCCGCCGGGCGGACCTCCGCCACCGTACGGATTGCCTCCATAAGGTGGAGGCGGCGCACCATAGCCACCTCCAGGAGGCGGACCATAACCGCCACCACCGCCATACGGAGGTAGCGGACCGCCCGCAACGATCGGTGCCGCCGGCGGAATACCTGCGCGCTTGCCGCGACTGCCGCCACCGCCACCACCACGCGTGATCACGATCAACAAGAGACCGATGACGAGCACTGCGCCGCCCGCAGCAGCGACGAGGAGAATCGGAAACGGTTTCTTCGTCGCCTTGACGCTGAGGATCGTTTTCTCGTCGTGCCCGCTCAAGCGGCGTGCGCCGTTGTCGTAGACGATGATGTGCGCGACCATGTTGTCGCCGTTGCCTTCGAGGAGCTTCTCTTCGTCGGGCACTTGGAAGGTGACGAAGGTGTCGCCGACTTCGAGCGCGCTGCCTCGCAAGTTCTGTTGCACGAGCGATTGCACGGCGTTCTTGATCGCATCGACGTTGCCGCTCGCGAGCTGAGGATCGGGCTTCGACCCGCCGGGAACGAAATACGCTTCAGCGCGATCCTTGGCGCCAGCCCAGCAAAACTCGCCGAACACTTTCATCTTGCCGCCGGGGAAGATGGGATTCGTCTGCGCTTCGGCTTGGGTCTTGGCGACGTCGATGTCGAGCGGCCACTGCGATGGGTCGACACCGATGGGAACGTCTTTGAAGGAGGAGTCGCCGATGATCGTGGGCGTGGTGTTCTTGAAGTTGAGCGAAAAGCTTTGCTCGAGCGACGAGTTCAAACACGAGAGCCGCCACTTCACGACGTACATCGAGTTGAATCGTTTGCGCACGGCGGCGACGATGCCCGGCGCTTTGGCTTGCCCCTGCCCGCCGCGAACGACGCTGTAAAAGCCGCCGATTTTCACGTTGGCGAGACCCTGCATGAACTGGTTCTCGTTGTTGCGGAGCATGTCGCCGACCATCGTCGTCGTTGGCGGAGGGAGCCACACCGAGATGACCGGCAGTGGCGTCTTCACTTGCGAGCTGTTGTCGTCGGGGAAGCGGCCCTTGTTGAGATATTGGCTGAACGCTTGCGCGGACGGGCCGGTCGTTCCTGCGTCGGCTTTGGCGTAGCCGTTCGACAAGACGACGAGCGCTTGGTGCATCGGGATGGTTTGCGTCGCCGAAAAATTCCCGAGGCTGCCAAATGCGTCGCTGATCACGTTTTGCAAAATCGAGAAGAGCGAGCGGTCTTGTGCGTTCTTCGAAGGCGCGGCGACGTCGAGCGCGTGGACGAGCTCGTTCTGTTCTTTCACCGCTGCCGACTTCCATTTCGTGTCGGTCAGATATTGGTGGTCGTGCGAGTCGAAGACGACGATGTCGATGAGATCGTTCGGCTGCATCCCCTTCACGAATGCGTACGCAATCTCTTGCGCATCACGAAAGCGATCGGCGGCGCTCTGCGAGCCATCAATCGCGATCACCCACGCGGTGCCGACGCCCGGTTCTTTTTGCGCTTCGCCCCACTTGAGCGGTGTGCCCTCGATGCGTGCGGGGACGTCGGAGCCGTTGACGCGCGCTGCGAAGAACGCGTTGCCTTGCACTTTGGCGAAATCGAAACCCGTCCAGAGAACGCCGTCTTTTTGAACGGCGTCGGACCAGCAATCCATTTCGGCGGTGCCGGTTTTTCCGTTGCATGCACCGAGTGCATCGGCCGGCGAGTTGAACTGAACGACCTCGACGAGTGTGCTCAAAATCGGCTGGCCGCCGCTGGCCGTTGCCGCGCGCGGATCAACCCGAAGCAAATGCGCTTCGGGCAGCGCCGCTGCGACGCGCGGCGAGCTTGCGATCGCCGCGACAACGAAGAGCGCTCGGAGAGCTTTCATACTCTCGTGACGATTTTCACGATGGTCGTGAAGCCGCCAAAGCGGACCTTGTCTCCATCGTGCAGATCCCTGCGGCCGTTGAGGCCGATGTGCTCCTCGTTGACGTACGTGCCGTTGGTGGAGCCCGTGTCTTCCACGGCGACGGTGCCCGCGATGCCATCGACGTGAAGCGCCGCGTGACGCGACGAGATGGTGGCGTCGGGAAGAGCGATGTCGAGACCATCGACCGATTGCGCGCGACCGACGACGACGCGGCCGCCTTTGAGCGGCCAGAAGTCGCCGTTTTGGTTCATCTGGAACGACACGAGGAACCCGCGAAGCGCTTGCGGACCGGGTGCCAGCGCCGGCGGAACTTCCGTCGGTGCGAGACCTGCGGCTTGTGCGGGCGGAGGCGGCGCAGCACCACCAAACGGAGGAGGAGGCGCAGGCTGAGGAGGCGCTTGCCCGAACGCGGGCGGTGGGGCGCCACCGAACGGCGGAGGCGGTCCGCCGAACGCAGGCGGTGGTTGTTGCTGTTGCGGAGCCGCAAAGCCCTGACCTTGATACGCATCTTGCGGAGGACCCTGCACGGCGATCGGGTGACCCATCGCGCAGTAGCTCGCGCCGACGGGGATCTCGTGACCCTGCGCGCAAACCGCAGCGGGTGCATGACCGTATGGAGCAGGCGGCGCGCCGTATGGAGCGGGCGGCGGTTGATTGTATTGTTGCTGCTGCTGCTGCTGCTGCTGCTGTGGCGGCGGCGCGAATGGAGGCGGCGCGCCGAACGCAGGCGGCGGTTGCTGCTGCGGCGGCTGACCAAATGGTTGCTGTTGATAAGGCTGCGGCTGTTGCGGCGGCGGAAAACCACCCCCACCCGGATCGCCTTGCATCGGCATCGGCGGCATCCCTTGCTGCATCGGTGCGCCGTATCCGTATGGACCTTGTGGCGGCGCGCCTTGCGGCGGATAGCCAGGTTGAGGAGGCGGCGGCGCCCCAGGTTGTTGCAGCAAGAAGCCGCACGAGTTGCAGAACTTGTCAGTTCCTTTGGCCGGTGTGCCGCACTGCGGGCAGACGACGCTCATGACTATCCCTCCGCCCTGCGGGCGTCGCTCGGTCTCGTGGTTCGCTCGAGCCTACGGCTCGACCTCGCATTCATGGCGGCGGAGCATAATCGAACCGAGGTCGGTTGTCCTATTCGCGTACAGCGGCGAGGGCGGCGGCGATCACGACGCGAATCGGCACGCCGTGGGCCTTGGCCGCCACGGCGCACGCGTCGTATTCGGGCTTGATTTGCGGGGGCCCGTAAGGGCCTTCGGCGATCTTGACGGGCAATTTGCCGTAGGCCGTCTCGACCTCGACGGTCCGTCGCGGCCGCTCGACGCGGCTCACTTCGGTGCGCCGAACACCGATTGTGGGGGTTTCTCGAAGGACCACGGTCGCGAGCGCATCGGCGGCCGACGCCGCGCAAATCACGCCGAGGATGACGCCGGGGCGACCTTTCTTCATCGTGACGGGCGCGGCCCATACATCGAGCGCGCCTTCCGCGAGGAGCGTTTCGATCGCGCCCGCGACGATCTCACCGGTGACGTCGTCGAGGTTCGCTTCGAGCACGACGTGCGTGGCGTGCGCGGACGCGGGCGTCTTCGTTCCAAGAACTGCGCGCAAGAGATTCGGTCGATCGCGAAGCTCGGCGGTGCCAGCGCCCCAACCCACTTCGTCGGGTGACATCGCGGGCCATCGCTCTCCACGCACTGCGTTGGCCGCGACGATCGCCGCGCCCGTCGGTGTGACGAGCTCGAAGTCGAGACCGGCGTCGTAGGTCGGAAAGCCTTTCAAACATTCGACGACGGCAGGCGGCGGAAGCGGAAGCACACCGTGCGCGGCATTCACGAATCCACGCCCCATCGGGAGCGGCGAGCACACGACCTCGGCGCCGAGATATTCGATAGCCACACATGCGCCCACGATGTCGATGATCGCATCGACCGCGCCGACCTCGTGAAAGTGGACGTCGTCCTTGGGCATGCGATGCACGCTTGCTTCGGCTTCCGCGAGCTTCTCGAACGTTCGCGTCGCGCGCGCACGCACGGCGGGCTCGAGCGCTGACTTCGCGAGGATGTCGCGAATGATCGCGAACGTGCGATGCGGTTGCGCTTCGCCGACGTGCACGTCGAAGTGCGTCGCGACGATTCCGCTGCGCGCTTTGTTCGTGAAGTGCACGTGATAGCCGCCGAGAGAGAGCTTGCTCCACGCGTCGCGGAGAACCGCCTCGGGAACGCCGAGATCGACGAGGGCCGCAATCGTCATGTCGCCCGCGAGGCCGCTCGGGGCGTCGAGGAAGAGGAGCTTGCCGTGGCCAGCGTTTGGCGCGAGGACGCGGCGCGGTGCGTACGCGTGGGCGTGGGCGTGAGCGTGAGCGTGAGCGTTGGCGTTGGCGTCGGCGTGCGCGTGGGCGTTGGCGTTGGCGTTGGCGTCCGCGTGAGCGTGAGCGTGATCGTCGTGGTCGTGGCCTTCGTGGGCCATGGGCTACTTCCTTGCCCGAAGGATGCGGGCGGCTGCGAAGGCGGCGCCGAAGCCGTTGTCGATGTTGACCACCGTGACGCCGGAGGCGCAGCTCGTCAGCATTCCGAGAAGTGCGGCGAGACCTTGGAACGAGGCGCCATAGCCGACCGACGTCGGGACCGCGATGACCGGGATGTCGACGAGACCACCAACGACGCTGGCGAGCGCGCCCTCCATTCCGGCGATGACGATCGCGACGCGCGCGCGATCGATCACTTCACGGCGGTGGAGCAGGCGGTGAATGCCCGCGACGCCGACGTCGAACACGCGTTCGAATGCGATGCCGAGCGCTTTCATCGTCTCCGCGCATTCTTCGGCAACCGGAAGATCGCTCGTGCCCGCGCTGACGAGCGCGACCGTGTCTGTCGAGAGTTTTGGAATCGGCGAAAGCTCGAGAGTCAGCGTGCGTGCGAGCGCGGCGTACTTCGCAGCGGGGATCGCGCGCATCACTTCGGCGGCAGGAGCCGCTTCGAGG
This sequence comes from Polyangiales bacterium, assembly GCA_038239005.1. Classification (GTDB taxonomy): domain Bacteria; phylum Myxococcota_A; class Polyangia; order Polyangiales; family Polyangiaceae; genus DASXHD01. Next base: position 18,487 of record JBBSFE010000076.1, read on the forward strand.
CGCGTCACGAGGACGTTGTTGCCGGCGCGCGCGAGCTCGTTCGTGATGGCGACGATTTGCTCGACCGTTTTCCCTTGCCCGAGGATCACCTCCGAGACGCCCTGCCGGAGCGCACGATGGTGATCGACCATGGCAAACCCGAGGTCGGCAAACGGCAAGTCTTTGAGCTCGCCGAGAGCGCTTTCGACCGTGGCCTCGCCGCGCGAAACGCGCTCGAGAAGCTGCTGCAACCGGGCCGGCGTCATGCGCGGAACCTAGCACACGCAAGGAAGCCCAACCTCGCCCGTGCCGTAAAACCAGCCATGACGCGCATTGTAGTGTGCATGGTTTTGCTGGCGTAAACGTTCAGGCAAACGCCGACGCCAACGCAAACGCAAACGCGAACGCCCAGGCGACGCCCCGCAAACGGGCCCAACTTGCGGGCAGCGGGACGCGGCCCGCAACCGCCGCGATCGCACTCTGCAGCGGTGGTTTTCGCCGCTCAGTTTGAGGAAGCGCTCGATAGGACGCGGCATCAGCCCGATGTGTGTGGCGGGCGGCTTCCGTCAAGCCGCTCTTCGAGGACGCCACCGACATCTTTCCGGTTCGTCGTCGCGTTCGCGACCTTTCGCAGCGAGCGCGACGAGCTTTCGAGCTGCTGCCGTCTTCGCGCGCGCGGCGTTCGGTAACGAGCGGTCGTAGTAGTCGCCTTTGGACGGGTGGTGGTCGTCGGTGTCTCGCGATGGTGCTGCATCACCCAAATAGGATGAACGACTAACCGCGCGATGGGAAAGCTGCGGCGTTAGATTCAGCGTCCGGCGCTTCGACGGCCCACGGACCACTTTAAGCGCACGCCATCTGCTTCGCCCATCGACGCGCGTCGCGCTGTGGCGACGTGGTGCGTCGCGCTGAGCTGGTCGCGCCGCGCGTCCATCACGCACAACAATCGCGTCCCCAGCGCGCAACAACGCTAGTCGCGCGGCCAGAAGCGACCGATACGCGCGCGACCGCGCGCAGAGAAGGAGGCGTGTCGGACGGGAGCAAACGGCGCATGCGACCGCCACTTCTAGGTCCTCGAGGGATGCGCGGGACACGGCCAGAAAGACTGACGGTGCTTTCCATTGCGAACGCGAATGGTGGCGGCTCCACTTCCCCGGGGAAGCGTTAAGGTGGCGTCAGCGTGAAGCCCCGCGTCACGATCGTTGGGCCGGTGCCGTCGTTCGCTGTGTACAGCGGAAAGAAATCATTCGCGAACGGCCCGCAACCTGGCGCGTAGAGCGGCGTATTCGTGTTCGGCCGAATCGCGAGCGATGCGTAATCGCCGACGATCCGCAACGGACCTTGGCCTGTTGGCAACGTCACCGGCGTGGGAAGGATGAAGGTCGGCCCTTGGAGCACCGCGCCGGCCTTCTGCGGATTCGTGATGCCGCGGATTGCGTAATTGACGGTCAGACGCGTGGGAATGCCCGTCGTGATCTGCTCCATGTCGGCGATGGCGACGTTGCCACGACGGTCCACGGCGATGCTCGGGAAGATGAGACACCGCACGACGGTGTTGGAGCGCCAATGCCCGTGGATTTCCAATTGGACTTGGGCCCTCCACCCGCGTCCGACGTCGTCGTTCCCGGGCACCACTCAAACCACGTTCGAATCGTGCTCGTCGTCGGGCTTTGCGTCGTTCCCTTCACGCCTGCAGCGGGGCTCATGAACAAGCGCATCGTGTGCCTCGAGTCTTGGAGGACGAAGTATTCAAGGCCGCCGGACGCGCGAACGAGGCCGAACGGTCGAAGCCCCGCAAGGACGCTTCCTTGACCTGGGGTGCCGGCGTCGCCGCCAATGACGCACCACTGATACGCGGTCGCTTCGAAGACCTTCGCGTTGTCCGTCCAGTTGAAGCCGTTGTCGAATGAATCGACAGTGCCGTAGTCGACCGAAAAAAGCCCACCGTTGTCAGGGCAGCACGAAAAGCAGCCGATAGGGACGCCCGGCAGGGACGTGTTGCTCGCTGCGTACGCAACTGTGACGAGACCATCGCCCGCCGCAACGACAAGACCGTATTGATACGCACCCCCGAGGCCCTGCACGGTGCGTGGATCATCGAGCCATTGGATGCTTGCAACGGTGCCGGCATCGGTCGGCGTCTTGACAACAATGCCGCGACGGATGCACGCGCCGCTCGAGGCGGGACCTCCGATTCCAGAATGTCGCCAGACGACCCACAATGTTGGCGGGCTCGTACTCACGTCGAAGATGGCATTCGGTTGATCTTGAACGCCGTTTCCGCAACCGACGTCGTTAGCGATGACGGTGCTATCAAACGACGCGCCTGCGTTCTGGGACACGGAGACGAAGACGAAGGTCGTCCCGTTGCCGAGGCCGACGTAGGCAAGATTTCCAAGCCCGTCTGCAACGACGGTTGGGTCCCCACCCCAGTTCCACCGCTCGCCACCATCAGCCCCGGTCGGAATGTGCGAATTCACGGGGATCGGAACCGACGTGCAAAGAAGGCCACCGCCGTCGGACAAGTCCTTACCAGTGAAGTCGCATTCCCTGTCGAAGCTCAGCCCGAAATCGTTCGAGACAGCCCAACCAGACAACGACCCTCCCGGTCCGCCGGGGGGGTTGAACCCAACCACCAAACTCCGCAAAGTCGGAAACGCGCCGGAGGGCTCCTGTTTGAATTTGCCGGAGGACGTGGCACCGACCCCTGCATCGTTTTGCGGCGCGATCAGCCGGGCGCTCGATTGTGCGATCGGATCTTCGCTCCTACGACTGCAGGCGAGCATCAAAAGACATCCCGCGACGATGGCGGCGGCGACTACGACAAACGCTCCTCGTATCATCTTCCCTCCTCAAGGCTCGCAAGGGTACTCGTTGCAATCAGGTGCCGCATCGGAGCGCTGCACACAGAAACCGCCGACGGGGTCCGGGCAGCAATCCGCCGCACAAATGTAATCGCCACCACATGGGATCAGGTTGTTGTTGGGGGGAATGAGGTCGCGACATGGTCGGCACGACGAAATCGCGGACGCGCCCGGTGCAGCGACGAACTGCTGATAAAATGCGCGACAATACTTATCTCCGTCGCTACCTGTTCCCGGACAGGGCACGTTCACCCACTGCTGGCCACCGCATTTCCCGTCGGCGCAAGCAAAGGCATACAGCGACGCTTGCTCGGTCCAAAACTTCGGGGTGATTGGAAACGAGAGACCCGGCGGAAGCGCGGCTCGACAGAAGGCAAGGCCGTCGAGTGGCGCGGCATCGACAGGACATGCGATCGACGTATTGATATTGCCCGTCTGCCATTGTCCGAGCGTCGTCGCGAGAGCCGCCGCGTCGTAATCCTTGCAACTGCTCCCAGGCCCGAAGAGGACCCCGCCATCGCTCCCGTGGAAGTTGCCGTCCGGATCGAAGTAGCCGTCCATTATCCTGCCGCCGCACTGGCCGACGGCGATCACCATAGTCGCTGCGAGCAAGACGAGCGCGACCTGTCCACGACGCACGTCACTGAACCTGAAGTTCGTGCGTTGCAATCTGAGGCGTTGCGAGAGGCGACGCTTGAACCCAGAATGGGAAGAACGTGCCGTCCGCCGTGCAGCCCGGCGTCACGAGCTGACCTGTGGGCACCTTCGGCAGCATGCAGAAGTAGGCTCCGAATGGCTGGACGACGGTCTTCTGCGCGATGCTGAAGCTCGTTGGAACGGCGGCACTACCTCCTGCAATGCTCGACGGTGCAATGAACATCGAGCCGGGCAAGAGCGGATTCGCGTTGGAATGTACGCTGAGGGTCGGGTGTTGCGCCTTGCCCGTTGCGCTGAAAGCGAAGAGTCCGATGGTGACCCGATCGTTGCCGTCACTGGCGATTGACGGGAGCATCGTATGGAAATGGAACGGCGGGCCGGATGAGGAGAACGGCGTCGCGCACGGACCGTCCTGAAATCGTTTCCAATTGGACGTGGGCCCATTCGTCGCCGTCGACAAAGCTGTTCCCGGACACCACTCGCGCCAGCCGTTCAAGTTGGACGTGATGTCGCGAAACCCTTCGACGCCGCCCGCCGGGTTCATGAAGAAGCGCACCGTCTTGGGCGTGTCTGCTATGACGGCGTATTCAATGCCGGTCGGCGTTCGGACGAAATCGAAATCGCGGATGGAGTTCTGCACCCTGGCAAACGACGGTTGGTTAAGGCACGAGTGCCAGTGGTCTGAATGAAAGATGCGGGAGTTGTCGGTGAAGTCGTGCGCGTTGTTGACCGACGAAACCGTCGCCCAAGCGCGACCGTGGTGCTCTCCCGTTGGGCAGGCGTCGTCCTCGTCGCTGTTCGCGTAGGCTACGGTCACGATGCCGTCGCCTGCTTGCACCATCAATCCGCCTTGGCTGCCGAAACCGTTTCCCTCGCGGTCCATGCCCGATATGTCGAGCGGCGAGTCGATTGGGACGATGGCATGTGATGGGATGTCGACGAAGAACCGTCGGATGCAGCCACCGAACGATGCGCCGCTGCCGTTATGGCGCCAGACGACCCAGAGCGTCGGCGGTGCAGTCGAGTAGTCGAACACCGCGTGCGGCATATCCTGCTCACCGTCGCTGCAGCCGTCGTCGTTGGCAGGAAACGCGGTATCGAACGTAGAGCCTCCATCGGTCGAGAGGACCAGCACCACTCGCTCAGCGGTCGCCGAATTCCCGTCTGTGTCTGCGAGCGTCGCGTAAACGAGAGTCGCGCTGCCGTCGCTCACGAGGGTTGGGTGGCGCAGGAATGCTTTGAAGTTCGTGATCCGCGACGTGTCGACGCCGGTTCCATTGCACGCTGCCGTCGCGTTGCATTTCGTCCAGGTGACGCCGTCGTCGAACGACCAAGCCCAGCCCATTGGGCTTCCGCCAGGCAGCAAGGCACTTCGTTCGTCGTTGAACGCAACCACGATCTTGGAAAAACCCGACACCGGATCGGCCGCTGCGACGACCGCCGATGGCTCCTGCTCGATCGCGGCGATCGTGCCACCGTCTGTGGCGAATCCGGCTTCGAGCGCTTCGGTGGTCTTGCCGACGTTCTCGTTGCTCATCGTGCAACTCCACAAAAGCATCGCACCGCCGAGTCCGAGAAACCACAAACGCGTCATGCCGCGCTCCGCTCTGCGTTCGCACCCACAACGATCGTCGTTGACGTGGGAGGAGCCCACGCCACGCTTCGCTCCGATTGTGTCTGCACGTGGCCTGCTGCGGCGAAGGCCGCGACGCGATCGCTGATCTGAACGCTACATTCGAAGACGAATGCCCGGTACGACGCGAGCGCGAACAGAGCCATTAGCGAGTTGATGCGAACGCCCATGACCGCACCTTTTCCTCTCCTCGCGAAAAATTCCCCGAGCCTCAAGCATCGCAACTCCATCCGGCGACTTCGTCAAGTCACAAGGGTCGGCAACTCATGGCTACGCTCCGCCAGCTGAGGGAATGCGACACTGCGTAACGCATCAACATGAAGATTTCAGTCGCTATTTATCTTGCGGGCGCCGTGGCTCTGTGAAGTATTCGGCATCGCCACGCTCGTCGCGCTCTTCGTTTGCCTCGCTTATCGGGGCTCGTTTCCCGCGTACACGAGTTGGTACTCGCTCTGCGACGCACAGGTTTGATGTCCAGCGCGGCGAGCGTCCGCGCTCCGGCATCGAGGAAGTCACCGAGACGAGTACCGCGCGCGCGCTCGTCGCGGGCGTGGACGCACATCACCGTCGCCGCGTTCGACATCGCGCTCGGCCCGGGCGCGCTCGTCGCCGTCACCGGCGATCCATAGACGAGTCGAGCTTTGGCGTCCGTCTTGTGCGAGCTTCGAGGAGCAGGCGGGCCGCTCGTTTGGCCAGATGCGCGGCGAAGAGGGAAGACCTCCATATCATCGGGCGCTGCGACCTCGGCCGTCTCGCGCAGTTCGTCGACGAGAAGCGCGCGGTCGCGCTCGTCGTGGACAGCGTGCAGGTCGCAGGATTCCCTCCGCGCGATCTCCGCAAGCTGCTGACGCTCCTGTCACGACTCGACGAGCACCTCCGCCGTCGCGCAAGCGAACAAGCTCGGCGAGATCGGCGGTACGAACGATCGGCTGCTCGACGTGCGTCGCCCATGCGTTCCTGCGGACACCCGCGCTCTCCGGCGTCGCGATCGTGTTGCCGACCGTTGAGGAGATCCGCAAGGCCTCGACCAAGGCCCCGTACGCGGCAAATTCTAACGCGTTCAGACCAAAACCATTCTTGCTTCGCGCCTTCGCGCCTTCCTGTTAATCCTCTGGGCGATGCCGTTGCCGCTTGCTGCGTTGATTGCTCTCTCGCTCGGAGCGCTGTTTGCGCACGTGGCGCGGGCGGAGCTTTCGCAGTCGGATGCGCCCATCGTGTCGTCACGACCGCTCGCGATTGCGGCGGCGTTCGGGGGGTTCGTCTACTTGCCGGCGATGGCGTACTTCGCCGCGTTCCACGGCGATTGGGCGTACATGTATTTCATCGCGTGGCGGCGCGTGCCGTCCGCGATCGATCTCGCGTTCGTGCTTGCGTGTGCGGCGCTCGTGCCCGCCGGCTTCATCGCGGCGGCTCCGCTTTCGCGCGCCGGTCGGCGCGGCGTCGTCATCGCGATGATCGCAGCGCCGGTCGGCCTGGCGAGCGTGCTTGCGATTGCGTTCGAGCGCAGAGTCGCGACGAGCGCGTCGTTCGCGCAATTCATGAACAACTTCGACACCCATCCCGTTGCGGCGTCGGCGCTCGGCCGCGCGATGCTCGTGACCATCGTCGTCACCGCGGCGGCATCACTATGGTGCGTGCGCCTTTTGCGAACGCCACGCGCGACGCCGGTCGCGAAGCGGTGATATCCTGATGTCGATGTGGGCAGGAGGCGTAGCCATTCGACCAGTCCCGCCGTACGCCGTCGTCGACGCGCGCACAGTCGACGCCGTTCGTGACGCGTTCTCCGAAGACGACGACGACGCACAACGCGCCCTCGACGACGCCTTCGCACGCTTCGAAGCCACACAACCCGCACTCTCCGCGCGCCTCGAAGACGTCCTCGAGCGCCGCGGCCTCGACGAAACGGCACGCACGCTCGGTTATTTTCTCGGCGTGTGCGTGTGGCTCGCGTTCGATCGCCAATTCGAAAATCGCGTGGGCCGTGTCGACGAAACCGCAGCACGCGCCGCGCTTGCCGCGCTCGATCTCGAGAGCGAGCTCCGCGGCGCCGCCGACGCACTCGACGCCGAAGACGTCATCTCTCGCGAGCAGCCCGCGCTCATGGCATTCGTGCAAGAGCACGTCGATGTCGCACTCGATGGCGGCTCCGGCCGTCGCAACACCGACGTCGACGACGTTTATGCCATCTATCGCCACGTCCTCGTCGAAATCCTGAGCTTGTCGCAAGCCGTCTCGCCCCAGCCGGGCGCCGCCACGCGACGCGCAGAAGTCCTGGCGTGAGGTAAGCTCGGCCGATGCGTCCCGGAATGGGTCACCTTCTCATTGGCGTCGGTCTCCTCGGCGTCGGCATCGCGATCACCGTGCTTTCCCATCGCGTCGTCATGTACGGCATGATTGCGGTGGGCGCGTTCGAGATCGTTCGTGGCATCTACATCTTGATTCGTCCGCGCTAGTTGCTAGATCGCGCAGGCATGTATGACGTCCGAGCGTTGAACGAGCTCGTCGCCAAAGAGAGCGCGTTCGTCGAAAAAATCATGAACGAAGTGGGCAAGGTCGTCGTCGGCCAAACCCACATGCTCGAGCGCGTGCTCATCGGTTTGCTCACGGGCGGCCACGTGCTCCTCGAAGGCGTGCCCGGCCTCGCGAAAACGCTCACGGTGCGCACGCTCTGCGAAGCCATCAGCGCCAAGTTCGCGCGCATCCAGTTCACGCCCGATTTGCTCCCCGCCGACGTCATCGGCACGGTCATCTACAACCAGCAAAAAGGCGAGTTCACGAGCAAGCTCGGCCCCGTCTTCGCGAACCTCGTCCTCGCCGACGAAATCAACCGCGCGCCCGCGAAAGTGCAAAGCGCGCTCCTCGAGGCAATGCAAGAACGACAAGTCACGATCGGCGACAAGAGCTACCCGCTCCCCTCGCCGTTCATCGTCATGGCGACGCAAAACCCGATCGAGCAAGAAGGCACGTACCCGCTTCCCGAAGCGCAGATCGATCGCTTCATGCTCATGATCAAAGTCGGCTACCCGTCGCGCGAGGAAGAGCGAAAAATCATGGACCGCATGACCGCCATGGAGCCGGTCAAAGCCGAGGTCGCCGTGACACCCGCCGAGCTCACGAGCGCCAAGAGCACCATCTCGCAAATCTACGTCGACGACAAAGTGAAGGACTACATCGTCGACGTCGTCTTCGCGACGCGCGAGCCCAACAAGTACAACTTGAAAGACCTCGCACCGCTCATCGACTACGGCGCGTCCCCGCGCGCATCGATCGCGCTCAACATGGCCGCACGCGCACACGCATTCTTGCGCCACCGCGGCTACGTCACACCGGAAGACGTCAAAGCCGTCGGCCCCGACGTGCTCCGCCACCGCATCGTCCTCACATACGAAGCGGACGCCGAAGAAATCGCCGTCGAACAAGTCGTCCGCCGCGTCTTCGAAGTGGTCGAAGTCCCCTAAGCCGAAAGCAGTCGCACCGTGGGGAAATGCCGCTGCAACCGCGACAGGTCCGCAAAGTCGGAGGTGTAGACGACATCACCTCGGCGCGCCGCGGAAGCCATGACGACCGCGTCGATCGCCGTTGCACCGCGAACATTCGCGAGTGCTTCGCCCGCGACTCGCGAGAGCGCTTCGTCGAGTGGCTCGACGTCCACTGCGAGGAGGAGCTCCTCGCGCACGCCCGTTCGGCCGCGCCACCACTCGACGACGACCGCCGAAGGCACAGTGATGCGAATACGCGCGCGCGCCGCAGACGCGAACACTTTCGCCATCCGATGATGTCGGCGTTCGAGCGCGATGAGCGCACCGGTGTCGAGGGTCAGCCCCATTCTTTTCGAATCCGTACGTATTCGGCGTCGGTGAGCTTTGCTGCGTCGCCCAAATAGGCGATGAAGGTCTCGCGAGCTTGTTGCTGTCGTAAGACCCGAGCGGCTTCGGCAAAGGCCGATGAGAGGTTTCCGCGGTGTTTCTTTCGCGCGTATGCGCGAAGCCACTTGAGGTCCGCGGAAGCCACAGTCACGCTCACTTTTTGCGCGGTCACGAAATTCATCTTACCCGAGTCGGATATCACACGCCACCTAGGTCGGCGGCCACGCGGAGGGCGCTCGCGTAGACGTGGGCAATGTCGTGGAGGACTTGGGCGAAGGCGCGGTTCGTCGCGGGGCCGTTCGACTTTGCGAACTCGTGGTGGGCATCGACGAGCGCCTTCAGTTTTGCGGGAAGGTCGAGCGCGTTCGTGAGCGCGCGGAGGGCCTCTTTGCCGTCGCCTTGCGAGAGTGAATACGCGGCCGATGCGAGCTGGCCGATCGTGACGTTCACCTTCACGTAGGCGTAATAGAGCGACGACGCGCTCGTGACGTACTTCACGATGGCAGGCGCTTCGAGGTCGTGTTTCACCGCGTCGAGCGATGCGCGGAGCTCGGCAACGTCGCGCGAAACGCCTGCGCGCGTCGGAAACTGAATCGTGCGGTCTTGGTAGTCGAAGTCGCGTGGGCGGAGGGCGTCGATGCTCATGCCGCCCATCGGCACGATGTCAGCGAGAGTTGCGTGACAGCTTCATGAGCGATTCACATTCTGGTTGAGCGCCCGGCCAACCGACGACCTTCATCGCGAGCGTGCAGCGGAGGTCCTGCACGGCATACGTCGTCGGGTACGTCTTGAAGAGCGGCGTCGCGATGGTCCACGCTTGCATGAGCTCGCCGTCGCGCTGGAGCTTCACGGCACGCTGCCACGCGTCACGATCGGCGTCGTGAATGCCGGGGAAATCGTCCGCTGGTTTTTGCGCCACGACCGACGGCGTCGTTTGTGTGCGAAGGCGCGCGAGCATCGCGACGCGCTCGCTGTCGACCCAGCCCGTATCGCCTGGCTCGAGGAGCTCGACGAGGCCCGATGCGTAGGCGTGTTTTTCGGCTTCGGTTTGCTCTTTGTCGCGATGGTCGACGCTGACGCGCATGAGCGCGACGGCCTCTTCGCTGAAGCCCGCCATGTTCGGATCGTAGCGACCGTTCATGATGCTGGCGGCGTCGCGCTCGTGCAGCGCGCCCAGCGTGTGACCGACTTCGTGCAAGAGCACGGCAACGGCGCGATGACGTTTGCGCGCGCGAGCGAGCTTCTCGCGTTCGGCCGCGCCGAGCTCGTTGAATGCGGCGTCGATTTCGGCGCGCTCGGTCGCCGATGCACGCACCACGAAATGCTTGCCGATGACATCGCCGTAACCCGCATCGTGAAACGACTCGCTCATCTGCGGAATCGAGCCGACGAACCCCGCGACCCAATCGGTGCTGGCGCCATCGTCTTTTGCGTGGAGAGCTTCGAGGACTTTTGGCAAATCGTTTTCGCTGACGAGATCTTTCCAAGTCGTCGTGCCGTCGATCTCGAGCTTGATACCGAGCGCGGGTGCGAGCACTTCGTTTGCGCCATCGATGACGTCGCGAATGCGGCGATCCCATTCGATTTCTTGCGACGCATAGCGATCGGTCACGTATGCGCGAACTTTGTACGTGCGTGCGCGTGCCGCGCGGCGATCGTCATCGTCGGTGTTGAGCTTGGCGGGCGTCGCGTGCGCGGCGTTGTGCGATTGCGCGCGCTTCACGGAGCCCCACGACGAGTCGTAAAAGCATCCGCTCGCACACAGCGCGACGAGCGTCACGAGGAGGAGCGCGAGCAAGCGATCCAAGAACGGGGCTTGCTCTTTGTGGATCAACTTTCGGGCATCCTCGATGGGCAGCACCTCGGCCTTGTCGATTTCCCACGATGCGCATTTCGGAACGGCACCTACCGGGAGCTGCGCGGCCCAAGCGTGGATGCGTTTCTTGCTGCGCGTGTAGTCGATGTGGTCGAGCGACCGGAGCTCGCCCGTGACGTCGACGCCCGTCTCTTCGAGCACCTCACGCCGCGCCGCGGCCTCGAGCGCTTCCCCGGCGTTGGGCTCGCCTTTGGGGATGCCATACGGGGCATTGCGGTTGTAGGCGCCCGACGGGTGCACGATCAGCACGGAAATCCCGGCTTCCGAGCGCACATAGAGAAGGATGCCAGCGGATTGTTTCATGGAATACTGTGCGCCCCCCGCTTGTCGCCGGATGGCGCCGACCCATCATGATACCCAAGGAGCTCCTCGCAGCACTGCGAACGATCGAGATTCATACGGCGCGTCTCGCCAACGAGAATCTCTCCGGCACCTACAACTCGAGCTTCAAGGGGCAAGGCCTCGCGTTTCGCGAAGTGCGGCCGTATCAGCCCGGTGACGACGTTCGCTCGATCGACTGGAACGTGTCGGCGCGCATGAACGACACGTTCGTCAAAGTGTTCGTCGAAGAGCGCGAGATGACCGTGATGCTCGTCGTCGATCTCTCGCCAAGTGAGCGCTTCGGAACGCAGCGCGCGCCGAAGACACGCGTCGCGAGCGAGGTGGCGGCGCTGCTCGCGTTCAGTGCGATCCGCAACAACGATCGCGTCGGGCTCATCTTGTCGACCAACAAGGTCGAGCGACTCGTGCCGCCAAAGAAGGGCGAGAAGCACGTGATGCGCGTCGTGCGAGAAATCCTCGCGTTCGATGCGCCCGGCACCACGAAGACGAAGGCCGTGCGGTCGAAGCGCGTCGCACGTGCGTCGCGGGCGCGCGTAAAAGCCGGCTCGCTCGGCGTGCAAACGGACTTGAAAGGCGCGCTCGAAGCGCTCGCGTCGGTGTCGCGCCGGCGAAGCGTTGCGTTCATCATCAGTGATTTTTTCGCGCAAGGTTACGAGCGCGCGCTCGCGTTCGTCGCGGCAAAGCACGACGTGATTCCGGTGGTGCTCACCGATCCGCGCGATCTCCACTTGCCGGACGTGGGGCTCGTCACTTTCGAAGATCTCGAGAGCGGCGAGACGGTGCTCGTCGACACGTCCGACGCGCGCGTGCGTGCTCATCATTCGCGTTCGATGGCGCAGCTCGTTCGCGCCAGGCAGCAGCTCTTCGGCAAGCTCGGTCTCGACTCGGTCGAGATCCATACGGGCGGCTCGTTCGTGAAGCCTCTTCAGGATTTGTTCGCGCGTCGCGCCCGGAGGATTCACCGATGACGAGATGCGTGCACATTGCACACATCGCGGCGATCGCGCTCGTTTTTGCCGCTTTCGCGACGTCCGCGCGCGGCGCTCCGAACGCAGCGCCGTCCGATGCAGGCGCCGGACGCGCGAGCGTGAACGGCTGCACGGAGATCGTTCCACAAGGCGCGCTGAGGCCGGACGTGACGGACGCGTTTCCCGATCGCGGGCGAAGCGGTTACGCGGCGACGCTCGTCGTGACCGTGAAGCACGGCAAAGGCGAATCGGTTCTGCCGAGCGGGCTCTCGCTGCAAGCGCACTCCGAAGCCATCGACGAGCTACGCAAAGCCGGGTTCGTCATTCCGGAGCAAGACGGAAGCGCCGGCGCGCGATTGACGACCAAGCCGGATCCTGCGCACGGCGATCGCGTCACGACGACGCTCGAGCTTCCACTCCTCGCGCTTCCGGAAAAACCCGGGCGGCATGTGCTCTCGCTTCCGCCACTTCCGATTTCGATCGCGCGCGCGAGCAATGAGGTCGCGACGGTATGCACGCACGAGCATCGGATCACCGTTGAGGATCCGACGGCGGAGACGCCCGATCCGCAGCCGCGCGGAGATCCTCCGCCGCGCGTGCAGCGCGAAGAGTGGACGGCGCTGAAGCGCGCGATCCTCTACGGATCGATCGGTCTCGCAATCGGCGCGGTGCTCGCGTGGATCGTCGCGCGCTGGCTTCGCAGGCCGAAGCCGGTGCCGCCGCCGCCACCGCCGCGTCCGCCGTGGGACGTCGCATTCGAGAAGCTCGACGAAGTACGTCATGCGGGGCTCCTCGATACGCAGCGCTTCGGGGAATATTACGACCGCGTCGGCGACGCCGTTCGTCAGTATTTCGGCGCGCGATACGGGTTCGACGGGCTCGAATGCACGACGGACGAAATGCTCCGGGAGCTCCGCCGCTCGGCGCTCGCCGGCGTCAGCCATCCGGAGGTCGCGGAGTTTTTTCAGCCATTCGACCTCGTGAAGTTCGCGCGTCTGACGCCGTCGCAAGACGATTGTCAGAAGGCTCTCGGTGACGCAGAGCTCATCGTGCGAAAGACGATGGTCCCCGCGCACCGCGAGTTTCCGCACAATCAAACGCAACCTACCGCGACACGACCGCCAGAGGCGCCGCCGCCGGCGCGAGGTGCGACGTGAACCGGTGGTGGATGGCGTGGCTGCGCGGGCTCTCACTCGTCATCGCGATGTGGATCGTCGTCGCGCTCGCATCGATCGTTCCCGTGTGGTTGCGGCTCGGCGAGTGGTCGACGGTGAAGTGGACGACGTGGCCGTGGCTCATCGCAGCTGCGGCGGTTCCTCCGATCGTGCTCGTGGCGATGACGATCGGCGCCGACGCGCGCGTGCCGCGTCTTCGATTGCCCACCGTCGCGCCACTCGTGCTCGGCCCCCGGGGAACGCGCACGTATTTCCGCGACGTGCCCGGCGTCCTTCGTGGCGCCGCGCTGTGTTTCGCGTTCGCTGCGCTC
>JBBSFE010000077.1:0-32032 GCA_038239005.1 Polyangiales bacterium
GAGGAGTGGAGCTGCGACGCGGCCAAAGCGCTCTGCGAGCCGATGGCCTCCCAATCGTAGACGCCGATGCCGGCGAAGAGATACGGACGCACCCACGGAAGCGGTAATCCGAAACGTACGATCGCTTCGCCGCCGACCATCCTGAATGCGTGCCGTCTCTGCTGCGTTGACCATCGACGCGAAGCCGAGCTGCACGTGACCGAAATCGCGACATGTTTCCTGGCACACGCCATCGACGAGGTGGGTGGTTTGATCGAACCAGAACGCCGCGAGCGCCGTTCCAGCATCGTACTTGCCTCCAGGCGGCGCGATCGGCAAGCCGCCATCAGTGTCGCCGGTCATGTAGATGTATGCCGGCACGCGCCCGCGCCACAGCGCGAGGCCCGATGCGAACGTCGCGTGATCGTCGCGATAGACGCCGATGTTCATCACCGCATCGGCCATCGACAGCTCCCAATTGCCATTCGAATACGGACTACCGTTGACGACCTCTGGCAAGAAGACCGTGGTGAGCATCGTTGCAAACGCCTGCTCGTCGGCGGGCGCAAAGCCCGCGCTCGACCAACGGAAGATCTCGGCCGCACGCGTGATCATCTCGACGAACCACGCGGATTGAAGCGGCGCGTTCGAGCCCGTCATCTGCGTGATCGTCTTCGACCACGCATTCAAGATCGCGATGCCCGTCGTCGCGTAGGCCGCGTCGCCCGTGAAGCTCCACAAGAGCGCGTCGGTATACGCGGCGATTGCGTCGTCGATTTGAGTCGTGCAGTCCGTCTCGGTCGCGCCCGAATCGGGATCTTTGCTGAACGAGTCGCACTTCACGTTCGCGACCGCCGACGGTTTGTAAGTCTTCGACGCGTACTTGCTCGATTGTGTCTTGGCGAGTGCGGTCTTCCAAGGATCGCTCGTGAGATGCGCCTTCACGAACGCGAGCTGATTCGAGTCCACCAGAATTCCGGGATGAACGAACCCCCCATCGCCCGCGCCGCCGTCGAGCGCGCCCGAGTCGAGCCCGCCGCCACCGTCCGTGACCACGACATCGCTCGCGTTGGCGTCGGGCGATGCATCGCCGTTCGATGCGCCATCGTCACCCGAGCACGCTGCGTACGAACCGATCGCGCCCGTCGCGAGTGCAGAGGCGATCAAGGTCTTTCGCATCGAAGGAGCATAGCCGATCTGTGCCGGGTCTGATTGCGCTACGCGCGGTCCCTGTCGACCGTGGCGCTCGGATCCGTATTGTTTTTCGTGGCGTGCGGGGTGACGACAGCGGCAACGACGCCGGCACGCAATCGGATGCAACGACGGATTCCGCGACGCCCGATCAAACCGATGCGTCGGCCTCGCCATGCGGCGTTGCGGGCGATGGCTTTTCTCGCCCGAAGAGCCGTTTCCCGATTCGTTCCTCGTTCAAAACGGTGGACGCCTCTACAACGTCCTAAAACCGCCGACGATCAAGCAAACAGCCGCCAAAGGTGACGGCACCAGCGACGACCGCATTCCTCGATGCATGGGACTACTATGCGAATGCTATTGCGCGTGCCGACCGTCGTCGACGGCGGAGCGAGCACGACCCTCGGCCTGGCGATCGAGGACACTCCGCTGAGCGCGTCGGATCACCCCACCAAAGACTGGGCCGATTCGGTTGATTTCGGCGCAAAAGGCGATGGTACGACCGACGACGCAACGGCAATCCAGGCAGCGCTCGACTCGGGCAAATCGGTCGTCGTCTTTCCGAAGGCTCAATACAAATCGAGCAAGGCGCTGACGATTCCAGCGACCGTCAATCGCATCGACGGGATGTGGAGTGATCTTCACAACGCGGCTTTCGTGATTGCATCGGCGGCGACCGCCCACTCGTGTTCAGTGAAATTCCGGGCTATGGGCAATTGAAGCTTACCGCGGCGCGCGACGTGGTTTCCAAAGAGCGGAGTGGCGATTTCGTCGACGCTCAGACCTCGCCGATCAAGGTTTACATCGGCTTCACCAATCTCGGCGGCAACAATGGACAACGGCGATTGAAGAGATCAACCCGAGCGGAACGGTGGACGTGGCCGCGACGACCTTGCCGGCGCGCGACAACTCGAACTTCTTCATCCCGCTCTACGTAGGCCACGCGCAATAGCCGTCGGCATGAGACTGCGAAATGCAAAGCGCGATGCGTCGCTCTCACGTCGCGGTCGAGTCATCCGAAAACGGCGCGAGCAAACGGGAACGGACTTCGCTCGGTGAGCCGAGACCGGCGCGTTGGAACGCGTGCGTCATCGCTTCGAGGCGGCCGTACCCCATGGCGCGGGCGACCTCGGCGATCGATGCGTCGCTCGAGAGGAACATCGACGCCAGCTTCAATCGAAGACCGAGCGCGGTCTCGCGCCAAGCCCGTCCAGGAAACGGCAAGTCGTCGTAGAGGAGCTGGACGGCGCGCGTGGCCGAGCGCAACGGGATGCGTTCGGTGGCGGCGACGACCTTCAACGTCGCCGACAAGTCTCCGCGTCCGTACACGTGGGCGATCGCACGCCAGACGCGCGTAGTAATCGCATGCTGCACGCCCGTCTGGAGCTCCGGTTCGCGCTCGAGAATGTCGGCGGCGCACAGCTGGCGAAGGACGCCGCGCGCCTCGTCGTCGAGCTCCACGGCTCCGTCGTCGAGTGCGCGTTGAACGTAAAACATGCTCGCGTCGAGAAGCGCCGACGACACATCGCGAACGTCGATCACGCTGGGCGCGCGCGATCGAAAGCTCGAGCGCGGGAGGCGAGCTTCGAGCGCGCGATAGGTATCACCCTGGCTTCGAAGCGCGATGCGCGCGGGTCCGTCGAATGTCGCTTCGTCGAGAAGAAGGAGCGCGGGCGCCGCGATCCGACGCCCTTCGATTTGCACCTCTCCAGCGAGCACGATGAGCGCGATCGTGAATGTCGACTGCGCCGACGCGACGGCTGAGACGAGCCGCGAATCGTAGACGAGCCGGCGGCGCTCGACGGCGAACAAGCGAACGCCGTGATCGAGCGCGAGGCTCGAACGAAACAGGCTCGACCCGAGCGCGAGCTGACCCGAAGCGACGAACAATCCTCAAAAGCTACTCGTGCAAGGCGTCTTCCCACAAGCGCCGAGCTTCTTCGCTAAATCGAGTGACTGCGGATCGGTCACCGCGGCCGAGCACGACGCATTGCAGCTCGTGTAGGCACCGCTGCATCCCTCGAGACACGTCATGAAGGTCGAGCAGCCCGGATCGGACCCGCATGAAAAGTAGTCAGTGTTGCACTGATTCGAGAGGCACGAAAAATAAGTGCCGTGACCGGTATACGGACAATCCTTCGTGCAGAGGAACGCTTCGCCGTCGACGCACGTTCCGTCGCCACAATACCCGGCGCCGGGAAGCGCGGGACAATCGCTCGGGCAATTGGCGCTCGTTTCGTCGACCTCGCACACGCCGTCGCCGCACGTCACAGCGAAGGGATCGATCGGGCTCGCGCCGTCGATCGCGACGACCAACGAAGTGACCGATGACGCATGGGCAGTAGCGTCGCTGGTGCTCGTCGCGCCTGCGGTGAAATAAAGCGAGTACGCGAAGTAGAGCTCGGCGGCGTCGCCGCGAAGTGGATCGGTGTTCGGCAAAGAGAGCGCCCCGTTGTCGAAGATGAACGGCCCATGCGCGCCTAGAAATGCCTGATCGCTCCCCGAGCAAACACAAGTCGGAGCGGCGCTGTCGTCGAGGAACATTGTCTTCGGTGCGAACGCCGCCGTCTCGCTGCCGAGATCGATCTTGCCGCCGCGCATGACGGTGAGCAGCGTTCCTTGATTTGCGCCCGTCACCATCTCCCACGCTGCGGCGCTCGAGTCGTAGACATCGGGTTTGCCGTCGATCGCGAGTCCGCCGAGGTTGTGGTCGTTGTAGTACGTCATCCCGATCGCCGCGCTCGAGAGATCCATTCCGTCGGTTGCCCCGGGAATCGGGTGCACGCGAAGAAACGTGAACACGTCTTCTTTCGCCGGATAGAAGATGTGCGTGCGCTCGGTGATGGTGCCGCTATTCGCGCCGTAGTACGAGCGAATCGCGCGAATCGGACCGCTGCGAAGGGTGACGATCGTTCCGGGCCCACCGGAGAAGCTCGTCACGCTTCGATCACACGCGTGGCTCTGATCGGGTAGCGGTGACGCCGTGGTAGTGGCCACCGCGCCTTGAAGAATGGCATACCCGGGACGAACCTCGGCGATGTCGAGCACGTTGGGTTGGCTTCCGCCTCCGAGCTTCAGCGCGTCGGAGAGCCACCGTCCGGAGAAGTGACGCTCGTACGTGCTTCCGGTAATCGTAGTGTCCTCTGGATAGATGACGCCCCACTTGGCCGCGCCGCACGCAGCCGTTCCGCTCGCCTGATTGGTGGCGGCCGTGTGATAGAAATCGACGAAGTTTCCAGTTTGGCCGACGAACGAGACGTTCATCGTGACTTCCGGCGGAAACGTCGTCGGCGCGGAGGTGCGAACGAACAAATAGAGATAGCCCGAGCGTGCTGAGTCGCCCGCGTGGCTCGCGTGGAGCTCCGTTCGCGTTGCAGCGTCGACGTTTGGCGGCGTTGCTGTGCTCGGCGCCGCCGCGCCGAAATCGCGCGCAAGAACGGCGAGCTCGTCGTCGTCATCGAACGCGTTTCCAGCTCCACTCGCCGCGAGGTACATGTCGACGAACGTCTGACCACCGGGCGCGGAATTCGAGCCCGTGTAAAAGCTCGTCGTGACCTCGGACGCGAGCGCCGCGCGTGAATCGTCGCTCGACATCGCTGCCGAAAAAGGAAGGACGGCGCGCGGGTCGACTTGCACGGGAACCTCGGTGAAGGTCGCACCGTCGAAACGAAACGCTGCAATCGCTGCCGGAGCGGCTTGGAGCAATTTCGGAAGCTGCTTTCCATCGAGCGCGATCGCTTCGGTGTCGTCACCAAGAGTCGACCCGGTCACGCCCGCGTCGCCTCCGTCGTCGCTCGGCGACGCGTCCGGTTTTTCGGTCGATGACGTTCCGCAGCCGCCGGCGGCGATGATCCACGGAGCAAGCACACACGCGAGCGCGAAGCGAGATGACATACGGAGAAAGTAGCGCTCTCCGGTCCGACTTCCCCTGCGACTACGTGCCAAAAAACCGCGCAACGTGTCGGCTCGAGCCGACACCGGCTCGGCCGTCGCTAACGCGTCCGGATTTCCCGCAGCTCCTCGGGTCGAGGTCCGTGAATTTCAGTCGCCGTCGCGCATCGGTGGTTGCGGCACGGGTTGGTCCGGCGCAACGCTCTCACGTTCGACGACGGATCATTCGGGTACGTATTCCTGCGAATTCTGTGCGACGGAGACCGCGTACATCGGTCCCGTGGTGATGGCGAGCGGCGCGAACCCGGCCATTCAAGTCAACATGTCACTCTTCAACATGTTAGCCGATGGCGGTAGTACGCAGTTTGTGGTCAACACATTTGCGCCAATTTCCACGCAGCTTTCGGTTGGTCCAGATGGCGGATGTTTTCTCGCCGACGACTTCGCGCTCTACAAACAGTAACGGTCGCGAGATCAATAGCCGGCGCCGACGGTGTGGCGCACGGTCGCGGGATCGTCGAGGAGGCGCAGCATCTCGGTGGCGAGATCCGCGCGTGCGATGGTCTGGCCTACGTTTTCGTCGATCGCGATGCGATACGCACCGGTGCGTGGTGCGTTCGTGAGTCGCGGCGGGCGCATCACGGTCACCGTGAGCCGCTCGTGCGTGAGGTCGAGCGACGCAGGATCGCGCACGACCGCGTAGACTTGATGGCCGCGCTCGAGTGCTTGCTCGACGACGTGGCGACCCGTTTTGCCGTTGGCTCCGAAGACGGTGATCAGCATGGTAGGTTTCGCGCGCGTCATGCGGAAATCACGAAGCGTCGCGAACGAGAAGAAGGTTAGTGAGTACTCGCCAACCCGGCAAGGCACGCGCGAGCGAATTCTCGACGCCGCGGCCCGCGTGATTCGCGCGCGAGGGCTCGCCCACGCAACGACGAAAGAGATCGCACGTGCGGCGGCGCTTTCCGAGGCCGCCATCTACAAATATTTCCGCGACAAGGAGGAGCTCTTTCTCCTGATCATGCAGGAGCGCGTTCCGCTGTGGATCACCGTGATCACGGAGCTTCTCGGACGCGTCGGGCAGGGGACGGTCGCGAAAAACCTCGAGCCCGTCGTGTACGAAGCTCTCCTCTTTTACGCGGACTTCGTGCCCATGGCGTCCGCGCTCTTCGCCGAGCCGGACATCCTCGCGAAGCACCAAAAGCGTCTTCACCGTGACGATGTCGGACCCCAACGCGCAAACGGCGCCGTCGCGGAATACATTCGTCGTGAGCAACGCGCCCGCCGCGTCGCGCGTGCGATCGATCCGGACGCGGCCGCGGCGCTCGTGCTGGGGTCAGCGTTCCAGCGGGCGTTCTTGCGCCGTTACCTCGGGCTTCCGATTGACGAAGCCGAAGCACGCGCCTTCGCGAAGTCGCTCGTTCGCACGCTCGGAATCGGTATCCGATAGCGCACCGGCTCAGACGCGAGATTTGTGTGAAACCTTCGCGGCGTTCGTTCGTGTCCACTCGATGAAGCCGGAGCACTTGCATTGGGGTGGGGCATTGGTGCTGCTGGTAACGGCGGGCGCGTGCGTGGGAGACGGCTCCACGAGCGGCACCGGGGTCGGATCGGAATCGAACCCGTGCTTCGCGAACAAGACGTGCGACACCGGGCTCACGTGCGTCAGCGACGTATGCGTCAAGCTCGACGGCGGCGCGACGGATGCGCCGCTCCAAGAAGATGTGAGCGACGCGGCGCCGACGTGCGATGGCAACCTTTGCGGGAGCATGTGCGTCGACGACTTCCAGACGAACGCTGCCCACTGCGGCCGATGCGATCACAGCTGCTTGGGAGGTCTGTGCAGCGCAGGCGCGTGCTTGCCGGTTCAATTGGCGATGGGCCAAGGCAACGGGGGCGCGATCGCCGTCAATGCGACGACGGTTTACTGGACGCTCCTCGAGTCGCTCGGACCGTGGATCAAAAGCGTGCCCATCGATGGAGGCTCCACCACGACGATCGCAACCAGCACGAACGTCGACGGAGGCGCGCTTTACGGCGGCGCAAACGGCGTCGTGCTCGACAGCACCAGCGTGTACTGGACTGTCGGCAACAACAACAACCTCGTGATGAAAGCCCCGCTCGGCGGTGGTCCGAATGTGGTGTTGACCGGCGGTCAGGCAAACCCTGCGATCATCGTTGCGACCGCCACGACGCTCTATTGGCCAAACTTCAATTACAGCGGCAACAACGTCGAGAGTGTTTCCATCGATGGAGGTGTCGCGACGGTCATCGCTCCCAATCAGAGCAATCCGGGATCGATCGCGATCGACGCGAGCAACATCTATTGGGTCAACTATGCTCTAAGCGGTCAGTCGACGGTGATGAAATATCCGCTCATCGGCGGCTCACCCACCTTGATTGCGACGGACACGTCGAACGGCGCCAGCGGCATCGCCGTGGACTCCGCGAACGTCTATTGGACCAACAACGTGACGGGCAGGATCAACAAGGTTTCCGTGAACGGAGGCACGATCACGTCGATTGCGTCAGGCCAAAGCGCGCCCGCGTTCGTCGCCGTTGACGCGACGTGGGTATACTGGACGAACCCCGGTGACGGAACCGTTGCTGCGGTGAGCACGACGGGAGGCACGCCAAAAACGATCGCATCCAACCAGACGAAAGTCTCGGGAATGACGATCGATGCAGTCGCCGTGTACTGGACGACCGGCCTCGGCACGATCATGAAAGTCGCAAAGCCATAGCGCCTCGTTCGTCGCGGCTTGGTAGATCGGCGTCGGTGTCCTAAATGGAGCTTGCGTCAAGGACCCCTCGTGGCGAAACGTGTCGTGGGCAGAATGAGCATGAAGACCCGCACGGTGCTCGGTGCGTCCATGGCCGCGGTTTGGATCGTGGGTTGCTCCGCGCCGGCCAAGCTGGAGGGTCAATGCGCGCGCATAGGCTCTGAAGCCGTCATCGCGGACGCGGGCGCTCCGAATCCCGACGCTCCGGTGGAGACAGAAGTCGTCTCCGGTGACATCACCTTCGTTATCCGCGCGTCTCGCGCTGTGCATCTCGTCTATGTCCTCGACTGTCTCTCGGGGCTCACGCCATGCTCGCAGCCCGCCTTCGAAGCGGTGATAGGCCTCGATGATGGCGACCGCGCGGCGCTCGCCGACTGGAAGGCACTTCACGACGAGTACGAGGCAGATTTCGTCCCACGTGTGGAAAGGATGAATCCCGCGCCGCTGCCAATCCAACATGGGAGCTCACGCGGGTTTGGCGCGCATGTTCGCATCGCGGGATTTGGAGCGGGTGATGATGATGCCGTCCTCGACCGCATGGCCATCTTGCTAGCACCCACCGAGGTTGCGACGGCTGCGCACGTGATGCAGCGCTTCAGGAACCGCGTAAACTCGCTATGGCGTTCGCGTCGCGACGACCTGGCGCGGATGGCTGCTGCGTTCGCCGCCCTCCTCGTTCGCCCCGACGTGACCGCCATCACACGCGCTGTCGAGCACTTCTACAGCCCCGACCTTCCGCCTCATGCCCGCGAGTACGTCGAGCTCTTCGCTCGCCCGGAGCACGAAGGGCCGGACTACGGCCTTCAGCTCGCGGACCATGCGATCGTCGAGGTTCTACCCGACCAAGCACCCAACGCACGACTCGCCGTCGTCCTTCACGAGCTCTTTCACCGCTGGTACGCGTCCGCGCCCTACGCGAAGAAGCGCGCCTTCGTTGATGCGGTGCAAGGCTCGAGCAACCTCGACGCGCGCCCCGCGTACGCCCTCTTGAACGAGGTACTTTCCGTGTGCTTCGGTAACGGGCTCGTTGCACGCACGGTCAACCGCCCAGGCTTCGACGAGAGCTACGCCCGCGTGAGAGGTCTCTATAGCGACCGCTTCATCGACGTCACGGCAAAAGCCGTGCTGCCCTGGATCGAGACGTATCTTGGCCAGGGGAAGACACTCTACGACCCGGAGTTCCTCGAGCACTACCTCCGAACCGTCTCGAGCGTTTTCGCGAAGGGCATTCCGCCGGCCCTTCACCTGAGGCCGCACGTGGCTCTGTACGAAGCCTCGCTCACGCGTGTCGGCGAGCATTTCGAGCGCACGATCAACGCAGGCGCTGCGGCCACCGAAGTGGGCTTCGACAAGGATGGGCGCGAGATGCTCGCGCGCTTTCCCGTGTGGAGTCATGTATTTTTGGTGCTCTCGGCGCATGTCGCTACGTTGCAGGGTGTCGAAAAGAACATCGACGCCAACGTGTTGGGGACGCTGCGCGTCGAAGCGGCGAAGAAACAGCCCTTCGTTTGGAGTGCGACGCGCGAGCACGCCGCGCCGCTTTACGTGCTCGTCGCCCTCGACCCCGTTCAGTTCGATGGCCTCATCGACCGCTTCGCCGCGCAAGAGTCGTTGCCGCCCGGCGTGTGGCGCTGAAACACGTTGGCCTGATTGGGAGCGCGAACGCACGACATCCAACGCGAGCGAGCAAGAGCGCTCATGTATTCTTTTCGAAACCAACGAGCCCATGGGGCGTGGTCACTACATGGGTGATCGATCATGGCTGGTCTTGGCGGCGTGCGGGCTCGTCGTCGTGGGGTGCTCGCCGCCGCATATGGCCAGCACCGTCGCCGTGGAAGCGCCGAGCGGAACCTTTTCGGGCGACAGATGTGTCGTGCGCATCGAGCCGCTGACATTTCCGAGCGACATGACCGTCGGCGGCAGTGCCGAATCCGCGTATTTGACGACACTCAGCCCGAAGCAACTCGAGTCTTATGCGATCGACAAAGCGGATTCATCCGAGGCATTCACGAAGAGCGTCGAGATGAACGCTTCATCGTATGTCGAAAGTAAGGGCGGGACGGTGACGATCGGACGAAACGGTAACCAACCGTACGTCACGCACGCGGTCGTGAGCGCATGGGATCCCAAAGGAGCGATGCACGTGACCTTCACCGTCGTCGGTGCCAGAGATGGGCGCGAGATCGCGAAGTTCAGCGCCGATTTCGGGATGCCCGGATACGGATCAGGGCAGAAGATGCGAGCCAACGCCAACCAGGCAGGCTGGACGGTTCTCTCGTTCTTCCGTGATCGCTTCGAGTGCTCAGCGAAGGCGTGACCTTACAGTTCCGGCGCGGGGCAATCCAAGCGCGAGCGAGCGAGCGAGCGGAAAGCCAGTTGGTACTCTGATTGTCGACATATAGGTCGACAAGTTGCATACTAAAGGGAGCCATGGCCCCTCGCGAAAACGTCGAGCTCTTCCACCTCCTCTTCTTGCGCGTGCTGACATCGGGCGCCGATCGCGCCAACTACCGCGTGAAAGGCGGCTGCAATCTGCGCTTCTGGTTTCGCAGCGTGCGCTACTCGGAGGACCTCGACCTGGACGTCGTCGTCACCGCGCGCGCCACGTTGAAGAACAAAATCGATCGGATGCTCGAGGCTGGACCGCTACCGAGTCTGCTCAAAGCGCAGCGCATGAAGATCGTTTCGGCGACCGCACCAAAACAGACGGACACGACGCAGCGCTGGAAGCTGTCGCTCGCGGTCGAAGGCACGGGCGCGCCACTCCACACGAAGATCGAGCTCTCGCGCAGGCCGACGCGCCGCACACATGCGTACGAGCCGGCCGACGCGGAGCTCGCACGCAAATACCGCATCACGGCGCCGCTCGCGAATCACTACGTCGCAGAGGGCGCCGTCGCACAAAAAATAGGAGCGCTGGCACATCGCTCCGAGACGCAAGCGCGCGACGTGTTCGATCTCCACTTGCTGCTTTCATCGACTTCGACGACGTCCGTCGACGCTGAAGCGCGCGCCGACATTCCCAAAGCGCTCTTGCGGGCGATGGATGTCGGATACTCCGACTTTCAAGCGCAGGTGGTTGCGTTCTTGGAGCCGGAGCACCGCGAGCTTCATCGATCGCGCGACGCATGGAACCAGATGCAAGCAGACGTCGTCGCGGAGCTCGAGAGGCTCGCCTGAGATGAAAGCGACCGACGCGTACGCGAAGCTTCGGCGATTGGGCGTTGACGCGATCACGACGGCAGACGCCGCAGCGGTGCTTGGCGCCGATTCGAACACGACGAACAAGACGCTCACACGTCTCGCCGCAGCGTCGCTGATCGTGCCGTTGCGACGTGGACTGTGGGCGCTTACCGCGTCGATCGATCCGTTGCTCCTGCCGGATTTTCTGACGGCGCCTTGCGCGAGCTACGTGTCGCTGCAGACGGCGCTCTATCATCACGGGCTCATCGAGCAGATCCCGGCCGTGGTCTACGTGGTGTCACTCGCTCGCTCGCGGCGTGTTCGAACGAGCGTCGCGACGTTTTCGATTCATCGAATAGCACCCGAGGTGTTCGGCGGATTCGAAGTGACGGACGCAGGTGTCAAGATGGCGTCGCCGGAGAAGGCGCTCTTCGACCTCTTCTATCTCTCCGCGACCCGAAATCGGGAGCTCGCGAAGTTGCCGGAGCTCGAAATCCCGCGAGCGTTCGATCGACGCATTCTCGCCATGTGGCGCGCGCGCATCACTTCGCCCCTGCTCCAGAAAATCGTAAACGCGCACATCGCCCGGACCTTCAAGAAAAAGTAGCGTGTGCGAGCATGTCCGTCGCGTCACTTCGTGAACAACCCGCGGCCGCAGATGGTTTTGAATCGCGCGTCGAGATCTTTCTCGCGCGTGTCGGGCGTGTCGAGCTCCTTCAGCTTTGCCGTATCGCGATCGATCACGGCGAATGCATCGGACAACGGCGTCGTGCACGTGACGATCTCGGCAACGGCGGGCTTGACGCTCGCTTCGGTCACGTGCAGCGCGCGAAATTGCGCGAGCGCAGCACCGACGTCGGCTTTCGTTGCGCGACCCCATGTGTCGAGCGCGGCGAGAACCTTGGGGCAGTCTCCGGACGTCTTGCCTTTGCATGCCGCGCCGATGCGACGTCCGGGCTCGGCCACGCACGTCTTGATGCTCTCGACGTTGAAGCTCTTGCCCGCGGCCGTCACGCGCAGAAGAATCGTGCCGACGTCGACGACTTTCTTGGACGTGTCGGCCAAGTACGTCGATGTGTCGCGCGCGATCGCGGCAAGGTCGCCATCAAGACGTGCGGCGCCGACGTCAGTGCTCGCCGTCATCGCGGTTGCACCGAGCGACTGCAACCCCGCGGCCGTTTCTGCGTCGAGCTTCGCGACGTCGGCGCTGAACGCGTCGATGCGATCGGCGAGGACCTTGCACTGCGCTGCGGTCGTCGACGGGCTCGCGACGGGCTGCGTGCTTGCCGCGCCGCTCGGCGTCTTCGCCGGCGTACCCTCATCGCCTCCACCGCAACCCAACATCGCCGCACACACAGCGACCGCGCTCATCCACTTTCGCATGCGCGCTACTCTAGATCAGTTGCGATGCGTTTCATGGTTTGCATTTCTTGCCGACCGTCACGAACGACGACGGCCGCGGCAGATCCGGGTTGTCGTAGCCCCGTGTAGTAGATGGCGCTGGCGCTCGCGCGGATGCACGTCAAGTGCGTGACATCGAGCGCGTCCGACGGAACGAAGTCGTTGCCGGCGGTGCACGCATCGATCGGAGCGCGCACGACCCAAGAGAATGAGCCGTTGCTGTAGAGAGGCTCGCCGCCGAACGAGTAAAGACCGCTCGAATCCGCGATGACCCCGCGCGGAGCGTCGTCGTTCCAGCATGTGGTCGCCTGAGCGCCCGTCGTCGCGACGCTCGTCACGACGTTGCCGACGTCGTCAGCCACGTAAACGGTGGATCCGAACACGGCGACGGCGCCGACTCCAACGGTCGTCGTGAGGAGAAGCGGCGTTTGTTGCGAGGCGACAAGCGTGCGCTTCGCTGCGACGACGGTGCCGTTCGCGCTCACGTAGACGTTGTCGTCGTCGACCGCGAAGCTGCTCGTCGCGACGAGCCCGTCGACGATCGTCGTGCGCGCGGTTGGCGTGTCGACTGGAGCGGACACTATCGAGCTCGTGGTGCCCTCGACGAAGTAGAAGAGACCATCGCGGATGGCAAAGGGTACGCTCGATACATTGATCACGCGCAGCTCTGCGCTTCCGCCCGAACGCGGGACGCGGACGATGGCGTTCGAGAACGTCCCTCCATACACGCGGGCGTAGAGATACGTGGCGTCGAGCACGAGCGCGTCCGCGTAGACCTCGTGCGTGACGTCGTGATTTCCGGAGGCGTCGTGACGATAGAGCCTCCCGTTGTCGGTTCCCCAGAAGACCGCGTCGCCGTCGACCGCGAGCGCGACACCGTCATCATTGCCCGTCGCGATGTCCTCGTCGACGCAAGCGGAGCCGGAGCCGGTTCCCCCATCGCCCACCGAGCCTGGCCCTCTGGGAATGTCCAATTGCGAACGCGCGCCGCACGCCATGCACAGCGCGCACGCCACGACCGTGCAAACACGAATGTTCATCTCAACAAGACGATTACGACGACGGTGGCGAGAGCGCCAGCTGTCGAGCGTAAGCCAATCACGTTGTCGCTGTTGAGAGAGGAAGCATCAGAAACAACCGCCGCCCTCCAATGAGCAGTGCTGCAGCCGAAACGAAGTCGCGACGGGATCTTGATTCGGAAAGGTCACGGTGTACCAGCCCTCGACGACCGGCGCGCTCACGTCGAAGTCGTTCACCGTAATCGACCCGCCGATTGCCGGCCGACAGGTCTCCTTCGAGCCGAAACAAGTGTCTGCGTATGCGTTCTCACCTGCAGTGTCGCCCGTGATCGGAAGCGTGAACGTTCCGCGCGGTACGTCGCCGATCCTTCTCAGTGTGGCGACCGTGACAGTGCGCTGCCCCGGCAGAATATTGCTCGCACCGCACGTCGGTGGCGGTGTGGCGGTGGCAAAATAGATCCCGATGAGTGTGTGCATCGGACTGATTTGGTTTCATCACCACACGCAACGAACGACGCCCGAGCTCGCGATCGCGTCGTCCTTCGTCACCACCCATGCGTCGCGTTCGAGTGCGGTCGCGATGATCATCCGATCTGCTGGGTCGGCGTGAATCGCGGACCCGAGCGCCGCTGCGGTGATCGAAATCTCCGGCGAGAGCGGGACGAGCTCGATCGTCTTTGGAGCCAGCGCGTCGCGAATCCATGTCTTTGCGTCACGATCGAGACGAAGGCGCCCACGAGCTACGAGCATCGCAACCTCCCAAACGCTGATTGCCGCTACGCCGACCGTGCTCGCCTTGCCGAGCGAGGTCTTCGCGCGCTTCGATAGACGCTTGTCGTCGGTGACCCACCAAATCCAAGCGTGCGTGTCCGCGATGATCATTCGTCGGCGGCGAACCAGCGTTCGTCGATGGGCGCGATCAAGTCGCCTTGGTGCAAGACGCTACCCTTCAGCGATGGACGCTCGCTCGCAGACACGGACGTCACGCGCGCGACGGCCCGACCGCGCTTGGTGACGAGCAGAGGACGCCCCGTTTCTGCAACGTCGTCGAGAAGCGCGAGACATTTGGCCTTGAACTCGCCGGCGCCCATGGTCCTTTCGGTAGTGCCCATGGTCATGAATATATGGTCATGAGAGCTTTTCTGCAAGCTTAGAAGGGTGACACGGTGAGCACGAAGGCGTTGGTCACGCCGATGGGGCGATGGCGCACGGTGTGTCGGACGGCCGATTTGCGCTGCGCGGATGGGGGCTCACATCAGTCGATTCCGATTTCTGGAAAGCTGACTATCTTGGCCTCCGTGCTCGAGAAGCTCTTCATCGTTGCGTTTGTACCCGCGTGCAGTCTGCTTACGAACCTCGATGATCTGTCACGAACCGGCGCGACCGATGCAGCGGGCGAAGCGAGCGACGCGCGTGTCGATGATGGCGCAGCTCTGGACGCCACCTTGGATGCATCGTCGACGGATGCGGCGTCCGATGCGCCACTCCCGATTGGCCCGGTATTTTTCGACGACTTCGATCATTGGGAGACGAGCACGGGCCCGTGGGATTTCAAATCGGGCACGAATCCCGTGGCGCAAGCGAGCGCGCCCTCCGCTCCGAACGTGGGAGCGTTCAGCGCGAACGGCACACTGCCACCGGATGTCTATCTGAAGAAGACGCTGTCGCTCGGAGGGACGCCTCAATCGCTGACGTGCACGATGCAAGTGCACGGAAGCGTCTCGTCGATGAGCGGATCGACGGGGCCGCAGATCGTCGCGCTCGCGGGTGGACCCAAACGAATCAAGCTCTCGCTCACGCCCTCGACCATCGTCATGGACGACTACCTGAGCGGCACGCCCGCCGCGTCAAACTCGTTCGTGCGTACGCCGATTTTGTCGAGCACGTGGGAGCCGCTCGTCCTCGAGTTGTTCGCGAACGGTGAGAGCCTCGTGAAGTTCGGGGGGCAGCAGTTTCCGTTCACCGACTCTTCGCCGTTCCTCGTCGACTCGATGGTGCTCGAGCTCGGCTTCCAAAACCCCGCGACCGGAACCTACGAGATCGACTTCGACGACGTATCCTGTGCGACACAATAACCTCTTTCAGTCGACTTCGGCGTAGCGGGCCGCCATGGCATGGGCGTATCTTGACACTGTCAAGTGCGTCACTACGTGTTCATGGCTTGCGCCTCGATCGTTGCGTGCTCGCGACTCTTGGGCATCGATGACCTCACCTATCGCGGTGACGCAGGCGACGCGACCGCGTGCCCGAGCTGGACGCTCGATCATGCGAGCGGCGTGAACATCCTGGGTGAGGTTCTCGACTCGAACGCGAGCATCCTCTATGTCGCAGGCGAGCGCGCGACGTCGGAGGCGGGCGACACGCTTGGATATCTCGCGCTCGTCGACGCTTGCTCGGGCGAGCTGCTCGTGTCGTACGATCCGCCGAAGTTCGCAGGCAGCGACGTACGCGGCCTGAACGATCCCGGGTTCGTCGGCAACGTCCTTTACGCGCGCGTGTTCGCCGCGGCAGGCGCATTGCGCGGCGGTTATCTCGGGTTCGACACGCTCACGCGCACCTTCTCCCAGCACACCCCGCAGCTCGCCGCATTCTCCACGAGTGGCGCCGACGAGACGTGGCAAATGGCAACCGGCGCCGGCGCGCTTTGGTTTTCCGGCGAACAGGACCTCGACGACCTCGCCACTCAAAAACCGGTGCTCGTCGAAGCGAACGGCGATGACGCGGCCGCGTGCGCGACGGCGCTAGATCCCGACGGCGGCACCGAGCTCTACGGACGCGCGCTCACCGTAAGCGGGAACGACGTCTACGAATTCGCTCTATCGACGGACGCGGTGCTTCGCCATTTCGACGCGACGACGTGCACGGTCGCGCCGTGCAGTTGCTCGCCCACGTGGACGTCGCCGCCACTTCCGCTGACCAATCAGCTTCTCATCGTGTTTCACGCGCACGTCGTCGGCACGCGCGTGTATTTTGTCGGCACGACGCCGACAGCCAACTTGCAAGACCGCGCGGCGTTCGCGAGCTACTACGATCTCGACGCGAACGCGTTCGCTGTGAGCCCGTTCATTTACAATCCCACGAGCGATCAGGATGCGCTGTTCGACGTGAAGTCCGACGGAAAGAACCTCTACGCCACCTCGGGCGAAGGCATCGTCAACTCAAACCTCGCGACGGGCACGAGCAAGGTCGTCGTGCTGGACCTCGACGCGCGGCTCGTGTCGTCAGTCGAGGTCCCCAGCCTGCGCGCGACGGGCGGGATCGAGCTCGTCTCGGGCGGCTTCATCGTCAGCGGCGGCAATCGCACGGTGCGATGCACGACGACCGCGTGCCCTTAATCAACCGCGCTGCACCCGCCTCCTCCTGCCTCGAGTGACGTGTCATTTTGTGGTGACGGGTGGTGGTCACTGCCAACTTGGCGACGGATCGGTCGTGCAGGAATGGCAACCCCGCGACTTCTCACGGCGTCGACCTTGGCATGGGAGGTGCTCTACGGATCCCATGTTGAAACGGACTCTCGTCCTCACCGTCCTCGCGTGCGGCGCTCCGCAGTCGTCGAGTGACGCGCCGCGCGTGTTGATCGAAGCCGCATTCCTCGGCGCCGACGAAGTTCGGTCCGCTCCGACTCTCATCGCACGGGACGGAGAAACCGCGCGCGTCACAGTCGACGACGAGGATCTCGCCGTGACGTCGGAGGTCCTCTCGGGAAACGAAATTCGGCTCGACATCCGCATGACTCACGCCGGGACCTCGACGACGACGAGCTGTCGAGTCCACGATGCCCAGACCCTCGTGATTGGAGCGAGCACCGGCGCCGTGATCGTGCGACCGACCGTCATCAGAGACGACGCCGACTTGCGCCACGCTTACGAGCGAAACGTGAGAGAGCGCCTGCCACTCTTTCCCGTGCCGGGCTGAACGTCACGATGCGTGTCGCAGTACGTGATTGAAGTCAGCTGCCGGACCAGCCTTGATCGGCCAGCCATTTCGCGAGTCGCTCGGTGCAGATCGAGAACACCCGGAGTCATGAACGCGATTTGATCGGTCAGCGATTCCTGATCGGTGACCAACGCATCACGTGAAAAGCGAGCAAGAGAGTTCACGTAACGACGATTATGCGACATTGCATTCGTGGAATCCCGTGTGACCTAAAAGCGCGAACTGATCTGAGTAGAATCTCGCTCAGGGAGACCGATGAAATGGCGCGCAACGCGCGTGGGAAGAGGATGGTTTTTTCCTTGGTCCTCCGGTTTCGGAGACTCGAGCCTCATGGCGAGGTAGGGTGACTGCATCGCAAGCCATGAAAAAGCCCTATTTCGCATCTGCGCTCGTGCTCGTGGCGAGCTCCACGGCGCTCGCTGATGTGCCATCGGTCACGCTCGAAGGCGACGCCCAACGCCTCGAGCGTCTCCACGACGACACGATCCACACGCGCCGCTTGCTCGCGGACGCGGTTCTCATCGATGGCATCTCCGGGCTCGTCGCGGGCGGCGTAATGGTGATTCCAGACGCCAATGACGAAGCGTGGCGATTCGCCGGAATCAACACGTTGATCTTCGGGGTCGTCAACACGATCGTCGGCGCGCACGCGCTCATCGGAATTCGTCACGAAGAATCCACGTGGGAGACCGACGCCGCTCACGCCGTACGCCGCACGGCCGACGGGCTCGTCGCGGCCCGCATCCACGCAATCGACGACGAGCGCCGCGAATCGGTCGGGCACGCCATCAACCTCGGGTTAGACTTCGCCTACTTCGGTATCGGCGCGACAGCCGTCATTGCATCACAGAGCGGCGTTTCGCATCCCGATCGCTGGCTCGCGAGCGGCATTGCGATCGGCGCACAAAGCCTGATTCTCATGGCCGTCGACGCCGTCGGCCTCCTCGCGTCCGGCCGCTATCACATGCGATTCCTCCACACGCTCGTACCGCAGGTTTCGATCAACGTCGGCAATGGCCTCGCCCTCACGATGGGTTACGCCGGCCGCTTTTGAGTCAGCGTTTCGGCGGGGGTGGCGATTACATGGGCATGACCGTCGTTCCGGGCGGCGCTTATGGTGACAGTAACTTTGCTCCGCAGACGGATCGACTCATTGCAAGATGGCGTGTACGCCATAGCGCTTTTGCGGAAGGCAAGACTCAAATAGTCCGTCGATTCCGTCCTGAGTGCAACGAGCTCCTCGTCGCGCTCGCCAGCCACCTATCGAATCGGATACTTCACGCTGTGACTCTCCAAAAACCCCGCGACCGGAACCTACGAGATCGACTTCGACGACGTAGGCGACACAATAACCTCAGACCCCGGTGTCGACGTACGCATGCGCCTCGACGGCGCTCTCCATCGGGTAGCTGCGATCGACGACGGGTTTGAATTCACCCACCTCTGCCAGCTTTGCGAGAAAGAGCAGGTGCTCGAGGGTCGGCGCTGCGACGCCCACGATGACCTGCTTTGCCGCTCCGTCGCGCTGGTCGCTCCATTTCTAGCGCTGTCGCGAACGTTCCGAGGACCACGAGCAATCGTCCGTTTTGCCTTTAGGTCCGGTCGGCATACGCAACCTCACTCGTCAGCAAGACGCTTCTTACCGGACTTCCGAATGAACCCAAGATAGAAGGTAATCAGGAATAACACGAAGTGAAGAAAGCCTCGAAACCCGAGAAATTCTGGGGACATTGACCCGATGCCGAAAAAAGGAAAGGGCAGCGCAACGTGAAGCCAATAAAAATACCAACTCGCGCCGGCGGTCACAAAAAACGCGCCGGACAGAAACTTAAAAACGTCTCCCCAAACGATCTTCATAGTCCGCTCCATGCTTTACGCTAGGCATATGGGTGTTTGGGCCGACGTTCCATAGGCGTCAAGGACGCAAAATTTCAAACTGAGACACTACCAGTCTCTGTCAGCAGCCGGCATCCGCCTACAACATCAAGACGAACGAATGAAGGTGGAATCGACCGGACGAGCAAGTTTGATCGACCCAATCCGGCTGTTTGTGGATTGGGTCGACCCAGTACACCGCCTCCGGCTTTTCCGCTGGCTCGATGTCGGTGATGTTGACCAACCACCGCCTCGTTGTCCGAGCGGACCAACACGCAGTGCAGCGGCTCGCCGGGTCGCCGTTGATCTCTCCGGCAGAATGAAGAGCATGCGCAATGAAGTGATCAGGCAGTTCATCCGCGGCGACGAGGTGCTTCAGCAGCACGAACGTTCTGCCCCCGCAAGTAGACAGCCCTTTGACGTGGTCGAAGTGAGGCTCGCCGTGTCTAACCATAGGCCGCTCGACTTCGTGCGTTCGGAGCGCCTCTGCGCGAGGAGGAGGCCATGACCGCCGTGGACGCGCCTGGCGACACCCGGGTCTGGTATTTTTCCTACGGTACCAACATGAACCCGAAGAGCTTCGATGCGATGGATATCCACCCCCGCGTGGTCTGCCCTGGCTCCCTGGACTTGTATCTGAACTTTCAGATGCTCGTTATCCCGTACATGGAACCCTGTTTTCCTTCCGTCGGACCCGAACCCATCTTCCCTGGCCAACCCCATTGCCACGGAGTGGCGTTCGAAATCAGCGAGCGAGAGTTCCGATACATCTGCTTGAAGGAGGCTGGGAATGGCCACCGGGGGTTGGGCTACGAAGTGACCGAGACGCTGTGCACGACCTATGATGGGCAGGAGCTAATGTGCAAGGTCCTACGAATTGCAAATCCGAGGCGCATCGGTCTGCAGCCTTTCCCTAGCAAGAGATACTTCGACCTGCTCGAAGCTGGGGCTCGAGCCCAGGGCTTGGATAGCGACTACCAAGCTTGGATTCGGTCACTACCACGTTATGAGGCCCCCAAGTCCATTCGCCAGAGCATCGGAAAGGTGCTCTTCCTTCTGTTCTTCGGCCCGCCTCCAGCCGCATTGATCCTCCTTAGTCAGTTCTGGAGGCCCGAACAATCGCCAAGGTTCATCTCGTCTTTCCTGCACCTCCTGAGCTACCCGACCTGGTGGTGCTACTTGAACCTGTTTCGCCCTATTTTCGGCCCGGGAGCCGGGGAGAAAACTTAGTCGTCACGCGCGCTGCAGCCTCGAGATCGGGCGAGCGCAATAACGAAGTAGATTCTCGCGGCCGAAATCGGCCGCACAGGAGTCGCGTTGCCCGGTGGGCGGCGCGGTTCGAGTATGATGGGTCATGGCCATCGAGCTCATCGTCAACGGGACGCATCGCGTTGCCGAAGGCGAGCCTGCCCACCGCAGCCTCCTCGGATGGCTTCGCAGCGTCGGGCTCACGGGCACCAAAGAGGGGTGCGCCGAAGGTGATTGCGGTGCGTGCACGGTCGTCGTCGTCGAGCGCGATCACGGCGGAACAGCGACGTATCGCGCGATCAACGCGTGCCTCGCGCTTCTCCCCACGATGGCGGGTCGCGAAGTGTGGACGGTCGAAGGGCTCGCAGGCGCCGACGCACCACCGCTCGAACGATTGCACCCCGTGCAGCGCGCGATGGTCGAGAGCTACGGCTCGCAATGCGGCTACTGCACGCCCGGCTTCGTCATGTCGATGTTCGAGGGCTACTACCGCGCGCCACTCGACGGCGAGAGCATCACCGAGCAGCTCCACGGAAACCTGTGTCGATGCACGGGCTACCGCCCCATTCGCGACGCCATGGACGCCGCACTCGCCGCGCCGCGGCCCGACAATGATCTCTTCCAGCTTCGTCTCAAGAAGGACGTCGCGCCTCTCGCTGCCGCGGAGTATTCGGCACAAGGCGAGCGTTTTTGGCGGCCCACGACGATCGATGCATTGTGCAAGCTTCTCGCGGAGCACGAAGATGCAGAGCTCCTCGCCGGCGCGACCGAGATTGGCGTCGACATCAACAAGAAGGCGCGGTTCTTCCCCGCGCTGATCTCGACCGATGCGGTACCCGAGCTCGCGCGCATTCACCGCGATGATTGGGGCTGGCACGTCGGTGGCTGCGCATCGCTCACGGCGCTCGAAGAAGCGCTTGCGGGTGAGCTCCCTGCGATCGACAAGATGCTACGCGCGTTTGCGTCGCGGCAGATCCGGCATCGCGCGACGCTCGCCGGCAACATCGTCACCGCGTCCCCCATCGGTGACATGCCACCGATTCTTCTCGCGCTCGATGCCGAGATCGTTCTTCGCAGCGTGCGGGGCGAGCGCCGCGTGCCCATCGATACGTTCTTCACCGGGTATCGAAAAACGGTGCGCGCGCGCGACGAGGTCGTCACCGAAATCGCGTGGCCGCATCCGCCCGCCAACGTGGAGAGGCGCTTCGAGTCTTACAAAGTCAGCAAGCGGCGCGAGCTCGACATCAGCATCGTCGCGAGCGCGTTCGTGCTCGATGTCGAAGGCGGCATCATCCGAAGCGCGCGTCTCGCTTACGGAGGCGTCGCCGCGACGCCGATGCGCGCCAAGAAAACGGAGGCCGCGCTCATCGGGCTACGCGCAGATGATCACGTCGCGATCTCGAGGGCGTTCCCAATCCTCGCGACCGAGGCCAAGCCCATCGACGACGTTCGCTCCGGCAAAGACTTTCGTGAAGGCCTCATCGTTTCGCTCTTCGACAAATTCGTCCGCGGCGAACGAAGCGAAGGCCAAGATGCTCGTCTCTCCTACGCGATCTCGACGCCATCGCCGAGCGCGTGTCTTCACCACGAGAGCGGCATCGGTCACGTGACCGGCGGCGCGCAATACGTCGACGATGAAGCGCAAAAGCGCGGGAAAATGCTGGTTCTGTGGCCCGTGAGCGTGCCGCATGCCCACGCGAAGATCCTGTCGATCGACACGCGCGAAGCCTCCGCGATGCCTGGCATTGCGTGCGTGCTCACGGCGGCCGACATCCCCGGAATGAACGATGTCGGCGCGGTGCGACACGACGAAACACTGCTCGCGAAAGACGTCGTGCTCTTCCGCGGTCACATGGTCGCTGCGGTCGTTGGCGATTCGTACGAAGCGTGTCGGGCCGCAGCCGGCAAAGTGCATGTCGAGGTCGAGCCGCTTGCCATCATCGGGACGATCGAAGACGCCATCGCCAAGGGCAGCTTTCACACGCAACCGCATCGCATGGCACGCGGTGATGCCGCACTCGCGCTTGCGAATGCTCCCCACACGCTTCGCGCGAGCATGCACATCGGCGGGCAAGAGCACTTCTATCTCGAGAGTCACGCCGCTTGGGCCGAGCTCGGCGACGACGGCGACGTGCAGGTCTCGAGCTCGACGCAGCACCCCTCCGAGATTCAGCAAGTCATCTCACACGTGCTCGCACTTCCACGAAACAAGATCGTCGTGAGCGCGCCTCGCATGGGCGGCGGCTTCGGCGGCAAAGAGACGCAAGGCAACGCATGGGCCGCGCTCGTGGCGCTCGGCGCGATGAAGACCCAGAGGCCCGTGCGCGTCCAGCTCGATCGCGATCTCGACATGACGCTCACGGGCAAGCGCCATCCGTTCTTCGGTGACTACGAAATCGGCTTCGACGACGACGGGAAAATCCTGGCGTTCCGTGCATCGCTCGTGTCCGACGGCGGGTGGGCGCTCGATCTCAGCGAATCGATTTGCGATCGCGCACTCTTCCACATCGACAACGCCTACTTCATTCCGCACATCGAAGTGACGGGCCGCGTCGCCAAGACGAACAACGTTTCGCACACGGCGTTCCGCGGCTTCGGCGGACCCCAAGGCATGGTCTTCATCGAAGACGCCATCGACCGCATCGCGCGCACGCTCGGCATGACGCCCGAGAGCGTGCGAAAGAAGAACCTCTACGTCGACGGCAACGAAACCCACTACGGCCAGCTCATCGAGCACTGCCGCATCGGTCGCATTTGGGAGTCGCTCGAGGCGAGCTCGGAAATCGCACGGCGACGCGAGGAAATAGCCCGATTCAACGTGCAACATACACACATCAAGCGCGGCATCGCGATGACGCCCGTGAAGTTCGGCATCTCGTTCACGGCGACGTATTTGAACCAGGCCGGCGCGCTCGTTCTCATTTATCGAGACGGCACTGTGCAGGTGAACCACGGCGGCACCGAGATGGGGCAGGGGCTCTACACGAAGATGCGCGCCGTCGCGATGCGCTCGCTCGGGCTGCCGGCGGAGATGGTGCGCGTGATGAAGACGCGCACCGACAAAGTTCCGAACACCTCGGCCACGGCCGCGTCGAGCGGCGCAGACATCAACGGGCAAGCCGTGAAGAACGCATGCGACACCATTCGCGATCGCCTCGCCGTGGTCGCCGCGAAAATGCTTTCGGTCGACGCCGCCGAGATCATCTTCGAAGATGGCCACGTGCACCCGCGGGCGATGCCGAATGCGCGCGTCACGTTCGCTTCGGTGTGCGATCGCGCGCACGTCGACCAAGTGAGCATGAGCGCGACCGGTTACTACCGAACGCCAGGCATCGGGTACGACAAGGCGAAAGGGAAGGGCAAGCCCTTCTACTATTTCGCGTACGGCGCTGCGGTCAGCGAGGTCGAGGTCGACGCGCAAAGCGGAATGAAGCGCGTGCTTCGCGTCGACATTATCCACGACGTCGGCGACTCGCTCAACGAAGGAATCGATCGCGGCCAAGTCGAAGGCGCATTCGTGCAGGGCATGGGGTGGCTCACGAGCGAAGAGCTCAAGTGGAACACGAGCGGCGCGCTCACGACGCACTCGGCGAGCACGTATCAAATCCCCGCCATCGGTGACACGCCGCCCGATTTTCGCGTCACGCTCCTCACGGGCGCCGCACAACCCGGAACGATTCACGGAAGCAAAGCCGTCGGTGAGCCGCCGCTCATGCTCGCCATCAGCGTGCGTGAAGCCATTCGCGACGCCGTCGCGGCGTTTGGTCGAAAAGGGATCGTGGAGCTCGCAGCACCCGCAACGCACGAAGCGATCTACTTGGCGATTCACGGCGCGCGTGAGCGGTTGTCGATCGCTGCGGAAGAGTGAGCGATGGTTCCGTGTTCGCAGTGTGGTGCGCCTCTCGACGCAGACGGAACGACCCCGATTCTGACGTGCGCGTTTTGCCACCAAAAGACGGTCATTCCCGACGATGTGTGGCGGCGCATACGCACGCGGCAGACGCCAGTGCCGGCGCAATTTCCGCCAGCAACGCGGATTCCAATGTGGATCTACTTCGCCGTGCCGGCGGGGATCGTGTTGGTCGTCGGTGCCATCGTTTGGGGCGTGCGTCGCATGACGAGCGCACCGGGGCCGCAGGCGCCGCATGGCTTCGCGGTGGCGAACTCGGCATGCGACGGCAAACGCGCCGCGTGCTCGCTCGACAAAGGCGCGATGCTCGAATGCGACGGTGACAAGCTCGTCGTTGCGCTCATGTGTCGTGGGCCCGCGCAATGTCACACGGTCGACCAAGGCGACAGCGTCTCGTGCGACTACACACGCGCCGAAGAAAACGATCCGTGCAACGTGAGCGACTCGGCATGCTCGATGGACGCAAAGAGCGAGCTGCGATGCAACGGCGTGAAGTGGGTTCGCTCGGGTGCGTGCAAAGGACCTGATGGATGCACCACGACGCCTTCGGACAAGGGCTTCACGCTCTCGTGCGACGACCACGTCGCCGATCCGGGCGACCCATGTCTCGCCGACGATCGTTGGGCATGCACGCCCGACGGCACACGCTCTCTTCGGTGCGCGCGCGGCTCGTTTCTGGTAGCCACGGTGTGCGACGGCCCGAAGGGGTGCGTGGTGTCGAAAAATCGTGCCACGGATCAGACGACGGTCGCGTGCGATTCGAAGAAATGATCACGCGATGTCCATCCTGAGCGCGCGCCGGCTTTCGAAAGCT
The DNA here is from genome assembly GCA_038239005.1 of Polyangiales bacterium. Classification (GTDB taxonomy): domain Bacteria; phylum Myxococcota_A; class Polyangia; order Polyangiales; family Polyangiaceae; genus DASXHD01. The sequence continues at coordinate 25,231 of JBBSFE010000077.1, forward strand.
TACGGCCCGCAGACGCTCTTTTCCGATGTCGCGATCACGATCGAGGCCGGCGAGCGTGTCGGGTTGCTCGGCATCAACGGCACGGGGAAATCCACGCTTTTGCGCGTGCTCGCGGGCGTCGAGCCGGCCGATGAAGGCGTCGTCGATCGCCGGCGTGATGCGAGCATTCTCTATCTCGCGCAAGAGCCCGAGCTCGATCCGGACAAGACGCCGCGCACGATCGTCGAAGAAGGGCTCGCGGAGTGGAAGACGGCAACGAAGCGGCACGAAGAAATCTCGAGGCGCATCGAAGCGGGCGAGGCGGCTGACGCGCTTGTCGTCGAGCAGTCCGCGCTCGGCGAACGCATCGAGCAGCTCGGCGGATGGGCGCGCGGTCATGTCGCCGAGGACATGCTCGATCGCGTCGGCATTCGCGAGCTCGACCGGCCCGTCGCGACGATGAGCGGCGGTGAACGTCGTCGCGTTGCGCTCGCGCGCGTGCTCGTTGCGCGGCCTGCGCTCGCGATTCTCGACGAGCCCACGAACCATCTCGACACGAGCACGATCGATTGGCTCGAGACCTACCTAACAACCGAATACGAAGGCGCCATTCTGATGGTGACGCACGACCGCTACGCGCTCGACGCCGTTTGCGATCGCATCATCGAGCTCGATCGCGGCGGGATTGCCGAGACGCAGGGCGGCTACGGCGACTATCTCGAACAAAAGGCAGCGCGCCTCGCGCACGAAGAACGCGCTGGCGCGAATCGCGCAAATTTACTGCGTCGCGAAACGGCGTGGCTCTCGCGCGGCGCACAAGCGCGTTCGACGAAACAGAAAGCACGGATCAAGCGCGCCGAAGCGCTCATCGCCGCCGAGCCCATCAAAACGCCCGACAACGTGAATTTGGGCGGCCTCGAATCCGGCGCCGCCGAGCTCGGCAAGAGCGTTCTTGATTTCGAAAATATCGATCTCGGCGTCGGCGGCAAATCGCTCATCAAGGACTTCACGTTGCATCTGGTGGCGGGCGATCGCGTTGGCATCATCGGGCCCAACGGCGCCGGAAAGACGTCTCTACTTCGCGCGGTCACTGGGGAGCTCGAGCCAACGCGCGGCAAGGTCGTGCGTGGCGCGCGCACGCAAATCGCGCTCTTCGATCAAGCGCGCGCACAGCTCCGCGACGACTGGTCGATCCTCGACAACGTCGCCGAGCGTGAAGGCGCCGATCGCTCTGGCGCGGGCGTCGTGCATTTCGGAAAAGAGACGCTCGAGGTGCGCGCGTATCTCGAGCTGTTCTTGTTCGACCCTTCGAAGCAGCGCCAAAAAGTCGGCGCGCTCTCGGGCGGCGAGCGTGCTCGCGTCGCGCTCGCACAAGTCTTGAAGAGCGGCGCAAACCTCCTCTTGCTCGACGAGCCCACGAACGATCTCGACGTCGCCACGCTCTCCGCGCTGGAAGAATTGCTCGTATCGTGGCCTGGGTGCTTGCTCGCGGTCTCGCACGATCGCTATTTCCTCGACCGCGTCGCGACGTCGATTCTCTCGTTCGAGCCGAGCGGCCGTGTGGTCCGCTATCCGGGCAACTACTCGACGTACCTGTCGCTTCGCCCGAAGCCCGGATCCATTCCGCCGCCCACGGCCATGGCGCCGGCCCTCAAAGCGACGAAGCCCACGAAGAGCGCGCTCTCCTACGCAGAACGCACCGAGCTCGACGGCATCATGACGACCATCGACGCCGCCGAGCAGCGCGTAAAATCTCTCGAGCAAGATCTCACGCTCGCACGCGGCGACGACGTCAAACGCCTGACCGCCGACCACGCCGCAGCTACCGCCGAAGTCGCCCGCCTCCTCGCGCGCTGGGAATCGCTCGAGTCGCGCCGAGGACGATCACCATCAGGTTGAGCGCTTGCCACTGACCTTGTTCTCTAAATGCGAATCGCCGTTCTCATTTTGGAGCGTCTTTGGCCTTTGCGCGGAAGTCGGCGACGATGACGTAGAGAAAGAGCACGAGCGCCAACGTCCCAATGGCCTGGCCCACGGACATCGCGACGACGACGGGAATCGGCGTCGGCTGGAGCAGCGACCACACCATCAATACCAGCGAAATAATGGACGCGCCGGCCGCGAGTCGCAGCATCCGGTTGTGGCGTGGGTCGATCATTTCTTGTCGAAGGGGTGAGCGTATCCGTGACACCCCACGCTCGCGCAGCTGATTTGATTTTTACGCACAGCATCGAGCGACGACGCGTGATCAGGCACTTTCATCCAGAGCTCGTTCTTGGTCGAGTGGCATTGCATGCAGTTGTCGTTTGGAAATGGGCGCCTGATGTGAATCGTCTTCAGCGCCTCATCGAGCGGAATATCGCGGTATTCGGTGTAGTAGAGCCACACGTGGCGCATCCCGCCGACCTTCGTGAGGACGGTCCCGTACATGCCGTAGTCGGCGTGGCACATGTAGCAATTGTCTTGGCCGAAGAGCTTGTTGCGCGCGTGTCGCGCGGCGAGTGAGTTGCTCTGTGCGTCCTCTGCGTCCGACTCGTGGCGACCCATGACGTGACACGAACCGCAAAAGGCGCGCTTCTTCGTCGTCTCGTAGCCGACGATGTTTCCTGTTGCTGCAGTGCCGATTGGCAAAACGCCAAGACCGAAGAGCAACCACACCTTTACCGCATGCGTCACGGCCGGCCGAGCGACGAGAAACGCGACGAGAATCGCAATTCCGACGAGCGCGCACGTGATCGAGAGCTGCGCGAGAGACGAAAGACGTGTCATGTCGGGTTCGGGGGGCGCTGGAACCGCGCTTGCAGCTGCGCCGCGCGATGGGTTGCAAGAGATTGGCCACTCGGGCGTGCGTCGGCGCGTCGAGTCTCTTTTTCGCCATCTACGCGCACGCTGAACCCACTGCGACGTTGCGCCTCGACACGCTCGTCGACACGCAACGCGGCGGCGGCGTGATCGTCATCGAGACCGACATGAACACGCATTCGTGGGCGAGCGCAGAAGCGCTCGTTTGGACTGGGGGGTCCACGACCACGGGCATCAGCGCCGACGCGCTCGCGTTCAGCGTTCGCATGCGCGAGCCGCACGGTTTTGGCGAGCTGCGAATCGGTCGTTTTCTTTTTGCGAGCGGCGCGATCTTGCCCGTGCAAATCGACGGCGCAAGCGCGATGGCGCGCGCGCCCTGGGGTACGAAAGTGGAGCTCGTCGCCGGAGTGCCCGTGACCGCTCTCGCATCGAGTGCGCCGCCGATCGAGGTGCCCGGCATCGCATGGCTCATTGGCGGGCGCGTCTCGCAATTGATCGCGTCGCGCATGACCATGGGCGTTTCGTACATGCAAAGGCGAGAAGGCGAAGAGGTCGCAGACGAAGAAGCGGGTGCCGATCTCAGCGCCGCGCCTACACGTTGGCTCGATCTCGCCGCGCACGCCGCGTACGACATCACGTCACCGGGGCTCAGCGACGCCGTTGCATCAGCAGCCGTGCGTGTCGGCGAGCTTCGATTCGAAGCGTTCGCGCTCGCGCGTTCGCCGTCGCGCCTCCTTCCCGCGACGTCGCTCTTCTCCGTGTTCGGTGACTTTCCCACGCAGAGCGTTGGCGGGTCCGTGCATTGGAAGGCGGCGCCACGTCTCGACCTCTGGCTCGTCGGCGCGGGTCAAACGGTGGGCGGTGTCTACGGAGGCAACGCATCGGCGCGCGCGTTCCTCAAGCTCGACGATCGCGGCGCCGGTGGCATCGGCCTCGAGCTTCGACGCCAAGACGTATCGACGGCGCGATGGACCGGCATCCGCGCAACTGCAACGAAGCCGCTCCTCAAGACGCTTCGATGCGGCGTCGAGCTCGAGCTCGTCATCCCGGACGATTCTTCGAAAGGCGTCGCGTGGCCGTGGGTCCTCGGCTCGCTCGCGTGGCGCCCAAGCACGCGCTGGGAGATCGCAGGTGCGATCGAAACGGCTTCGACACCACAACACGAATTCGAGCTCAACGCGCTCGCGCGCCTTTCGCTTTTTCTGGGGGCGAAATGAGATTTCGAAGCACACTCGCATTGCTCTGCGCGCTGGCCATGGTGGCGTGCGCGAGCGTTCTCGGCCTCAAGCGCACGGACCCTTCGCGCCCGTTCGAGCATCGGCAGCACGTGCTTCACGGCGTTGCGTGTACCGAGTGCCACGCCGGCATCGCGACGAGCACGCACGACAGCCCCATGCACGAGCCCACGACCAAAGAGTGCAAGAGCTGTCATCAGAAGCCGCACGACAATCACGAATGCAAAAACTGCCATGGCGAGTCATCGACACGGCAAGAGGCAGAGCTCATTCACTCGCAGCTACGCTTCGATCACCAAAAGCACATGGCGCGCGTGCACGGCGACTGCGCCCGATGTCACGAGGGCGCGAGCGCGAAATCGGCGTCCACGCTCGAACCAGCGATGGCGACGTGCTTCGGGTGCCACGAGCACCAAAACGAGTGGAACGTGCGCAATTGCAACGGTTGTCACGTCAACATCGCCGCCGAAGAGACGCCACCCGAGAGCCACATCGTCCACGATGGCGATTTCATTCGCGAGCACGGCGTCCAAGCCGCGAGCGAGAGCCAGCTTTGCGCGACCTGCCACGATGATCGCTCGTGCGCGAAGTGTCACGGCGTCACCGTTCCGACGTTGCCTTGGAAGCTCGGCGTAGGCGGGCCGCCGCAAACGACCGGGCTTCATCTCTCTGGTTTCCGATCGCGTCACTCCCTCGAGGCACGCGCGCAACCCGGACTATGTCAGAGCTGCCATGCCGAAAACTTTTGCGTGCAGTGCCACACGACGCTTGGCGTTGGCGCGGCGAGCCCGAAGTCGCGTAACCCACACCCGCCTGGGTGGATCACGGCGAGCGGAGGTCAGCACGGAATGGACGCGCGCGTCGATCCGATGTCGTGCGCCGGATGTCATAGCGGCGCCGGTGAGCAGCTCTGCATCGGGTGCCATCGCGTGGGTGGCTCGGGCGGCAGCCCACATGGTCCTGGCTTCAACAGTACCAAGAACAAAACCCGCGAGCTGCCGTGCAGACTCTGTCACGGGGGCACGTGACGATTCGCTCGCGCGTCGCGCACGCGCTACGAAGCGGCCCGCGGATTGCGATCGCCGTGCTCTTGGCGGCGCTCGTGATTGCAGCGCTCGCCGTGTTCATCGTTCACCTAGAGCGAAGTCGTGGGCTTGGGATCCCCGCCGAGCTCGTTCCGCCGGAATGGGAGCAAGTCAAAACGAGCGCGGGCCACATGACGCACGTCGATGGCCAACACATCGCTTGCAAGGAGTGCCACGACTACGAGCACGGCGGATTCAAGAGCCCTGGCGTCGCGCCGTGCGCGAAGTGCCACGCGCCCGAAGAGAAGCGCACGCACACGTTTGGAGCGGTCGGATCAGGGGTGAGCGGAGATTGCCTCACGTGCCATGCCTTTGCCGCGACGGCCGTGCCGACTTGCATCGCGTGTCACTCGAAAGTGGAAGGCACTCATGCGGCCATCGGTGTGCACGCGACGACGGTCTGCGCGAGCTGTCACAAGCCGCACGCCGATCCGCCCATTGCGATGGGCAATTGTACGAGCTGCCACAAGGAGCTCGCGACGGCCCATGCCGATCACGCGGGCACGAAAGGATGTCTCGACTGCCATAGCGGTCACGCCCCGGCGAAGGCAGCGCTCACGATTTGCTCGCAGTGCCATGTGTCGCCATCGGGCGTGAAACCTGCCGACCACGACTCGTGCATGTCGTGTCACAAGCCACACGACTTCATCGCGGGAGGCGAGAAGTCCTGCATCGGTTGCCATGGCGTCAAGCCAACGCTCGCGGCCGAGAAGGTGACCGCGCATGCCGAGTGTTTGAGCTGTCACAAGCCGCACACTCCGACGCAAGCGGCATCGTCGTGCGCGACGTGCCACACGAAAGTGCACACCGAGCACCCTGCAGTCATGGCGATGGGCGCCATTGCGAGCGCGAGCGTCTGTACGACGTGTCACACGCCGCACGGCGATCCGAACAAGATCTCGAACGCATGCACGTCGTGTCACGCGGGGATCGCGCACGACGACGCGACCGCACACGCCGGCGGCTCGGCGTGCATCGCGTGTCACGTGCCGCACGATTTCGCCAAACCCAAAAACAACGCCGCATTTTGCGCGTCGTGCCATGCCAAAGAACGAACGCTCGTGGGGTTGGGCACCAACGCGGGTCACGCCGACTGCACGAAGTGCCACGGATCGGACGCGCATCATCCGACGCGCGCTCCGGCATGCGCTTCGTGTCACGCCAAAGAGCAGGCGAGCGCGCCTTCGGGCCATCAAGTTTGCACGACGTGCCATGACCCGCACTCGGGCGCGCGAAGTTCGCAGCCGACGTGCGCTTCTTGCCACGCTCGCGAGAGTCACGAGCAGCACGCGGTTATCGTCGGCAACTGCGCGACGTGCCACAGGCCACATGGGCCGAACGGCATCGCGTCGCCGCCAACATGCACATCGTGCCACGCTCGGACGAAGCTCGCGGGGCTACACTCCGACAACAACCACGGCAATTGCGTGAGCTGCCACACGCCTCACATGCCGCCGCGCTCCGATCGAGCGACGTGCACGACCACCTGCCACACGGACAAGCGCGGGCACGAGCCAACCGCGACGGCATGCTCGGGCTGTCACGTCTTCAAGTGATTCACGGACGAATGAACGGCGGCGTCTTGTTCGTGATCGCCGCGTAGGCGTCGTACAAGAGCTCTTGCGCGTACGTCGGGTTGTGGACGCCAAGCGCTCCGCCGCGCGCAACGAGGATGTAGTCGTAGAGTGCGCCCGCTTGATC
>JBBSFE010000078.1:0-31499 GCA_038239005.1 Polyangiales bacterium
CGTCGCGCGGGTGGGCTGCGTACGATGTTGGTGTACTACGTCCGATCCTTGGGTGATGACGGTACACCCGGCGAACGTTCGGACCCGCACGATCGGCATCACGTGGGGTTGTCGCGGCCGATCGAGATGACCTTCACGTTGAGGTCGATGACGCTCTTCGTGACCTCGGCGCGCTGCTCCTCATCCGGTGGGCGAGCGTCCCACTCGCGCACCATGCGAGAAAACGATGCAGCCTGCATGCGAAGCTCGCGAACTTCGGCGCTCGCCGGAAGCTCCGCGAGACGCTCGACGATGTCCGCGAGCGCGGTGCGCACGATGTCGAGGCGAATGGACTCCGGCACGAGCCCCATCCTACGCTTCCACTGCGCGATGGAGTAGATTCCCGATCGATGGCGACCGCGCCGCAGCCGCAAGCTGCACCGCTCACCTCTCGGCTGTCGGCGATCGCGCAAGCGCTCGAGTCGCGTTTCCTCGGCAAAGAAGAGGTCATCCGCCTGCTCCTCATCGCCGTCGTGGCGGGCGAGCACGCCGTTTTGATTGGGCCGCCGGGCACCGCGAAGTCTGCGCTCATCCGAACGTTCGCGAAGCTCATTCAAGCTCGCTACTTCGAATATTTGCTGACGCGCTTCACCGAGCCCAACGAGATTTTCGGACCCGTCGACATCGCTGCGTTTCGTGATGGGCGCTACGTGCGCCGCACCGAAAGCATGCTGCCCGATAGCGAAATCGTTTTTCTCGACGAAATTTTCAAGTCGAACTCGGCCATTTTGAACGCGCTCCTCACGCTCCTCAACGAGCGGCGCTACACGAGCGGCGGGCAAGTCCTGAAGTGCCCGCTTTTGTCGTGCTTCGGCGCGAGCAACGAAGTCCCCAACGACGAAACGCTCACCGCGATCTTCGACCGCTTTCTGCTGCGCATCCGAAGCGACAATCTGGACGCCTATCACTTCCAAGATCTCCTCCAGAAAGGCCTCTTGAACGAAGTGATGGGCATGGCCGATGCGCCGGTTGCGCCGCTCGCGAGTGCACGCGAGATTGCCGAGCTCCATCGCGCGTCGGGCCAGCGCATGAAGTTCAGCGAGGAGTTCTTCTCGCAATACAAAGGTCTCGTGTTCCAAGTTCGCGCCGAGGGCATCAGCCTCAGCGATCGGCGCGTCGTGAAAATCTTGAAGCTCTTCGCCGCGAGCGCATTTCTCGACGGCCGCGCGCAGCCCGATCCGAGCGATTTTTTCGTGCTCAAGCACATCTGGAACAACGAAGACCAAGCAGCGATTTTGGAAGCCATCGTCGGGCCGGTGCTCGAAGCGCACTATCGCGATCATCCGAATGCGCGGCGTGTCGGCGCGATCGGTGTTGGTATCGAGGCGCTCGGCGCGGAGATCGATCGCGTGCGTCAGGTGCTCACGGGCGGCGCCGCACTCGGCGACGTGCAGCTCTTCAGCCAGCTCAAGGCGCTGAACGAGATCAAAGCTGCGCTTGCGGCATCGTCCGACCCTCGCGCGCCGGAGCTTTTGCGTCGCGTCGACCAGCTCCTCGAAGCCGCGTTTCGCAGCGGCCGTTTCGCGCAGCTCTGATGCGCATCTGCGGGGTCGAGACATCGTCTCGCATCGTGAGCGTCGCACTACTCGACGGCGATCACGTGACGTCGCTGTCACGCGAGACGCGCGGCGATGCAGTGGTCGAGATGATAGACGAGCTCCTTCGTTCGTGCGGCGTCGGCGTGCGCGATGTGGAGCGCTGGGCCGTCGATGTCGGGCCCGGGTCGTTCACGGGCGTGCGCACGGGCGTGTCGACCGTGAAGGGGATCGCGTTTGCGACTGGCGCCGAGATCGTCGGCGTCCATGCGTTCGACGTCGTTGCGTTTGGTGCGGAAGGCTCGGTTGCGATCGCGCTCCCAGCCGGGAAGGGTGAGCTCTATTTTCGCATCGACCGAGGCGAGCCGGGCCACGCTTCGATCGACGAGGTGAAAGCGATGCTCGCATCGCGCGCGGATCTCGTCGTGATCGGACCGGACGTCGTTCCGACGGCAGAAAATGTCGCGCGCGTCGCGATCGGCCGCGCGCCGGACGACGTCGATCGTCTCGAGCCGCTCTACGTGCGCGCGCCGGATCTCACGCGACCGTCCTGATGTAGCTTTGGGCCATGACGGGCGATCCGAAGATCAACGTGTGTGCGGTCTCCGATGGGCGGCGCGGTCTCGTGCTGGGCTTCGCGGTGCACGAAGATCACGCGTACGCCGTGGGCGGCCAGGGATGGGATTTGTTCTACGCGTCGACCGATGGCGCAACGTTCAAACCGATTCAATCACCGGGCTCTGGATTGCGGAGCGTGTTTGCGCGCGAAGATGGCCTATGGGTGGTTGGCGAATATGGCTACATCGCGCGCTCCAATGATCGCGGCGCAACATGGGCGAAGCTCGCGAGCAAATCTCGAGCGTGCCTCTTCGGCGTGGCGGAGGACGATCAGAAAACGATTTGGTTCGCCGGCGAGGGCGCGTCGCTGTGGAGCGCGAAAGACGGAACCAAGCTCAAACGAAGCAGTGCCGTCAAGGAGGCCATCGGCCGCCTCGTGAGCTCGCCGCTCGGCGTGCTCCTCCCCACCGACAAACCCGGGCACCTCTTTTTCATCAAGAACGGGAAGATCGAACAATCGAGTCTCGAAGCTGGCGACGAAGTCATGCAAGCGGCGGTCACGCCGGCTGGAACGCTCGTGGCGGCGGGGCTCAAAGGCCAGGTGTATCGCTCCGAGGACAAGGGCAAGACGTTCACGCGCATCAAGGTCGACGCGAGCGGCATGCTCACGGGCGTCGACTCGTTCGCAGATGGGCGCGTCGTGATCGTGGGTGACGACGCCACGCTTCTCATTTCGAACGACGACGGAAAGAGTTTCTCGCGTCTCGATCAGTTCGCAACGGCAGGCACGCTTTGGTGCGTGAAGAGATATCGCGAAGCCTTGCTCGTGGGTGGTGAGGACGGGCTCGTGATTCGTCTCGGTGAGCTCGCGCCAAAGACGCAAAAGTCCGCGGGCGTCGTATCGGAGCCAACACCCGTTCGCGCCGCTCCTCTTGCTGCTGCGCCGGCGAACCCCGTGTGGGCGGCGCCTGCTCCTTCCACGGCGCTGCAAGAGTGGACGCCGCCGCCGCCAAAGCCGCTCGAAATCGTGCGCGGCATCTACGTGACGCCCGAGCTTCGCGCGATGCTCTATCCGCGGCGCGGCGGGATCGCGACGCCAACGCGTCCGCTCCCGAGCATCGACGAAGCGTGGGGCTCGCTGCGTCGCGCGCTATGGGCCGCGGACCGCGCGACGATGGCGCGAGCGAAGAACGAACGCGATTCGCGCTCCGGGATTTGGGCGCGTGCGACATCGCACGAAGCGAAAGCGAGGCGACTCGGTGAGCGCATGCTGGATCCGAAGCCGCACACCGGAACGTTCGACGACGACACGGCGCTCGTGTCGCTCACGTTTGCGCGCTACCAAACGTTCATCTCGGCGCATCAGGAGATTGTGTGGGAGAGCGTCGCGGACTTCGTCGTCGCGTCGGTTGGCTTGCCCGAAGCGATTCGCCGCATGTTTGCCGGGCTCGACAACGAGCTTCCGTATTCGGACGTCGGCCCGTTCGGCCGCGTTCGCGAGCTCATGGCGCTCGCCGACGACGCGACGCACGCCGAAGCCAAGCGTGCCGTCATCGAAAGCCTCGAGCGCGAGAGCGCACGCGCGCAGGGGAACAACAACAAGGATCGGTTCGCGGATTTGCACTGGACCGCAACGTTCCTCTTGCCGCTCGGCCCTGGCGCAGGCGACGACGAGCGACGCGTCCACGACGCCGCGATGACGAGCTGCGGCGAGTTCGGCAACTTCAACGTTCACGCGTGTGGTCTCGCGTCGGGCGATCTCGCGTCGCTCGAGACGTATCGGAAGAAAAATCGAAGGACGCGCCACGAGTTCTTCGCGTCGAGCCGGCGGATGTTTCTTGCGTCGATGCTCGAGCTCGAAGGCAGTGGCATTGCCGAGTCGCTCGCACACATGAAGCCGGCCGATCCGTTCGACGACGATCCTCATTACAACGGCGCGTGGTGCAAGCTCCTCGCGCACATCGCCGATGAAGTCGCGTGGGCCGCGCTGCACAAAGAACGCAAGACGAAGAATGGTCGGATCTGGGGAACCGCGGGCCTCTTGCTCGCTGCGCGAAGCGATCCGAAAGCGCTCACGAAGTTCGCCGAAAAAATGGGCGATCGCGAGCTCGTCGAGCTGATTGCCAAAGGTGTCACGACGAGCGAAGTCGCAGACGCGGGCTTCGCGGACGTAGGCGAGGCCGGCGCGCCATTCCCCTACGAACCACCGGTCGCGGTGCGACCCGTGATGCTCACGACGAAGGTCGACGTTCCGCCGGAGCTCACGTGGCGCGACGAAGAGCGCGCTCTCGCTCGCGAGCATGACGTCTACGACGACGGAGCAACGTGGGATGGCGTGTCGCTTCGCAAGTGCACGCCGGAAGCCATCGAGACGTTCATGGCGCATCGCGAGAAGTGGGCCATTCCGACCGAGATCGTCGACCTCGCGTGCGCCCCCGCGTCGATACGTTCTCGATTGCTCGCTCTCGGGTTTCACGTGCACGAGTATTGGGCGCGCTTCGGAATGCGCGCCGTCATGTTGTCAGGCGGCATCGAGGTCATCCCGATGCTCATCGCGACGCTCGCGAGCTCGGATGCCGTCGAGGCTGGGCTTGCGGCGGCGCAGCCCGTTGGCCACGTCGCGATCGTTCCCGCTGTTGCGGCGGCGTTCGCGGGCAAGAAGAACAAAGCGGCCGCACGCTCGTGGATGCTCCGACATCCGAAACACGCCGCTGCGGGTGCGGTCGCGCTCGTCGCCGCAGGGGATGCCGATGGATCGGCGGCGCGTGTTCTCCGTTACCTCGACGGTCGCGGCAAGCGCGAGGTCATCATGGAGCACGCAGCGGCGAGCGACGCCCTCGCGCGCGTGCGCGAGATCCTCGAGAGCGATCCGCTCGCGGCGCCGAAGGTGAAGCTGCCTGTGCTGCCGAAATTCGCGACGCATGCGAAGTTGCCAGCGCTCGTCGATGCGAAGAACGTAGAGGCGAACGAGAAAGAGGTGTCACGCCTCTTGCTCGAGCTCGCGTTCTCCAACGCAGACGAGATTCATCCCGGCGTCATTGCTGCGCGGGCGAAATACACTGCCGCGTCGCGCGCGGCGTTTGCGTGGACGCTCTTCGAGTCGTGGCTCGCCGCGAAGGCCGAGCCAAAAGATGCATGGTGCATGCAATCGGTGGGCTTTTTCGGGAACGACGAGTGTGCGCGAAAGCTCGCAACGCTCGCAAAGGCATGGCCCGGCGAAGGCGCGAGCGTGCGCGCGCAAGCGGCGCTCGATGCGCTCCTCAATATCGGCACCGATGCCGCACTCGTGAACATCAACTTGCTCGCGGAGAAATCACGGTACCCCGCGTTCAAGCTCGCAGCGCGCGAGCGCATCTCCGCGATCGCCGATGCGCGTGGGCTCTCCACCGACGAGCTACAAGATCGACTCGTTCCCACGCTCGGTCTCGACGAAAGCGCAACGCTCGATTTTGGCGCGCGCAAATTCACGATCGAGTTCGACGAGCAGCTCATGCCCGTCCTTCGCGACGAGAAGGGGACGCACTTCGATGCGCTCCCCAAACCCACCAAAGCCGACAACGCTGCGCTCGCGAAGACCGCAAAGGAACGCTTCACCGGTCTCAAGAAGGACGCGCGCGCGTCGGCGTCGCTACAGGTCTCGCGACTCGAGCGAGCGATGCGAACGGGTCGCCTGATCGGACGAGAGATCTTCCTCGAGGGTTTCGCGACGCATCCGTGGATGCGTTTTCTCGCGCGCCGTCTCGTATGGGAAACGGACGGAACGACGTTCCGCGTTGCCGAGGACGGCTCACTCGCAAACATCCAGGACGATGCGTACACACTTCCGAAAGATGCGAGCGTGCGCGTCGCGCATCCGCTGACGCTCTCCGAAAAAGATCGTGAGGCATGGAGCAAGCTCTTCGGGGACTACGCCATCTTGCAACCGTTCCCGCAGCTCGGTCGCGCGATCTTCACCGCAACCGACCGAGAACGCGCTTCGCCAAAGCTCGAACGTCACCAAGGCAAGACGGTGACGTACGGTGCGCTGCGCGGGCTCGAGTCACGCGGGTGGGAAAAGTGGATCGACGACGCCGTGATCGGAATGGCGTACCCGCTCGCGCAAGGCGAATGGGTCGTGCTCCACATCACGCCCGGCTGGCATCCCGGCGACACCGCCGACACGATTGAACCGCAAACGGTCGATGTCGTCACGTTCTACGGTGGCGAAGAGCGCACGTTCGGCAAGCTCTCGCCGATTGCGTTCTCGGAGCTCGTCTACGATCTCGAGCGGGTCGTCAGCAGCTGAGTAGCTGCTACTCGAGGTTTTCGATTTTCCAGATGCCGTGCTCGCGGACGAGCTGAATCGAGCCGCTGCCGTACGGCATCGTGGCGCGTTCGCCGGCTTCTTCGATGGGTGCCGTCGGTAGCGCCTGCTTCAGCGCGACGACGAACTGCTCGATCTGATCGTGCTCTTTCTTCTCCCACGCATCCTTCAGCGTGTTTGCGTCCATGCCTTCGCGGTGTGCGTCTGGCGCGTAGCGGAGGAGCACGTCGTAACGTTTGCGCTCGAGCGCGCGCAAGAAACCTTGGATGGCGTGGCGCGGCGAGTCTTGTGCGTAGAGATCGATCGCCGACCCATCGACCTTCCAGCGCCCGCCTTCGAGGACGAGCTTGAGCTCTTGCCCGTCGATGCCGGTGAGCGTCGCCGTGACCACAGGCGACGACGTGTGTCGATCGAGCGCGCGCCCCATCTCCTTCGCTTCTTCGGGGTTGTCCTTCACCATCCGCCGGAACGCCTCGAGCGAGGTCCCGCGCCGAGCTTCGTCGCTCAGCAGTCGGTAAGCGTCATCGGCCCGTGAATCCTCGAGAGCCCGCGCATAATCCCGTAGTGTTGCCCCAGGATCCTGCGACGGCGGAATCCCGCAGGCGAGCATGGGTGCGAGGACGAGCCAACGCGGAAGCATTCGCGCTTTTCTAACACATGTTTAGAGCATGCTAAGAGAGATCCCGTGACCATCGAGACGCTCCCGATCTTGCCCCTGCGCAACAGCGTCGTATTTCCCGCGAGCGTGGTTCCCATCAACGTGGGGCGCTTGCGGAGTGTGCGGCTGGTCGAGGAGCTCGAGTCGCAAGAGCGAGCAGTCGTCGGCATCGTCAGCCAGCGAGACGGCGACGTCGACGAGCCCGGCTGGAACGACGTCTACGAAATCGGGACGGTCGCTCGCGTCGTGAAGGTGATTCGGCTCGGCGCGCAGAATTACTCCGTCGTGCTTCATGGGCTTTCGCGCATGAAGATGCTCACGGCGACCTCGCTCGAACCATACATGCGCGCGCGTGTCGAACGGCTCGCGGAAGATCTCGAGCGCGACGCCGAGCTCGACGCCCTCGGCTCGCGACTCCGCGACGCGATGCGCGAAGTGCTGGCGCTCACACCGAACCTTCCCAAAGAGGTCGCCGCGATTCTCGACAACGTGCGCGAGAGCGGCGCGCTGGCAGATCTCGTGGCGTCGAACCTCACGCCCGAGCAGGCGACCGTCGGCGACAAACAAAAAGTTCTCGAGACCTTCGACACCAAAGAGCGCGTGCGTCTCGTGCTCGCGATGGCGCAACACCAACTCGACATCTTGCGCGTGCGCCGCGAGGTCTCGACGATGGTCGAGGACGAAGGCAAAACGCAGCGCGAGCAAATCCTCCGCCAGCAGATGAAGAACATCCGGGAAGAGCTCGGCGAAGCTGGCGAAGAAGACGAAATCGAAGAGCTTCGCGAGCGCCTCCGTCGCGCCGTGCTCTCGGAAGACGGCCAGAAAATCGCGCGCAAGCAGCTCTCGCGCCTCGCGGGGATGCAGCAGCAATCCGCCGAATACAACGTCACACGCACGTACCTCGAGTGGCTCTCGGATTTGCCGTGGAGCAAAACCACGCAAGACAAGCTCGACCCCACCGACGTTCGCCGCTGCCTCGACGAAGATCATTTTGGTCTCGAAAAAGTGAAGAAGCGCATCGTCGAGTACATCGCCGTGCGAAAGCTCAAAAGCGAGTCCCCATCGCTCCGCGCGTCGAAGCAAAATCTCCGCGGCCCCATCTTGTGTTTCATCGGCCCGCCCGGTGTCGGCAAGACGTCGCTCGGTCGATCGATCGCGCGCTCGATGGGGCGCCGCTATCACCGCATCGCCCTCGGCGGAGTGCGTGATGAAGCCGAAATCCGTGGGCACCGCCGCACGTACGTCGGGGCGCTCCCGGGCCGCATCATTCAAGGCCTGAAGAAGGTCGGCACGAAGAACCCCGTGTTCGTCCTCGACGAGGTCGACAAGATGGGCGTCGACATGATGGGCGATCCATCGGCCGCGCTCCTCGAAGTGCTCGACCCTGCTCAGAACAACTCGTTTCAAGATCACTACATCGACACGCCGTTCGATCTCTCCGCGATCACCTTCATCGCGACCGCAAACAACCCCGACACCATTCCCGCGCCGCTTTGGGACCGTCTCGAAGTCATCGAGGTTCCCGGTTACACGCGCCTCGAGAAGCGCAGCATCGCGAAAGAGTTTTTGGTTCCGAAGCAGCTTTCGTCGCACGGCCTCACCGACGAACGCCTCGACTTCACCGACGACGGCATCGAGACGCTCATCGATCGCTACACGCGCGAAGCCGGCGTGCGCGGACTCGAACGCGAAATCGGCTCGGTTTGCCGGGCGATCGCGATGCGCCTCGCCGAAGGCGAAGATGTCCACGAGCGCGCCACGCCCGAGCTCGTCGAAAAACTTCTTGGCCCGCCTCGCTTCTCGCCCGATCTCGCGGAGCGCACGATGGCGCCCGGCGTCGCTACGGGCCTCGCGTGGACTCCGAGCGGCGGCGACATCCTCTTCATCGAAGCCTCGGCGATGCCCGGCAAGGGCCGCATCATGGTCACGGGCAACTTGAAGAGCGTCATGGAGGAGTCTGCGCACACGGCGCTCTCGTTCGTGCGAAGCCACACCGAGCGCCTCAAGCTCGACCCAGAATTTTTGAAGACGATCGATCTCCACATCCACGTTCCAAAAGGCGGCACACCCAAGGACGGGCCAAGCGCCGGCGTGACGATGTTCGCCGCCGTCACGTCGCTCCTTCTCAAGTGGCCACTCAAGCGGGACGTCGCCATGACGGGCGAAATCACGCTCCGCGGCGCCGTGATGCCAGTGGGCGGCATCAAAGAGAAGCTACTCGCCGCGCATCGCGCGGGCATCACGGACGTGCTCGTCCCCGCGCGCAACGAAAGCGATCTCGACGAGCTCCCCAAAGACGTTCGCGAGGCGCTGAAGATTCACCTCATCAAGCGCGTCGACGAAGTGCTCGCGCTCGTGCTCGACCCCGCGCATGCGCCGGCCGAAGCACCGCCTGTTTCGTCGTCACCGCCCGCGCCGTAAAATCAATTACCGCACTTGTCGTTCTTGCACAGTTGCGAATCGGTTTCGCCGGACAAGCACGAACAGCAATCGCTCGGCATGGCGACGGGGATGCCGCCGCAGCCGCCTTGGCAGCACTGGTGGCCGATGAGGCACTCGGGAGGGCAGGTGCGTCCGTTGGGAGTGGTCGTCGTGCCCGTCGGGTTCGATGATGGTTGCTGTGTGGGAGCGGCTTCGGGCGCCGCGTCGCCAAGCGTCGTGTCGACTTTTCCGCCGCACGCAGCGAACGGAACTGCCACGGCAACTGTGAAGACGATTCCCAGGCGAAGCAAAGCAGGCATGCGGCACATGTTGGCGGTGACTGCGTGATGTGGCAAGGGTTGTCGTCGTGGTGTGGACGTTCCTGAAACGGCACCGAGGCGCGTCGATCGCGAACGCGATTGTCGTCGTCGTGCTCTTCCGCGTCGGGTTCCTCTCGCTTTTCGGGGGTCTCGGCTACGAATACGCGCTCGCATGCGGGCTCCTCGTGCCAGGCGTCGCCGCGGTTTGGTCGGCGTGCCGAGTCGACGGTACGCGCGAGCCACTCGATGACGTGCTCGGCGGGCTCGTTCGCGGCGCGGAGCTCGCCGCCGTGGCGATGGCGATAGGTTTGCTTCACGGACTTCGCGCGGGTGTTTGCGATCTGTGGGGCGGCGTCGCCGGATTTTTGCTCGGCCCCGGCATCGGCGCGGTCGTCGCGGGCGCGTGGGGCGCGGCTGTCGGCAACCTCCCGCTCTTCGCGGGCATCGTTCGTCGGCGCCGTGCCGTCGCGATCATTCTTGCGATCGCGGGTCCGCTCGGCGGCGCTCTCATGAGCGTGTGGCGTTTTTATTCGTCGCCGATGATTTTCGCGTTCGATCCGTTCGTCGGATATTTCAGCGGCACTCTCTACGACACGGTGGTCGAGCCTGGCGCCGCGCTTCTGTCGTACCGCGCAGGTTCGATGATGGCGGTGGCTGGCCTTCTCTGTCTCGCGTCGATCCTTCGTCGGACGCCGAGTCGCGCGTTCGTTCTCGATGAGAAACGCTCGCGATCGTTTTTCGTGCGCGCCGCGTTTGCCGCGCTCCTTCTCACGACATGCGTTGCGATGCTCGTGTGGGGCGACCGTCTCGGCCATTGGTCCACGGCCGCCACGATCAAGCGTGAGCTCGGCGGCGCACGAAGCGGCGCGCGATGCGATGTCTTCTATCCATCATCGCTCCGCGACGACGAAGCGGCGCTCCTCGTCAAAGACTGTGACGAAGAGCTCGGCGAGGTCGAGACCACGCTCGGCGTTCACGGGCCCACACGCCTCACGGCATTCTTCTTCCACGACGCTCAAGAAAAACGGCGCCTCATGGGCGCAGCCGACACGTACATCGCGAAGCCGTGGCGCGAAGAAGTTTACTTGCAGGTTGCAACCTATCCGCACCCTGTTCTCGGGCACGAAATCGCGCATGTCGTTGCGGGCTCGTTCGGGCGCGGGCCGTTTCGGATTTCCGGAAGCCTCGGCGGTTGGTTTCCGAACCCGGGGCTCATCGAAGGTGTGGCCGTTGCGGCGTCGCCCGACGAAGACGAGCTCACCGATCTCGAGTGGGCCGCTGCGATGAAGAAACGCAACGCGCTCCCCCCGATGTCGGCGATTTTCTCCGTCGGTTTTCTCGGGCAGTCCGCTCAAAAGAGCTACACGCTCGCCGGCGCGTTCATTCGCTGGATGATGACGGTCAAGAGCGTGGCCGACGTGCGCGCCTGGTACGCGGGCAAACCGATCGACGACATTTTCGGCAAAGGTTGGAGCGGCATCGACGCGGAGTTTCGCTCGGCGCTCGATGCGATTGTTTTGCCTCCCGCGGCCGAAGCGTATGTCGCCTCGAAGTTCGAGCGGCCGAGCGTCTTCGGCAGGCGATGCCCGCACGAGGTCGACGCGCTGAAGAAAACCGCAGACACCTGCCGCGACAATCACCAGATCGCAAAGGCGCGCGACCTCTACGACGACGCGCTCGCGCTCGACCCCACCGAGCACGGCGTGCTTCTCTCGCGTGCCGTGATGGAGCTTCGCTTCGGCGACGCCGAGCGCGGTCGCACGCTCGCACGCGCGCTCGTCGGCGATGAGAAGCAACCACTCGCGACGCGCCACAAAGCGCGCGACGCTCTCACCGACGACGAGCTCCTCACGGGCGATCCCGAACGCGCCGCGGCTGCCTTCGATGCGCTCGCCGCCGAAACTCCGGATGAAGATGCGGCGCGCACGCTCGAGGTCAAGGCGCTCGCTTCGCGCGATGCGGCCGGGCGCGGCGCGATCATGACGCTTCTCGTGACGGCGCCCGGTCGTCGCCCGGCCGATCCCGCGCTCGCCGCCGCGATGCTCGGCGCTTGGGAAGGCTCGACTCGCAGCGCGCTCGCGTCGTATTTGCTCGGCAAAAGCGAGGTGAGTCACGGCTACTTCGCCCAAGCCGCAAAACACTTCGAGTCGGTCGCCGCGACTCCGCCCGGCGAGCTCACCCCGCGCATCCGCCGCGAAACGCTGAGGCAACGCGCCGTGTGCGCGTGCGCGCTCGCAGACCCCGCGGCCATCGACGCGATTCGCGAGCTCGCCAGCGATCCGGTCGGGCTCTACGCCGGTACGGCTGGAGGCCGCAAAGACAGCGTGTTGCGGCTGCTCCACCGATGCCGATGAGCGCAAGCTAGACGCCGCCAAAAATCGTGCACACAGTATGCACGTGCCCGAACTGAGCTTTTCCCTCTTTCGCATCCGCGTGAAGGTGCAGCTTTGGTTTCTCGCGCTCGCGGTGATCATCGGCACGTCGTCGGGTTTTCACGATCCGGCTTCGGTGATGGTCTTCTGCGGCATCGTATTTTTCTCGGTTCTCGCGCACGAGCTAGGCCACGCATTCAGTGGTCGCGCGTTCGGGCTCGAGCCGGCGATCACGCTCCACGCGATGGGCGGCGTCACGTCCTGGCAAAACGGTCGCAACATCGGCCACTGGCGCTCGCTGCTCATCAGCCTTGCGGGTCCCGCCGTTGGGCTTTTCGTTGGCGTGCTCCTCTTGCTCGGCGCGCTCGCGCTGCCGATCCTCGCGCCCGACTACCACTTGCCGCTCATGGCCTCGCGCCTCTTCTGGTCGGCGGTCTACGTGAACATCGTATGGAGCTTTTTCAATCTCGCGCCCGTGCTCCCGCTTGACGGCGGCAACGCGCTTCGTTCGTTTTGGGCGCTCACCAAAATCGGTGACGCCGACATCATCGCGCGTTCGATCTCGATCCCGGTCGCGGTGGGCATCGGTCTGTGGCTCGGCCTCGCGGGTTGGATCTTCGGCCCAATCCTGATGCTCCTCTACATCCAACAAAACGTGTCGGGCATCCGCACACGTTTGCAGGTTCGCTCCGACGAGAAAATCCAACGCACGTTGATGGAGCAATACCCACAGTGGCTCTCGTCTCAGGACGGCGCGTCGATGATCCGCGAAGGCACGCGCGCACGCGGCGAAGCGAAGACCCCGCACCTCGCCGCCTACGCGACCGAAATCGTAGCGATGGGCCAATGCATCTCCGGCGACGCCCGCTCGGCCCTCGCAACACTCGGCGCAATGCCGAAAGGCTTCTCCCCGAGCCTAGACATCGCCCTCCACGTCCTCGACGCAGCCGGCGAGCACACCGCCGCGCTCCGCCTCCGCGAAGCCCACGCTCAAAAAGCCTGATGGTTAGAGGCCGCAGTCGGTGCGGCAGAGGGTGCTGAGGCACTGGTCGAGTGAATAGAGCTCGCTCGAGCCCGTGGGGTACGAGGAGTCGCAGCCGGATTGGCACGTGGGGTCGGGGACGCCGCCGTCGAGGGGGCAGCTATCGACGCAGTTGATGAAGTTCATGCAGTCGATGTCGTTGCCGCACGCTTGGTCTTCTGCGCAGCAGCTCGCGCCGAGGCACGTGTCGCACGTGCTGTCGCCCGTCGAGAGAGGCAGCGGATCGCACGTCGTCGTGGTTGTCGTGTCGGGGATCTCGCTCGCGTCGGTCTGCGTTTGCGCGGCGTCTTGCGTCTGCACTTTGGCGTCGTGCGTACCAGCGTCGAGCGGCAGGTGACCTGCGTCGTGCGTGCTTTGGTTGTCGTCGCCGGCGACGGTTCCGAACGCGCAACCGGCGGAAATCAGCCCCAGAATGCTTGCAAAATACACGTATGTCTTCACGAGCCCACCTCGATGAGAGAAAGAGGCGCTCCGTGGAAAAACACGTGGGAGCGCGAGCACGGCGCCGCTTTACTTCGCGGCGCACTTTGAGTGTCGCGCTCCCACCCTGTCATTCAAAGAAGCCAATGACCTTCACGGGCGCAGTCGACCTCACTCCGAGACGACCCGGGATGCTTGTAGGTGGCGGTCAGGTCGAAATGCCGAGTGGCGTCCGTCGTTCGAGCGCAACATGCCATCCGCATGAGGCATGATGTGGGACAAGTAGTTTATTAGCGCATGTCGTCACCTTGACAAAAAGTGGCGACTTCGGCAGGTTTCGGCCGCGTCTCGGCGCTCTTGCGCCGCGCGGCGCACGCCCAGGTAGCTCAGTCGGTAGAGCAGCGGATTGAAAATCCGCGTGTCGGCAGTTCGATTCTGTCCCTGGGCACCTCGGTTAACCTGGTCCTGCGCGATGGTGTAGGATGACGTCGCCGAAACCGCTTGGTTTCGCCCCGCGTAAGCTCTGCGAACCCCGTTCATGCAAGACCCGCTCGGCCTGGTCGGTAGAAAGATCGACGACAAATATCAGATCGAGAGCCTCGTCGGCGAAGGCGGGTTTGCGGTCGTTTATCGCGCGCAGCATTTGATCTTCAAAAGGCCCGTCGCGATCAAAGCATTCCGCGCGATGAGTGACTTCGGCGTCGAGCAACGCGAGCGTCTCCTCAACGACTTCATCCAAGAGGGCGCGCTCCTTGCGGATCTCTCGGAGCGGTCCGCCGCGATCGTTCAAGCGCGCGACGTCGGCACGCTCACGACCGGCAACGGCGACTGGGTTCCGTACATGGTGCTCGAATGGCTCGACGGCGCCCCATTCGACGAAGTGCTCCGCCTCGAAAAAGAACAAGGATACGCGCCGCGCACGATTCAGCGCGCGGTGAAGCTTCTCGATCTCGTCGCCGAGGCGCTCGCGCTCGCACACAAACGCGGCATCGCTCACCGCGACGTGAAGCCCGCGAACATTTTCTTGCTCGGCGATCCGCGCAGCGAAGACTGCACCGTGAAGCTCCTCGACTTCGGCATCGCGAAGGTCGTGCAAGACGCGCAAAAGATGGCCGGCTCGTTCTCGAAGACGTCCGGCAACGTCACGTCGTTCACGCCTGCGTATGGTGCGCCCGAGCAGTTCTCGCGCACCCACGGCGCAACCGGGCCCTGGACCGACGTGTTCTCGTTCGCGCTCGTGCTCGTCGAAGCGCTCACCAACAAAGCGCCACTCGACGGCGACGATTTCGTTCAGCTCGGATTCGCTTCCGCGAACACCGCATCGCGCCCGACACCACGCACGTTCGGTGCGCCCGTGTCCGACGCCGTCGAAGCCGTGTTCGTGAAGGCGCTCGCCGTGAAACCCGAGGCGCGTTACCAGAGCGCCGGCGAATTCTGGAACGTGCTGCGGCAAGCGCTCGACATGTCGCCGCTCCGTTCGATGTCGGCATCGCTCAGCGAAGCCATTACGAGCGCATCGACGCTCGCCGTGCCGAGCAGCCCGCTCGCGCCGAGTCAGTCGCAGCCGATTTCGGTCTCGATGGTCGGGCCGCCGAGCTCGCCGCAGAGCTCGTCGATCAACATTCCGCCGGCGACGCAGACGCCCGTCGTCATGCCGCAACCCACAAGCAGTGGTCGCACGCCCATTCTCATCGGCGCCACGGTGCTCGCGCTCGCCGCGGGCGCGGCCATCACGTTCGCGCTCATCAACAAGGGCAGCGGCCCCGGCCCTGCAGCGTCGTCGTCGTCGTCATCCGTTGCGTCCGCGTCTGCGTCTGCCATCGTGGTGCCTCCTCCCGCGTGTCCGCCGAACATGGTTCACATCGACGGCGGCGAATTCTTCATGGGCTCGAGCGATCCTCGCGCGCTCGAAAGCGAGAAGCCTTCGCACAGCGTGAAGCTCAGCCCGTACTGCATCGACAAAACCGAGGTCACCGTCACCGCTTACAAATCGTGCAGCGACCCCGGCAAATGCAAAGTCGCCGGCAAAGAAAATTTCTTCAGCGGCTTCGACGATCTCGCAAAGGACGCACGGACGGCGCTCAACGCGCTCTGCAACGTGAACGAGCCTTCCGCGAAGGGAACCCACCCGATCAACTGCGTCGATTGGGAGCAGGCCGCAAGCTACTGCGTCACGCAAGGCGGGAGACTCCCAACCGAAGCCGAATGGGAGTTCGCCGCGCGCGGTGCCGATGGGCGCGCATATCCCTGGGGCGACGAACCCCCGAGCGCGCGCTTTCTCAACGCCTGCGGCACTGAATGCACGTCATGGGGAAAGAAGAACCACCTCGACGGCGTCGCGACGTTCGCGCCCATGTACAAAGAGGACGATCAGTTCGCGACCACCGCACCCGTCGGCTCATTTCCGGACGGGAAATCGCGCTTCGGCCTCATGGACGTCGTCGGAAACGTCTGGGAGTGGACGGGCGATTTCTATGCAGAATACACGAAAGACGCCCAAAAGGACCCGACGGGCCCGAAGAGCGGCGACGAAGGCCGCGTGTCTCGAGGCGGCGCCTGGAACGGCTCGGACCCCTCATGGGTGCGCCCGACGTTCCGCTTCCACTTCTCGCCGACGAACCGCAGCTACGGAATCGGATTCCGCTGCGCGATGACTCCAAAGTAATCCGCGAACGATCGCGGGTCTAGGAACGCATCGATCGAGGTGACGCGACCGGCGTCCACGCCGAGGACGTGCAAGCTCTCGATCGCGTCGCCGCGATACATCACGAGGGCAGGGGAGCCATTGGCGATCGTCGGAACGAGTCGCAAGCCCGCGCCTCGGGAGAAGACCATTGCGGTGATCGCGCCGACGATGTCGCGCGCGTTCGATAGCCAGAGCGGCATTGGGGGCATCGAGAGCGTGGCGTCGTCATGGAGGAGGGCCGCGAGGAGTGTTGCGTCGGCGCGCTCCCACGCTTCGACGTAGCGAGCGACGAGCGCACGCGTCGAGCTGTCCTCCGGACCAAGACGCGGGCGCCACTTCGATGCGCGCGTCTCGATCGTTTCGCGCGCGCGTTGGAGAGCGCTGTTGACGGATGTAGCGGTGGCGTCGAACGACTCGGCGCATTCTTCGGCGCTCCAACCGAGAACGTCTCGCGCGATGAGCACCGCGCGTTGATACGGCGGAAGGAGCTGGAGCGCGGCAAGGAACGCGAGCGCCACGCTCTCGCGCGCGGAGTATCGCGCTTCGGGTGATGCGGGCAGATCGACGTACGCCGCCTCGGGACACGGCTCGAGCCACACGGGCTCCTGATTCGGCGCGGGCATCGCATCGGTCGGGCGCGCTGCAGGTCCGAGCTCTTGGGGAAGCGAGCGCGCGGGTTTGCGGTCGAGCGCATCGATGCACGCGCTGTGCGTCACGCGATAGAGCCACGTGCGAATGCTCGAGCGACCCTCGAAACGCGCGAGACCTTTCCACGCGCGAAGCAAGCTCTCTTGCAAGAGATCGTCGGCATCGTGGAGCGAGCCCGACATCCGATAGCAATGCGCGCGAAGCTCTCGGCGATACGGCTCGACGAGGCTCCGAAACGCGCGTTCGTCGCCCGCGCGGGCGGCATCGAGGACTGCCGGTTCGGTCATCGGGAGCCAAGCTAACGCACCCATTCATTTTGTCCGATGAGTTCGGCATCGGAGTGCCGTCCATATGCAGCAAGAAGGAGATTCACAATGAACACGAACGATTCGCCGACCCTGCTGACCATCCGCGGAACCCTCGTCCCGAAGACGCTCGACGCCGCGAAGGCCGTGCACAATGACACCGCAGGCTCGCCGCAGGGCATTGCAGCCGCGCGCGCGCTCGGCGACCTCAGCCACAAAGTTTACAAGCCCGTCGCCAAAGCTGGCGGCAGCGAAGATGGCGAGCTCATGTTCCTCGATTACTGGCAGACGCCGCAGGGCATCGGTCAGTTCTTTTCGAACGCCAACGTGCAGGAGCAAGCCGGAAAAATGTTCTCGAAGCGCGACGCCGCGATTTGGATGCGCGCGGCGGGCGCATTCTCGTTCGATCTCCCAGCGGCGATCGGTAGCCATGATCGCTGGCTCGGCATCGTCCGCGGTCCGGTGAAGTCGCCGGAAGCCGCGATCGAAGCGTTCCGCTCACTCCAGGCGGGTCTCGTCGACGCGCGCCGTCGCGGCCAGCTGTCACACTCGATTTATTTCCGCATTCCGATGCCCGGTGAAAAATTTCCGCCCGAAATGTTCGGCCTCGACATCTGGTGTGACGCCGAAGGAATGCAGGAACACTACAAAGAGCTCAAAGGCCTCGACGGCGCCTTCGCCGGCAAGCCCGCGATGTCGGTCTGGGAACAAGCCGGCCCCGGCTGGTCGGAGTGGTGAGACGTGACTTGCGCCAGGAGGCGTAGGGCTCTAAGTCATTCCGATGCGAGCTGAGTGGGTTTCCAAGCGCACCGGGTCTACCAAAACGCAAATGCACTACGCGCGCGCCGGCGTCATCACCGAAGAGATGGCGTACGTCAGCAAGCGTGAAGACGTGGCGCCCGAGCTCGTCCGAGACGAGGTCGCGCGAGGGCGCTGCGTGATCCCCGCGAACGTGAATCACCTCGGGCTCGAGCCGATGGGCATCGGCATCGCGCTCGGCTGCAAGGTGAACGCGAACATCGGCAATAGCCAGGTCACGAGCGACATCGACCAAGAGCTTCGCAAGCTCAACATCTCGATGAAGTACGGCGCTGACACCGTGATGGATCTTTCGACGGGCGGCGACATCGACATCATCCGCGCCGCGATCCTCGAGCACTCGAAAGTGCCGATCGGAACCGTGCCGATTTACCAGGTCCTGAAGGAGAGGAAGACCGTCGAAGACGTCCGTGCGACCGACATGATCGACATGCTCGAGCACCAAGCCAAGCAAGGCGTCGACTACTTCACGATTCACGCGGGCGTGCTCGTTCAATACTTGCCGCTCGTGAAAGACCGCATCACCGGCATCGTCTCGCGCGGCGGGTCGATCATGGCGCAGTGGATGCTCGAGCATCACCAGCAGAATCCGTTTTTCACGCACTGGGACAAGGTGCTCGAGATTTGCGCCAAGTACGACGTCACGATCAGCGCCGGCGACGGGCTCCGCCCCGGATGCTTGCATGATGCAAGTGACGAAGCGCAGTTCGCGGAGCTCAAGACGCTCGGCGAGCTCACGAAGCGCGCGTGGGAAAAAGACGTTCAGGTGATGATCGAAGGGCCGGGCCACGTGCCGTTCGATCAGATCGAGATGAACGTGAAAAAAGAAATCGAGATGTGCCACGAAGCGCCGTTCTACGTGCTCGGCCCGCTCGTGACCGACATCGCTCCGGGCTACGACCACATCACGAGCGCCATCGGCGCGACGATGGCGGGCTACGCGGGCGCAGCGATGCTTTGTTACGTCACGCCGAAGGAGCACCTCGGTCTCCCGAACGAAGACGACGTTCGCCAGGGTCTCATCGCCTACAAGATCGCCGCGCACGCCGCTGACATCGCGCGTCACCGCAAAGGCGCACGCGATCGCGACGACGCCCTCAGCCGCGCGCGCTACGCGTTCGACTGGAAAGAGCAGTTCCGGCTCTCACTCGACCCGGAGACGGCGCAGTCGATGCACGACGAAACGCTCCCCGACGAATACTTCAAAGGCGCCGAGTTCTGCTCCATGTGCGGCCCGAAGTTTTGCAGCATGCACATCAACCGCGCCGTCGAAGAGTTCAACAAGAAGCTCGACGAGGACCGCAAAGCCGGGCGACGCACTCTCGAGATTTTCCAGTAAAAAGCTATTTTGCTTTTAGGATCTTCGCGCCCGGGATTTTGTCGGCGGGGAGTTTGTCAGCGCCGTGCGTGTAGAGCTCGGTGAAGCCACAGGCTCGGCAGATGTATGCCTGGATGCGGCCGAACTCCATGTCGGCGCGCCAGTCAAACTCGAGCACGTGCACCACGAGGGGTTTCACGTGGAGATCGTCGTCGCGGTCGGCGAGCTGGGGTACGAATAGGATTTCGTCGTGGTGACATTTCGGACATCGGTGAGCGGTTCGCATCGCTGGCTCCAGATTATCACCGCGTGTGCGCTCTTCGCGCGATGCAAATGTGACGGGCAGGGCGCCAATGCAGCCTCGTGGATTGACGCGCCAGCGGACGTGAACGTGCCGCGCGCAGCCGAAATCGAGGAGCTTTGGATTCGCGCCAAAGACGGCGACGAAGACGAAGTCGCGCGACTCGCGGCTCGTGAAGGAATTCGCGGGCTCGAAGAACGCGCGGCGATGCCCACCTATCGCGTGACCGCACTTCGCGCGATGGGCTACGCACCAGGATATTCCGCGCTCGCGATGCTCGGCTCCGCGGCGGCACGTGGTAACGAAGCAGAAGCGCGCGCAGCAGTTGCGAGCACGGGCACCATCGCCGCGCGAAAACGCGCACAAACGGATTTGGAAGAAGCCGACGAGCTCGCAGCAGGCTGCGCGTCGCTCCTCGGTGCGGCGAAAGACGTGGGGCGCCCACGTGATGTTCGTGTGGGCGCGGTGCGTGCGCTTCGCATGCTCTCGGACGGGCAAGAAGCGCGATGCGTGAAGCTCGCGGACATCCCGAAGGACGTCGACGTTCGCTGATGTAGAGTGGGGACCATGGACAGCCCGTACGCAAGCGAGACGTTTCTCGTTCAGCTCCTCGGCAAAGCTGTCGCTGCAAAGGCGAGCGACGTTCACTTGAAGGTCGGGCAGCCGCCGGGCGCGCGTGTGCGCGGCGACATCGTCTACTTCCGCTCCGATCCGCTTCGGCCGCAAGACACCGAGGCGCTCGCGCGCATTCTCGTCAAACGCGCCAGCGTGCGCGATTCGCTCGAGACGCTCCTCGAGCACGACACCGCGTACGAAGCGCCAGGGGTCGGTCGCTTCCGCGTGAACGTGTATCGGCAAAAGGGGTCGCTCGCGATCGTGATGCGCGCGATCCCGCTGAGCGTTCCATCGTTCGAAGATCTCGGTGTGCCGGCGGCCGCGGTGTACCTCGCAGAGCGTGATCGGGGGCTCGTGCTCGTGGTCGGTGCGGCGGGCAACGGCAAGAGCTCCACGCTCGCGGCGATGATCGCGCACCTCAATCACACGCAGGCACTTCACGTCGTGACGATCGAGGACCCCGTCGAGTTTTTGCACACTGACGACAAGTCGAGCATCAGCCAGCGCGAGGTCGGCATCGACACGGGCTCGTTCGCCGATGCGCTTCGTGCGGCGCTGCGACAAGACCCGGACGTCATTCTCGTCGGAGAAATTCGCGACGAGATCACGCTCGACATCGCGCTGAAAGCCGCGGAAACCGGGCACCTCGTGCTCTCGACGCTTCACACGCCGGACGTCTCGCGCACGGTCAATCGCATGCTCGCGCTCGCTCCAAAAAATCAGCCTGGCTCGACCGACGAGCTTCGCGAGCGCATCGGCGATTCACTCCAAGGCATCATCGCGCAGCGCCTCTTGCCAAACCGTGACGGGAGCGGTTTGTGTCTCGCCGCCGAAATTCTCGTCGCGACCGGCACCGTGCGCGAATCCATCAAGCGCCCCGAGGCCAACCCGGCTCTGAAAGAGCTGATGGAAAAAGGCATTCACCCCTACGGCATGCAAACGTTCGAAATGCATTTGAAGCAGCTCGTCCAGATGGGCCTCCTCGACAAAGACGTCGCCAAGGCCGCCGCCGGATTTTGAGTGGCCGGCTCAGCCATGCAGCAAAGTTGCCCGGTTTGAAGCTGTCCATCAAGATGTGATGGGACAATTCCGTGCAGCACTTGCGGACAGTCGAAGCGGCCCTGTTGGGTGTGATGGCGTTCACCCCCGTAGCCACGCCCACGACAATCACCGCCGACGAGCTCGCGCCGGCAACCGCGCCGATCGTTCGAGGTCGATGCGATGACGCGAGCGCGGCCGTCGCGCACTTCACGATCGCGCACTTCAACGATCTCCAAGCGCACTACGGCGATCTTGCACCAGGCAAAAGCCGCTACGGATTCATCGCCGGATATTTGCGGTCGGTGAAAGACGAAGAGCCCGCCACGATGGTGCTCGACGCCGGCGATGACTACGAAAAAGGAAATATCGCGGACCTGCGATCACTCGGGGAGTCGACGCGGCGCATGATCCAAGCGCTGCCGATCGATGTCCGTGTGATCGGAAATCACGATTTTGCGTACGGTCAAGCCTCCGTGCTGCGTGATGTGCAGATGAGCGCGCACCCGGTGCTCGCCGCGAACATTCACGACGCCAGCGGGCAATCGCCGTTCGTGCCTTATGCGTCCGCGCAAATCGGATGCGTGCGGGTCGGCGTCGTCGGCCTCGTTGCGAATCACTACGGGTCCGACGATCAGCCGAACGATGACGCATTCGATGGCGTCTTCATCCACGACGATCACTACGCTCGGCTCTTGCGCGCGCAGGTCGAGGCGCATCGCGGTGAGGTCGACGTCATGATTGCTCTCACCCACCTCGGGCTCTACACGGACCTCGAGCTCGCGATACAAGTGCCCGAGGTCGACGTCTTCGTCGGCGGTCACTCGGAAGATTTCGTTCGCGACGGTCAGCCGTACATCAAGCCGGGTGGCAAGCTCGGTTGGGTGTTTCAAGCAGGCCACTACGGCGAGCACATCGGGCGCGCGGATTTCACGTTCGATCGCGCATCGCACGTGCTGAAGCTCCAGCGCTACACGATGACCGACGTCGATGCGCGCCTGCCTTACGCAGACGATGTCGGTCACACGGCGCATGCGGTCATTCGTGCGTTCGCACCCGAAGCCAACGTGCCCATCGCGATTGCGCGCGAATCGATCGATCAGGCCGACATGCCAAAGCTCGTGATGCGCGCCGCGCACGATCGATGGGCAGTCGATGCGCTCTTCATCGGCAAAGACGTTTTCTGGACCGGGCTCCCATCCGGCCCGATCACACTACAGCGCATGTTCGATGCCGTGCCCGTGCAGCGCGAGCCGAGCGGAACGCCAGGGTTCACGTCGCTCTCGATCGTGACAATGACGGGCGCCGATCTTTACGACCTCAAGGTGCGCGCGTTTTCGGGCTACGCGATGCTCTTGCCCGATGCGCTCTCGCCGACGCGCGTTTATCGCGTCGCGGTCGACAAGCGCGCGCTCGAGCATCCGGCGATGGTGGCTGGCGGCGCGCCCGCGTTTGGAACGTCGGCGCGTTTTGGTGGCGAGATCATCGACGTGCTCGAAGCGTACGCGCGTGCCCGCACGGCGCGCGGCTTACCGCTCTAGCGCCCACGCGACGACGCGGTCGATCTCGGCGGGTTTGTGGAACGTCGTTCGTTCGCTTCGGGGCGGATCTTCGTCGGAAGTGAAGAGCGCCAGACGCAACCGAGGGTTACGCCCCGCAAGCACATCGGCGAGCGAGACGCCGTCGCCGTCTCCGAGGTCGACATCGATGATCGCGGCGCTGAACGTTCCAGCATCGACCGCGAGTGCATCCTTCGCGGAGGCGGCGCAAACGACCGAGGCTCCGCCCTCAACGAGGCGAGCCGCGAGAACCGTGCGCGCCACCTCGGAGTCATCCACGACAAGGATGGAGGGATTGCCCGCCAAGGCACTCACGAATCTAGCACCACGCCGGAGCGCGAGGCGCTCTCTTTTGGAGCGCAACAATACGAATGACAGCCGAAAAATAGGGTGATTCGAGTGGCATCGCCTTCGCATTGCACGAGCCCATGGACATTCGATTCTGGGGCGTTCGAGGCAGCATCGCTTCTCCGGGACCGGAGACCGCGAGCGTTGGTGGAAACACGAGCTGCGTGGAAGTTCGGTGTGGCGACGAGCGAATCGTCCTCGACGCTGGAACGGGCCTTCGGGGTTTGGGCAACGCGCTTCTCCGAGAGACGCATGAGCCGCTCTCGCTCACGTTGATGCTCTCGCACTTTCACTGGGACCACATTCAGGGTCTTCCGTTTTTCGTGCCGGCGTACATGCCGCAGACGAAGCTCGCGATCGTTGGCTCATCGGATGGTCGTCATTCGCTCCGCGACAAGCTGAGCCGGCAGATGACGGAGCCGCATTTTCCCGTGCAGCTCGACGATCTCTCCGCATCGCTCACGTATCGCGAGGCGCGGCCGAATCAGCGCTTCGACATTGGCGAGGTCACGGTTCGCGTGGCGCGTCTCAATCATCCGGGTGGCGTCTTTGCGTATCGCCTCGATCACGCGGGTCGGTCGCTCGTGTACGCGACCGATACCGAGCACTACGCGTGCGTCGACCCGATGTTGAAGACGCTTGCCCAAGGCGCGGACGTTCTCATCTACGACGCGCAATACACGGCCGAGGAGTACCAATCCAAAGTCGGCTGGGGTCACTCGACCTACGTCGCGGGCGTCGAGGTGGCGAAGGCCGCGGGCGTGGGTCAGCTCGTTCTCTTTCACCACGATCCGCAGCGCACCGACGAAGGCGTCGCAGCCATCGAGCAATCGGCGCGCGTGCTCTTTCCGAACACCATCGCAGCACGCGAGGGGATGGTCATCGCACATGCTGACGGGCGCCGTTCGGCAGCTTGAGAACCCTGTTATCGTCGGCGAAGGCATGTCCTCGCGGCTGTCGCTCCTCGTCGATCTCTCTTCGCTCCTTGCGCGCGAGGTCGATCTCGATGCGCTGCTCGCAATGGCGTGCGAGCGCGTAGCCGCCGCGCTCCACGCCGACCGCGCAACGATTTGGCTGCTCGATGCAGAGCGCGGCGATCTCGTCACGCGCGTCGCGATGCTTCCCGAAGTGCCCGAGCTCAGGCAACCGATCGAACGCGGCATCTCCGGGCACGTCATGCGCACTGGTGAGGTCGTCCGGCTCGATGACGCCAGCACCGACGCGCGCTTCGACCCGAGCGCCGATCGCGTGACGGGCTACGCCACGCGCTCGATGCTCGTCGTGCCGATGCGCGAGCACGCGGGAGCTCCCGTCCGCGGCGTCGTTCAAGTTTTGAACAAGAAGGATTCGCCGTTCGACGACGAAGACGAAAAATATCTGCTCGCGCTCGCAACCCAGCTCGCGCGCGCTCTCGCACTCACCACCTTACGCGCAGACGACGCTGCAGAGCCTGGCCTCGTGCTTCGCGGACCGCTCAATCGCATCGTCGGCCGGAGCGAGGCGCTTCGCGAAGTGTACGAGCGCGTGCTCCTCGCGGCGCAAACCGACGCCACCGTGCTCTTGCGCGGCGAAACAGGAACGGGCAAAGGTCGCTTCGCGCGCGCAGTTCACGTCAACTCGAAGCGGCAAAGCGGGCCGTTCGTCACTGTCGATTGCACGACGCTTCCCGCGCAGCTCGTCGAGAGCGAGCTTTTCGGTCACGAGCGCGGCGCGTTCACGGGCGCCGATCGTCGCGTCGTCGGCAAAGTCGATCTCGCGGAGGGCGGCACGCTGTTTCTCGACGAGATTGGCGATCTGCCGCTCGACATCCAAGGCAAGCTCCTCCGATTTCTCCAGGAGCGAACCTACGAGCGCGTGGGCGGCCGAGAGACGCTCCGCGCTGACGCTCGCGTCGTGTGCGCGACGCACCGCGATCTGCGCGCGCTCGTCACGGAGGGCAAATTTCGCGAAGACCTCTTTTACCGCGTGCGCGTCGTCGAAATCGTGCTCCCGCCGCTTCGTGTTCGAGGCGAGGCGGAGGTCCTTCAGCTCGCGCGGCACTTCGCGGACATGTACGCGCAGCGATACGGTCGCCCCGCGCCGACGATTTCTACGGACGCACGCGCGAGCCTTCTCGCCCACGATTTCCCTGGCAACGTTCGGGAGCTCGAGCACTGGATCGAGAGCGCCATCGTCCTCGCACCCGACGGCGTCATTCGAGCAACGGCGTTTCCATCGCGCGACGGGTCGCCGCGTGTCGCAATTGCGGCGCCTGGCGTCTCGCTCGCTCTAGGGCTCTCGCTCGAAGAAGCCGAGCGCCGGTACGCGACGGCCATCGTCGAGCAGCACGCCGGCAACAAAACCGAAGCGGCCCGCGTCCTCGGGATTGGGCGCAACACGCTCGCACGCTTGCTCAAGGACAAACCTTAGTCGGGCGTGTCATGACGAAAGCACATCAAATCGTGTAACGTGCGCCGGCGATGCCTATTTCACGCGAAGAAGTTCTCGCGGTCTACGAAACACCGCTCCTGCCGCTCGTCGACCGCGCGCGGCATGTGCATCTCGAGCACCACAAAGACAACGAAGTGCAGCTTTGCACGCTGCTCTCCGTGAAGACGGGCGGGTGCCCCGAAGACTGCGGCTACTGCTCGCAATCGAGCCACCACTCGACGCACGTTGCGCCGGAAAAAATGCTCGACGTGCAAAGCGTGATCGCAAGCGCGCGGCGCGCAAAAGAAAACGGCTCCACGCGTTTCTGCATGGGCGCGGCGTGGCGCGAAGTGAAAGACGGCCCCGCGTTCGATCGCGTGCTCGATATGGTGCGCGGCGTGAAAGGGCTCGGCCTCGAAGCGTGCGTCACGCTCGGCATGGTCACCACGGACCAAGCCCGCAAGCTCAAGGACGCCGGCCTCGACGCGTACAACCACAACCTCGACACGAGCCGCGAGCACTACAAATCGATCATCAAGACACGCACGTTCGACGATCGCCTTCGCACGCTCGAGAGCGTTCGCGAAGCGGGCATCACCGTGTGCTCGGGCGGCATCATCGGCATGGGCGAGAGCGTGCAGGATCGCTGCGAAATGCTTCGCACGCTTGCGAACCTCGAGCCGCAACCCGAGAGCGTGCCGATCAACGCGCTCGTTCCTGTCGAAGGCACGCCGCTCGGCTCGATGCCGCCCGTCGACCCGCTCGACATGGTCCGCATGATCGCCGTCGCGCGCATCCTCATGCCGCATGCGCGCGTCCGTCTCTCCGCGGGGCGCTCGGCGCTCACGCGCGAGGCGCAAATCCTCTGCATGCTCGCCGGAGCGAACTCGATTTTCTACGGCGACAAACTCTTGACGACGCCCAACCCCGAAGAAAACGAGGACCTATCGCTCATTCGTGAGGCAGGTCTCCAACCGATGGTGCCCTCATGAAAAGTCTCGTTCTCGCGGCATCGCTCGTCGTCGCGTGCGGGGCGTCTCCGGCGGTCGTCGTCGAGGTGCCTCCGCAGCAGCAAGACCAGCAACCGCAGCAACAACAACCGCAGCCCGTCGCTGCGGCCGACGAGTGGCTCGGCACATACACGTGCGCGCAAGGCGAGACCGATCTCGCGCTTCATGTGCGTCACACGAGCCCGGATGGGCTCGAAGCCGTGTTCGAGTTTTCGCACGGCCCATCGAACGCAAACGGCTCGTATCGCATGCGCGGCACGATGGCACCGAACGGCGAGATCACGCTCGTGCCCGGCGAGTGGATCGATCGTCCGCGAAACTATGTGAGCGTCGGTATGCACGGTGTCGTGCGCGGCGCGACGTTCACCGGGCAGATGGATAACCCATCGTGCTCGGTGTTCAGCCTGCGCCGCCGGTAGTGCAAAGGCGACCGCCTCGATGAGGCGGAGCGACAACATGGCGGGCGAGAATACGCTTTTGGAGCAGTGAAAGTCGAAAGGTCCGCATGATGCGCCCGCCGCGGAGCACGGAGACGCGCTCGGTTCGCTCGACGAAGAAATTCGGCGCGATCTTCGCGGGGTCCATCGGCATGCGATCATCGGTGACGAAAATGATGGCGTCGGCGTGCTCCCAACGCGCGCGCGGCGCCCAATCGTCGAAGTCCGAGCGCGCGTCGGTTGCGCAACCGATCTTCGCGAGCGGCGCGTTTGCCGCGAGCTGAGCGCACACCATCCAGCTCGGGCCGACGACCCAGGTGTCGAGATGGACGCCCGCTGCGGCATCGGCTTCTTCCATGAGCTCCTGAGTCGTGTGCACGGCTTGAGGCCAGCCGAAGAGCTCGTTCGTGATGTCGACGCGCGGATCGTAGCTCGCGGGCGCGAGCGTGCGCACGATCGATGGTTGCAGAATCCACGCATGTACGGCGAAGACCAGCAGAAGTCCCGTGACGGCAGCGGCGTCGAGCAGGCGGCGAGGGAGCGTCCACTCGGAGGCGCGCCGCGCCGCGTGAATCGGCAGCGCGAGCAATGGCGGCGCAAGCCAATGCGGCTCGGCGACACGGCTCCACGCACACAGAACGACGAGCGGTGGCAGCGGCAGCGCGAACGTCCAGAAGAGTAGCTTCGACATGGCGTCGTCGTTTCGCCGCTTGATGAGATCGCGTGCAACGAGGACCACGACGACAAGAATGACGGGCGAGACGTAAACGAATTGCCCGCCCACGAGCGCGCCGATGTTTCGCAGCGAAAAGCCCGCGCCGTGTTGCGTGTCCATCAATCGGTGGCGCAGCATCGGAAAGTGCTCGGCGACTTCGAAACGCACCACGGGCACGAGCGGCACGAGCCCGGATAGGGCGGCGGCGACCGGCCAAATGTTTTTGCGTTTTCGCGCTTCGGCAACGGCGACGACGCCGAGCGCGGCGAGCAAAAAGACACCCGTGATCTTCGCCGTGGCGGCGGCGCCTGCGATCACACCCGCGATCCCAAAGAGCGCAGGCGCGCGCGGACCATCAGGCTTGGTCTCGAGCGCCATCGCGGTGACGCCCAAACATGCGAGCCAGCCGTAGGCGAGGAGCAAATCCGGCGTCATCGCGAAGAGGCCAACGCCGATCTCGGGCGTCGCCGCGACGATGAGACCAGCAGCCGCAGCCGCGCGGGTTGCGGCTCCCATTTGCCGCGCGACGATCACGACGAGCCACGGAAACATCGTCGCGAGCGCGGCAGTCGCGACGTGCGCGGCCTGCGGCGATGGAATCGTGCCGCCGCCGAGCGACGACGCGAAGAGCCCGACGAGCCCGGGATGGTCGAGATACGCGGGTTGCGGATGAAGCGCGTACGTCGCGTAGAGCGCCTCGCTGTCGCCGAAGCCGATGGTCTTTGCCGCGATCATCCGCACGACGAGCATGATCGCCGTGAGCAAGAGAAGCAGCGCGACGATCGGATCGGTTCGCTTTTCGTTCTTCAGAGCCATGGTTCGATCATCTCGACGACCGCGCGCGACGGAACGTGGCCCTCACCAAGCACGCGTCGTACGGCATCGCAATCGGCTCGCGCATCTTCAGGATGCGCTTCGAGCGTGGCGAGCGCCGCGCGCATCTTGTCTGCGCGCGCGTCGTGTTGCAAGAGCTCCGGAAACGCGCGGCGGCCGAGCAAGACATTCGGAAGCGCAACGAACGGCGTTCGAAGCGCACGCTTCGCGACCATGGCGGCAATCGCATCGACGCGATACACGACGACCGGCGGAACACCCGCAAGCGCGGCTTCGAGCGATGCGGTGCCCGACGCGCACAGCGCGAAGTCGAAGGCGCCGATGAGACGCGACGCTCCATCGACCTCGTGAACGTACGCTGCTCGCGTGCGTGCCCATGCGCGCGTTCGGTCGTCGAGCGCGGTCGACAAGAGAACGTGACCATCCGGCGCGGCTTCGACCATCGCGGGCAAGAGGCGACGCACTTCCGACGCGCGACTTCCGGGCAGCAGAGCGACCGCACGCGCGTGCATCGAGAGGCCGAGCTCGGCGCGCGCGGCTTCGCGCGAGAGCGCAGGGGTCTCCATCGCAGGGTGTCCGACATACCGCGTGCTCGCGCCACACTTTTCCCAAAGCGGCTCCTCGAATGGAAGGATGACGGCCATCTTGTCCACGCCGCGCGCGATCGACGGCCCGCGGCGCGGCCTCCAC
This sequence comes from Polyangiales bacterium, assembly GCA_038239005.1. Classification (GTDB taxonomy): domain Bacteria; phylum Myxococcota_A; class Polyangia; order Polyangiales; family Polyangiaceae; genus DASXHD01. The sequence continues at coordinate 29,401 of JBBSFE010000078.1, forward strand.
GCCCAAATTTGCGGCGCCGCGTACCAGAGCACGCGCACGCCCGTGCGACGCAAAAAGCCCAGCAAAAGCGCGTTGAACTCCGTGTAGTTTACAAGAATCGCTGCGCGCGGTTTTCGTCGCCGCACGGCAGAGCGCACGGCCATCATCGCGACAGCAATGCGCGCCGACCGAGCTGCGACATCGACGATGCCCATCGCCGCGTGCGACATCTTCGAAACAAGCTCGGCTCCTTCACGCTCGCTCGCGTCGCCTCCGAGGCCGAACGAACGGATCCCTCGCGCGGTCATGCGCGCGATCACGCGCGCCGCGGCGCGATCACCGGAGGGCTCACCCGAAACGACGAGAACGCTCACGCCCGGCCGGCGCGCCGCCTTCGCACCAGACCCAACATCACGGCGAGCACGCCGAAGCCGCCCGAAGTCGGGCCTGGCGCGGCCGAGCAACCGCTGCTGCCGCATACGCCGGAGTAGCCGTGACGCGGCGTTGGATCGCATGGCCCTTCAGGGACCGCCCCCGTCGCGGTCATGCGTGTTCCGTCAGGTGCGTACACCGAGCAGATGCCTTGGACGTCGTCGGCGGAGAGGCTGCGCATCGACGTCGCGCCTTGCGTGTAGTGTGCAAACATCGTCGCGTGGGTGTCTTGCGAGTGCGCGAGGCCGAGAAAATGGCCTGATTCATGCGTCACGATGCTGAGCAAATCGAACCCGTCGGAGGGGACGTCGCCGTTGACGGTGAGCGACTGCTGCGCCGTGTTGAGCTCCATGTCCGCGTCGTAGAGCTCGCCCGTGTTGATGTTGTACGTGACGGTGGTGAGGCCGAGTGTGTTGTTCGAGTCGTTGTGGGGCCACGTGCCGTCGTCGAACATGATCGTGTTCGAGTTGCCGCTGCCGGAGTTGTACTGAACTTTGTGACACGCGACGGGCCCGAGAAATCGGACGTCGATGCTGGCCTTCGACGACGCGGTGTCGTTCGCGGTGGGGCACGTGGCGCTGGTCCACTCTGCGAAGGCGGTCTCCATGCTCGTTTGCGCGTCGTTGAAGGAGACTTGTTTGCTTGCGTCTTGCTGGATCGAATAGCCGACGCATGCGTTCTTCCAGAAGAGCGGCATGCCGTCGTCCCAGCAGGGGTGGTCGGGTGTCGCGACGAACGACGGATCGATCGACGACGTCGTCGTTCGGCAAAACGCTTCGGCGCGGCGCGCGCTCATGAGGCTCGCGGAGATCGTGAGGGTCACGCCTACGGCCAAAAGCGCCGCGCTAGTGCGCCACATGGGTCCTCGTCCACGACGACGCAATTTCGGTTGCGGCGTCATCGACGGTCCGCCCGTCGAGCACGTCGCCGGCTGGAGCGGCTGCGCTCGGATGCGACGTCGCGGCGCGAATGCGCGCGAGCGACGACGGATTGGGCGCCAAGAGCGCACCCACGTGGAGATTCTTGTGAACGCGTTTCACGCCCGCGCCGTCGGCCGTGATCGGAAACTGACCCTGGCCACGCCCCGCAACCACGAGATTGTTCTCGTACGACGTGATGAAGAGGAGAGAGGTCTGCCCCGCACGTAGCACCGCTTCGCCTTCGACCATCTGACCGATGTCGCCGACGGCGCCACCGAGCGTTTTGATCCAGACATCGCTCGCGATCGTGCCAGCGACGACGCGCTCCACGCGAACATGCGTGTACGTCGCGATGCGCCCATCCTCCCAAACCGACTTCTGATCGAACGGCGTCATGACCACTGCCGCGGAGCTCTCCGACGCGAGCGCATCAAGCAGCACGGTGAACGACACCGATGCGTGCGCCGGCACGATCAACAAGATCGCAATCAAGAGAGCCCGCCAGCGCATGCGCCACATCATATCGAACGCCTCCTTCGCCGCCACCCGAATAGCCCGATCGCGCCGAGTGCCGCGATCGCACCGGCGCTGCTTTCACTGCGACCCGCGGTCACGCAGCCGCACCCGCTCACGCCCGCGCCGCTGCACTCGGTCGAAAATCCATGGCGCGGCGTCGTGTCGCACGGACCGGCGGCGAGCCCGCCGTCCGATGTCGAGCGCGTTCCGTCAGACGCGTAAATCGTACAGATGCCGGTGACGTCGTCGCTC
>JBBSFE010000079.1:0-30590 GCA_038239005.1 Polyangiales bacterium
CCCCCCCCCGGCCCGCCCCCACAACCCCCGGGGAGGCCTATCGTTGGGACCCGAACGATCGCCGGGTGAACCGTCATCACCCATGGATCGGACGTAGTACACCTACATCGTACGCAGCCCACCGGCTCGACGAAACCATTGAGTTTTTCGGTGTAACCGGGGCGGCATGGCACCTGCAAAGGCGGTGGCATCATGTCGAACAGGCAGTGGCTCAAAGAGTTGATGGTTTCGGAAACGGTCGCGCCGCTCGGGCTCGATGGCACCTATCGCCTCGAGACCGCGCACACGATTTACGTGTTTCACGACGGCGTGTGCGTCGACATCGCGCGCCGTGATTTCGAGGACGACTCGAACGCTGAGGTGTCGCTCGTCGGCACGCGCGTCGTTGGGTGGCTGCTCGACGTCGAGGGCACGCGCCGGCTCGTGAATCGCTGGCTTCCTGGTGCGCGCGCCGTTCTCTGGCGTCCATCGAAGATTGCGCTCACCTCGCCCGCGTTTGGGTTCGTGCAGTGCTCGCAGGTCGACGAAGAGGAAGAGGATCTCGATACGACGGCCGCCTACACGCCGCCGCCCGTTGCCGCCGTATCGACCGGATCGTTCACGCGCTTGTTTCCTCAGTAGCGCGCAGGTACCTCTCGGGCGATGCGCGTCCGGAACATCGTGTTGATTGGGTGGGTCGTTGCGTGTGGACCCGAGGTTTCGTCGCGTCCGCCGCTCGTCACACCCACGGCGTCCTCGAGCGCGGCTCTCGCGCCGCCGCCCGCGCCGCGCTCGGATGGGCGCTTGCCTGCGCTTGCAACGCCCGTTCGTTACGCGGTGACGCTCGACGTCGATCCGAAAGCCCAAACGTTCGCCGGCACCGTCGAGATCATGATCGACGTTCCCGTGGAGACTGCACACGTCGTCATCAACGCAAAGGACGTAACCGTGAAGCGCGCCGAAGCGCGGGTCGGCGACGCCGCGCTCGCGCTCCACACGACGACGCGCGCATCACACGGAGCGCTCGAGCCCGACGAGCTCGTGCTTTCGGCCGATCGCGCGATCCCGAAAGGTCGCTCGACACTCGTGATCGACTACGAGGCCCCATTCGGGCGTCAGCTCTCGGGCTTGTATCGCGCAGAAGACGGCAGCGAGTCCTACGCGTTCACGCAATTCGAAGCGGCCGATGCGCGGCGTGCGTTTCCGTGCTTCGACGAGCCCGGCTTCAAGACGCCATTCGACGTCACGCTGACGGTGCCGACCGGATTGCTCGGCTTGTCGAACGGCGTCGAAACTTCGCGCACACCGAACGGCGCGAAGACCACGTTCAAGTTCACGACCACGCCACCCATCCCGACGTATCTCGTGGCGTTCGCGGTTGGGAATTTCGACGTCGTCGATGGACCGAAAACGCCCACGCCAATTCGCTTCATCACGACGCACGGGCGTGGCGCGCTCTCGGCGAGCGCGATGCGCGCCGGCGCGGACATGGTACCGCTGCTCGCGAAATATTTTGGCATCGCGTTTCCGTACGAAAAGCTCGACCTCGTAGCCGTGCCCGATTTCGGCGCCGGCGGGATGGAAAACGCAGGCTTCATCACGTTCCGCGACGATCTCGTCTTGCTCGACGAGCACGCATCGGCGCGCCAAAAGCGCGGCATGATCGGTTTGATGGCGCACGAGCTCGCGCATCAATGGTTCGGCGATCTCGTGACGATGAAGTGGTGGGATGATTTGTGGCTGAACGAGGGTTTTGCAACGTGGACGACGTTCAAGGTCGTCGACACTTATATGCCAGCGTTCGGCGCCAAGCTCGATGCGGCCGCGAATGCGTCGTCGATCATGGATGCGGACGGGCTTGCGTCGGCACGCGCCATTCGGCAACCAGTCGCGAGCGTCGGGCAAGCGATGGAAGCGTTCGACGGCATTACGTATCAAAAAGGTGCGGCGGTGCTTCGGATGATCGAGCAGCACGTTGGCGAGGACGCATTCCAGCGCGGCGTGCACGCGTATCTGTCTGCGCACGCGTGGGGCAACGCAACCGCCGACGACTTGTTCGGCGCGATCGATGCGCAATCGAGCCAGCATGATGCAAGCACGCTCGCGCGTGCTTATGTCGACCGACCGGGCGTGCCGATGATCGTCGTCGACGAAGTCAATTGCGGCGCCGCGTTTTCACTGAAGGCGCACCAAGAAAGATTTTTCCCGCTCGGGTCCACGATCGGAATGAGCGCGGGCGAGGTCGCCCCGTGGACGGTGCCGTTCTGTGCGGTCTCCGCGACGGCCGGCTCGAAGCCCGAATGTGCGCTCGTTACAGGGCCGACGTCGCTGCGCGGTAAGGGCGCTTGCCCGATTTTCGCGAACCCCGATGGCGTCGGTTACTACCGCGTCTCGTGGTCCGAGAGCACGACGGCCGGGCTCGCAGCGACGCTCGGACAGGCCTCTCCGGCGACGCGCGTCGGCATTCTCGCCGACGCATGGGCAAGCGTTCGCGCAGGCAAGCTCGATGGCCGCGCTTTTTTGGTCGACGTGCTTCCTGCGATCGATCGCCAAACGGACAGGCGCGTCATCGAGAAGCTCACGGGCATTCTCTACGAGCTAGGAGAGATCGTCGACGAGCCCACGTGGCCCGCATTCTCGGCGATGGTGCGTGCCCGACTCGCGCCGCACATCGCGCGCCTCGAGCGCATCCCCGAAGCCAAGCTCGACGAAGACGAGCGACTTCTCCGTCGCACGCTCACCTACGCGGAAGTCGATCTCGGCGACGACACGACGCTCGTCACGAAGCTCGATGCGATCGCGAAATCATTCGCGGCCGGCAAAGCCGTCGACCCCGACTATGGCCAAGTCGCCGTCGAGCTTGCGGCGCGCAAACGCGATCCTGCCGAGCTTCGCAAAGCCGCCGAAGCTTCCGGCTCACCCCAAGCGCACGCGCTCGCGCTTCGTGCCGCTGCGGGCGTCATCGATGCCGCGGCCGTGCGCGCGCAGCTCGATTGGATGCTCGGGCCGTCGGTGAAGCTTCAAGACGTCGGGCGCGTGCTTTGGCCTCTCGCGGGTCGCCTCAAAACGCGCGCCGTGACGCTTGCCTACGTGCACGACCACTGGGACGCTCTTCGCGGCAAGCTCATCGGGCACCTCGGCCGCGGGCTCGTTGGGATGGCCGGCTTCGCGTGCACGCCCCAGGCGCTCACGGAATCACGTGCATTTTACACACAAAAAGCGGCGACGCTGGAGGGAGCCGAACGGCCGCTTGCGCAGGCTCTCGAGTCAGCGTCCCTCTGCGTCGCGCTTCACGATGCGGTGCTCCCGCAGATGAAGCGCGCCTTCGCTAGTTCTTCAGGAGCGGGCGGCCCTGCGCGTCGGTGAACTTGCCTGTGAGGATCATGATCAGATCAATCAACGTCCAGATGCCGCAACCTCCGAGCGTCAAGAGTTGGCCAATGCCGCTGCCGATCTTACCGACATAAAAGCGGTGCGCCCCTAGGGTTCCCGCGAACGCGCAAAGTAGCAGCGTAATCATCCAAGGCTTCTGTTCGCCGTTGCTCATTTTCGAATCTCCTCCACTTGGTGGTGTCACCGAAACTACGACGCCAAGGAAGCCACCCTTCCCCCGCCGGCGGCGCGAGACTACGAGGACTCAAACCAATCAACAAGGCCCCTTGGCGGAAGCGGTATACGCAGCGGACTTAAAATCCGCGGCTCGTGAGAGCATCCGGGTTCGAGTCCCGGAGGGGCCACCCACTCGACACAGACAAGAGGACGACATGGATGCGATTGCACAATTCAAAGAGAACGCTCGCCAAGGTTGGGCGTCGTTTGCCCCTTTCGAAATGGTCACGGGCCTTGCGTCGCCGAGCCTCGTTCGGTGGGCCGGCTTCGCACGTGGTGCGCACGTGCTCGACGTCGGATGCGGCACGGGCGTCGTTGCGCTCACGGCAGCGCGCGCCGGCGCGAAGGTGTCAGGGCTCGATCTGACGCCCGAGCTCATCGCGCGCGCGAAAGAGAATTTCGCGCTGACGCATACGGAGGGAGATTTCCAAGTCGGCGACGTCGAGGAGATGCCGTTCGCGGATGGGACGTTCGACGCCGTGCTCAGCCAGTTCGGTCACATGTTCGCGCCGCGGCCCGACGTCGCCGTGCGCGAGATGCTTCGCGTGCTCAAGCCGGGTGGCATTATCGCTTTCGCGACGTGGCCGCCGGATGTTTTCACGGGTCGCATGTTCGCGATGCAAGGTCGCTACGCGCCACCGCCGCCACCAGGCGTGTCGCCGCCCGTTCAATGGGGTGAGCCCACGATCGTCCGCGAGCGGCTCGGCGACAAAGTGAAGAGCCTCACGTTCGATCGCAACCGCGTTCATGCTCCCATCCTGTCACCGCAGCACATGCGCGCGATGATGGAGGTCAACGTCGGGCCGCTCGTGAAGCTCGTCGCGGGGCTCGGCGCATCCGATCCTGCGAAGCTCGCTACGTTTCGGCGCGAGCTCGAGGAGCTCATCGGCGAGTACTTCGTCGACAACTATGTGCGACAAGATTTCCTGCTGACGCGCGCCATCAAGGCTTGAGCGTGCACGCGCGCTGAACGACGGGCAAATCCTCGGGAGCGACCATGTCGAGCCCGGGTAGCCCGTCGGGCACTTCGCCGAACATCATCTCCACGAACACGCACGCCGCGAGATACGTCCCGGTCGTCGTTGGGTGGTATTGGTCTTCGCGGTAGAGCGGTAGCGTTGGTTTTTCCTTGAGCGCGCGCATCCACGCGGGGCCGGCGGGGATGAGCGTCGCTCCCGTTGCGCGCGCGACGAGGTGGTAGCTCTGATCGAGCTCGCGCTCGCTTTGGTTTTGGTCGCGGCGCGGCCACAGCTGCAAGATGACTGTCTTCGCGCCAACCTGTTTAATGAGCGCATCGAACGTGCGCACGGCCGTTTCGAATTTGCGCGGCGCGATCGTAGGCTCGAGGCCTTGCTCTTGAAGCACGACGTAGTCCCAACGTTCGGCAAGGATGGCGCGCTTTGCTTCGCCTTTCACGAGATGCTCGGTGAGCGTTGCGCCGCCCGCGAGCACATCCTTGAACGTGAGCTCGCGCGGCGTGCGTGCACGTGCGAGCGCCGCGATGGTTTGTGGCAGGCTATTTTCGGCGGTGTGGCTGTTGCCGACGAAGAGAATCTTCGTGGCGTTTTCACTCGTGCTGACCACCTCGTTGCGCGGCGCGAGATCGCGATGCTCGTTGCGATGCAAGAAAAGCCAGACGCCGACGAGCGTCGCAAACGCAAGCGCCACGCCGATGGCAATCGAGAGGTTTCTCACCCGAGCGCTCCGACGGCTGCCTCGACGGCTGCGGCAAGCGAGCGGTCCGCGATGAGCGCGGCGGCGTGCTCGATGTCTTTGTAGAGCGGGCGGTCACCCGTCATGGGGGCGATGCGGGTGCGCACTTTTGCGAGCGCGGCGCCGACACCGCGACTCGGCGAGAGCGGCTTGCGCTGGTCGAGCCCAGCTGCTGCCGTCATGATTTCGATCGCGAGCGAGCAACGCACGTTGTCGATGATGCGGCGAAGCTTGAGCGCCGACACGCTGCCCATACTCACGTGATCTTCTTTGCCGGCCGACGACGGAATCGAATCGACCGACGCTGGGTGACACAAGATTTTGTTTTCGCTGACGAGCGATGCCGATGCGACTTGAGCAATCATGAAGCCCGAGTGAAGCCCGCTCCCCGCCGCGAGAAATGCGGTGAGGCCAGTCGACAGGGCAGGATTCACGAGCTGCTCGACGCGGCGCTCCGAAATGTTCGCAAGCTCCGCACACGCGATGGCCGCAAAATCCAGAGCGAGCGCGAGTGGCTGGCCGTGGAAGTTGCCGCCGCTGATCAAGTCGGCCTCGGGGCCATCGAGAAAAACGCTTGGGTTGTCGGTGACGCTATTCACCTCGCGCTCGATCACCGCGCGCACGAAACCGAGCGCGTCGCGCGTTGCGCCGTGCACTTGGGGGATGCAGCGAAGCGAATACGCATCTTGCACGCGGCCGCAGTCTTTGTGGCTCTCCATGATTTCGCTGTCGGCGAGGAGAGCGCGGAAATTCTTGGCCACGAGCGCCTGACCCGGATGCGGGCGCGCCGCGTGGAGGCGTGCGTCGAAGGGGCGCTCGGAGCCTTTCAGCGCTTCGAGGCTCATCGCACCGGCGACGTCAGCCGCAACACACAGGCGTTCTGCATCGAGCAGCGCGAGCGCGCCGAGCGAGGCCATCAGCTGCGTGCCGTTGATGAGCGCGAGCCCTTCCTTCGCTTCGAGCACGACCGGTTCGATGCCGACTTCGGCGAGCACTTCGCGTGCGTCGCGATAATTTGGGGCCGCGTCGTTTGGGAGCGCGATCGCGGCCTCGCCTTCGCCAATCATCGCGAGCGCGAGATGCGCGAGCGGCGCGAGATCGCCCGACGCACCGACCGAGCCTTGCGACGGGATACGCGGGATGACGTTCTTGTCGAGCATCGTCATGAGCGTCTCGAGGACGACCGCGCGAACACCCGAGCACCCAAGCGCGAGCACCTGCGCGCGAAGGAGCATGATGCCGCGCACCTCGCTCACGGCGAGCGCGGGCCCGACGCCCGTCGAGTGCGAGCGCACGAGGTTTCGCTGGAGCGCGCGAATGTCGGCGGCCGAGATGCGCGTCTCGCTGAGCGCGCCAAACCCTGTGTTCACTCCATAAACGTTCGGTGCGCGATCGCCGGCGGCAGCAATCGCATCGACGGCAGCCCGCGAGCGCCCCACGGCTTGCCGGGCCTCCGGGTCGAGCACCACACGACGGCCATGGCGCGCAACGGCCTCGAGATCCTCGGGCGTGATTGGCTTTCCGAGCGTGATGGGTTCCACGTGCGCGGATATATCATCTCGGTGCGATCCGCATGTAGTATGCGCGCCTGATGCGCCCGCTGCCGCTGGTCACGTTTGGGGTCACGCTCTTCACGAGCGGCTTGCTTGCGCCTGCGGTGGCGAATGCCCAAGTGACCGTGCCCGAGGACATCGACCGCCTCGTGCTCGAATCGGGCCGCATCAAGAGCGCAAAGCCGGACAAGGAAAAGCTATTCATCGACATCCGCGGGGAGCTCCAGCTTCGTGCCGTCGGCCTTCGATCGTTTCCGATGGACGTCTCTGCGAGCGTCATCGACGCGCATCCGGGCGCCGTCTCCGATTCGCTCGGGCAACACGGGTACGGCACGCAGTGGGTGCGCCTCACGCCGCGTCTCCAATACCGAGACTGGCTGCAGGTCGTTCTCCAGCTCAACCTGTTCGGCGACTACGTCTTCGGCGACGTCACCCACGACGTCGCGCCCGATCGCTATCCGCGCGATGACGCACGCGACGCATGGAGCTACCTCGAGCTTCGCTGGGCCTACGCGCAGTTTCTCACGAGCGTCGGTCTCTTTCGCGTCGGGCAGCAGAGCAACCACTGGGGCATGGGCATCCTCGCCAACGACGGCGATCACCCTTCGCTCTTCGGTGACTATCGCGGTGGCAACTTCGTCGAGCAAGTCCTCTTCGCAACGAAGCCCGCGGGCAAAGAGAGCCCGTTCGCTCTCGTCGTGGGCGGCAACCTCGTCTACGCCGATTGGCAAGCGCGCCTCTATCGCGGCGACGTCGCATTCCAAGGCGTGCTCGCGGGCTTCTACGACAAGGGTCCAAATCAAATCGGCGTCTTCGCAACGCTACGAAGCCAGCAGACGAGTCAAACGGCCGCGCAATTCGCGACCTACAGCGACAACATCGTCGCCGCCGCAGTCGACGTCGCCGGGCACTTCGCAACGCCGATCCCCGGAAGCCCATCGACGTTCTTGTATGGCGCGGGCGAGCTCGCGTTCATCCTCGGATCGACCAACGAGCTTCGCCAGCCGGACCAAGCCCTCACCGGTCAGCTCACGCAGATTCAATCGTACGGGTTTGCCGCGAACCTCGGCGTCGTCCACGAAGCGCATCGCGACGAAGGCGCGCCAAGTGGGCAAGTGCCGGTCGATAGCTCGCCGCTCTCTTCAGCGGACGATCCGCGCACCTGGGGCGACATCGCTGCGCAAGTGGAGATCGGTTACGCGTCAGGCGACGCAAACCCCTACGACACCACCGAGCACCGCTTCACGTTCGATCCGAATCACAAAGTCGGTTTGCTCTTGTTCGACGAAGTCATGCGCTGGCAAACGGCGCGCTCTTCGGCCGCTGCACAAGACCCGCTTTTGCAAAACGGCTCGCGGCCCACGCCCGGCGTGAACTTGCTCCCGTCCAACGGCGGCGTGTTCGGTGCAGAATACATCTACCCGACCGTCATCGTTCGCCCCAAACCATGGGTCGATTTGAAAGCCGGCGCGGTCATCGCAGGAACCACGACGGATCTCGTCGACCCGTATCGCGTCGCAACGCAAGGTTCGTACGTGAACTATCGCGGCGGCGATGCGCACCGACACGATCTTGGCATCGAGCTCGATGGCGGTTTCGAATTTCGTCTTCGCCTCGAGCGCGCGCTACGTGTTCAGCTCGGCGCGCAAGCCGGCGTCTTTTTTCCGGGCGGCGCTTTCGCAGACGCCTCGGGTTCCATCATGAGCGCGCCGTGGATCGTCGTCGGGCGCGCAGGCTTGCAGTTCTAACCTCCAGCGAGAGACGCCCGACATGAAGTACCGATTTCTCATCGCTCTCTTGGTTGCGTGCTCGATGGACAGCATTCCCGTCGGGCTGAAGCCAACGCCCGCGGGTCCTGGCGCGATGGTCGTGTTCGACGCGCTCGCCCGCCCCTTGCCGAACATTCCTCTTCCAAACGACGTCGCCACTTTCGCCGACCCAACGAGCCGCACGGGTCGCCGGATCAACGCAAGCGTGTTCGCGCCCACGTACATGGAGCGCACGGCGCGTGAAGCCTTCGACGACATCGAAGGCTGGGGGACGTTCGCGCCCATCACGGTCTCGTTTGAACGCGCGCCCGGCGCCGACCCACACAAGCCCGCGCTCGATCTCGACAACGTGCGCGCGCGCATGCTCGGCGACGGTTATCGCTTCGAGGACGATCCCGTTTACCTCGTGAACATGACGACGGGCATCCCGATGGTGCTCGACATGGGCAACGGGAATTTCACGGTCGCGCTTCGCGATCCGCAGCGTTACTGGCCCAACGATCCGCACGTCGCGACCTCGAACCTCCTCTACGAGGCGAACGAAGAAGGCGCGGGGCTGACACAAGGCGACTACAAGCCGTCGCTCGATCAGGATTTCGACGGCACGCTCGATCATCCGAATACGTGGGGTCCTCCCGGTCAAATCCCGGGCGTCGATGATCTGCTCACTTGGTACGAACGCGAGACCGACACCTTCATCATGCGGCCGCTCTTGCCGCTCGAGGAGAAAACGGAATACGCGGTGGTGCTCACCGATCGTTTGCGCGGCAGCGATGGCAACCCCATCAAGAGCCCATTTTCCTACGTGCATCATCCGTCGCAGGTCGACTCGGTCACGCGGCTGCAAACGCTTCTTGGAAACAAAGGTCTCGCCAACTACTACGGCGACATCGCCGGCACCGGGCTCGACCACGTTGCGTTCGCGTGGACGTTCACCACGCAGCCCGTGCTCGAGGACATGATTCTTCTTCGCAACGGCCTCTACGGCAAAGGGCCCTTCGCATCGTTTGCGACGGATTTTCCCGCCAAGACGACCGTGCTTCCCGCGGCTGGGAAAAACTCGGGCGATCCGAGCGCGCAGCCCACGGATTGGAAGAGCGATCCGAGCTGCGCGCCTCACGCGGCGCATCCGTACATCGTCAATCCGAACGAACCCGGCGTCTACAAGACCCTCCAGGATCTCTACGCGCAAGTGTTTGGTTACGACAAGGGCGACATCAAAGCGCTCAACGAAGAGAACACGCACATCGATCACTTCATCATCGGCACGTTTCAGTCGCCGTTCCTCGAAGGTGATCCGCAAGGCAACGACCCCGACGCGCGCTTTCACCTCAACTTCCAGACCGGCCAAGGCGACATCCGCAGCGACACCGTCAGCTACATCATCACTGTTCCGAAAGAAGACGCGACGCACAAGCAGCCCTTTCCGATTTCGCTGTGGGGTCATGGCGTCGGCGGCAACTTCACCGAGGCGCTCGAGTATGGCGGTAACTACGCGCGCAACGGCGTCGCGGTCATCGCGCTCAACATGCCGCAGCACGGGCTTCCGAATGATGCGTCGGTGCGCGTTCCGGCGACCGTGGATCTCCAGCCTTCGTGTTACGCGCCGCTCGTCGACGGGTTCTTGACGTCTCGCGCGGTCGACCGAAACGGCGATGGCGTCGCCGACCCGGGTTGGTGGTGGTGGACGAGCCACATCACCAACGTTCGCGACAACGTTCGCCAGGGCACGCTCGATGAGATGCAAGCTACACGCATCTTGCGCACGTTCGACGGCATCACCAAAGCCGGCCAAGACTTCGACGGCGACGGCAAAGAAGATCTCGCCGGCGACTTCGACTCGAACGGTGTTCCCGATGTCGGTGGGCCGAATGTCGGCTTCTACGCCGCGGGCGAATCGCTCGGCGGAATCATGAGCGAGGTTCAAGGCGGCATCGATCATCAGCTTTCCGGGACGGCACCGATGTCCGGCGGTGGTGGCCTCACGGACATCGGGTATCGCAGCTATGGCGTCACCGAGTCGTTCGGCGAGCTCTTCGGGCCACTCTTGATTTCGATCCCCGCGTCGGCGCGTCCTCCGAAGAAAAACAGCGACGGCACCTCGACACCGCAGACGAACTGCGGCGCGGATCAAATGTCGGTCCGCATCTTCGCGGAAGACGGTGACGACATCCCCGAGGTCGAAATCGCATGCCTCTCGGCGCAAGAAGACGGGCCCGGAAAAACCGTGGTCCTCACGAACCTCTCGAGTCCCGGCACTTCGGATCGCGTGCATTGTGCACGCACTCTCGCCGACGGGAGCTTCCGCATTTCGTTCGGCGCTACGTATTTGGACGATCTCGACGTCCAATTTTACGAAGCGCCCGATGCAGTCGATTCGTACAAGACGTGCAACCCGACGCCGGGCGTGAAAGCCGGACGCCACATTCACACGTTCGAGCAGAAGGCACCGTTCTACAAACCTTCCGCCAACACGACGTGCCCGACGGACGCGTGCGCGCAATTCATGGATCGCTTCTTTCCCAAAGACAGTCAGCTCGCCGCGGTGCAAGATGGGCTTGGCTTCCAGCGGAACGCGCCCGACTCGCGGCGCTTCTGGTTCCTCGGGCAAATCGGCGTCGCGGGTGCCGACCCCATCGACTACGCGCCGTACTACATGCTGAAGACGTTGCCCGACCCCGACGGCAACCCGACGAAACCTCGCGCGCTCATGGGCGCGAACACGGTGGGCGATGGGTTCGTGAACATCGAGACCGGGATCAACTTCGCACGCGCCGCGGGAGCGATTCCGTTTTTCCCGCCCGACGCGCTCACGCGTTACCCCGAATACGCCGACTACGTGACGCCACAAGAGCTCTACGACGCATTCGGGCAGAAGACGCCCAACCAAGTCTTGATCGAGAACTACGAGGTCGAAGGCGTCGCGCGATTTGGTCGCCGACCCGCGGGGCCAGCGTGTGGCGTCAACTACGACAGCGTCACCGACACCGTGACGTGCCCGGACCATCCCGTCGCCGACCCGACGACGTGCACCAACACGCTCTATGACGCCGACTGGATCAGCGAAGGAAAAAACAAATACGACGCGCAGCATCCCGGCACGCCGCTTCGACTCGCACGCGTTGCGGGGATTCGCATCGATCCAAAAAACCCATCGACGCTTTCGGCCGCGTGGGCGCCGCGTATCAAAGGCGTGCCGTTTTCGCCCGACGGTGGTGCGTGGGACGGGACAGTACCGCTCGTCGCCGTGATGAACATCTACATCAAGCCTCCCGGGCAACACACGTGGGACGTCGTGGACGCTTGCAAGATTTGGGATGACGCCGAATATGGAGGCAACGTGACCGCGCACTTCTTTGCGACGGGCGGCACGGACATCTACTACTTGAGCCACCCGTCGACGCACGAGTGCCTCGAAACACTCGACTGCCCGTTCTTCCTCAAATGAAACGACTCGGCGTGACGGTCTCCGCGACCCTCACGGTGGTCGTTGCCATCGCGTGCTCGATGGACACGATCCCGACGGGGCTTCAGCCCACGCCTGCCGGCGATGGACCGGTGGTGCAGTTCGACGTCACGGCGCGGCCGCTTCCGAACATTCCCGCGCCCAACGATGTCGCAACGTTCGCGGACCCCACGAGTCGCACCGGGCGACGCATCAACGTGAGCTTGATCGCGCCGACCGATCTGGAAGATGACGCACGCAGCGGGTTCGCCGAGATGGAAGGCTGGGGAACGTTCGCACCCATCAGCGTGAGCTTCTCGCGCGCGCCGGGCATCGCATTGAGTGAACCGGCGATCGATCTCGAAGACTTGCGCGCACGCATGCAGCGCGACGGATTCGATACGACGAACGATCCGATTTACGTGATCGATCTCTCGACCGGCGTTCCCGCGCTGCTCGACATGGACGGCGGGAGCTTTCCGCGCATCGTTCGCGATCAGCAAAACTATTACGCAAACGATCCGCGCGTTGCCGAGCAAAACATTTTGCTCGAGACCGCCGAAGAAGGCGCCGGGCTTTCGCAAGGCGACTACACACCCGCGCGCGACACGGATTTCGACGGCATTTTGGACCATCCTGACACGCTCGCGTCGCTCGTGCGGCCCGGCGGCGGCAACGTGCACGGCGTCGATGATTTGCTTTCGTTTTACGAGCGCGAGACCGACACCCTCATCGTGCGGCCGGTGGTTCCACTCGCGGAGAAGCACGAGTACGCCGTGGTGCTCACCGATCGTTTGCGCGATCGGCTTGGGCGCTCGGTGCGCTCGCCGTTTCCGGTCGTGTATCACCCGTCGCAGGAGCGCTCGATGACCGCGCTGCAAGCCGTGCTCGGCGACGCGCGCCGCGCGAACTACTACGGCGATCTCGCTGGCTCGGGATTATCGCACGTCGCTTTCGCGTGGACGTTCACGACCGCGCCGCAAACCGAAGACCTCCGCCTCATTCGTGATGGGTTCTTCGGCAAGGGTCCGTTTGCGCGCCTCGCCACGGACTATCCACCGAAGATGACGGCCTTTCGCGCGGCGGGGCTGACTTCGGATCAGACGCTCGCGGGGCAGCCCGCGGGCTGGCAGAGCGATCCGACGTGCGCGGGCTCGAAGACCCACCCGTACATCGTTCGCATCGACGACGTGAAGGCGACGTTCTCTCAAGTCATCAGCCGCGTGTTTTCGCTCGATACGGATTCGCTCGCTGCGCTCATCGCTTCCCTCGATTCGATCGACCATCTCGTGGTCGGCAGCTACCCGCTTGCGTACTTCATCGGCCCCGATCCGACGCACGAGAATCCAACGGATCGCTTTCAGCTGAATTACAAAACCGGCCAGGGCCGCATCGCGACGGACATGGGCCACTTTTGGATCACCGTTCCGAAAGCGCAGCCCGCGAAGAATCTGACACAACCATTCCCCACCGTCGTCTGGGGCCATGGCTCCACGGTGAACGATGCGGAGATCATCATTCGCGCGGGCTACTTCGCCAAGCAGGGCCTCGCCATGCTCGGGTTCGACGGGCCAGGCCACGGCCTCGCGGTCGACGCGGGCACGAAGCTGCTCTTGCAGAGTTTATTGTATAATACATGTTTGGTGCCGTGGTCCGTGGGGCTCGAATCGGGGCGCGCATACGATCTCGACAGCGATGGCACACCAGACCCAGGCGGTCTCCTATGGACCGCGCACATCTTTCACTCACGCGACAACATCCGGCAGACCGTGCTCGACGGGATGCAGGCGGCCCGCGTGCTCAAGACATTCGACGGGCGCATGGGGGATCAGGACTACGACGACGACGGCGCACCCAACGTGCTCGGCGATTTCGACAGTGACGGCACACCCGACGTCGGCGGCACGGCGAACCTCTACGCTTCGGGCGATTCGTATGGCGGCATCTACGCGATGATTCACGCGGCCATCGACCCCAACATCGTCGCTGGTGGATCCATCTCGGGCGGCGGCGGGCTCACGGATGTCGCATCGCGATCGTTTGGTGTCGTCGACTCGGTCATCGAGCAGCTCATCACGCCGCTCGTCGTCGGAGTGCCGGCGTCATCGCGACCCCACGACGGGAGCTCCACGGGCACCGCGACGGTGTGCGCGCACGATCAGATGAGCGTGCGATTCATCGTCAACGACTTGATTCAGTCGCGCGAGCTCGAGATTGCTTGCCTCACGAACACCGAGCTCGCCGGTGGCATGACGGTGCTACTGCGAAACCCCATCAACGGCGAGCTGCGATGCGCACGCACCCTTGCCGACGGCACCTTCCGCGTCGCCATTCCTGCGAGTCAGAACGACGACCTGCAGCTTCAGATTTTCAACGCGCCCGATGCCGTCGACTCCTACAAAACGTGCAACGTCACTTCGGGTGCGCCCGCCGGCCGCGCCATCTCGAAGTTCGAGCAGCGCGCCGCCGCGTTCCGGCCCGTCGGCGCGTCGAACAACACCTGCGATGCGCCCGACGGATGCCAGCAATACCGCGACACGTTCTATCCCGTTGGCAGCAAGCTCGTTGCGCCGCAAAGCGGGCTCGGACTTCTGCGACAATCGCCCGATCTCCGAAAGCTCATCCAGCTCACGCAAGCTGCGATCGATTCATCCGATCCGATCAACTTCGCGCCGCTCTACATGCTGCATCCGAACATCGGGCCCGACGGCAAGGCGCAGGCGCCGAAGCCGTTCTTGACGTCGAACACCGTCGCCGATGGCTTCGTGGTCGTCGGTACGGGTCACTCGTTCGCGCGCGCGGCGGGCGCCCTACCCTTCTTGCCGCCAAGCGCGCTCTCACGGATGCCCGAGTACGCCGACTACGTCACGCCGCCGCTTCTTTTCGCGCAGCTCGGCGGGACGACGCCGAGTGACGCGCTCGCCGATCACTACGTGCTCGAAGGCGTCGCGCGTTTGAAGCGCGCACCGGCAGGGCCGGCGTGCAACGTCAACTTCAAGGCATCGACCGCCTGCACGCGAGCGGTGCCGAGCATCGACGCGACCACGTGCGCGGAAACCGTGTTCGATCCCGATTGGCACGCGGAAGGCGCTGACCATTACGACGCGCAGCACTTTGCGATTCCGCTGCGTCTCGCGCGACGCACCGACACGCTCGTCGTCGATGTCGTCACGCTCGACAAGACGTGGAGCCCACGACTCACGGGCGCGCCGTTCACGCCCGATGGCGGCTTCACACCGGACGCGCCGCTCCTTGGTTTGATGGATGCGTACGTGAACCCGCTCGGCCAGCACGTGTGGACGACTTCCGACCCCTGCAAAGCTTGGGACGACGCGGTTTATTACGATCACGCGCTCGCGCGCTTCCTCGCGTCGTCGGGCACGGATCTCTACTATTTGTCACACCCGACGACGCACGCGTGCCTCGCGACTCAGTCTTGTGACTTCTTGAAATGAGAATCGGGATCGCCCGATTTTTCAGGCTCTTGCTGCTCCGCCGCTGACCAATCAATCCCGCGCCAGCGGATGCCGTCGTCGCGATCGCGGCGCGTGCGCGATGCGGTCGAGCGCATGAGAGCGAACGTGAGCATCAGCGCGCAGCCAGCGATGATGACCGTCGTGATCATGGCTTGAGGGTAGCGCATTTCGAGGTACTGTCTCGCTCGTGCGGTATTTCGTCATGCTCGAGCCGAACGCAGCGCCCGTCGAAGTCGACGTGAAAGAGCTGCCGAGTGGCGCTCTCGAAGTCAGCACGGGCGGCAAACCGGTCGATGTCGATCTCGCGCTCGTCGGGCGCGCGCTCAGCGTTCGTGTCGATGGTCGCGTCGTCGACATCACCACGGAAGGCACGCTTCCGGACATCGGCGTCATCGCGAGCGGACATCGCTCCTACGTGCGCGTCGAGAGCGATCGCCAGCGCGCTGCATCGGCCGCGGCGGCACACGGAGGCGGCGGCGTCGACGACCTCGTGAAATCACCGATGCCTGGTCGCGTCGTTCGCGTGCTCGTTGCTGTGGGCGATGAAGTGGCTGTCGGGCAACCGCTCGTCGTGATCGAAGCCATGAAAATGGAGAACGAGCTCCGCGCCAAGCGCGCCGGACGCATCGCCGAGGTCGTCACGACGGCGGGCGCCACGGTCGAGAGCAACGCCAAGCTTCTTCGTTTCGCCTGAGCTATGCCGTCGCGCCTTTCTCTCGCACACCTTCCGACGCCGCTCACACACGACGCCTGCCTCTCTGCGATGCTGGGCCTCGAGCTCTACATCAAGCGCGACGACGCAACGGGCGGAGCCGAAGCTGGGAACAAAGTTCGCAAGCTCGAGTTTTTGCTCGCCGACGCCGTTGCACGCGGCGCCAAACGCATCATCACGTGCGGTGGCATTCAATCGAACCACGCACGCGCGACGGCCATCCTCGCGCGGCGGCTCGGCCTCGAGTGCACGCTCCTCTTGCGAGTCGACGAAGGCGCATCGGGTCCCGAGCGCGACGCCGATCCCGCGACGCTTCCGCGTGGCGGCAATGTATTTTTGGATCTTCTCGTGGGCGCGCGCATTCGCACGGTTACACGCGAACAATACGCGGACCGCAATGCGTGCATGATGCATGTTTCTCGCGAATCGCCCGGCGGCTACGTGATCCCCGAGGGCGGCTCCAACGGTCTCGGCGCGTTCGGCTACATCGAGGCGATGCGTGAAGTGCGCGCGCAGGCCGAGCCGTTCGAGCTCGTCGTGCACGCATGCGGTTCGGGCGGCACCGCCGCGGGCATCGCGATCGGGTGCGCACTCTACGGGGCCGGGGCGCGCGTACGTGCCATGGCCGTCTGCGACGATGTCGCCTATTTCGACCACACCATCGAGCGCATCATCGACGAAGCGCGCGCGATCAAGAAGCTGCCCGTGCCCGTCCACGTCGACGTCGATGATCGAAGCAAGGGCCCGCGCTACGGCGTGATGGACGCCGAGCAGCGCGCGTTCCTCTTGCGATGCGCGCGCGAGGCCGGCGTCATTCTCGATCCCTGCTACACGGCCAAAGCGCTCTTCGGGCTTGGCGCTGCCGTCGCGCGCGGAGACGTAGCACGCGGCGCGCGCGTGCTCTTCGTCCACACCGGAGGCCTCCCTGCGCTGCTCGCCGAAGAGGGCCTCGCGCTCTCCGCGAGCCTCACGCTCTCCGCGAGCCTCTTGTCATGACGAGGCTCGACCAGCGCGCGCTTCTTCGCGAGCGTGCGCGCGTCGTCGCGTGGGGCGTTGCGATCGCGTCGGCCGTCGCGGGAGCTGGTGCGTACCTTGCGCAAAATCACACGGGCGCCGTGATCGCGCAGGTCGTCATCGCGGAATTTGGTACGGGGCGCCTCGGCGTCACGTGGTCGGACGCACTTGCGCCCATTCCGACCGGCGCGATGATCGCGCGTCGCGTCGCGCGTGGCGCTTCGCTCGGCGCAGCGGCGGCCGTCGTTCTGCTCGGTGTCGCCGTGATCACGCGCGTCGCCGAGCTTCACGCGGGCACGATCGGCATCGCACCGATCATCGTTGGCCTTTTGATGAGCGCAGGCATCGGCGCGCGTGACGAGCTCCTCCTGCGCGGCCTCGTCTTGCGCGCGATTGGCCCGAAAGCGTTTACCGCCGAGCGACTCATCGCGTGCGCGCTCGCGGGCGCCGCGTGGCGATTCGGCACTGGCACATCGGTCGCGTGGACATCGCTCGTCTTTGCGGCGCTGACGTCGGTCGCGCTCGCAACGCTTTGGCTGCGTGATCGCGGCGCGTGGCTGCCCGTCGCTGCGAACGCCACCTTCATGTTCGTCACCGGCCCGCTTGCCCACGGTGCGCTCTTGGACGTACGTACCGGCGGAGATCTCGATGCTTCGTACGCCGCGGTCGCGTGTGCGGCTGTTTTTGCTGGATCTGGGATAGCGAGTACCATGCGGTCGTGACTCAGGAGAGCGATCTGCCCCGCCCCTCGGATTCGGTGCGCGAGGTCGCGAGCGAGGAGTTTCTTTTTCATCTCTATCGAGGTGCAGAGCTCCTTCAAGACAGCCGCGTTCACGAAGCCAAAGAGGAGCTCGAGGCCGCGCTCGATCTCCAGCCGCGGGATCCCAAAGGGCAAGATCTCCTCGCCGTCGTTTACTTTCGCCTTGGGCTCTATCCGCGAGCGATTCAGATTTACGAGACGCTCCACCGCGACAACCCACGCGACGCATCGCTCATGATCAACATGACGCTCTGCTACCTGAAGACAGGTCAGGCTCAACCCGCGCGCGAGATCCTCGAGCAGCTCGTTCAGGTCGCGCCCGATCACCGGCGCGCTTGGGGTTACCTCGGGCTCGCGCACGAGCGCCTCGGCGATCTCGAGAAGGCGGAGTACGCATTCGAGCGCGCGGGCCACATGCAGATGGCCAAGCGCGTCGCCGCGCAGCGCGAGCACAACGCGGCGCCCCCCGCTCCGGAGTCGCAACCGAACGCTGCCATGCGCATGGAGGACGCCGCGATTCGCGCGACTGCCGCCGTCGCGTTTCAAGAGCTCGACTCGGGCGAGCTTTCGTTCGCGCTCGCCGAGCCGGCGATGCACCGCAGTGAATCGGGAACGTGGCGAGCGATCGAGCTCGGCACTGCCGTGCGCGCGCCTTCCGTTCCGCCGCCTCCGCCTGCTCCCACGTCGATGCCCGGTCCGATGTCGACCGCGCCGCGCTCTCCCGCTGCTGCACGCGCTCCACGCACCATCAGCGAGATCGTCACGCAGACACGCATCGCCCCGAGTGACGTTCGCGCGAGACTACATTCGTCTGGGCTCGTCGTGATGAGCGCGCCGCAAGGTTTCGCCGCACGCCTCGGCGCACTCCGCGCATATGCCGGCACACTCGAGACCAGCATGCTCGAACGCCAAACGCGCACGCCATCGCCCGAGCCGTTCGGTGGCCTCGGCAATCCCCTTCTCCGCATGAAGACGCAAGGCCCAGCGCTTCTCGGTCCACGTTCGGCGCATCGCCTCGTGCCCATCGCGGTCGAGGACAACCCACTCTTTCTTCGCGAAGACGTCGTGCTCGCGTTCGACCTCACGCTCACGTTCGAGAACGGCCGGCTCACGTTCGGCGAAACCGACGTCGTGGCCGTCGCTCAGTTTCGCGACACCACCGAGTCTGGCGTTGGCGCCGTCATCATCGAGCTCATCGATCCGATCGTCTCGCTCGATGTGAGCACCGCCGCGGCGGTCGTCGTGCGCCGTGAAGCGCTCGTAGGTTGGCTCGGGCGACTCCTTCCGCGCGCCATGCCGATCAGCGAAGCGCCTGGCGGTCAGCGTGGCCTGTTGAGCTTTTCTGGTGAAGGCACCGTTCTCGTCGCGGGGCGCTAGTAGAGCGATGGCCGAGCCCACCGATCACAAAGCGCGTCGCCGATCGCTCGCGGCCGACGCAGTGAATTTGCCGAACCTTCTCACGATGGCGCGCGTCGTGATGATTCCCGTGTGTCTCGGCTTTCTCGGCGAAGACACGCCGCGCGCGGGGTTTTGGTCGGCGTTCGTGTTTACGCTTGCCGCCATCACCGATCTTCTCGACGGCTGGCTCGCGCGAAAGCTCAACGTCGTCAGCGTGCTCGGAAAATTGCTCGACCCACTCGCCGACAAGCTCATCGTGATGGCCTCGCTCGTGTGGATGGTTCCGATGGGCCGCATTCCCGCGTGGGTTGTCGTGCTTCTTCTCGGCCGCGACATCGCCGTGACCGGTCTGCGCAGTGTCGCCGCGAGCGAAGGTGTCGTCATCGCAGCGGGCGAAGAGGGCAAAGCCAAGACCGCGCTTCAGATGATTGGCATCATCTGTCTGATCCTGGGCTATCCGTATCATCTGTCGTACGCGGGCATCGACCTCGGCACGGTCGACCTCGTCCACGCGGGTCGCATGCTCGTGTACTTGTCGATCATCTTCTCTCTCGCGAGCGCCGCGCAATACGTTCGCCTATTTTCCGCGGCGGTCGAAGCGAAAGACAAGAAACAAGAGACCTAGTCGACGAGCTCTCGAAACCAGAGCTCTAGGACGAGAAGTGTCCACACGTGGTCGGGGTTCGAGCGGCCCGTGTCGATGCCATCGACGAGAGCGGAGACCGCGCTTGGACGAAAGAGGCCCCGTTCGCGCGCGCGGCGATCAAGGAGCACGTCGCGCGTCATGGTGCGGAGATCGCGGCGCAACCATCGCTCGAGTGGGAGCGCGAAACCTTGTTTCACACGATACCGCGTGCGCGCAGGCAAGAGCCCTCGCACTGCGCGACGAAGCACGCGTTTGCCGCGGAAGCCCATCAGCATGTGCTCGGGGAGGCGTGCGGCGAACTCGATCACCGCGGTGTCTAGGAACGGGCAGCGCACTTCGAGCGCGTGCGTCATCGATGCGATGTCGACCTTCGCGTTGATGTCACCTTCGAGATACGTCGCGAAATCGAGATCGCAGATGCGCCCCATTTTCGAGCTCGAAACGCTCGCGGCCAGACGTGACGCGAACCGATCGTCGTGCGATGCAGCGTCGCGCATCGGGTCGAGATAGAGCGCGCCCTTTTCGTCCGGCCCGAGCTGGCCCACGATGCGCGCGTAGCGCTCGGCCTCGGGCAACGCGAGGACGTTTCCGTATCGTCCGAGCACCCGATCGATTCCCCGCCGCGCCATGCGCGGGAAGGCGTCGTGAACGTGAGCGATGCGAACTTTCGTGTATCGCTTGTAGCCGGCGAAGATCTCGTCGCTTCCGTCGCCCGAGAGAGCCACGGTGACGTGCTCGCGCGTCATCTTCGCGAGGTAGTACGTCGCGAGCGCGGAGCTGTCGGCGAAGGGCTGGCCGTGGTGGGCGATCGTGTCGACGAGCGTGCTCGCCATGTCGGGCGTGATGACAGCCTCGTGGTGATCGGTGTGGAAGCGTTTGGCGACGAGGCGTGCGTAGTCGAGCTCGCTATCGCCTGCGTCCGGAAAGCCGATGCTGAACGTTTTGACGGAGCGCGAGCTCGATTCGCTCATCAGCGCGACGATCGCGGAGCTGTCGATTCCGCCCGACAAGAACGCGCCGAGCGGCACGTCGGCGATGAGTCGCTTCTTCACCGCGACGCGCAAGAGTCGCATGAGCTCGTCTTCGAGCTCGGGGAGTGTGCCGCGCAGTTCGCCGCGCGGCTTCGACCAATAGCGTTTTGCTTGGGGCGGAGCGCCCGGCGAAAACGTCATCACGTGGGCGGCCTCGACTTTGGAAATGTCGGCGTATGCCGTTCGAGGTGACGGCACGTACTGGAACGTCAAAAACTCGTCGATCGCGCCGAGGTCGACGCGCGGACGCTGATCGGGAAACCCGCGAACGAGCGCGGGGATCTCGGATGCGAACGCAACACCATGCGGCAGCGTTCGAAAGTAGAGCGGTTTTTTGCCGGAGCGATCGCGCGCTGCAACGACGATGCGACGGCGCGCGTCATAGACGAGGAGCGCAAACATCCCGTCCAGGCGCGCGGCGAAGTCGTCGCCGTATTCTTCGTAGAGGTGGAGCGCGGTCTCGCTGTCGCTTCGTGATCGAAACGAGTGACCCTTTCCTTCGAGCTCGCGACGAAGCTCGACGAAGTTGTAAATCTCGCCGTTGACGACGATCGCAACGTCTCGCGTTTCGTTCAAGAGCGGCTGATTCGCTTCGACGCTCAAATCGATGATCGACAAGCGCCGATGCCCAAGCGCGCACGGACCCGATTTCCACGCGCCTGATGCGTCAGGCCCGCGATGCGCGAGTGCCGCGGTCATTCGCGCGACTGCGGCTTCGTCGGCAGGTGCGTGCACGTCGTTCGAGAGAAAACCTGCAATGCCGCACATGGCTTAGCTCGCGGTGCGAAACGCCGGGCCGGACGGACCATCCGCTTTGCGAAGCGGAGCCGCTCGGCGCGCGATCACGCGATCGTAGACGCTCGTGGTGTGCGCGATCATCCGGCTCACGGGAAAGCGACGTTCGGCGTGCTCACGCCCGTTGCGCCCCATCGCGCGACGCTCCATTGGGGTGAGCGCGAAGAAACGGGCGAGCGCGTCGGCGATGTCTTTTGGGCTGGTGCCATTGCAGACGAGTCCTTCTCGCGCGTCTTCGACGAGCCCGTCCGCGTTGGCGCGCGGCGATACGATCGCCGGCGTCGCGCATGCCATGCTTTCGATGACCGCGTTGGGTAGGCCTTCGTAACGCGACGGCAAGAGCACGCCATCGGCCGCCGCAACGAGCCGCTCGATGGGGCGCACGACGCCGATGAACTCGACGTGATCTCCGAGCCCCACCAGCGACGCATACGTTCGAAGCGCGTCGGCGTAGACGGGCGGCGAGCCGCGACCCGCGAACACGATTTTGGCGTCGGCGGGAAGCGTCCTTTTTCGGAGCATGTCGGCGAGCGCGCGAATCACGGCGCGCTGATTTTTCTGGGGGCAAACGCGGCCCGGCACGACGAGGGCGCATCGGCCATCGAGATCCCATGTGCGGCGCTCGCGCTCGCGCGCCTCGCCTTCGAGCGGGACAAAGCGCTGGAGGTCGACGCCGTTTTCGATCACGTCGATGCGATCGCGCGCGACACCGACGCGACGCGCGAGCTCGTCGCGGATGCCGACCGAGTTGACGATGATGGCGTCGGCCATCTTGTGCGTCATGCGCTCGCCGATGACGTGCTTTCGCGGGAGCTCGGTGCAGCGAACGGAGCTCACGACGGCAGGAACGCGCGCCATGCGCGCCGCGACGCGACCAAAGACGTTTTCCCAGCCCATCGTCGTGTGCAATAGCTCGGTGCCGAGGCGCTCGAGAAGCGCGGCGAGCTCTTGCACCGACGCGATGCTCGGAAACATGGGCGCGTCGAGGCAGTGAACGCGCGCGACCGGGAGCGAGTAGCCGAGCTGATCGCGCGCGATGCACACGACGAGGCTCGGTTCGAAGCGGGTGCAGTCGATGCCGCTGATCAGCTCGGCGAGCTGACGTTCGGCGCCGCCCTGCTCGAGAGAATTGATGAAGTAAGTCAGTCGAACGCGCGCCACTTCCTCATCCAATTATCACAGTTTCACGAGCGCCCGGAGGAGGTCGCGATCGTCTTTTGTCATCGCGACCATCCACGCCGACGCGACGTACGCTGTTGCCGCGACTGCGACACCCACGAAGAAGGCGACCACGATGTGCGCGCCCACGGCATGAAATACGACGCGCCCGATGCCCACGCTCGCCGCCGCGCACGCCAGCACCCACAGAACGTCGACCGAAATGCCACGTACGCCGGTCACGCGATGCACGAGGACGAGTTGCGCCGCCTGCGTGCACACGAGGCCCGCGGCAAGCGCAATGGCCGCACCGAGTGGACCGTGACGCGGGACGAGCAGCGCGCACAAAGACGTTTGGAGCACGAGCGTCCCGATGGCGACGTACGTGGTCATGCGGGCATTGCCGCTCAACGGAAGCACGCACGACGAAAGCGCAAGCGAGTTGGCGGCGTGGCCGACCGCAAGCGCCGCTAGCGCAGGCACGCCACTCGAAAAACCATGGCCGTAGATGCGCAAGAGCGGCTCGCCGAAACCGACAAACAGACCGGCGATCGGAAACGCTGCAAGCGCGACCCATCGCGTTTGTCGCTGAAGCGCGACGCTCAAACCTTTCGTGTCGCCTTTGGCGAGCGCTGGAGCAACGAGCGCGCTCGCGACTGGGTCGAACGCGCCGCGCACCTGCGTAATGCTCGCGGCATAGAGCACGCATGCTGCGTATGCGCCGAGCTCGGCCTCGTTTCCGTAGTGCCCCAAGAAGAGCGAGTCGACGCGACCCACGAACGCGAGCAAGAGATTCGCGAGCACCAGCGGCACGGCGATGCGCAACGTTCCGCGATCGAGCGGACCCGAGAGGGCAGCGCGAAGCGTCGCGGCGAGAGGCAGCTCGCGCGCGTAGAACACGCAGGCGACGACCGCCGTCGCTGCCATGCCGATGACCACGGCCGTGGCCGCTCCCGCCGGACCAAGACCAACGCGCAGCGCGACGCTCGTCGTGCCGAGAAGCACGATGGGTTGAACGATGTTGCGCGCCCAAAACGCCCAACGCATCACGTGAAGCGCTTGCGTCGCGACGAGAAGCTCGGTGGCGATGTGATAAAAAAACGGAACGAGCGCGAGGCACCGCAGCGGCGCGACGAGCCCTGGTTTGTGCTGGAGCGAAGCGATCGCCGGCGCCGCAAAATAAATTCCGAGCACCACCAAGATGCCAGACAAGACAACGATGCGAAGAGCCGTGCCGACCGCCGCCGCCGATGACTCGCCTCGCGCACGCGCGAGAGACACCTGACGCATCACGGCTTGATCGCACCCGAAGAGCGTCACGACCGAGAACAAATCGACGAACGTCGCGGACCACGTGTAGAGCCCATACCCGCCCGCGCCGAGATAGCGCGCCAGCTGCACGTGAAACGCCGGAAACGCAGCTTGCGCGAGGATTCCGAGAACGTTGAGCCCTGCGCCTCGCGCATCTCGGGCGCTCTCGTTCATGCGTTACTCTAAGAAAGCATGATCTCGCTCGTGATGCCCACACGCAATCGCGCCCACACCATCGCGCGCGCAATTGCCAGCGCGATCGCACAGACGCACGACGACTGGGAGCTCTTGATCATCGATGGCGCCTCGACCGACGACACCGAAGCGGTCGTGCGAGCGCTCGGAGAGCCGCGCGCACGTTTCATTCGCGAAGACCACAACCGCGGAGTGACGGCGGCACGCAATCGTGGGCTCGACGAAGCACGCGGCGACTTCATCGGCATGCTCGACAGCGACGATGAGCTCGTCCCGCGCGCGCTCGAAACCCTTCTTGCGGCGCTGGATTCGGTGAGCGCGCGCCTCGATGCCATCTCTTGCAATTGCATCGATGGCCGCACCGGCAAGCTCACGGGCCGCGGCCTCGACCATGATCGCTTTCTCACGGTGCCGCTCTCACTCGCTCGGGCACGCGGTGAGCATTGGGGGATTTTTCACCGTCGCATTGTTGGCACGCGACGCTTCAACCCGAGCGTGCGCGGCTACGAAGGTCACCTGTGGATGCGTATTCATGACGGCGCACTTTGGTACTACTTGCACCAAGGCCTTCGCATCTATCACCGCGAAGGCGCCGACCGAAACACGGCGCTCCAAGACATCGACTACGATCTTCATCGTCAAATCTTCGATCACGATCCGGAGCTCCTGCGTCTTTACGCTCGCTGGTCTGCGCCCGCATTCGAGCGCTTCGTTCGCATCGCGGCAGTCGACTTCGTTCGCCACGGTGACCGCGAGCATCTCGAACGCGCCGCCGAGGCCCTCGAAGCAAGCGGCGCGAAGCTGCAAGCACGTTTGCTTCGCGCAGCCATGAGGCTCCGCACGCTCTCTGCGAGGCTCTCAATATTTTGAGAGGCGCTCGTGCGGCGCTGGCTCGATGGGCGGGAGCGCACGGTTTGCGAGCGGGTGCGCGCGCCCCACTTGAACCAGCCAAAGGCCGAGTACACGAAGCACCTCGGGCGAGACTGCGCAAAATGGTGGCGCGAGGTCGGAACGAATTTGCGCGACCTCCGCGGGCGCGATCACATGCGTCGTCGCGATCCATGCGGTGTGAAGACCGGCGCGCTCGCCGAGGCCAAGGTAGGTGTCGAGGCGTTTGCGATTCGGGATGTCGATGTGCGAGCTCATCGCGCTCCACACGCTCTCGGGAAATCGCAGGAAGTCGAGCTCGTGCTCGTGGCGAATGCCGTGGCTTCGTAAGTCGACCTTGTGAATCGCGATGGCGTCGTCCGTCACAACGTCGGCAACGAGCGCGAAGAGCGCTTCGAGATCGCGCACGTGCTCGAGCACCGCGCGCGACACGACAAGATCGAAACGATGCCCTCCGCGGCGCAGCGCGCCCGCAGACGTGTGCATGATACACCCTTCGATGAGGCTTGCGGAGAGCGACCGCGACTCGCCGCGACGCGCGAAGATGGGCGCATAGATCCCATCGAGATATCCGCGCCGCCGCGATTGGATGTCGAAGGCGTCGAACCCCTCCCACGCACTCGCACCCTCGAGGCGCGAGATGAGCGCGATGGCGCGCGTATCACCCGGACCAAGCTCGAGAACGCGGCGCCCGCGGAAGAGATCGTGTGCGCATGCCCCGCTTGCGTCGGCGATGACCTCGTAGTCGTGCGCGACCGATTCGAAATAGTCCGCGCCCGCTGCGCCATCACGCCCACCGCCGCGCCCCGTGTCGTGAGTGAGCCGCTGAATCGCCGCCGACGTCTGCGGAGCGTTCCGCGCGAGCGCGTTGTACGCCCCGTGAAACAGCGCGGTGCGCGCCGCCCAAAACGAGCGCTTCAAACCCACGCAGCCTTCCATACCCGCGTGGCCAGCCGAACCCAAGTACGCTAAGAACGCCGCTGATGAAGCTCGTGGTTTTCGGCGCCGGGTACGTCGGTTTGGTGTCGGGCACGGGCCTCGCGGAGCTTGGTCACGACGTACGAATCGTCGACATCGACCCCGACCGCGTCAAACGCCTCAGCGACGGCGTGCTTCCGATTTACGAGCCCGGGCTCGGTGATTTGATCCGCCGCAACGAGCGCGCCGGCCGCCTCACGTTTGCGAGCGCCGTCGGCGACGATTTCGCCGACGCCGACGTCTACTTCATCTGCGTGGGCACGCCGCCCACCGCCGACGGCGACACCGACGTCAGCGCGCTCATGGCGGTCGCCGACACGATCGCCGCAGTCGCAACGAAGCCCGCGCTCGTCGCGGTCAAGAGCACCGTTCCCGTAGGCACATGCGACGAAGTCGAAGCGCGCCTCGCGAAAGGCAAAGCCAAGCACGAGGTCGTGTCGAATCCGGAGTTCTTGAAAGAGGGCGCCGCGATCGCGGATTTTTTTCGACCGGATCGCATCGTGCTCGGCGCCAACAGCGACGGCGCACACCGGCTGCTTCGCGAGCTCTACGCGCCGCTGCAGCTCATGGGCGAGCGCCTCGTCGTGACCGATCGCCGTTCGAGCGAGCTCATCAAGTACGCATCGAACACCATGCTCGCCATGCGCGTCTCGTTCATGAACGAGCTCTCGCGGCTTTGCCACGCAACCGGCGCGGACATCCACGCGGTGCGCATCGGCGTCGGGACCGACACACGCATCGGTCGCCGTTTTCTCTATGCGGGTCCAGGCTATGGCGGCTCGTGTTTTCCGAAAGACGTTCAAGCGCTGATGCACCTCGGCAAGCGAAACGGCGTCCCGATGAGGCTTGCCGAAGCCACCCACCGCGCCAACGCGGAACAAATCGATTTCGTCTGTCAGCTCGTGCTCGATCAGCTCGGCGGCGCCACGGGAAAAACCGTCGCGCTTTGGGGTCTCGCGTTCAAGCCCGAAACCGACGACGTTCGCGATGCGCCATCGCTCGCCCTCGCGCGCTTCCTCCTCGACAAAGGCGTTCGTGTCGTCGGCCACGATCCCGAAGCGGGACCAACGTTCGCGCGCGCGCTTTCGCACGCGTCGCTATCGGTCGTCGAACGCGAATACGACGCCGTCAAAGGTGCCGACGCCCTCGTGCTCCTCACCGAGTGGCGCAGCTACCGCGCGCCCAACTTCAAGCAGATCAAGAAGCTGATGAACGGCGCTGTCATCGTCGATGCCCGCAACGTGTGGCGTCCCGCCGAGGTCAAACGCGCCGGCCTTACGTACGTGGGCGTCGGCGTCAACCCGAGCGCGCCTGGGTCGCCGCACGCATGAGTGCGTCTCCCTCGCTCCGCGATCGCCTTTGGGTCGTCACCGGTGGAGTTGGTTTTATCGGCTTCCATTTGTGTCGGGCCATCGTGGCGCGCGGCGATCGCATCGTCGTCATCGACGACTTCAGCGACGCTCCCTACCCGCGCGCGTGGAAACTTCATAACCTTCACGATCTCGAGGCCGAGCTTGGCCCGAGCGTTCGCATCGTCAACGCATGCGTCACCGATCGCGCTGCGATCACGCCGTGCTTCGAAGGCGCGTATGGCGTCGTCCACCTCGCTGGGCTCGCCGGCGTGCGCCCGTCGTTTCGCGACCCCGCACGATACGCGCGCGTGAACGTCGAGGGCACCGCCACGACGCTCGAGCTCGCTCGCGCCGCGCGTGTCCAGCGCTACGTGTTCGCGTCGAGCTCGTCGGTCTACGGCAACTCGACTCCGCTGCCCGCGCGCGAAGATGCGCCAGCGATCGCGCCCGAGTCGCCGTATGCCGCATCGAAGCGTGGCGCCGAGCTCGTCGCGAGCGCGATTGCGCGCGTCAGCGGCGACCTTCCCATCACGGCACTCCGTTTTTTCACGGTCTACGGCGCGCGGCAGAGACCCGAGATGGCCATCTCGCTCTTCATGCGCGCGGCTCTCGCGGGCAAGCCCATCACCGTCTTCGGCGACGGCTCCATGCGCCGCGACTTCACACACGAGAGCGACATCGTTCGCGGCATCCTCGGCGCAATGGATCGAGCACCCGCGGGGTTCCGCGCATACAACCTAGGCTCCGGCGGGCCGATCCGGCTCGACGCGCTCGTTGACGCCATCGCGAAGGTCGCGGGCAAGCCCGTCACCGTGAACCGCGACGTCGTGCCGCCCGGCGACGTCGACGCCACCTTCGCAGATGTAAGTCGCGCCACCGCCGAGCTCGGCTACGCGCCGCAGGTTTCGCTTGCCGCCGGCCTCGAGACGGTGCGAGCGTGGGTTTCGGAGCACCCATGACGCGTTTTGTGATGGTCTGTCTTTTCTCGTGCGCATGCGGCGGCGTCATCGACGGCCCAAACAGCGACGGCGGCTTGGGGGTTGACGCATCCGATGCTGCATCGAAGTCCGACGGCGCCGTCGATTGCAACGCGCTGATCAATCAGCTCGCCGCGCAAGAGCCAAACGCCGTCCAGTGCTGCTCGAAGTGCAACGTCATCCAGTGCGCGTTCCAAGTGCCCGGGCTCTGCTGCCCACTCTCGGTCACGAGCGCAAGTTCGGACGCCGTGAAGATTTACGAAGCGACGCTCGCGCAAATCCAAAAAGCCGGATGCCTCGTGAGCTGCCCCGCGATCGCGTGCTCGACGAAGCCAAGCGGCGTTTGCAGCGAAACCGATAGCTGCGCTCAGTAACGAGCGTGGCTCACTTCGCGAACTGCGGATGAACAGGGCGCTCGTGGACCTTGCCGGGCCTGAGATGCCCGATGAGATACATGCCGCCGTTCATCATCCCCCAAGGGCGGAGATGCTTCATCGTCGTGAGCCACTGCATGACACGCGGCCCTTGTGCCGCGGGGCGCAGACCGCTGACGTCGGCGTGGGCGCGTGCGCTGCGAAATGCGTTGGCGATGCGCTCCATTACGACGTGTGGGTGAGCGCGCTCACGCGCAATGCGGCTCGATGCGCGCGCGAGCCGTGCACGAAGCGCGGGGTCGCCGATGAGCTTGAGCACGGACGCGCCAAACGCCGAGTCGGCTTCGGATTCTGCGCCAACGCCTTTGCCTGGCTGGAGCAAGATCCCGTTTTCGCCGTCGACGAGCTGCGCCGAGACACCCATGCCATCGGCGAAGGCGACCGTGGGCGTGCCGGACCAGAGCGCTTCACCGAGCACGTTGCCAAACGTCTCGCTCTGCGACGTGTGCACGAACACGTCTGCGTATGCGTAGAACGATGGCATTTGCGTGAACGGCACTTCGCCCGGAAACGCAACGCGATGCATGATGCCGAGCTCGCGCGCGAGCCGCTTGTAGTCGTCGGTGTCGGGGCCGACGCCAAGCATCGTGAGTGTTGCATCAGGGCGCTTCGGAAGAATGTGCTCGGCGAAGATGCGAAGAATTCGGTCTTGTGATTTTTCGCGCGTGTGACGACCCGCGCAGAGCAAACGCGGACCGTCGGTCGGCAAAAATGCGTCGTATGGATCTTCGCCGATGGCGCGATCGAAAATATCGGGTTGCACCGCGCGCGGGATGACGTGAATCGGCGCCGTCACACCGCGCTCGCGCCAATACGTGCGGAGGCCTTCGCTCAAGACAACGAGGCCATCACCTTGGTTGTAAATCTCGGCGAACGTTTTTTCGTACGGTCGCTTCAAGAAAAATTCGAGGCCCGCGTGAACCGCTTCGATCTTCGAAACGCTCTCGGGCAAGAGCACGTCGTAGGCGGCCGCGAGATGGGTCGTGTTCACCATCAAGAGCGGGATGCCCTTCATCTTGCGAAGCCAG
Source organism: Polyangiales bacterium (assembly GCA_038239005.1). GTDB lineage: Bacteria > Myxococcota_A > Polyangia > Polyangiales > Polyangiaceae > DASXHD01. The sequence goes on from JBBSFE010000079.1 coordinate 30,222, forward strand.
ATGCCGAAGTGGTGAACGAGCGACGTGACCTGCGCGAAGATGATGTCGAAATCCCAACGGTCGGGGTCCCAGACCCACCGTGCTAGAGGCATCGGCAAATGGACGCCGGGGTAGGTCCGGAGGGGGACGCTCGGCAGCTGAATCGTACCGGGCGCGAGGTCTTCAGGGATGGCATCCGGATCATGGGCACCGATAACCGTGACTTCGTGGCCATACCGGCGAAGCTCCTGGTAGAGGAGCCTGGTTTGGAAGACTGCACCGTTCGCGTAAGGGATTCGGACGAAGTCGCTCAAGAACGCGATGCGGAGCGGACGCCCAAGCCCTGTCGACAAGCTCGCGAAAGGATGGGGTTTTGCGATGTGCGGGTCC
>JBBSFE010000080.1:0-30519 GCA_038239005.1 Polyangiales bacterium
GGAGCGAATAATATTTTCTGAAGGGAGAACAGCAGAAGAGAAGTGTCACCTATGTCTCTGGATAACTCGCGGTAGCCGTCACCGATGTCGTTGGAACAAAGTGTCACCTATGTCCTTGCTCGCTCAGAGGGTCCGGATGGTACAGACCGGACAGATCCCTGACACAACGGACCGGGGACATGCCTGACAGTCGGTGCAACGGAATCCGAGGACATCCGCATGACCGGAAGGAAACGGACGCTCACGCCGACGCCCACGCCGACGCTCACGCTCACGCCGACGCGTCGAGAAACCGCGGAAGGTGCGAGCGAATGCCCGAGAGACGGGAAATCGGACTGCGATTTCTTGGCCCATTTCGGAGCCTTCCCGTACGGATTGACCTGCAACGTCGCGGGATCCATCGAGAGAGGCGCTCGAGGATTCCGCTCACCAGCTCTCGTGATTCGGGAGGAAGGGTTCGCTCATGAGCTTCAGCATCGAGTTCGCGGATGAAACGCAGGAGTATCAGGCTCGCATCAAGGTGATCGGCTGTGGAGGCTCCGGCGGTAACGCAGTCAACACGATGATCAACTTCGGACTCGACGGCGTCGAGTTCATCGTCGTCAACACCGACGCGCAGGCGCTCAACGCCAACGCGGCGCCGACGAAGCTCGCCATCGGGTCGAACATCACGAAAGGCCTCGGCGCTGGCGCCGACCCCGAGCGTGGTAGGAAGGCTGCCCTGGAAGACGTGCAGCGCATCAAGGAGCTCGTCTCCGGCGCCGACATGGTCTTCATCACCGCCGGTATGGGCGGCGGGACGGGCACCGGGTGCGCACCAATCATCGCGCAGCTCGCCAAAGAAGAAGGCGCGCTCACGGTCGGCGTCGTCACGAAGCCGTTCCTCTTCGAAGGACGCCAGCGCGCACGCCGCGCCGAGATTGGCCTCGCCCAGCTCGCCGAGCAGGTCGACACGCTCATCACCATCCCGAACCAGAAGCTGCTTCTGCTCGGCGATGACGACCTCACCTTCATCGACGCATGCCGCAAGGCTGACGAAGTCCTCTTCCAGGCCGTCAAAGGCATCAGCGATCTCATCACGCAGAACGGCATCGTCAACGTCGACTTCGCCGACGTGAAGACCGTCATGAACAACATGGGCCGCGCGCTCATGGGCACCGGCATCGCGAAGGGCGCATCGCGCGCGCGCGTCGCCGCCGAAATGGCCATCATGTCGCCGCTGCTCGACGACATCTCCGTCGAAGGCGCGACGGGCGTCCTCATCAACATCGTCGGTGGCCCCGACCTCAAGATGCGCGAAATTCAGGAAGCCGCATCGCTCGTTCAAGAGCAGGCGCACGAAGATGCGAACATCATCTTCGGTGCAAGCATCGACGAGAGCCTCGGCGAGAACATCAAGGTCACCGTCATCGCGACCGGGTTCGACGCCGTCCAGCACGCCGCCGAGCGCGAGAGCTTCGCCGCTGCATCGCAATCGCACCAGCCGCGCCAGCTCAGCGTCCCCCAGACGATTCCCTCGCAGCAGCTTCGCGCACTCGCCGCGACTGCCTCGGGCGCTCCTCCGCGCAGCTCCACGTCACCTCGCGAAACCCAAAGCCAGCGCGCAGCTCATACCGCCGAAGCGCGCCAGAGCCAGCCGCGTTTGCCGATGCGCGAACGCGCGCAGACGTTCCCCGAGCTCGATCACGACTGGGACGTCCCCGCGTTTTCGCGCAAGCAGCAGTAGAGCTCGACGCTCACATACACTTGTCGCTCCACGTCGGCCCGCAGGGCGTGCTCGACACGGGCGTAGGCAAAATCGAACCTTCGAGCGCTGGCACGGCCTCGAAGCCGAGACCCATCGAGACGGAGTTGCATAGCCCAGTGCCGTCGTTGGCGGGGCTCGCGTTGACGTCGGTGTTCGAGCAGATGATCGCTTTCAGCTCTTGGTACGTGCCGCTGTCGCCGCAGAGGTGACCACCGTCGTTGATTGGATCGGGAACGCTTTGCAAGCTCGGTAGAAACTTGGCGGGGTCCCAGCGGCCGCCGAGGATGCCGTTTGTCATCTTGCCGTACGACGCGTCGGTCATGTCGAGCTTCGCCGTGATGAGACCGGCGTCGAGCTGAATGCGAACGGGCTGTGTGACGGCGCTGCCGATGATGATCGGGAAGCTCAGCGACGCAACGAGCTGGTAGTTCGCAACGTAGGCGTTGGTCGTGGAGAATTGCCCGGCGGCGGTGTCTTGCTCGATCTTCCAGTGGTCGGTGCCGTCGAATTTCGGAGGCGTCGGATAATTTTCGAAACCAAGCGATGCGAAAACGGTGACGGTGACCTCGCCGTCGTCGGCTTTGCCGTTATACGACGACACCTGGATGAGAACGCCCGAGAGCCCACTCGTGAGTGCGTCGTTGAGCTTCTGCTCCGTGATGAGCGGCGTGAACAGGTTGACGGTTTCGAAAATGCGGCGGGCGTAGTTGTCGATGCCGCCTGGGTCGTCGCAGGCTTTCGCTTGCACGCCCCCGCGCTGACACGAGTCAGGGCCGGGGCAAGTGCACTCTTTATCGAGATTGAAGCCGTAAAATGGACCGGCATCGGTGTCGCCGAACGCCACGCTCGAGAGTGCGGCAAGGAGCGTCACGCTGTCAGTGGACGAAGACGTCGTGAGCGGTGGTGCGTCCGGCACAGCTGCGCGCGCGCACGGATTTGCGCCGTCCGGCGTGATGGCCGCGTCGTAGATCGTGCGATCGTCGATGCCCGCGACCCACTGGCAAGTGAGAACCGACAATCCAGCCAGGGAAAGCCCGTAAAAACCAAGCCACCGGCGCCAACGCGCCGGAACGGCAAGAAAGATGACGCGAGACCGCATCGCTCTTTATCGTACACCGTCGTAGGCAAATAGGCGGGTGTAGTTGCCCCAACGCCGCGAGCCCTTTACTCTCGATGTTGGGATGGCCGCCGAATCAGATCGCGACGCCCCGGTCAGCGAAGGAGATGTCCTAGCCGGGCGATATCGTGTGGAGCGAGTGCTCGCACAGGGCGGCATGGGCGTTGTCGTCGCGGCGCGTCACATCCAGCTGGGTCAACGGGTTGCGATCAAGGTGTTGATGCACAACATCACGTCGAAGCAAGCCATCGCTCGCTTCTTGACGGAGGCGAAGGCGTCCGCACTCTTGCGAAGCGATCACGTCGTGCACGTGTCCGACGTCGGCACGCTCGAAGACGGGCAACCCTTCATGGTGATGGAGCTGCTCGAAGGTCTCGACCTCGGGCAAGTCCTCGATCAAGAAGGCCGGCTGTCGGTCGAGCAGGCATGCGACTACGTGCTGCAGGCGTGCGAAGGCCTCGCTGAAGCGCACGCGGCGCGCATCGTTCACCGCGATTTGAAGCCGGGAAATTTGTTCCGCGCCTTGCGGCCGGACGGAACCGACATCATCAAGGTGCTCGACTTCGGCGTGTCGAAGGCGCTCTCGCAAGACGTTCGCGCAGAAGGCACGATCACCACGACCGACGCCGTGTTCGGCTCGCCGCTCTACATGTCGCCCGAGCAAATGCAGAGCGCCTCCAAGGCCGACGAGCGCAGCGACATCTGGTCGCTCGGCGTTCTTCTTTACGAGCTCGTCACGCGCAAGATGCCATTCGACGCCGAGAGCATGGCCGGCCTCGCCGTTCGCATCGCGACCGATCCGCCCACGCCTCTCACCACGGCGCTTCCCGGTGCGCCGCTCGAGCTCGAGGCCGTGATCTTCAAATGCCTCGAGAAAAAGCCTGACAATCGCTACCCGAACGTCGCCGAGCTCGCGGCGGATCTCGAGCCATTCGCGCCGGGCGCACGCTCACACGTCGAGCGCATTCAGCGTTTGATGTTCGGGTCGACGAATCCTCCGCGACCGGTGCCGTCGGTGCCGTCGATGCGAAAGCTGCTCGTCGCCGGCTCGGAGACGCTCGGCCCGCTCGACGCGGACCCAAGCTCGCCGATGATGATTCCGCCGGAGAAGAAACGACGCACGTGGCCGATCGCGGTCGGCGTTGTGCTCGTGGCGGCGGCCGTGTTTGTAACGGTGATGTTCGTGCGCAACACGAGCACGCCCGTCGTGCAAGGCGCGCAAATGCAACCAACGACAACGACAACCGCAACAGCGAGCGTGGTCGTGAGCGCCGAGCCCACACATGCGGTCGAAACGGCGCATGTCGATCCGCCCGCGCTATCCGTCGCAACCATAGCGCCGACGCGAACGCATGTTCATACGCACCCAAGCGCAACCACGACCACGATGACCGAAGTGCCGGTGCATCCGACGGCCACGGCAACCTCGACGGTGCTCACCGGAATTTCGCGTGATCGCAAGTAGGCGCGTCGCCGCAAGCGCTCTCGGGGTCGCGACGCTGATGTGCGCGCTCGGCGCGCACGCGCAAGGGCCGACGTCGTCCGATCAAACGCTCGCGCAAACGCTGTTCGATGCCGCCGTGAAGCTGATGGACCAAGGTCGCTGGAGCGACGCGTGTCCGAAGCTCGCCGAAAGTCAGCGCCTCGACCCCGGTGGCGGCACGCTCCTCAACATCGGTTTTTGCCGGCAAAATGAGGGGAAGCTCGCGTCGGCATGGGAGGCCTACAACGAGGCGCTCAGCCAAGCCATCAAAGACGGGCGAAAAGATCGCGAGGCCACCGCGCGCGTTCACGTCGACGAGCTCGAAGGCAAAGTAGCGAAGCTCGTCATCGACGTCAGCGACGGCGCGAAGCACATCGATCAGATCGAGATCCGCATCGACGGCAGCGCCGTGCGGCAAGCTGCATGGGGCGTGCTCTCACCGATCGATCGCGGCGAGCACGCCATCGTCGTGACAGCGCCGCGCAAGATCGAGTTCAAAACCTCCGTGAACGTCACCGCTGACGGCTCGGTGCAGCACGTGTCGATTCCCGCTCTCGAAGACGCACCCGTCGTCGAAGCGCCCGATCGCGGCGGCGAGCGCCACGGCTGGGCGGGTCAGGCCGCGCTTGGTTGGGTCATGGGCGGCGTGGGTCTCGCGTCGATCGGCGTCGGTGTTGCCACCGGAATTCTCGCGATCGACTATCGCCATCAGAGCGATCAAAAGTGCCCGTCGAATCAATGCACCGTGCAAGGCGTGAGTCTCAACGAGCAAGCCAAGACGTACGCATGGGTCACCGACTTCACCGTTGGCATCGGCGCGGTCGCGCTCGTCACGGGTTTCGTGCTCGTCCTCACGGCACCGAGGAGCCCGCGCGCGGTCTCCGCGAGGCTCGCGGAGAGCGTGAGGCTCGTTCCCGTCATGACGCCGCAAGGCGCGGGCATGGCTTTCGTCGGCCGTTTCTAGCTCAGACGATCTCGACGCGTGTCTCGAGCGCGCGGGCTTCGCGCAAGATGGTCGAGCAACCTTCTTCGTTCGATGCGAAGACGAGTGTCTCGGCCGCCGCGAGGTAAGCAAGCGCTTCGTGGCGCGGCAGGTCCCCGAGGAATCGCACGCGCGCGCCCGCCGTACGAGCGCGACGCTCGAGTGCAGCCCGCTCGGGGCCGTCGCCGACGACCACGAGATTCGCCCTCACAGCAGCGGCGCGATCGATGGCACGCTCGACGCGTTTGCTCGCGACCAATCGACCCACGCTGAGATCGAACGAGCCGAGCTCCGCGCGAATCGATTCGGCGCGCTGGGCAACATCGGGAATATGGAGCGCGGGCTCGCGCACGATCGCGATCGCTTCGATCCGGCGCGCGGTGTCGCCGTCGACGGAATCGAGGAGCTCCCTTTTGAGCGACTCCGCGACGAACCGCCATGTGGTCGCGCGTGACGCAACATCGCGCGCGATGGCGCACCGCATCACGAACGGTAGAGACGCGATGAGCCGAACGTCGCCGCCATGGCTCACGACTTCGACCTCGTTTTGCGTGGCGGGCCACGCGGACGGGACGGCCCAATGGGCGATCACGCGATCGAAATTTTCGAACGCGAGCGTGCGGCGCACACGAAAGGCCCATATTGCTGCCGAAAACACGCGCGGCGGAAATCGGCGGATGCGCTCGCGCGCGCCCGGCGCACCGAAGGCCGACATGGTCGCACTCGCGGCGTCGAGATCGATGACGCGAACACCCTCGTCGCAAAATACCGTTCGCGACGTGAGGACGGTGACGGCGAAGCCGGCCGTGACGAGCTCGAGCGCTTCTTCGCGCACGAAGTGCCCGGCCCAATCGCCCGCGTGCGATGGGTAGCTGGTGGTCACGATCGCGATGCGAGCCCTATGATAATGATCCGACATGGGCCGCGTCCTCTACCTGACCGAAGATCCCGAGCTGCTCGACGCGCAGCTCAGCGGAACCACGCTCTCGTACGATCCGGACCGCGCGCTCATCAGCAATATTTCGACGGACGAAATCACGCCCGGCTGGGTTTGTTACTACTACGACGAAACGCTCGCGCGCTATTGCCTCATTGGGCTTCGCGGCGGTCGCATCAAGAAAGACGCGATCAAGGACGGGCACTTCGCCGCCATCGTGTCGGGTATCTCGAAGGGCTGCGGCAGCTCGCGCGAGACGGCGCCATACAGCGAGCTCCACGCGGGCATCAAGATCGTCATCGCCAAGAGCATCGAGAAAATCTATAGGCAGAACGCCCAAAACATCGGCCTTCTCACGAGCACCGATTTTTCGCTCGTCCCGCGCATCGAGCGCGGTGAAGAGATTCCGATCTCCGAATTCACAAAGGGCCTCGACCCGATCAGCGCGGGCATCGTCGAGCACGGCGGGCTCTTTGCGTACAACAAAGCGCGCGTCGCCGGAGAAGTCGCGCCGCCTGCGCTCACCACCGCAGCGCGCCCGATGACTCTCTGCGAGAAAATCCTCGCGGCACACGCCATCGTCGATGCGAAGTCCGGAAGCGTCGGTGCGGTTGCGGTGAAACCCGGCGATGCGTTCTTCGCTCGCACCGACGTTCGTTTTTCACACGAGTACGTCACGCCCATGGCCGATGCGCTTTTTCGTGCGGGCCTTGGCGAGAACGCCACCGTTACCGATCCGGCGAGCGTGTTTGCGTTTCGCGATCACCTTACGTTCCTCGATTTGATCATGCCCAAGGCGCACCGGGACATGGGCTTGAAAGAGCAGGCTGCGAAGCTCGCCACCGTGCAAAACGGTTTCACCGAGAAGCACGGCATCAAGCTCTACGGAGAGGTTTATCGCGACGGCAAGCTCGTCGGCTCCGAAGCGATTTGCCACAACATGGTGATCGAAGAGCTCGCCCTGCCCGGCCAGCTCGTTGCGGGCACCGATTCGCATACTTGCATGGCGGGTGCGCTCGGGTGTTTTGCGTTCGGCGTCGGCTCCACGGACATGGCCAACGCATGGTTCACCAAAGACGTTCGCGTCACCGTTCCCGAAACCGCGCGCTTCGTCTTGCGTGGCAAGCTCACCGAAGGCGTGTGCGCCAAAGACGTGATGCTCCACATCCTCGCGATGCCGTTTTTCAAATCCGGTCAGGGCATCGGCAAGGTCATCGAGTTCTCGGGCGACGCCATCCCGCATCTTCCTCTCGACGAGCGCGCCACGCTCACGAACATGGCGGTCGAAGCGGGCGGGTTCACGGGCATCATCGAAGCCGATGAAGTGATCGTCGACTATCTCGCCACGCAGCGCGGCCTCGACAAAGACGCCGTACGCGCGCGCATCGTCCACGCCGACCCTGACGCCGAATACTGCGCCACGTTCGAAGTCGATCTCGCGGCGGTCGTACCGATGGTCGCGACGCCCGGCGATCCGCGCAACGGCATCCCGCTTGGCACTCTCCAGAAACAAGGCGAAGTGCGCATCGACATCGCCTACGGCGGCTCGTGCACCGGCGGCAAGAAAACCGACATGGACATGTACGCGCGCGTCCTTCGCGGCAAGCACATCGCCAAAGGCGTGCACCTCTACATCCAGTTCGGCTCGCAAAGCATTCGTCGTTACGCGGAGAAGAAGGGCTACCTCGAAGTCTTCCGCGACGCCGGCGCCGAAACCGTCGACCCATCATGCGGCGCGTGCATCAAAGCGGGCCCCGGCGTGAGCGACTCGCCCGATCAAGTGACGGTAAGCGCGATCAACCGAAATTTCCCGGGCCGCAGCGGTCCGGGCAAGGTCTATCTCGCGAGCCCACTCGTGGTCGCGGCGAGCGCCATCGCGGGCCACATCGCAAGCCCCGACGATTTGTAGATGCGTGCATTCTGCACGGCGGCGTGCCACGCGAATCAGTGCGTGGGCATCAAGAAGTGATCACTGGCCGCCGGCGTCGGAGCAGGGGCCGCCGGAGATCGCGTTGCTGAGCAAGCCGAGGGCGCACGCACCGTACTTGCCGCCACATGCCGACGAGTCGGGCCCGCCGGCGTCGGGTGTGCAGAGCGTGTCGATTTGGCCCACGAGTGAGTCGCTGATTTCGACGAAGTTGAGCTGACTCGCAATGGCCGGCGCACAACCGGCGCCGCCGTCACCGCAACGCGCGCAGTAATCGGTGGCGGTCTTTTGTTGCGCCGTTGTGAGCGATGCGTCGGCGAGTGACGCCTTGATGCATGCGTTCGATGCGCCCGCGTCGCAGACGGTCGAGCACGCCGATTCCGCGTTCGCAAATGCCTGACTGAACGCGGGCGCGAAGTAATCGCAAACGGCCGTGAAGTTGGAGACCTGGCATGTGTTGAGATTGAGCACGCCCTCCCCACACGACGCGCAATGTGCGAGCGCCGCAGTGCAGAAAGCGTTCGATCCCGAGTAGCTCGGACAAGAGCCGCCATCGGTCGTCGTTGGCGAATCGGTCTTCACGTCGCCTGCGCCCGTGTCGGTAACGACGACGTCGTTGGTGGTGCTGTCGAGACCGCCGCTGTCGCCGGTGTTGCTGTCGTCACCGCCGCACGCTTGTACGAATACGAACGCGAGCACGGAGACCGAGCCGAGCGACACCGCAAGCTTCAAGCGATCAAGATTGTTCATGCTCCCGAATTTACGTCACCCAATGATGGCGAAGCAAGCGAGCACAGCCCCCGCGATGCTGATTGCGCCGGGGTTGTGTGCCAGCGTGCCAACTTGCGATGCTCGCGGAGCTTCGACGTCTTGTGATGCACGGACGAGATCGGCGCCGGCGTCGACGACGGCGATGAGGATTGGCTCGACGGTCGTGAAATCACGCACGATGGCGTGAAACGAAATCGAGGCACGAGCGGACGTCTCGATCAGCAACGCGCAAGCCGCGCAGCGCGGCGCGCACACGCTCGGCCGCGACCCGCGCTTCATCGAACGCTTCTTTCGGCTTCGGCGCCATGCGCGTCACGGCGAAGCGAAGCGAAGCGTAATCAGGGTCGACGCGCATCAGTGTCGATCCGAACGCGGTGATACCGAGCGCGCGCTGAATCGATTGATTGACGTACATGCGGACATGCTACGCCAAAGCGGTGAGGTTTCGACACGCCGCCCTCTTGGCTTGGTGTGGTGTTGCGCTCTCCGCGAGGCTCGTCGTTGCGTGCGGTGCGCGCACGGGGCTTCTCGCTCCCGAAGAGATCGACGCCGCACCCGACGTGCACGACGCCGCCAAAGATCATCACGCCGTGGACGCCGCCGAAGAAGACGCGCTTCCGCCGATCGACGCATTTCCCGACGTCCCCATTCTGACGGACTGCCCCGATTCGGGCTCGACGCTCGTGTACGTCATCACGGCCGCGAACGATCTCTTCAGCTTCTATCCACCGACGCTCGCGTTCACGCACGTCGGCACGCTCGCGTGCCCATCGACGAGCACACCGTTTTCGATGGCCGTGAATCGCCTCGGCATTGCGTTCACCGTTTTCCAAGACGGCAATCTCTTCCAAGTCAGCACCGCGAACGCCGCGTGCAAAGCCACGGGATACTCGCCCGATCAGCTCGGCTGGAGCACGTTCGGCATGGGCTACGCTGGCGCACCCGACGGCGGCGACACGCTCTACGTCGCGGAAGGCAACTACCAAGGCAACTCCAAAGGCCTCGGCACGATCGACACGAAGACGTTCGGTCTATCGTTCGTCGGCTCGTTCGTACCCGCGCTCACGCAATGCGAGCTCACCGGCACCGGCGATGGTCGCCTCTTTGCATTTTGCCTTCCGCAAGGCACCACGGGATCGACGCTCGCCGAAATCGATCCATCCGACGCAGTCGTGATCGCCGCCGACAAGCTGAAGGCCGGCGCCCCCAACGACGCCTTCGCATACGCGTTCTGGGGCGGGCACTTTTGGATCTTCACCGCGCCCGGCGGCACGACGACCGTGACCGACTTCGATCCATCCACGAAATCGGAGACGACCGCAACGACGTTCCCCGGCACCATCGTCGGCGCGGGCGTCTCGACGTGTGCGCCTCAGAACTGACTACTTGCGCTCTTGGCTCTTCTTCAAGAGATCGCCGAGCGTCCCGAATTTCGCTTCGGCTTTGACCTGCTGCTTGTAGTTTTTGTACGCGCTTCGCTCGGTGTCTTCGGCGAGGGCGCGTAGCGACAGCTTGATTTCGGTGCGGCGCGGGTCGATTTCGATCACTTTCGCGTCGTGCTCGGAGTTCAGTGAGAATGCCTTGCGTAAATCGGTTCCGCGCGGCGTGCCGGTTGCGGCGGCGGTGATGAAGCCGCGCGCTTTTTGGCCGGTTGCGCCTGCGATGCGAACGAAGAGGCCGTTCGGATCGTACCCGGTGACCGTGACCTTGACGGCTTTGTGGAGCGAGACGCGCGTGAACGCTTGGCCTTCGGGCCAATCGGGCGGCACGGGGTGCAAACCGATTTTATGCGCGCCTGCATCGAGTGACGCGACGAACACTTCGATCTCGTCGCCGACTTTGACGTTGTAGTCGTCGGGCTTCTCGATTTTCTTCGCGGTGAGATCGGACGCGTGAATGAGCCCATCGATGCCGGTCTCGAGCTCGACGAATGCGCCAAACGGTTGCAGCCGCGCGATGCGACCTTTATGGCGCGTGCCTTCGGCGTACTTCTGCGCGACGGCAGCCCACGGATCGGGAAGGACGGCTTTGCGCGAGAGCCAGATTTTGCCTTTTGCGTCGATGCGCTGAACGAGCACTTCGACTTCTTGGTTCACGTGGAAGACGTCGCCGGGGCTGTCGCCGCGGTCGTGGCTCATCTCGGCGAGCGGAACGAGACCTTCGATGCCGCCGACGTCGACGAATGCGCCGAACGCAACGACGCTGCGAACCGTGCCGACGATCGCGCTGCCGACCATGACACTCTTGAGCGCGGTTTCGCGCTGCGAGCGCGCTTCGGACTCGAGCATCGATTTGCGCGAGAGCACGATGTCGTTGCCGCGCTTGGCGTATTGCGTGACGAAGAACGGAAGACGCTGACCCACGAGCTCGCCAAGACGCGCGCCATGATGAAGCGCAACGTGCGATGCGGGAGCGAACGCGCGCAGACCTTCGATGTCGACCTCGATGCCGCCTTTGATGACGCCAGTGACGAGGCCTTGCACCATGGTTTTTTCGCGGAGTGCTTTGGCGACCGGAAGCTTCATCGCGCGATAACGACGTGGGTGACGCGTGAGCACGACGAGCCCGCCGCGCCCGCCATCGTTGTGAACGACGCCGACGAAGTTCGCGCCCTGCTCGAGCACGACCGGGGGAAGCGTCACGACGATGGGCGCGTCGGCGAGGCTCACGCTCTCGTTCTTCGGCGCCTCTTCGGGAGAGGCTTGTGTCGGCGGAGACGCGGGCTCGTCGGGTTCGTCAGGGACCGCCGCGGCTACGATGCGGCGATCTTTGGGGGCCTCTTCCGCGGGTGCGTCCGCGTTCGCGTCGGCGTTGGCGTTGGCGTCGGCGTTGGCGTTGGCGTTGGCGTCAGCGTTTGCATTGGCGTCGGCGGCCGGTGCTGCGTCGTCCGAGGCCACGAGATCGCCCGGGTCGAAATCGTCGTCGTCGACGGCGCTGCCGGGGCCCTGCGCGGGCTCCTCGGGAAGGTCGAGCTCGTGGCGATCGAAGATCGCGCGCGCCTTACCGGAGAGATCGATGAGCAATGCTTCGTCGGTGATCTCGAGAATTTTTCCGAAGACGACATCGCCGACGCCGAACGCGGGGCGCTCGCGCTGGTAATCGTTGTGCTGACGGGGGCGATCTTTTTTCTCGACGCTCTGCGCCGTGATCTCGCTGCCACCACCGCCGCCCTTTTTCTTTTTGCGACGACGACGCTTCTTCTTTTCGCCGCCCTCCGCAGGTGCGCCACCTTCCGCGGCTGCGCCTTCTGCGGGCGCGCCCTCGTCGCCGCCTTCCGCGTCACTTTCTCCGGCGTCGCTTGCGCCGGTGTCGCTTGCGCCGGTGTCGCTTGCGCCATGAGCTTCGGCTGCAGCGACGGCTTCAGCGGAAGCCTCGGTCGGAGGAATGCTCGGGCTCGGACTTGCGTCGGGAGCCTCGCGGAGAGCGGGCTGCGGTTGTTCGGTCGGATCGTTGGACATCGACAGCGCGAACCCTAAAGCGCAACGCGCGACCTGTCGAGTGTCGGCCGCGTTCGCGGTTTTCGTCTAGATCGACGATGGATCGTAAACGGTGCGCGCCTTGGTTCGAGGTTTGGTATGCGCGGCTTTGGTGGTCGTGGCGGGCTCCGGCATTCCGCTCGCTGCCGGGGCGCTCACGGGCGCGTTTTCTTCATGCTCCACGACGTTCACCGCGGGTGGCGCAGGAGGCATGGCATCGGCGTGGGCGCCCGCAATCGGTGCTTTTGTCTGCATAAACCGCCAGATCGAGACGCCGCCGATCAAAAGGAGCAAACCTGCCGCACATGCGATGAGCCACGCATGATTGCGTTTCTGCACGACCGCAATCACCGGCGCCACGAGCGGCGGCAACGGTCGCGCTTCGTGATACCCGAAGGGGTTCGGGGCAGCGGCGGGTGGCACCGATGGCGGAAACGACACGGGGACGGTGGCCGGCGTGACGGGCGTGGCGAGCGCCGCAATCGCCTCGGCGGGCTCCTCGGGATCGGCAACGGGGACGACGCCGCTCGTCACTTTCGGCGTCGTCTCGGCGGGCCAAATCTCTTCGATGATGTCCTCGTGCGCGAGCAGACGCGTTCGCACCGCGATGCGAAGCGCCGCCGCCATCTCCGCGATCGTCGAGAAGCGGGCTTGCGGATCCACGGCGAGCGCCCGTTCGATCACGGGCAAGAGCACGCTCGCCCATCGATCACGACGCGGCGGAAGCGCTTTGTCGACGCGACCGCCAAGCTGCGCGCGCACGATTTCTTCCGCCGACATCGACGCAAAAAGCGGACGCCCCGTGACTGCCTCCCACAAGAGAACGCCCGCGCCGTACACATCGGTGCGAATGCTCACGGCGGCGTCGTCGTGCAAGAGTAGCTCGGGCGCGTGCGTCTCCGCGCGCTCCCATGCATACGCGAGCTTCGTGCGACCGACCTTGTCGACGAATGCGGAGCGCACGAGCACGCCTCCATGCACGACGGGCCCTCCTTCGATCAGATGAAGCGCGGAGAGTGCCGAGAGAACATCGACGACCATCCGCAATCGCGCGCCCAAGCTCGCTCGATAGAAGACTTCATCCAACCGCACGCCATCGATCTCCTCGGTGACGATCGGATCGACCGACTTCACGAGAACGAGGTGTGGGTGCCGCACGCCGACGAGGCGGTGAGCCGTGAGCACGCTACTATTCTAGCCCTGTAATCTTCCGCCGCCACTTCAAGATGGCTTATTTTTTGGACGAATCGCATCGAAGGCGAGCCCGTGAGCCGCCAGCCGATTTTGGTAATAAAAGAGGAGTCGGGTGTCCTCGAGAACGAGGTCGGTGGCGCCCGCCGCAATGACAGGGTTGGTGTGGTAGCCCGCGAACGCTCGCAGCGCCGAATCGAGCACTTGGGCAGGGCGCGCGCCCGACAAGTGCGGTGCCAAGACGATTTTCGATGCACGCTCGAGCTCCCGCGCGCGGTCGAGAATGTCGCCGACTTTGGCGACGAGCTCTTCGCGCGAGACGCGAACGCTGTCGCGATGATTGAGGATTGCGAAGAGATCGCCCTTGCCGACGGTCTTTCGCAAATGGTCGAACGCCGCGGAGGCGACGATGTGGGTGCCCATCACCACCGTGTCGCGTGCGAACGCCGCGCAGATCGCTTCGCCGAGCTCGCGTGTGTATTGCGTATCGCGACCGAGATCGCGATGTGGTTTGCCGTCGCTTCCGAGGAGATAGCTCTCGGCATCGACGCGTCGGCCGTGCGAATCGTACGAGCGACCTTCGGCGTCTGCGGTGTTGCCGAAACAATCGACAGGCTGTCCGAAGCGAATCACGACGCTTTCATCGAGCCCGAGCAATTTTTGGGCGAACGAAGCGATGCGGCCGACACGCGTCGATTCGTCGTCTTCGATGATGTACCGAGCCTTGCCTTCCTCTTGGAGAAAGTCGTCGACGAGCGTCTCGGCTTCGAGGGTGAGCATGTAGTTGATGGTGGCAGGGACGAAGAAGACGCGTTGCGGCTTGCCGCGCTCGGCTGTTCGCCCAAACGCTTCGATGCCCGTTCCTGCGAGGCCGAGCTTCAACCGGCGCTCGACACCGCCCGAGCGGGAGCGCGTTCCGCCAGGGAAAAATAGGCTGTGGTAGCCGCGCTCGATGAGAACGCACGAGTAGGTCTTGAGGACATCCTTGTAGAGTGCATGCTTCAGGCGCCGGTCGACGCGGTAGGCGCCGAGGTTGTGCATGAAGAACGACAAGACCGGGTTCGTGAAGAGGTTCTTGCCGGCGCCATAAGTCGCGGGC
This sequence comes from Polyangiales bacterium, assembly GCA_038239005.1. GTDB lineage: Bacteria > Myxococcota_A > Polyangia > Polyangiales > Polyangiaceae > DASXHD01. The sequence continues at coordinate 14,731 of JBBSFE010000080.1, forward strand.
GGCAGGCCGGCACGCTCGAGAGCGAAGCCGAAGACGACCGAATCGAGGTTCGAGAGGTGCGTCGGCGTGAAGATGAGCGTCGAGATTTGCGCGAGGGCAGCGATCGCTTCGGTTGGGCCTTGAACGACGATGCGGCTATCGAGCGCACGAAGGCTTCCGAGGTGCGGCATGTTTCGGAGCGCGCTTCGCGGCGACAAGATGGTGCCCAAAATCGGCGCCATGGCCTTCGACGCGAATTTGTAGACGGAGGGGTTGAAGTTGCCGGCGACGTCCGACGCGTAGCGCTCGCACAATTCGCGCAGTTTCTCGCGGCATTCGCCGTCGCTGAGCCGACCGAGGCTGCCGGCGAGCGTGCGCCATTCTGCGTACTCTGGCCCACCTTTGGGTGCGAGCCGGCGCAGCTCGAAATAGGCGGCTTCGTTCAGCATGAGCACCGGATCGACCACGGCGCTTGCGGCGCGATCGGTGACCTCACGCACGATCTCGCTTTTTTGCTCGTTGAACCCGAAGATGGGTGCCTCGGCCATGCGCGCGATAGTACAGCTTTTGGTGCCACCGAGTTTACGCGCCGCGCGTACATTGATCGGGATAGTCAGACGATGACGGACGAGGAGCTCGCAGACTGGCTGGAGATCGCATTGGCGCGACGGCCCGACCGCGTTGCGTCCGCCGCGTTCGATTTACTCGCGCCCGAGGCTCGCGCACATGTGGTTGCTCTTCAGCGCGAGCTCGCCAACCTCCCGCTCGCCGAGGCCGCCGCGACCCCGAGCCCATCTACGCGCACGCGCATCCTCGCGAGCATCAAGGGCGCGCGCGCGGTCCGCCGCGCGGTCGTCGTCGTCGACATGATCAACGATCACCTCACGCCGGGGCGCATCCTCGAAGTACCGCGCGCGCGAGCCATCGTGCCCGCGCTCGTGAAGCGCATCGCCGACGCACGCCGCGATGGCGTGCCCATCGTTTACGTCGTCGACCAACACGATCCCAACGACAGCGATCTCGACGACTGGGGCGAGCACGCCGTACGAGGCAGCGAAGGCGCAAAAGTGTGGCCCGCGCTCGCGCCCGAGCCGAACGATCGCATCGTCACGAAGCCCAGCTACTCGAGCTTCTTCCGCTCGAACCTCGAAGCGGTGCTCACGGAGCTCGGCGTCGACACCATCGAGCTGACGGGCTGCTCGACCGAAGTCCAGCTCCTCTCGACCGCCACCGACGCCATGCAGCTCGGCTTCGCCGTCGAAGTCTCCCCCACCTTGCAAGCCGGCACGACCGAGGAATCCGAGCACGCAGCGATGCGCACGATGCAGTTCCTCATCCCGTACAAACCCGCCCGCGAATCCCGCCTACGCTCGTGAGCGGAGGGCTTTGCGGTCGACTTTGCCGCGGTCGTTTTTGGGGACGTCGGTGACGAATTCGATCAGGCGCGGGTACTTGTGTTTCGCCATGCGTTCTTTCGCGAAATCTTGCAGCGCGGATTTCAACGTGTCGGTCGGCGTGTGGCCCGCGCGGAGCACGATGAACGCTTTTGTTTTGAGGAGGCCCTCCTCTTCGATGCCGATGACCGCGGCTAGCTGCACGGACTCGTGCGCCATCAAACATTCTTCGACTTCGACGGGGGACACCCAAAGGCCGCTGACTTTCAGGAGCTCGTCGGCGCGACCCGCGAAGTAGAGGTAACCGTCTTCGTCGATGCGGAAGAGATCGCCCGTGCGGCACCAGTGGCCGAAGAATGTCTTCCAAGATTTGTCGCGGTCGAGCCAGTAGCCCATCGACACACTATCGCCGCGAACCCAGAGCACGCCGATTTCGCCGCGCGGAACTTCGGCGGCGCCGGGGCCGGTGGCGTCTTCGGGCAAGATGCGGAGCTCGTAGCCTTCGACGGCTTTGCCGAGCGAGCCCGGCTTGATGTCGCCTGGGCGATTCGACGCGTAGATGTGGAACATCTCGGCCGAGCCAATGCCGTCGTAGACGTCGCTCGCGAAGCGCGCGAGCCAGCGATCGAGCAGCGCGCCCGGAAGTGCTTCGCCGGCGCTGAGCGAAAAACGAATCGTGGAGCAATCGAGACCGGGCTCGCCTTTCGCGCGCGCGGCGGCGTCGTGCTCGAGGAGCTTGCCGAGCATCGTCGGAACGTTGGTGACGATCGTCGGCTTGTACATCGTGATCGCGCGCGCGAGCGAGTCGGGCGTGGGGCGTTCGCTGAAGAGGCCCACGGTTGCGCCGACCGCGAACGGGAACATGAGGTTCGTGCCCGTCGCGTAACCGAAGTAGAGGCGCGGCACGCTCACGCTGATGTCGCCGCGTCGATAGCCAACGGTGTTTTTCGCGTAGACCTCGGTGTTGAACGCGAAGTCACGGTGCGCGTGGATGTTCGCTTTGGGCTCGCCCGTCGAGCCGCTCGTGAAGAGCCAAATCGCGGGCTCGTCGCGGTGTGTGTCGGGCATGGCGTGCCTTGGCGCTTTCGCGAGCGCATCGGCGAGCTCGCCCACTTCGGTGTCGCCGCCCGTCGGGGCATCCGGCACGGTCCAAATCGCGCGCACGCGTTTTGGAAAACGACATGCGTCCTTCACCTTCGGCACGGTGACGACCACGGTCGCCCGCGTGTACTCGGCGAGGTAATCGATCGACGAGCTCGGCACATCGGGGTTGCCCATCGCAACGACGGCGCCAGCGGCGAGCGTTCCGAAAAACACCCACGCGAACGGTGGCACGTCGGGAAGCACGATGAGCACGCGATCGCCGCGCGCGACGCCCGCCTCGACGAGCAGCGAAGCGAACGCGCGCGATTTCTCGGCGACCTCCGCGTACGTCCAGCTGCGCTCACCGAATCGCAGCGCCACGGCATCGCCGAGATTTTCCTTCAGGCGATCGAAGAGAAAATAATCGGCGAGGTTGAACGACTCGGGAAACGCAACCATGCCCGATGTTACATCCGTTCGGGCGCCGTCTTCTTCCACGCGTCGAGCGCCTCGACCCGCGAGAACCATGCGCGCAAATGCGGGTGTTCTTTGTCCTTCATGATGGGGAGCTTCGCCGAGACGAGCGCGGCAAGCGGCGCGGCCACCGAGAAGTCGGCGAGCGTCAGGCGGTCTTGAGCGAGCCACGTTTTTCCCTCGAGATGACGGTCGAGGACATGCGCGCACGCGGCGAGAAGCTTTTCGCCACGCGAAATCTCGACCGGGTCGGGGTCGCCGAGGCCGATGAATTTCTTCACGCTGTTTTCCCAGTTGAAGATGCCGATCGCCGGCGCGAAATGCTGCGCGCTCCAAAAGAGCCAGCGTGAGACGTCGGCGCGCGCCGCGAGCTCGGTCGGGTAAACGGTTTGGCCGGGCGTCTTGTCCGCGAGGTATTCGATGATGGCGTTCGATTCCCAAAGAACGAGCGCGCCGTCTTCGAGAACGGGAACGCGCCCGTTCGGATTGAGTCGCAAGAATTCCGGCGTGCGCTGCTCGCCGCTTTCGAGCGCGACCCGTACGAGGTCGACCTTGGCCGCGAGGTGAGTCGCGACCAGCATGGCGCGACGTGAGTTGCCTGACATCGGGTGGAAGTGGAGCTTCATCATGGCCACCAACGTAGCTGGACGAAATGTCAGCCTTGTGTCAGGTTTATTCGAGTGAAGCGAACCGAGCGGCTTTTCGCGATGACCGAGTATTTGCGCGGCCGCCGCACGGGCACCACCGCCGAGGCCATCGCCGCGCGCTTTGGCGTCACGATCCGCACGGCGTATCGCGATCTCACGAGCCTGCGTGACGCGAACTTGCCGCTCGTCGCCGAGCGCGGGCGTGGCGGCGGATACGCGCTCGACCGCAACTACACGCTCCCGCCGATCAACCTCAATGCGCGCGAAGCGGCCGTGCTCATCAGCGCGGGCCAGTGGCTCACGGAGATGCGCGTCTTGCCGTTCACCGCGACGCTCGCATCTGCCCTCGACAAAGTTCGCTCCGCGCTCGATCGCTCCGCGCAGCGCGAGCTTCACAGTCGTTTGAAGGAGCTCGCATACATCGGCGTGCCCGCGCGCCCGTCGAGCGAGGCCGTGCGTCGCGCACTCGAGCAAGCTTGGTTCGAGAGCAGGGTGCTCGTGATTCGCTACCGTGCCGACAAGATGACGTCGACGCGACGAATTCGCCTCGAGCGCATCGTGATGGATCGCTCGGAGACGCGCATCAACGCGATCGACCTCGAGAAGAACGACAAACGGCAGTTCGTTCTCGATCGCATCGAGCACGCCGCGTGCGAATCGTGATATGGGGTGCGCCATGTCGATGAAGCGTGCCAAGGAAGTGAAGCGTCGCGGTCGCGACACGGACGACAAAGACCGGTTTTTTACGTCGAAAGTCACCGGAAAGACCTTCGACTGGGAGAAGGACGTCGCGGCACAACCAGACGGCTCCTTCACCAAGTACGGCCCGAAGGATCGCTTCGCCCGCGAGCAGCTTTTGGTGCACACGAAGTTCGGCAAAGGCGTCGTGATCGACGTGGAGCCCTCGCGCGTCGAAGTGCTCTTCCAAGACGGGCCAAAGAAGCTCGCGCACGGCCTGGTTTAGTCAGCGCCGGGGATACTCACCGCGATCGACGGCGTAACGGGCCCGCGGTTGCCAGCGAGATCGTAGGGGCGAAGCGCGTAGCGATACGTCGAGCCGGCCACGACGCGCGTGTCTTCGTAGCGGAGTGAGCTCGCGCGGATGCTCGCGTGGTGGAGCATGATGTTCGATGCGTCTGCGCGGAGGAGCTCGTAGCCGTAGACTTCTTCGTTGTCGGTCGCGGCGTGCCAGCGAAGAAGGATGCGACCGAGCGCGTGCTCGGCGGTGAGGCGTGCGCCGCCCGTGGGCCATTCGGGGGCGATGGTGTCGTCGCTGCTCGGAGCGCGGCCGAGTTTTTTGGGCCAGAGCGTGCAGACGACGCGTTTGAAGTTTTCGTCGAGTGCTTTACAAACGTTACCGTACACGCAACGCACGACTGCTTCGTCGCGACCCGTTGCCCATTTGCGCGGGATGTCCGGGTCGGCGAGGAGGGCGCGCGCCATGCCGATGAGATCGCCTTGGCCACGCTCGATGATTTTTTCGGCAAGCTCGCGCGTCGCGATTTTTCCGACGGCCACCACGGGCGTCGAGAGCTTTGCGGCGCGAAGCGCGTTCGTCACGGCTTCGGCGATGTAGAGGTTGGCGCCATCGGGATACGCGGAGCCCGGCATGCAGCGATCGCCCGAGTAGCCCGTGTATGGATAGAGCGGCTCGCCTTCGATTTTGCGCGCGTCTTCGAATTTGCCGCCCGCCGAGAGCGAAACGTAATCGACGCCGGCGCGCGCGAGCTCGATGGCGATCGGGCCCGCGTCGACCGTGGTGTATCCGCCGCGAATGCACTCCTCGCCGAGGAATCGAACGCCAATCGGAAAATCTTCGCCGATGGTTTCACGAACGCGACGCACGACACGAAGTGGAAGGCGCAGGCGATTTTCGAGCGTGCCGCCGTAGTCGTCGCGACGCGCGTTCATGCGCGAGAGAAACGACGACAGCGTGTACGCGTGCGCCATGTGGAGCTCGACGCCATCGAAACCGCATCGCCTCGCGCGCGCTGCTGCAGTGCCGTAAGCGTCGACGACTGCATCGATGTCAGCGAGCGAGAGCATATCGACGGTTTGGCGCCAACCGGAACGCGAGATCTTCAAGAAGTGGATGATCTGCGGAAAGACTTTTCCCGGGCCGGCGTCGTGGCAACGGCGAGCGAGATCCGAGAGGCCCGGCGAAAATGCGTCGTCGCTGATGCGGAGAAGCGGGCCGCTCTTCGATGCGTGGACCGCCATCGCTTCGATCACGACGAGGCCGACGCCGCCTTTCGAAAATCGCGTGTATCGTGCACGTATATCGTCGTTGACGAGGCCGTCCTCGGCCGAAAGGCGCGTCACCATCGCGGGGAGCACGATGCGGTTCGGTAGTGCGACGCCGCGCAGCAAGAGCGGCGAGAAGAGCAGGCTCATCGCGCCGGCAAGATCGACTGCGCGACGATGAGCTTGAGCACGTCGGTTGCGCCTTCATAAATTCGGAGCGGACGAATTTCGCGATAGAGCTCTTCGACGCGCGCGCCCGCGACGACGCCAACGCCGCCATGGAGCTGCACCGCGCGATCGATGATGCGCTGCGCGGATTCAGTGGCTTGCATCTTCGCCATCGCAACGCGCCGGCCGGTGTTTCGGCGCGCTTCGTCTGCGCTGACGGTGGCGTGTGCGTCGATGTGAAAAGCCGACGACGCGACGAGCAGCCGCGCGGCACAAAGCTCGGTCGCCATCTCGGCGAGCGCGGCTTGCACGAGCTGGAACTCGGCGAGCTTCTGTCCGAACTGCGAGCGCTTCGTGACGTGCGCGATGGTTTCGTCGATGGCGCGCCACGCCATGCCATTGGCTGCGGCGCCGACGCTGGTGCGATATGTCTCGAGCGTGCCGAGCGCGAGCGCGAGACCACGACCGACTTCGCCGAGAAGCGCCGAACCTGGAACACGACACGACGAAAGCACGATGCGACCGAGCGGGTGATGACCCGAGAGCGGAATGCGCGCGAGCTCGACGCCCGGCGCATCAGCGGGAACGAGAAATGCGCTGATGCCCTTTTTCCCGCGCGATGGATCGGCGTTCGCGAAGACGACGAAGTGATGCGCGATGCCGACGTTCGAGATGAGCGTCTTTTCGCCGTCGATGACCCAGGTGTCGCCGTCGCGCTTGGCGGTGGTGCGCATCGATGCGACGTCGCTGCCGGCCTCGGGCTCCGTGAGCGCGAAACCACCGATGCGCTCACCAGTGACCATCTTTTCGACGACGTCTTTGCGACCCGTGAGAACGAGCGGATTCATGCACAAGCCCTGCACGGCGAACACAGCGTCGGCGAGCGGCGAGCTATACGCGAGGATCTCGCGAATCGTGCAGAGCACACAGACATGCGCGCCAGCCGTTGCAAGGTGCTTGAACAAACCGAGCTCGGCGAGGCGCGGGCCGACGCGAACGGGGTCGCGGAGATCTTCGTCGTCGTCGAGCTTGGATGCGAGCAGCGACGTCGCGAGCGGGCGACACTCGTCCGAATAGAGCGGCGCGGGATCGTCCCAAGCAGAAGCGCGGAACGTCATTTATGATTCGCTTTCCAGGCGTCGTAGGCCGCGCGGAAATCGGGGTGCATCATGCAGATGGCTTGCGCCTGCGCTTCGGACTCGATGGCCGCGGCGAGCGTCATGCCGTGCTCGCTCTCGAGCATTTGCTTCGTGACGCCGTGTGCGAAAGCCGGGCCAGCAGCGAGGCGAACGGCAATTTCGCGCGCCTTCGCAACACACGCATCCGGAGCGACAACGCGATTGACGAGGCCGATGCGAAGCGCTTCTTCTGCATCGATGACGTCGCCGAGAAATAAAAGCTCGCTCGCGCGCCCGAGCCCGACGATGCGCGGCAAGAGATATGCGGCGCCCATGTCGGCGCCCGACAAGCCAACGCGCGGGAAGATGAAGCCGAACTTCGCCTTCTCGCTCGCAATACGGAGATCGCACGCGAGCGCGATGACGGCGCCCGCGCCGACGGCCGTGCCGTTCACCGCGGCAACGACGGGCCGGCGCACTTTGCGAATGTTCTCGATTAGCGCGCCCGTGACGCGCGTGAACGCGAGCATGCCTTTCATGTCGCGCGAGAAGAGCTCGCCGATGATGTCCTCGACGTCGCCGCCGGAGCAAAACGCGCGGCCTTCGCCGGTGATCATGATCGCGCGTACGGTTTCTTCCGAGTCGAGCGCGGCGAACGTATCGCGGAGCTCTTCGTAGATCGCAAACGTGAGCGCGTTCAGTCGATCGGGCCGGTCGAGCACGATCTCGGCGACGCCGTCGACGACGGCGTAGCGAAACGTCTTCGGCGCAATCATGCGAGGCCGCCACGGAGCTTGCCCAAAATCCGGCGCAGCTCGATTTGCTCTTCGGCCGTGAGCGACGAGAACGTCTTCTGTACGGCGCGCGCATGCCGCGGAATCGTCTGTTGAACGAGGCTCCGACCTTTACGTGTAAGATACACACGTGAAACGCGGCGATCGTGAGCGTCCGAGCGTTTGACGACGAGCCCATCGCGCGCGGCGCGGTCGACGAGCCCCGTGAGATTGCCCGCGGTGACGAGCAGGTTGCGGCTCAGCGACGCGAGCGGCTGACCATCGGTGCGGTCGAGGCTGGCAAGCAAATCGAATCGCGCCATCGTGCATTCGGCCAATAGCTCGCCACGAAGCGTAACGAGAACCTTCGCGTGGCATTCGAGCATGCGCACCCACGCGCTCACGGCGATGTCTCGGCGGCGCTCCGAAAGCGCGGCAACCTCTCCCCTCACGGAAGCACCGCGATGCCTTCGATCTCGACGAGCGCGCCCGGCTCGAGCAAGCCCGCGACCTTCACGAGGCTCATCGCTGGGTAGTACTTGCCCATGCGCGTGCGCCAACCTTCGCCGATCGCTTTGGTACCGCCGCGATAAGCGTCGAGGTCGGTCACGAATGCGAGCAGCTTCACGATGTGCTGCGTGCCGCCGCCCGCCGTGCGAACGACGTTGATCACGTTGTCGAGCGCGGCGAGAAACTGCGTTGCGAAATCCGGCGAAACGATGTGGGCATCCTTGTCCCACGCGATCTGGCCGGAGATGAAGAGCATGCGTCCGCTGGGGACGATGAGGCCGTCGGCGTAACCGCGCGGCTTCGGCATGTTAGAGAGAGAAACGATTTCAGTCATGAGATCACCACCTGTCCGCCGTCGATTGGAATCGCCTGCCCGTTGATGCCGCGTGCGCCATCGCCGCAGAGCATCGCCACCACTTCCGCCACTTCGTCCGGCTCGATGAGCCGGCGCTGTGGGTTCATCTCTTCGAGACTGCGTCGCGCCTCTTCAGGCGTGCGCTTTGTCTTCGAGACGATGTTCGCGATCGTTTTCGCGGTCATCTCCGTGTCGACAAAGCCGGGGCACACCGCGTTGACGGTAACGCCCGTCTTGGCGAGCTCGGCTGCCATCGCGCGCGTGAGGCCGACGAGGCCGTGCTTCGACGCGCAATACGCCGCGACGTATGCCTGGCCGACGAGACCCGCAATCGACGCGACGTTGACGATGCGACCCCACTTCCCAGCGATCATTGCGGGAACGAGAGCGCGCGCGACACGGAACGGCGCGGTGACGTTGAGCGCCATGGCGCGGTTCCAGATCTCGTCCGTGGTTTTCGCGAAGGGCGCGCTCTCGCCGATGCCCGCGCTCTGCACGACGACGGCCGCTTCGCCCGCGCGTGCGCGCATTTCCGAGAAGGCGCGATCGAGTGAAGTTTGGTCTGTGAGATCGCAGTCGAGATCGATGGCGCCAATTTCGGCGGCGACGGGTGTGCGCTCGCGGTCGAGGATGACGACACGAGCGCCTTCACGCGCAAGCCTGCGCGCGACCGCAGCGCCAATGCCGCGACCTCCACCTGTAACGACGGCGACCTTTCCCGACAGCGCCATGCGAGGTGGAAGCTATATACCTAAAGTATTTCGCCTGGCAAGGCAGCCGCCCTGCGAAGGCGATCGGCGACCGCTTCCCAGCCGGGCTCGTTCGGGGGCTCTTCCACGACGATTCGCGCGGCGTTTTTCGCGTCGAGCTCGTAAAGCAGCGCATAGAGCGCCGCGCCCGCGCCCGCCGGCGTCCGCGGAAGGACGTGGATCGCCGTGCCGGGATCGGGCTCGTCGCGACGCCGCGACTCGCCGAACAAGACGAGCGCAATGCTCTCGCCGGCAGCGACGCGCTCGGTCGCGAGAGCGAGTGCTGCGCGTCGATCTCGAGCAAGCACGAGCGCGGCTTTCGGCGCGTAGTGTCGCGTGCCTTGGCCTGGCGCCGCGCGCACGGCGCGATCGTCCTTGATCGCGCTGCGCGTGAACTGAAGTGACGGAACCACGGCGCGTAGCGCTTCGATCGTCAGCGCTCCGGGACGAAGGACGCGTGGCTCCGCTCCACGCACGTCGACGACGGTCGATTCGATCCCGCTCGGACAAGGCCCGCCATCGAGGATGAGCAATTCTTGGCCTTCGAGCTGCGCGACGACATGCTCGGCGCGCGTCGGCGAGAGCGACTGATATTGGTTCGCACTCGGCGCAACGATCGCCTCGCCCACGGCCGCGAGAAGCGCGCGCGCAACGGCGTGCGATGGCACACGCAACGCGACCGCATCGCCTCCGCCGGTGACCGCGAGCGGAAGATCTTTTCCCTTCGGCACGACGAGCGTGAGCGGGCCCGGCCAAAATGCGCGCGCGAGTGCTTCGGCGAGCGCCGGCCATTCGGCTGCGTGTTTTTTCGCAGCGTCCTCATCGAGGACATGAACGATGAGCGGATGCGTCGGCGGCCGGCCCTTCACCGCGTACACGCGCTTCACCGCTTCTGGGTCGAGCGCGAGCGCGCCGAGGCCATAGACTGTCTCCGTCGGAAAGACGACGACGCGCCCCGAGCGCAGCACATCCGCAGCCTCGGAAATGGCGCGCGCATCGGGATGCACTGCATCGACGGAGAGAACCCTCACCCGTAGCGTATTAGCACTCGGACCTATGGTACGGTGCGGCTCGATGCGGCGGATGATTGCGTGCGCGGGACTCGTATTGGCATGCGGCGGGCCCGGTTCGAAGATCCCCACGACGAGCACCGATGGCGGCGCCGATGCAGCGCTCCCGATGCACCTCGTATCGACGCTCCCCACCGACGTGAAAAATCCGCCGCCGTTCGCGCTCGCGAGCAAACACACGCAGCGCAAAGAGCACGCCGATTGGGCCGCGTGTCACCTCGCGTTTCACCCCGCGGGCGATCCGAACAAAGCGGTCGACGCACTCGGAAGCGCGTGCGCATCGGCAACGAAGACGCACTCGGCAGGCGCCGCGATGGGCGGAACGCAGAACGCGATTTCGTCGCAACCCATCGTCTACAAATTCCACGGGCAAGCGAAGCACTGCTACCGCCTCTACGGCGTGACGGGCGGCACCGTGAAGTCGCTCGTCGCCGTCATCACCGACGCGGAAGGCATGGCGATCGCCGAGTATCACACCGACGACGTCTCGCCGATCCTCGCGCCCGATGAAGCGATGTGCTTCGTCGACGACACGGACGCCACTATCGCCGTGAGCGTTGGCATCGGGGATGGGCCATACGCCCTCTCGATGTGGTCGGAATAATTTCGATGCGTTTTTTCGTGGGCCTTCTCGTCACGGCCTCCGCGTGCGGCGCGACCCAAATTGGTGTGGCCAACTACGACGACCCGCGCACCAACAACACGAGCTCGCACCAACACAACGACGACACCATCAGCCTCCCCGACGACGAAAGCGTGACCGAGCCCGAGCACCCGATGGTGCAAACCGTTCAAGAGCGCGCAACCGCGCACGTGCACACGCCGAAAGACATTTGCTCGGGCATCGTGATCGGCCCGAAAGAAGTCATCACGGCGCATCAGTGCCTGCTCGACGTCACCGGCATTGTCTCGATCACGGACACTGACGCATGGCGCGTCGAGGTCGCATCGACATCACTCACGTGGACGGCACGTCACGTCGCGAAAGTCGTCACGCCTTCGTGCGAGTGGAAAAAGCTCGACGCCGCCATCCTCATCCTCGACGAGCCCATCGATTGGATTGTCGCACTCAAGGTCGCGACGGCGCCGGCGCCCGGCGGAACCGTGCAAGCGATGGGCTTCGGCCGCTGCAAGAACGAGCACCGCCCGATCGCGCAGCGCCTCGGCGCAGTGCTCGAGCGACAAGCCGACGCCATCGAAGTCGAAATCGGTCTGTGCCAAGGCGACGTCGGTGGCGGCTTCGTCGACGGCGCAGGCGGCCTCGTCGGAATCGTCTCGCACCAAGACGATCCCGACAACTCCGACAAGCACACGACGACGGGCTTCCGCGTCGACACGCCCTCCGCACGCAGGCTCCTCGAAGCAGCCGCCGCAGTGGCGGACGGCAAGACCGTTGCCGCCCCTGTGTGTGACTGATCCTACTTCGAGTTACTCCCGGCGGAGCGCTTCGATGGGGTCGAGCTTCGCGGCGCGCCGCGCAGGGAAGAAGCCGAAGACGACGCCGGTGATGCCACTGACGAGGACGCTGATGATCATCGCGACCGGCGAGATGCTCATCGAGATTTCTTTGATCCAACCAATGACGGGGACCACGGCGAGGCCGACGATCACGCCGGAGAGGCCGCCGAGAAACGAGAGCACGATGGCTTCGGTCAGGAATTGCCAGCGAATGTCGCGTTCTCGCGCGCCGATCGCCATGCGAATTCCGATTTCGCGCGTTCGCTCCGTGACGCTCACGAGCATGATGTTCATCACGCCAATGCCGCCAATGACGAGGCTCACGAGCGCGACGAGTGTGAGCAAAAGCGTGAGCGCGCCGTAAACGGTTTGCTGGAGCGCGAGAAATTCTTTTTGGGTGCGGATGGCGAAGTCGGGCTCGCGACCGTCAACGATGTGGTGGCGCTGCCGCAAAATCGAGTCGATTTGCGACACGGCGCGGTCGTTCGTTTCGGGTGATGTCGCCGACATCATGAGCGCGCCCGCGAAACCCGGAGGCGTACGGAAAATGCGCGCGCGCATGCTGCCGATGGGCATCACAACGACGTCGTCTTGATCGCCGCCGATCGGTGCTTGGCCTTTGGGATCGAGCACGCCGAGGATGCGGTACGAGTAGCGATCGACGCGGATAAAGCGACCGATAGGGTCTTGGTCGCCGAAGAGATTTTTTTTGACCGTCTCGCCGAGGAGGCACACTTTCGATTTCAGGACCTCGTCGGACTCTTCCCACATCGCGCCCGAGTGGACCTTCCAGCTGCGCACGACGAGAAAATCTCGGTTCGTGCCGATGGCGCTCGTCGAAACGTTTTTGTCTCCATAGACGAACTGCGCTTGCGCCCGCAGCACCGGCGCAACGGCCGCAATGCTGACGGCTTCGCGCTTGATCACGCGACCGTCCTCCTCGGTGAGCCGAACGCCACCGCCTTGTGCGCCGCGCGCGCCGGACGCATTCGATTGTTGAGGGAAGACGATGATGAAGTTCGACCCGAGCGATTCGATCTGGCTGCCGACCGATTTGCGTGCGCCGTCACCGAGGGCGGTGACGATGACGACTGCCGCGACGCCAATCAAAATGCCGAGCACCGTGAGCGATGCGCGAAGGCTGTTGCGCCGAATGGACCGCAACGCCAGCATGAGCGCACTCCTTATCACTCGACCCTCAACGCTTCGATGGGGTCGAGCTTCGCCGCGCGGCGCGCGGGCAAGAATCCGAACGCGACGCCAATGACACCACTGACGGCTGCGGCAAACAGGAGCGCGGCGGCGCTTGGCGCCATGGGCCAGTCGAGCGCCAGCCCGAGACCGATGATCATGCTCGAGCCGAGAATCATCCCGAGAATGCCGCCTATCAAGCTGAGCACGACGGCCTCGACGAGGAACTGAATCAAGATGTCGTTTTCGCGCGCGCCGATCGAGAGACGAATCCCGATCTCACGCGTCCGCTCGGCGACGCTGACGAGCATGATGTTCATGACGCCGATGCCGCCGACGACGAGGCTGACGAACGCCACGCCGATGAGCAAGTACGAGAGCTGCGTCGTGATCTCGTGTTGCGCGCTTTGCAAATCGGCCTGGGAGTTGATTTTGAAATCGCTCGCCGAGTCACCGCGGATGCGATGGCGCTGGCGCAAGATCGATTCGATCTGGTTGTTCGCGCGGTTCGTGGTGTCTTCCGACGTCGATGCGGCCATGAGCATGTCGACACGGCCCGGCGCCGTGGGCATCACGCGTGCGCGAAACGAGCCGATGGGCATGAAGATGTGATCGTCTTGGTCTTCACCGAAGAGAGACGTGCCGCGTGCCTTCGTGACGCCGACGACGCGATACGGAGAGCGGCCGACGCGAACGATGCGACCCACGGGATCTTGATTGCCGAAGAGCTGCGTCGCGACCGTCGGCCCGAGGATGCACGTCTTGGTTTTGACGAGCTCGTCGGTGTCGGTCCAAAGCGCGCCCTTGTCGATGTCGAATTTGCGAATCCAAAAATAGGGCAAATTCACGCCGTAGATAGACGTTTGGACGTTCTTGTCGCCCGCGACGACTTGGCCCATCGTCGACAGCATCGACGCGACACCCGCGACGCTGACCGCTTCGCGCGCGATCGCTTTGCCGTCGTTCTCGGTGATGCGCCCGACCGTTTTCGCGCGCGCGCCCGAGGCCTGCGTCGGTTGCGGGAAGACGTACAAAATGTTCGCGCCGAGATCGCTGACCTTGCCGCCGATGAAGCTCGACGCCCCACTGCCGAGCGCCCACACGATCACGAACGCGGCCGTGCCGATCAAAATGCCAAGCAGCGTCAGCACCGCGCGCAGCTTGTTGCGCGCCAGCGCGGAGAGGGCCGTGACGAGCGCCCCGAGAACGACGGTCACGTGTGCGCCTCACGGCGTGCGGGGCGCTTCGTCGAGAAGAGCATGAGCAGGAGATAACGCGCGAGCACGATCGCAGCGACGACGAGAAGCTGAATGGCGACGATGGACCCAATGTGTGCGTCCGCGAAAATCGTCCGTGGAAGCTTGTTGAGAGCGACCGCGACGACGACGCCGATGCCGATGAGCGCGAGCTCGACGCCCGTGTAGTTCGTCACGAGTCGCAAGCGCTGCGATGTCGATAGCGGGTGATCGAGCTTCGAGTGCGCGAACCGCGCCGCGAGCCACGCCTGCACGACAACGGCAAATCCGATGCGTACCGGAGCCGATTGATGGCCCAAGATCGTTGCGCAATACATGTAACCGACGAGCATGCCGATGGCCCACCCGAGGAGCATCCCGAGATAGGCCGTCCACGGAACGGGCGAGCGCGCGGCGTGGGCTTCGTGGGCGTGCGCGTCGTGGGCGTCTTCCGTTTCGGTGGAGACTTCCGGCGGCGGGAGTGCTGCGAGCTCGCCGGCGGCATCGTGTGGCGTGGCCTGGCGAACATCGGACACCATTCGGCCGTCGCGAAAGGAGATGACGCGATTCGCACACGCGGCGATGTCTTGCTCGTGCGTCACGAGACAAATCGTGATGCCGAGCTCGCGATTGAGTCGCTGGAGGAGCGCGAGCACTTCGAGGCTCGTGCGTGTGTCGAGGTTTCCGGTGGGCTCGTCGGCGAGAAGGAGCGGCGGATCGGAAACGAGCGCACGCGCAATCGCGACGCGTTGCTGCTGGCCGCCCGAGAGCTGGTTGGGCGTGTGATCCATGCGATCGGCGAGATTGACGGCCGCGAGCGACGCCTTCGCGCGCGCACGACGCTCACGCACCGGCACGCCGCGATATTGCAGCGGCAGCTCGACGTTCTCGAGGGCGGTCGTGCGGGGTAGCAAGTTGAAACCCTGAAAAATGAAGCCGATGAGATGGTTGCGAACGAGCGCACGCCCGTCGTTGCTGCGCCCGCCCACTTCGATGTCGGCGAGCTCGTAGGTGCCTTTCGTGGGGCGGTCCAGGCAGCCGAGAATGTTCATGAGCGTCGACTTGCCGGAGCCGCTCTGCCCGACGACGGCCACGAACTCGCCGCGCTCGATCACGAGATCGACCTCGCGGAGCGCGTGAACCACGCCACCCCCGCCGACGTAGTCCTTGGACACGCCGGTGAGTGTGATGAGCGCGGCCACTAGTGCACCGCCGTCGAGATGCGATCAAGCATTCGACGGTGTGAGTTGATGATGGCGTTTGCGGGCTTCGTCCATGCGAACGGCGTTGGTGCCTTGTTCCAGCTTCGCATGTAGGCATCGATGTGCTCGCGCAGCGCAC
>JBBSFE010000081.1:0-30402 GCA_038239005.1 Polyangiales bacterium
GAGATCCATCATGACTGCGCTGATCGAAGGCTGCGGCGGCGGAATGTTTGGAGTCGTCGCGCTCGGGGTTTGATGCGACGCGAGCGTTTTGGGTGTCGCCTCACCGGGCGTGCGTGATGATGTTCGCAACGCGACGAACGCGCCGAGCGCCAAGGCGAGAGCGACACCGATCGTCACGGCCGGCACGATCTTTCGCGATCGCATCGGCACCTTCAGAGACACGCCGGCGATTTCGGTGGCCTGCGACGCGTTGACGGGCGAAGGCGGCCGCACCGAAACGAGCTCGCGCGAAGGCTGCGGCAAAGCCGATGCGAGAGCCAATGCGAAGTCGGTGGGCGTTTGGAAACGCTCTGCGATGTTGCGTGTGAACGCGCGCGCGAACACCGCGGAGAGCGCCGGCGATGCGTCGGGCAAGAGCGTCGAGAGCGGCGTCGGTTGAAAGTTGCAGATGCGAAGAATCGTTTCGTCGACGCCCGGCGCATCGAATGGTGTCGCGCCGGCGAGCCCCTCATACGCAACGACCGCGAGCGACCAAACGTCTGCGCGCGCATCGGGTGAATCCGCCATCGCCTGCTCGGGGCTCATGTAGCCGGGGCTTCCGAGAACCAGACCGTTGATGGTCAGCTTCGTCGGTGTGCGCGATTCGTTTGGCTGCACGATGCTGCGCGCCATGCGCGCGATGCCGAAATCGAGGAGCTTCACGAGCAGCTCACCCTCTTCGGTCTTCGTGAGAAACACGTTGGCCGGTTTCAGGTCACGGTGCGTGACACCTTCATCGTGTGCCACTGTAAGACCTCGCGCGATTTGCGTCGCGACGGTGCTCACTTCCGATGGGTAGAGTCGGCGGCCGGAACCGATGCGCCGTTCGAGGCCGTCACCGCGGAGCAGCTCCATGACGAGATAAGCGATGCCGTCGTCGACCCCGTAATCACTGACGCCCACGATGTGCCGGCTTTTCCGTGAAAGCGCCGCGGCAATCTGGGCCTCGTTGCGGAAGCGTTTGAGCGCGGTCTCTTCGCCTTCCTGGGCGTGAATCGATGCTTCTGACGTGGCGGGCACCATCAGCTTCACTGCGAAATCCTGCTCGAGCTCTTGGTGTCGAGCGGCCCACACCTGTCCCATCGCACCAACACCAAGAAGGCGTTTGAGCGCGTACTTTCCCGCGATGATCTGACCGACGTCGACGTCTCTCACCCGACGAGACACGCTACCTCTCAATGAGCCCATCTGCTATCGTTCGACGCGTGACCGCTCAAACCGGCAAGCGGGTGAAGACTGACGCAGGGTGGGCAAACGAACCCGACGCGTTCGCGTCAGGCGTTGGTGATCGGATCCGCCTCGCACGCCAGACCAAGGGCTGGACACAAGTGGAGCTCGCCGAAGCCTCGGGGCTGTCGAGCAACTACGTCGCGCGGCTCGAGCGTGGCGAGCTCGGTGCGTCGCTCTACGTCGCCTCGAAGATCGCCGAAGCGCTCGGCCTCACACTCGACGGGCTCACGCAAGCGCCGCCCACCGCACGCAGCACCACGAAGCGCCGCGCGGGCTAGAGAAGTTGGTACGCGCGGACGCGTGCGACCACGATGCGCGCGACTTCTTCATCGAAGAGCAGCGTGTTGTGGCCACGACCCGGCAAGCTGATGCGCTCGCCGTGCGGAAACGCGAGCGCGGCTTCGTGCGGTACGGTGCGATCGTCGGTGCCGGCGATGGAGAGGTGAGGCACGCCGAAGTCCGATGCGCGCGAGCGAATGCGTGCGAGCAGATCGCTCTTGGGTCGGAGATCGCGTCCGACGAAAAGTGGAATGCGCGACGCGACCGGTGCCCCACCGAACGGCGCGGCGAGCGCGATCGTTTGCGTGATGCGCGCGTGACCGCCGAGCTCTTGCACGTAGTAGCGCGCAACGACGCCGCCCAAGCTGTGACCCACGACGTGAATGCGTGCGCCGACGGGCAGCTTCGCGACGAGCTTGCCGAGCGCATGAGCGATCGTCGCGACCGAAGCGCCAGGCACGTGAGAGAAGCTCGCGATGTGCGCGTTGGCTTCGCGTTGCAAGCGCTCGCGCAGTGGACGAAACACGCCGGCGGTGGCGAGAAAGCCGTGCACGAAGACGACGACGTCCTCCACCGTTTCGCCGCGCTTCGCTCGCGGAACGACGTCCGCGAGATCGAATCGCGCGAGAACCACCTCGCGCAAAGTTGCGAGCGTTTCCACCGGAACCATCGCCACGAGACCTTACGCTGCACGTTCCGTGCTAGAAAACGCGGGGTTTGCGATGAATTTTCGTCATGCCATCACGGTCGCGGAATCGGACCTGGACGAGCTCGGACACGCGAGCAACATCCTGTACGTGCGCTGGTTGCAAGACGCCGCAGTCGCCCACTCAGCGTCTGTGGGGCTGACTTACGCGCGCTACATTTCGCTCGGCGGTGTTTTTGTCGTGCGGCGCCACGAAATTGATTACCTGCGGTCTGCGCTACGCGGTGACGCGCTCGAAGTGCGAACGCACGTCGCCAACGTGATGGCCGCGAAATCGGAGCGACGGTACGAGATCGTGCGCACGGCAGACGAGATCGTGATCGCGCGCGCGGTGACGACGTGGGGCTTCATCGACATCACCTCGGGCCGCCCGATGCGCATCCCGGCCGAGGTCTACACGGCCTTCGGCTTCCCGCCCCGCACACGCCCGCGGCCTCTCTAGCGCGCGACGATCCACAGGTGGAAATCGCGGAGTGGTTTGCGTGCGCGAACGACGACGCGGCCGCGTTCGACCGAGCATGTTGCGATCGTCCATGCGCCGGTGATGTGGTCGGCGACGAGATCCATATCTTGAACCGTGGCGTCGATCGCTTCGTCGCTTCGCATGACGAGCGTGCCCGATGCATGTGCGTCGAACGACTCGGTTTCGCCAGCTGGGATGATGCGTCCGCCATCGAACACGTGCGCGATCACGTTCGCTGTGGCCCAGCCGCCCCGAGGAGCCGGCGAAGCGTAGGCGTGTGCGGCTTCGCTCTCGATGTCGGCGATGTCGATGTCGTCGATCACGTTCGCGGGAGGCGTGTCCGAATCGAGCGGCGTCCAATCTGCAAGCGCGATGATTTTCGTGGGCCCGCCGCAGATGACGTTGTGCTCGATGGTGACGTGGTCGATCTCACGCGCGAAGTACTGCGTCACCGCAGGGAACCAATTCGGGTAGACGGCGATGAGCGCGGGCCGATCGGCTGGCGCCATGCGCTGAACGAGCTCGAGCATCGATGCCTCACCACTCAGTGCCGCGCGTGTGAATGGCAAGAGGCGATATCCGCCGAGGCCGAGCGCATCGACGGCTCCCCGATCGGCAACCCATGGGATGGCTCCCGCATCGTTGATGAGCACGCGCGCACCGGGAGGACCCAGCGTGCGGAGCTTTTCGCCGACGCGCATTTGTTGGTCGTGAATGTTGGCGCTCGCGTCGCGAAAAAATCGAATCGAGGTTTCCGCGCGAGCTGCGGCGCCTCCCGCGAGAACGACGACGACGACCAGCGAAACCGCTGCACCGAAGCGCCGCGCGATCACCGACAAGCCGAGCGCGACGGCGCACACGAGCATCACGAGCGCGGGCGCGTAGTAACGAAACCCCTGAAATCTCGCCGCACCGTTGAACGACACGAGCACCGCAAACAAAACCGCAGACGCGAGCAGCGCCGCCCCGAGATCGCGTGTGCGCGCCGACAAGAGTGGCGCAAGAGCGCACGCGCCGAGCACCCACACGAGACGCGGATCGAACACGGCGCTCGCTTCGATGACGCGCCACCAGAAGTTCACGATGTTGAGCACGAGCTCGCGTGCGCGATCGAGATCGCTCAAATACGGATTCGACGACAAGAGCTTGAGGCGCGCGCCCGCCGATGCAAAATCGCCCGTCATGGTCCAGTTGAGCGCCGCGATGGACGCCGTCGCGAGCGCGCCCGGAAGCGCAACACGAGCGAGCGCACCAAGCGGCGATTGCGATCGCGCGTGACGCGCAGCAAGCACCGACAGCACCGCGACGACGACCGCCGCCTCCGGCCGCACCCACACAAGCAGCGCGCCTAGCATGCCGAGACGCCATTGCGCTCGAGCGCGCAGATGCGGCGGAGCGCGCATCATTCGTTCGGCGAGCACGAACGCTCGCACGGCGAGCGCCGCAAAGAGCGCGACTTCCATCCCGGAAAAAAACGCAAAATCGAGCGCGCCAATCGACACGACGAGCGCGGCCGCGCCGCACGCAACGACCCACGGCGCGCCACGGATGAGCGATCGCAACGACACCATGGCAGAGGCAATCGACACGCACGCCACGATCGCCGCGAATGGCGCAAGCGCGGCGCCGCGAAATCCGATCGCCCATCCGAACGCGAGCACGACCGCATAGAGCGGCGCAGTCTCGCCCGAGCTGAACCCTTGGCCGGCGATCCACGCGAACGGCGAGCCACGACACAGCGAGCGCGCAAAATCGAAGTGGATGAAGGCGTCGTCGAGCGGAACGGGAAAGGCTCCACCGCACGCCGCGCGACCCGGAACGTAAAACGCAGCCGCCGCGACGGCGGTGAGCCCGCACGCGATCACGAAAAACGCGTTGTCCTCGCGCCGCGCGGGACTTATGCCTTGCAGGGTGCCCATTTCGGAAGCAGACGACAAGGCCTACTGGGACGCCGTAGAAGAGGCAACCGAGCTCCTCTACGAAGAGCGTTACCGCGACGCGCTCATCGAGCTTCGCAAGGTCATCCAGGCCGCGCCCGAAAACCCGTACGCGTTCTATTTTTTAGGCATTGGCCTCTACGAGGTTGGCGAGCTCGACACCGCGCGCGACGCGTATCGCGCAGCCTTGCGTCTCGCGCCCGAGCACATGGGGGCGCGCATCGCGCTCAGTCACATTTTGCGTCAGCTCGGCGATGCGAAGGAAGCGATCGTCGAAGCGTCACGCGCGCTCAGCCAAGTGCCAGGCGACCCGGACGCGCTCCACGCCGTGGGCCTCGCGTATCTCGAGCGCGGTGACGCGATCGCAGCGCAAAAATATCTCGCGGCCTACCTCGACACGCGCCCCGAGCTCGAAGTCGCCACCGAGGTGCGCGCGATTCTCTATCGACTCAGCGAAGAGAAAAACTAGTTCGACCCTTTGGAGGTGCAGTTCTCGAAGCGGAACGTGGCGCTCGTTTTACAGGCGTCGTTCCCTTGCGCGCCGGATTTGATTTGCTGCGGCGTGCCGCAGAAGATGCTCGCCCAAATTTTCCCGCCCTTGTCGTCGGCGAACGTGTCGGCTTCGTCGGGCAGTGGCGTGCCCGGTTCACCGTTGTCGACGTGGACGTATTGGGCGAAGCAGTTGGCTTGCTTCAGGTGCTTTGTTTCATCCAAGAAGTCGCCGTTGATGTTCGGCATCGTCGTGCCGTCGGCGTTGGGTTTGCCGAGGCCTGCGTCGCCGCCGCTCGTGTCGCGCCCACGTGCTGTGAAGTGGCCGCTGATGTTGAGCGTGCCAGGCGAAACGCCGCCAGTGATGTTCGCCGTCAAGCTGACGTCGAAGCCGCCGTTGGTGCTCGGGACGACCGAGCACGAGACGAGGACGTCGCCCGTTGCGGTTTGCACGATGTTCGAGCTGACGTCCGTGTTCGGACCAGGGATGTCGGCCGACTCGGGGATGTAGATGAACTTCTCTGGGCTACCGCACGTGCCGGTGCTGGCGCCGTTTGGTTGTACGTTCGACGCGATGATACCCTGGGGGACGGCGTTGTTTCCGCCGCACGCGAGGACCGAGATTCCTGCAGCAACAACAGCGAACGAAACGCACTTCGAAAGCACAGAGCTCATGCGCGAAGAATAGCGCGCCTTCCGCCTCCACGCGAATCTTTCAGCGTGCGGCGTGGAAACCGCGCTCGAGATCGCCTTGGAGGTCGCCGCCATCTTCGATGCCGACCGACAGGCGAATGAGCCCATCCCCAATGCCGAGGGCTCGTCGGGCTTCGGGCTCGAGGCTCGCGTGCGTCATGATGGCGGGGTGCTCGGCGAGCGATTCCACGCCGCCAAGGCTTTCGGCGCAGGCGAAAATGCGGAGTGCTTTCAAGAAGGACGTCGCCGCGGGAAGCCCGCCACGGAGCTCGAAGCTGATCATCCCACCTGGGCCGCTCATCTGCTTCTGCGCGAGCGCGTGCCCGGGGTGACTGCCGAGCCCCGGAAACATGACCTTCGCCACCTGCGGGTGCGACGCAAGCCAGCCCGCCAACTTGGTTGCATTCTGCACGTGCCTTTGGACGCGCACCACGAGCGTCTTGAGCCCGCGCAGCACCATGTAGCAATCGAACGGGCTCGGCACTGCGCCGACGGCTTTCTGCAAAAAGTGGAGACGCTCTGCGATGGCGTCGTCGCTCGTCATCACGCAACCAGCGACGACGTCGGAGTGGCCGTTCAAATATTTCGTCATCGAGTGGACGACCATCGTCGCGCCGAGCTCGAGCGGCCGCTGCAAGACAGGCGTCGCGAACGTGTTGTCGACACAAAGCGAAGCGCCACCGGCGCGCGCGATCTCCGCGATGGCCGCGATGTCGAAAATTTTCAGCATTGGGTTCGAGGGCGTCTCCATCCACACGAGTCGCGTGTTCTTGCGCATCGCCTTCTTCACGGCGGAGAGATCCGTCATGTCGAGGAAGGTGGCTTCGATGCCGAAGTCTTTGACGACCTTGTCGAAGATGCGAAACGTTCCGCCGTAGACGTCGTCGCCGACGAGCACGTGGTCGCCGCTCTTCAGCATCAGCAAGACGGTGGTCGTGGCCGCGCAACCGCTGCCGAACGCGATGGCGTGTTTTCCGCTTTCGATCGCGGCGAGACACTCTTCGAGCGCGGTGCGCGTCGGGTTGCCTGCGCGCGAATAATCGTAGCCACGGTGCACGCCTGGCCCGTCTTGGGCGAACGTGCTGGAGAGTACGATCGGCGTCATCACCGCGCCTGAACGAGGATCGGGCTCTTGCCCCGCGTGGATGCAGAGCGTGTCGATCTTGCTCATGCCTCGCGCTTACCACATGTGGCTGTTACGCTCTCGATGATGTCTCGGCTGTGGGCTTTGGCGCTTCTTGCCTGCGCGCTCGCGTGCACGAAGAAGCATCCAACGACAGATGCCGGCCCCGACGACGCCGGCGACGAAGAGCCTGCGACGACGACATCGAACGCGATCATCATCGTCGAGCCCAGCGACAACGCGCAGACGCTTCTCTCCGCCATCAACGCCGCGCAGTCGTCGATTCACATGACGATGTATCTGCTGACGTCGTCGTCGTTCATCCAAGCGCTCATCACGCAAAAGAAAAACGGGCGCGACGTGAAGGTCGTGCTCAATCAGAAATTTCCCGACGCATCGACGAGCAACGCGACCGTGTTCAGCCAGCTCGCGGCCGGCGGCGTGAACGTCGTGTGGGCGCCGTCGTCGTTCGTATACACGCACGAAAAGGCCGTCATCATCGACGGCACCACCGCGTGGATCATGACGATGAACGTGACCTACAGCTCGCCAACCTCGAACCGCGAGTACCTCGTGCTCGATCAAGACCCGGACGACGTCGCCGAGGCCGAGCAAATCTTCGACGCGGATTTCACGGGCACGAGCGTCACGCCCGTGGGCAAGCTTCTCGTCGCACCGGTGAACGCACGCGATGGGCTCCTCGCGCTCCTGAACAACGCGACGCAAACGATCGACATCGAAGGCGAAGAGCTCAGCGACGCCGCCATCGTCAACGCGATCATCGCCGCGCATGATCGCGGTCTAGCTGTGCGCGTCGTGCTCTCCGACGATTCGCCGACGACCGCCCAGGCCAATGCCGTGCAGTCGCTGAAAAACGACGGCATCGACGTCCGCAAGCTCGCGACGCCCTACGTGCACGCCAAGACGATCGTCGCCGACGGCGCGCTAGCGTACGTGGGCTCCGAGAATTTCACGGCAAACTCGCTCGATTCCAACCGCGAGCTTGGGGTTATCGTCAGCGCACCTGCGGAGGTCGCGAAGATCACGAGCACGATTGACGCGGATTTCGCTGCCGCCGTGACTTACTGATCAGCCTCGGCGTTCGCGTTGGCGTTGGCGTTGGCGTTGGCGTTCGCGTTGGCGTTGGCGTTGGCGTTCGCGTTCGCGTCGGCATCGGCGTCCGCGTCGGGCGGCGCGACGCGCGGGCGATGCGAGCGACTCGCGAGCGGCGGCGACAGCGGAAGCGTTTCCCTTCCCGTGCGTTCGAAGAACGTCAGGGCGGAGTCGATGTCCCAATCGGGCAACGCGTGACCGCCTTCGCGCGCGATCAAGACGTGTGGCCAGCTCTCGCGCGATAGCTCGTCGTCGAGGCGCTGCATGTCCGGATCGGAGGCGTCATCGTCGGCGGTGATGAGAAGCATCGGCACAGCGCGACCCACGGCATGCGTCGGCTCGACGGGGCCCGCGTGCGCGATCGTGATCGCGTCGAACTTCACGAGCTCGCGCGTCGCGATGAGCGTCGCGAAATATCCGCCGTTCGAAAATCCAAGCAACACGTTGCGACCGGGGCCGAGCTTCTCCCGCACGCTCGCAATGGCGAGCGCAGCGTGTGTCGCGAAGGCGGCGCCGTCCGTCGCGTTGCGCTCGTTGCTCGGCCAACACCAATAGGTCGCGAGCTCGGGGCCGTTGCATTCGCCTTGGACACCGTGAAGCGCAAGCACCGCAAACCCCCGCGCGCGAGCAAGGCGCGCGAGGCGCGATTGCCGATCGAGCTCTTCGGCGACCATCTCGGGCGAGTACCGCCCGTGCAAATAGACGACGAGCGTAGCGCCGTGTTTGCCCGGATCGACGTAGCACCCACTGCCCGGGACCGCCTCGAGCTCGGGCGCACACCACGGCTCGACCGGCCCGAGCTCTTCTTGCACGAGGGTCGGAGCGGGCATGGGGCTCGCAAACGGACGCGTTTGCGGCCGCGCCGTGATCACCCACGCAAGGAGGGCCGTGAAGGCGAGCGCACCACCGCCGGCCATGCTGAAACCAAGTTTGCTCAAATGCGGGGTGACCGACGGGGCTCGAACCCGCGACAGCTGGAGCCACAATCCAGCGCTCTACCAAACTGAGCTACGGCCACCGTGAAACGGCGCGGAGCATACCCTGACCTAACCAATCTTCCAGCGCTTTCGCGCAACGGCCGCTGCGCGCTCGACATCGGAGCTCGCGCTTTCGTTAGCGATATCGTAGGTGCGGCCTTCGAAGAGAGCGTGCATCGATTCGTCGAGGCCCGTCTCGAGCGCAACGAGATCGTAGCCGCCTTCGAGCACGAGCGCGATGCGGCCACCGGCGGATCGACGCGCTTGCTCTCCGAGCTTTTGCGTCATGTAGCCGTAGCCGTTCGCGCTGAGCGTCATCTCCGCGAGTGGATCGCGCGCAGCGGCGTCGAAGCCTGCGCTCACCAAAATCAAATCGGGCGCGTACTCTTCGAGCACGGGCATCACGATGCGATCGAACGCGGCGCGATACACGGCGTCGCCGCCGCCCGCCATGAGCGGCACGTTCACCGTGTAGCCTTCGCCTTCGCCTTCGCCGGTTTCGTCGGCTGCGCCGGTGCCCGGATAAAACGGATACTGGTGCAGCGACACATAGAGCACGCTCGGATCGCGGTAGAACATTTCCTGCGTTCCGTTTCCGTGATGCACGTCGTAGTCGACGATCGCGACGCGTTTGGCTCCGTTCGCGCGCGCATGCGCCGCGGCGATGGCGACGTTGTTCAGCAAACAGAAACCCATCGCGTGATCCGGGCATGCGTGGTGTCCCGGTGGGCGCAAGAGCGCGACGCCCATCGCTCCGGTCTTCATCATGCCATCCACCATCGCGACGGCGCCGCCTGCCGCGCGCCTCGCGGCATCGACGCTTTGCGTGCTCACGTAAGTGTCGGGATCAATCATCCCGGTTCGACCGCGGAGTCGTTCGAGCGCCTCGACGAAACGTGCATCATGCACACGTTCCAAATCGGCTGAATCGGCCTCGCGCGCTTCCACGTGCGTCCAGGTCGCCGCGGCGTGCGCGACCGCAGCGCGGCCTGCGGCAAGCCTTTCAGGCCGCTCCGGGTGATAACCAAGCGGCTCGTGGCGGTCGAAGATCGCGTCGTCCACGAGGTACGCATTCGGCTTTTCCGCCATGCGGTCCGATGGTAGCGTCGAGCCGCCCATGCGTAACAAGATCATCGCAGTGAACGCGCTCATCGTAGCGATCGTCGGTGTTCTGGCGTTCGTGATGGTCCGCTCGTCGATTCTCGCCGAAGCGTCGAGGCCCGCTCCTCTCCTCGAAGAGGCCAAACACAACGCCCTGGGCGCCGCCGCCCGCCTCCAGCTCGATGGCCTCAAGGTCGAGCGTTGGCTCACGGTGAAGGCCGCCGAGGCAGCCGCCACCGATGCCCTCAATAAAGCCGATCCCACGGCCGCCGGCACCTCGGCAACGCAGCTGTGCGACGCCATCGTTTCGGCCGCAAAGACTGCCCCGGATTTCGAAGGTCGCGTTCCGTCGCTCGTCATTCTGACGGACGCGAAAGGCATGACGATCGGCCGAAATGGCTCGGATCTTCGCCGCAAAGAAGACCTCGGCGCGACCTATCCGGTCTACAAAGCGGCCATTCAAAAGGGCGCGGCCGGCAGCGACGTCTGGTCGAACAACGTCGATCAGGTGCTCGCGTCGTATGTGCCCGTCAAAAACGAAAAGGGCCAGGTCGTCGGCGGTTTGATCGTCGGCATCCTCCTTTCGGACGAGCTCGGCCGCGTCGCCGACGCCACCACCGGTCGCCCGATCGTCCTCGCAGCGACCAACAAAGACGCCGTGACGATCCTCGCGCGTTCGAGCGCCAACACGGTCTCGCTCGACGACGCAGTTACCAAGAGCGAAAAAGACAAGGGCGCGATGGAGTCCGTGCACTCCGTGCTCGACAAAGGTCACGTCGACGCCGTGCAAGCGGGGGACATGATGGTCGGCACCGCGCCCCTCGAAGGTCTCGGCGACGGCAAGAGCAAGGTCCTCATCGCGACCGAGCCCTCTCTCCTCATTCCCGACGCAGGCAGCCTCGCGATGCCGGTTCTCTACGTGATGGCGCTCGGTATCGTGCTCACACTGATGGGCGGCTGGCTGCTCGGCAGCTACATTTCGTCGCCGATCGCGCGCCTCGAAGAAGGCCTGCTCGCGATCATCAACGGCCAAACCGACAAGCGCTTCCAGATGGAGCACGCCGAGCTCGGAGGCCTCGCCTTCCGAATCGATCAGCTCTTGAATCAGCTCCTCGGCGTCGAAGAAGACACCACCGATGACGACGGCCGCATCTCACGCGCTCCCACGGCAGCAGCCATGGAAGCGGCCATGGGCGACCAAGCGAGCCACCCCAACGTCGCGGGGCTCGACGCCGGCGAAGTCAGCGCCCTCGCGAGCGAGGCTGCCTCCGCGTACTACGCGCGCATCTACCGCGAGTACATCACGGCCAAAAAAGGCCTCGGCGAGCAGACGGACCACATCACCGAGCAAACCTTCCAGACGCGCATCCAGTCGATGGAAACCGACGAGCAACAGAAGAGCGGCAAGAACGTTCGCTTCAAAGTGCAAACGAACGGGCGTGAAGTGACGCTATTGCCTGTTGCGCTCGGGTGAAAAAAAACTTTTTGGGCCTTTTCGATTTCTTCAAACGCAGCGACAACAAGGCCGACAAACTCGGCCAGAAACCGCCGCAAGTTCGCAAGGAGGTCGCCCGTTTCGGCGACACTGCGGCGAACAAGCGCGCGCAGAACTACGATCGCCAAGAGGCCATCGCGGGCCTCGCCGACTTGGCCCAGCCGGTGAAGAACGAAGAAGAGCTCAAGCGCACAGACAAAGGCCGCGCCCAGCTCGAGGAGCACGAGAAGACTCGCGTTGACGCCGCAGGCGCGCTGCTTCGCCGCTTCAACTTCGTCATCGACCCGAGCATCACCGACGGCGAAGAGAAACAAATGGCCTTCGAGGGCATCCAGGGCGTCGGCTTGGGTATCGTCGAGCCGCTCCGCGCGTACGCCGCGAAAGCCGAGAGCCTCGCGTGGCCGATCAAGATCCTGAAAAACGCCCACGGCGACGACGAAGAAACGATCATCACAGAGCTCCTTTCGTGGCTCAAAAAGTGGGACACCGAATACGCGAAGTTCGTCGACCCGAAAGTGCAGCTCCTCGTCGAGCTCGAAGAGCACGAGGACCCGCGCATCTTCGAGGCCTGCAAAGACTTTCTCCTCGACGTCAACGAGACGTCCCGCTTTCACGCCGTAGGCGTTGCGCTCGCGCAGAAAGACGAAGCGGCGATCATTCCGCTCGTCGAAATGTTCATCGATGAAGAATCACTCCGCATCCGCAACCGCGTCTGCGAAGGCTTCATCGCGCGCGGCTGGGTGGTGCCGGAAGACAAGCGCACGGACATGCGCAAGTTTCTCCCGTCGGATTACTCGATCGACGGCGAAGGCAAAGTCCGCCGCAAATCCTGAGTCGAGCTACTGGCTGGTCTTGCGGCCGCCAAGCATGAAGCCGACGCTGAGGCCGATGACCTGATTGAACTTGAAGGTCTCGTCGTCGCCGTTGACCTTGCCGTCCGGGAAGTTCGAGTTCGGGCCGAGGCCGCGTGAGTCAAACCCACCGCGGTTCCACGAGAACGGAAGCGCGCGGTACTCGATACCGACGTTGATGATGTCGTTGATGAAGAACGTCAGACCGAGGCCGAACGTCGGGGCGAACTTCGCCTGACCGGCGAGTGTGTAGCTCGCTTGGTCGGTGCATGAGGGCTGGCCTGCGTCGCCGCAGCTCTGGCGCTCGTTGACGCCAATCGCGCCGGCGCCGAGGAAGAGATACGCCTCGGTGTCGACGAAGAGCGCCTGGAACAAGGCAAGCTTGCCGCGGAACGGAACCGCCGTGATTTGCGGCATGACGACCCACGTGAGCTGCGCCGTCTGATCTTGGAACGACGGGTGCTGCCCGCCGGTGCAAGAAGGAGAAGATTGCGCCGTCACGTTGGTGCCGCTCGGCGCGCACGGAGCGACGTTGGTCGCCGTGAAGTTGTTTCGCGGAGCGACGTTGTCGATCTGGCTGGCGAGGTCGGTGCTCGAGTTGAGGAAGTAGCCGCCCCAGATGCCGACCGCGAGCCAGTCGGTGAAGTAGTAGTTGATGCGCCCGCCGAGGAAGTACGAGTGTTGGTACTCGTCGAGGAGTGTGAACGCGACTTGCGGCGCGATCTCGAGACGGCCTTGCCGATAGAGGCGAAGCTTGATGACCGGGGGCGCGCCCTTGAGCGGCCCGGTGAGCACGATTTCCTGAGCGTTCGCTTTCTGCTCGGTCGTCGCGAGGACGCCCGACGCAACTGCAACCGCGAGGACAGCGCCAAGAGTGTTACGCATCGTCGTCCTCATTTCTGCAACCTGTACTCGAAGCTGAACGGCAAGAAGAATGACAGGCCGATGTTCGCTTGGAAGTTGTTGGTGATGTCGACACCATCCTGGGTCCAGGTCTTCGGGTTCGACGGCGAGCTCGAGTAGTTCGGATCCGCGGGACCGACGATCGCGCCGGGCGCGATGTGGAGTGACTCCAGCTTCTCCGGATAGATGTAGTCGCGGAGCTCGGCGGTAAGCGCGAGCCAGCGCGTGAGGAAGATGCGGAGCCCGATGCCGAGGTTGAACGCGACCTTGATGTCGAAGTCGAACTTGCGGTTGTCAGGGTCGATGACCGGGATGGGACGCGTGCTGATCGCGCCAACACCACCCGTTGCGTAGAGGTCGTAGCTGAAGATGAAGCTGCCGAACCCTGCGAACTTTCCGTAGACCGGAACGTACGTGAAGTTCAGTGCTGCGCTCCACGAGTACTCCGTCAGCGGGACGGCAACGCGGGTTGCGCGGCGCGTCTGGAAGTTGAAGTCCGAGTCGCTGTTGAGGCCGGAGTAGAAGTTGCCGTTGAGGCCGACCGCGAAGACGTTCGTGATGTAGAAGTTCGCGTTGATGCCCGGGCCCGAGTGGCTGACGAACTGATCGTTCAGCGTGAAGCCCCAATACGGCGTGAGCTCGACGCGGTGATAACGGAGCACGTAGATCTGCTCCACCGCGTAAATCTCTTTCTTGTATTCCTTCTTGGCGGCCTCACCGAGGTCTTGACCCTTCGGACATGCCGAAGGATCGATCTCGCAGATGCCACCACCCGCTGCTTGCTGCTCCGGCTTTTGCTCCGGCTTCTGCTCAGGCGTCTGCTGTGGGTTGTCGAGGTCGATCGTTTGACCGCCCGCGCCACCCGCTGCCGTACCAGTCGGCGCGGTTGTGGTCGTGCCACCGCCTGCCGTTCCGCCGCCGCCCTTCGCAGGCTTCTTTTGAGCGAGCGCAATGCTCGGAATGAGCATGAACGCCGCTGCAACGAGGAGCCACTTCTTCATCGCTACCCCTTTTCGATCCGTTTGGGATGCCGAGCGACGCTAGCAGAGTCGCGAGCGGCCGCGGTAGGCCTAACTGCTTAGAAAAATTGAGGAATCAGGGTACAGCAACAGCGGGTGGGGACTATAACACGCATAAATTCTGCCGAGCAACAGTTATTCCGCTGCCACCGCTTCATCATCGCGGCCAAATAGCGCCTCGACGAAATCTTCGGCGTCGAACACGCGCAAATCCTCGGCGCGTTCGCCGAGGCCGATGTAGCGAATGGGGACTTTGAGAGCGTCGCAGATGCCGAGCACGACGCCGCCCTTGGCGGTGCCATCGAGCTTCGTGAGGATGATGCCCGTCAGCGCGAGGGCCTCTTTGAACTGCGCGGCTTGCGTGAGCGCGTTCTGGCCGGTCGTTGCGTCGAGCACGAGGAGCACTTCGTGCGGCGCGCCTTCCATCGCTTTGCCGATCGTCTTGTGCACTTTCTTGATCTCGTCCATCAGCGGCGCCTTCGTGTGAAGGCGGCCTGCGGTGTCGACGAGGAGAAGATCGGCGCCCGCTTCTTTTGCTTTCGTGGTCGCGTCGAATGCAACGGCTCCAGGATCGGCGCCTTCTTTTCCGCGCACGACTTCAGCGCCGACGCGCTTGCCCCAGACTTCGAGCTGTTGAACCGCGGCTGCGCGGAACGTGTCGCCTGCGCCGAGCATGACCTTCTTGTTCGCCGCGACGGCGCTCGTTGCAAGCTTGCCGATGCTCGTCGTTTTGCCGACGCCATTGACGCCGACCATGAGAACGACCGTGGGTTTGCCCGTGGTTTTCACCGCGCCCACGTTGCCGACCGAGAGAATTTCCGTGGCTTCCGCGCGGAGCGCTTCCCACACGGCGTCTTCGTCGCCGAGCTCTTTTTTGTCGAGGCGATCGCGAAGGCGCCCGAGGATCGCTTGCGTCGTTTGCACACCGACGTCGCTCGAGATCATCACCTCTTCGATTTGTTCGAGGATGGCAGGATCGATTTCTTTTTTGCCCGTCACGAGCGCGCGGAGCTTCGCGATGAAGCCGCCGCGTGAAGCCGCGAGACCTTTGCGAAGCGCCGTGACATCACGCTTCGGACGCGACGGCGGCGGTGCGGAGACATGCGGCGCTGATTTCTCGGCGACCGGCGGCTTCGAGACGTCGCGGTGCAGATCCGGCTTCGTGGGGAATGCATCGCGCGGCGGAGGCGGAGGGGGAGGGACAGCGTCTTTGCGCTTCTCCTCTTTCTTCTCCTCCTTCTTATCGGGGAGGGCGGCGCGCTCGGGCGCGGAGGGCAGTTGCTCGGACTTCCGCGCGAACGCGAAGTACGCGCCGCCAGCGATGACCGCCAACACAACCAGAATAATCACGACAGTCATGGGGCAGGGACTATAGAAACCGCCGCGCCCAACGGTCAACCACGGCGGCTTCAAAGGTAAGCTGACTTGAGCCGCCACCGCGTCTTGCTGCCGCCTGTCCGCAACGACGAAGCAACAAGACGCGATCGGCTCAAGTGACCTTTGGCGTAGGCCTATTTTTGGCTGGGTCTGCGATCCGGGTCGAGCGCCATGACGTCGGCTTCGACGCGGGCGTCGACATCGTCCTTGTCGAAGGCCGCGCGCTCGACCGCGCCGGCCCAATCTGCGGCGTCCGGATGTGCCTTCTCCGCGGCGCGCTTCACCTGACCTGGCGTCGGCTCGGGGCGAACATCGAAGGGCGGGCCGCGCCTTTTCGCCCACTCGACGAGACGCTGGAGCAACTTTCGACGACGCGACACGAGCGCGATTTCGAGCACGCCTGCGCCGGGAAGTTTTTGACGAAGCTCGGTGTGGAGTGGCGCTTCGACGAGGAGCTCCGCGTCAGCCGGCGCAGACGCGAGGTCGAATTCGAACTTTCCTTCGTCATCGGTAAAGACGGAAACGAGCACTTGCGGCACGCCGAATGACGGAACCTGCACGACGAGGCGCGCTTGCGCGACGACCGTGCCGTCGTGTGCGTCGACGACTTTTCCGCCGAAAGTTCCTGTGCGACTGCGTGACGAGTGCACGACCGAGATCCCCGCGGTGCCTTCGTGTGTCGGTGGGCGCTGCATCACGATTGTTTGATCGAGTCGCAAGCGGCGCACGCTTCGTCCGGCGAGAAGCCACACCGCAACTGCGATCGCGCCGATCGCGAGCGGAGCTTGGCGCCATGGGCTCGGGCCTTTTAGCGGAATCGTGACGGTGAGCTCGCCCGCGGGCTGAAACCACGGCGCATCGGGGACGAAGCGCACTTGCATCGAAGCCGCAGCGCTCGCGAGATCGCGAGAAGCGGGCACGAACGTGGCGCGAAGCGATGCACGGCCGCGTTCGATCGGTGCGGCGCCGACGAGCACGTTATCGACGCGCGCTTCGACGCTGCCCGTTGCCGTGGGCTGCGTTGCGAGATCGATCACGACGCCATCTTCCGGTGAGCTCGGCTCGAGACGGCTCACGAGCGCGAGAGAAACGTGGACGTCGCGTTCGATCGGCGCGACGTGCTCGCTCGCCATTGTCTCGCTCTCGCCCGCGAATCGAACGCGCAAAAGCCCGCGGCCCGGCGCACCGAGCTTTTGCGGATCCACGACGAAGCTTCCGCGTCCGCCGCGCGCGGTCGTCGTGCGCGCGATGACGTCGCCCGTTTCGGTCGAGAGCTCGAGCGGCAATGAGGCTGCACCGGTTTCATCGTCGTCGTACGTGGCGACGGCATCGAGCGACGCCGGAGGTGCGTCGAGCGTGACGACGCGCGGCTCGGGATCGAACTTGAGCTCGACGGAGCGCTTCGCGAGATCGACGGCGTAATCGATCGCAGCAGGCGATAGCCATTCGGTGCCCAGAACGGTGACCCGAGCGTTGTACGAATCGAGCGGCGCCGCGATCCACACGCAAAATCGGCCGCTTTCGTCGGTGCGCGCCGGAGGCGACCCCGCGTCGTCGCACGCGGTTTGCCGAGCAAACACTTCTGCGCCAGCGTGCGAAATCGCGAACGCAATCGCAGCGCTCGGAACGGCCGCGCCCGAGTCGTCGAGGATGCGTCCCTCGATGAGCATGCGGCCGTGACTCCTTCCGGCGTGCCCGTCGACGCGCGCCGCGCCGCGCACCCGCAAATGCGCGTGCGACGAGTAGCTCACCCCACACGTCGCGAAAAGAGCGAGCCCAAAAATCACGACGCCACGTGACGAGGCGAATGTGATGCGTCGAGTGGGCCGCGTCATCGTCGAACGATGATACGATGGAAGGCGATATGGCCAAGCGCCCGCTGAGCGCCGCGATGTTGATCGTAGCGTTATTCTGCGGCATGGCGCACGCGGACGGACGAACCACCTTCCTCGTCGATCGCTTGAAGAGCGACGACTTCCGCGTTCGCACGAACGCCGCGCTCGCTCTCGGCGCAACGAACGACGACGCCGCCATCCAACCTTTGTGCAACTCGCTCAACGACGGCAACGACGTCGTTCGTCAGAGCGCGGCGGCAGCGCTGAAGCGTCTCGGAAAACCGGCGGGCGTTGGATGCCTGAAGGCGCGACTCGCCGTCGAGGGAAGTGCCGACGTGAAGCTCCAGCTCACGCGCGCGATCGAAGGGCTCGAAGGCGGCGGAGGCGGCGGCGTCGCACCGCACAACGTCGCGAACGCGAAGTTCTACGTCTCGGTCGTCCTCGGCAGCAGCAACAGTGATCGCAACGGCAACCGCGCCCTCAACGCGATCACGAGCAAGCTCGATGGCATGGGCGGCTATCAACTAGCGCCGCGCGCCGAAACACCCGACGCTGCACGAGGCGTCATCTCGCGCCGCAACTTGAAAGGCTTCTACCTGTCGGTCAGCCTCGAGGTTTCGGAGGCCGGTGGCGGTCTGAAAGCGCTCGTGCGCATCGCGGTGTTCAGCTACCCGGGCCGCGATTTGCGCGGCGAAGTCTCGCCGTACGCGATTGTGCCTGGCGGCCATCGCGGCGACAGCCAAGAAGATTCACTGGTCCAAGCGGTGGCCGAGCGCGCTGCGGAGCAGTTCACCCAGAACTTCCAATAAGTTGCATTTTACACCCTTTTCTCCACCATCGAGATTGCGATGACCACCACAGCAGCCGCCGAACAGAAAACTGGTCGCCACCAGCGAAGCATCAAAAACTACCTGATCGATTCCCGTTTTCAGCTCAAGTACACGAGCTACCTCGTTGGCGTCGCGCTGGTGATCAGCATCGTGCTCGGCGTGTTCTTGTGGCGCACGAGCGGCAAGGTCGTCGAAGAGAGCGCACGCGTCGTCGAGGAGAGCAAGAAGGTCTCCGACGTCGTGAAGATGCAAATCAAGGACGACCCCATCTACGGCGACAACCCCGAGCTGATGAAGTCGTTCAACGAGTCGGCAGTCGAGTCGGACAACAAGGTCGCGGTGCAGCAACAAAAGGTCGCGACCCAGCAGCGCGTGATGCTCGGCTCGGTCGTCGGCGGGCTATCGCTCCTCGTCGTGCTCATCGGGCTCATCGGCATCTACATCACGCACAAAATCGCGGGGCCCATCTACAAGATGAAGACGCTGCTCAGGCAGGTTGGCGACGGTAGATTGAATTTCAGAGGAGGCTTGCGCAAAGGCGACGAGCTCCAGCATTTCTTCGAAGCGTTCCAACAAATGGTGGACTCCCTGAAGGACCGCCAAGCGAAAGAAATCGAAACGCTCGAAGCGGGCATAGCCTCCGCAAGAACCGCCGGCGCCACGGACGAATCACTCGCCACGATTTTGAACGTTCGCGACGCAATGAAGCGATCACTCGCAGAGTGACTCTCGCTCTCGGAGGCTCCGCTACGCGGTGAACGCGCCCGGGATGTGCTCGACGATCTCGCGCTCGTCTTCGAAGCGCACGCCGACGACGTCGAAGCGGAGGCGAGGGGGATTCGGATCTTTCGCCCATCGCTTTCGCCACAAACGTTCGGCGGCGCGGATTAATTTTTTCTGTTTGGTGTGATCGACGCTCGCGAGCGGCCCTTCGAATGCGCCTGGGCCGCGCATGCGCACTTCGACGATCGCGACGAGATCATCGCGCCCGACGAGCAAATCGATTTCGTAGCGACCGACGCGCAAGTTGCGCTCGAGCACGCGATAGCCGTTCGCGACGAGGTATCGTTCTGCAGCACGCTCGGCGCGATCGCCGGCGTCCTTCTTGTCCGTCACACTACTTGATGGACGGGGGCGCGCAGTTTTGCGTCGGGAAGTTCGGGTCGCAGGGCAAGTCGCAGGAGCTCGCGGCGGCGTAGTCGCTGCCCTTCTTGATGCAGTATGCGCCGGTCAGACCGACGTCGGTGACACCGACGGGGTTGACGAGCTGCGCGCAGTTGAAGCCGTCCGGGCAGGTGCAGTAGTTGGCGCCGTCGTCGGTTTTCCCGTCAGCGTTGGCGCAGCGGCACGAGCAGTAGACGGTGTTGGCCGCTTCACGATCGATGCACTGGGGTTGAACTTGTGCGCCGTCTGCGGGATCGCCCGTCGGGTCGCCGACGATTTTGTCTTTGTTCGGATCGGTTCCGCCCGGCGTCAGGCAAGCATTGATGCAGTTTGGATTGTTCGAGGGGCAGTTGCTGTCGCTCGCTGGAAAGTTGCCGCCCGATGCGCCGTCGACGGTGGGCAGCGCGGTGCCCGTCTTGTCTTGCCCGTAAGGACAAGTAACGCGACCTCGGAAGTGATTGACGAGACAGAGTCGCGTCAGACACTGAAAGCTCTTCGACTCGACGTTGACCTCTTGCGGGTCAAAGCCGAGGAAGGCGGGGTCGTACTCCTGCTCGGGAATGCATGGATCGCCAACACCAGACGTTTTGCATCCTTGCGCAGAGATGGCGGAAACCGCGACAACTGCCGCAAGCGTCGAGAAGATCGAACGGATCATGGTTTGGGTTCTCCCACTTGCCGCGAGCACAAATCGGCTCGCGAAAGCTAATCGACACGGACGAAATGCGTCAAGCTCGAACCCAAGCTTGATGCGCCTCTTCTTGTCCCATGGCCGCACATGCCTCGTTCTTGCGAACGCCAGCAGCCCTTTCGCCCTTTCCGCTCTGCGAGGCCCTTTCGCCTTGACACCAAGATGCGCCCCTTCCTAACATCGCCCACCTCCGCGGGAGTATCTTTGCAGGATCGTTAGTTTTTTGTGGGTTCGGCGCGGCGCACCGATTGTCCGGTGCTTTAGATCTAAAGAACGTTTGGCGACACGAGGAGTAACGACGATGCGTAAGTCATCAGTTGTGCGGGTGTTCGTGATGGCATCTGCAGCTCTCACCTTCGGAATGATTGCGCAGAATTCAGCTGCGCAGAAGGGAAAGGGAAAAGCAAAACCGACTCCGACCGCGACAGCGACGGCCGCTACAACAGGCGGCGCCGTCGAGCTCGACGCGAAACCCGTCGCCACTGGCGCCGCGCAGACGCAGGCAAAAGATCTCGGTCCGCCGCCGCAAGCCGGGCAGATGACCGAAGACGCCGCGAAAGCGAAGCGACTCTTCGACGCTGAAAAATGGGAAGAGGCCGCGCTCGCTCTCGACCGTGTTCGCAAAGGCGAGACGGGAGACGACGAAGGCAACAAGCAGCTCGCGCAGTATCACCTCGCGATCGCGCTCTACCGGATGAAGTTCTTCCAAGGTGCGTACGGGCTGTTCTCCGAGATTTCGGAGAAGCCGAATCACCTGAAGTTCAACGAAACTCTTTTGTGGCTCGCGAAGCTCGCGACTGACTTGCCCGAGCCCGCAGACATCGTCGAGCGCGTCGGTAAATACACCGACGACCAAATCGCGAAGTTCAACAACCCGAACCAGCGCGATCTGTTCTGGCAGCTCAATTATCTCCTCGGCCGATACAAGTACCGCAACCGCCAGTACGACGAAGCGCTCGCGCTCTTCGGCAAGGTCGAGAAAAAATCGAAGTACTACGTTCAGGGCCAGTTCTTCAGCGGCATCTCGAACGTGCAGCTTCGTAAGAGCGTTCCTGCCGTCAACTCGTTCCAGTCGATCGTCCGCGCGATCGACGAAGGCGCAGAAGGCGTCGAAGACGAAGCGCGCATGCGCGACCTCGCGTTCCTCTCGATGGCACGCACGTACTACTCGGCCAGCGTTCGTCTCGACGAGAACAACGCACCAACGATCGACGCGCAGAAGCTCAGCGCCGCCGTCAAGTTCTGGAACAAGATCGACAACACGTCCGAGTACTGGCTCGACGGCCTTTTCGAAGAGTCGTGGGCGTACTTCATGGCCGGCGACTACAGCCACGCGCTCGGCAACATCCACACGATCGAGGCTCCGTACTTCCCGAACTCGTACTACCCCGAGGCGGAAGTTCTCAAAGCGGTCATTTACTTCGCCAACTGCCAGTACGACGACGCCACGATCATCGTCGCGCAGTTCCAGCAGAAGTATCAGCCGATCTACGACGCTCTCAATAAGGTGCTCGCGCGCTTCAAGGGCGAGAACCAAGAGGAGCCGTTCTACAAATTCCTCAAAGAGGTTCGTAACGACAAGGAACGCGGAACCAACTCCGCCGACCTCGCCGACAACATCAAGCCGATCGTCCAGCTCGCGCTCTCCGATCGCCAGCTGCTTCGTAACCTCGAATACGTGAAAGACCTCGACGAGGAGCAGACGCGCTTCAAGCACGCGAAGCTCTCCTTCCAAGAAGCTCCGCTCGGCTCGGACGTCAAAGACGCGCTCTCACTCGCGCGCGAAGTCGCCGTTCGTAACGCCGGTACGCTCGCTCGCGAGCGCTATCAGCGAAACCTCGACGAGCTCAACGAGCACCTTCGCGACAGCGCGAAGATTCTCATCGACATCACGGCCGCTCAACGTAACCAGCTCGACCAGGCCCTCGCTGGAAGCCAGGTCACGCAGGCCGAGTCGAAGGCCAACATCGTCAAGCCGGACGAAGAGCACGTGCTCTGGCCGTTCAACGGCGAGTACTGGCGTGACGAGCTTGGCTTCTATCGCCAAACGATCACCTCGAAGTGTGGGAGGTAGTTAATGATTCGTAGAATCTTTGGAGCGGCGATCGTTGTCGCAGGCGTCGCGGTTGCGGCGTCTGCAGGCGCGGCGGACGCAGCGGGTGTCTGCATCAGTGAAGGCGGCAGGGCCGCGCTGCAGGCGTGCGAAAACAAGGGGCCGGCGTCGTTCAACGTCGGCGCGCACGGCAAGGCGCCGCAGGTCAACTTCCACTCGGCTCCGCCTCCCGCGGACCTGAAGAAGCGCGACCAGCAAAAGACGCCAAACGCGCCGAGCGAGACGCAATCGCGCGACCAGCGTACGAGCCGCCTCCAAGCGCGCGCGAAGGGTTTGCTGATCACCGAGATCGCGGGCCTCGAAAATCTTTTCCGCAACACACCGGTGAACGCACCGGACCGCACACAGCTCGCGCGTCGTCTCGCAGAGGACTACGTCGAGCTCGAAGCCGCGGCCTTCAAAGAGAAGGTCGAAGCGGAGATTCAACGCGACAACCTCAAGAAGACGAACGCCAACGCCGCCGGGCAGCAGCAAGAGATTGCGACGCAAGCGAATCGCTTCATGCTGAGCGCGCGTCAGTAGGTCATCGACAACTACCAGCTGATCATCACGCAAGCGCCGAACTACGGCCTCCTCGACGAGGTCCTCTACTACCTCGCGTACGAGTACGAGCAGTCGAACGATTTGGCGAACGCGCGCACGGTTTACTACAAGCTCATCAAGACCAAGCCTGACAGCAAATTCATCCCGAACGCGTACCTCGCCTTCGGTGAGCTCTTCTTCAACGAAGCGCAGGGCGATCCGAGCAAGTGGGATTTTGCCGCGCAGGCGTACACGGAAGTCATCAAGTTCCCGCCGGAGAAGAGCAAGGTCTACGGCTACGCTTGGTACAAGCTCGCGTACGTTTTCTGGAACAAGGGCGAGATCGACAAGGCCCTCAACGCCTTCAAGAAGACGATCGACTTCGGCACCAACTTCACGCAGTACCCTGGCGCCGGCAAGCTCGCCGACTCCGCACGGCGTGACGTGATTCCGGTCTACGCGCTCAAGGGCGATCCGTCCGCCGCATACAACTTCTTCCGCAACATCTCGGGCGATCAGTCGGGCACCAACGACAAGACGTTCAAGATGCTGGACGACCTCGGTCAGAACTACCTCGACACGGGTCACTATCCGGAATCGATCGCGCTCTACCGCGATCTCCTTGCGCGCGATCGCAACGGCGAGAAGAGCTGCCTCTATCAAACGCACATCACCGAGGCGACCCTCGCGATGAAGTCGGGCAACAAAGACGCCATGCGTGGCGAGCTCGACAACCAGATGAAGCACTATAAGGAGTTCGCGGACGCCCAACACAAGGACGACTCGAAGTTCGAGTGCGCCAACAAGACTGCAGCGCTCATCAGCGAAACCGCGATGGCGTGGCACCTCGAGGCCGTCGGCTCACAAGGGCAGCGCGGCACGGGCGATCCGAAAACGATGTCGCTCGCGGCCTACCTCTACAAGAAGGTCGTCGACAGCTGGAACCAGGAGACGTTCGCGAAGTTTACCTTCCCGCGCATCGTCAAAGACGACTGGCCCAACATCTACAAAGTGAAGTACGCGATGGCCGACCTCCTCTACTTCCAACAGAAGTGGGCGGAGTGTGGTCCCGCATTCGACTCCGTCGTCGCGGAAAATCCGCAGGCGCCGGAAGCGGCCGAAGCCGCCTACGCGTCGGTGCTCTGCTTTCAGAACATCTACGAAGCGCAGCACCCGAAGGGCAGCGAGCGCAAGAGCAGCGGCAACTTGCCGAAGCTCAACAAAGACGAAGCGAAGAAAGTCGCCGCCGAGGCCGAAGAGGCCAAGCTCAAGCCGAAGGATTTGACCGACCAGCAGAAGGGCATGGTCTCCGCCTTCAACCGCTACATTTGTTACATCCACCCGGCACCGACCGACGCGCAAGGCAACGAGCAGCTCGTCGAGGTGAAGTTCGCGCGCGCACGAACGTTCTTCGAAGCGCAGCACTGGGAAGAAGCAGCGACGGCATTCCTCGACGTCGCGATGAACAACTCCGATCGCGACTCCGGCATCTACGCGGCGCAGCTCTATCTCGAGAGCGTCAACGTCGTCGCCGGTCACGCGTCAGGCGTCACGTCGCAACCGCCGGGCCCGCGCACGGCTTGCTATGACGACATGGCCCGCGACGTTCCGAAGTTCCTCGAGCTTTACTGCACGGCAGACAAGCTGAAGAAGAACGAAGAACAGTGCGGCATCCTGAACCACATCCAGACGGACATCTTGCGCCTCAAAGCGCAGAAGCTCGTCGAAGTGGCAGACAAGCAGGGCGGCACCGAAGCACTTCGTCAATACGAGCAAGCCGGCGCCGCGTATCTCGAGCTCTATCGCAAGTACTGCGAGACGCCCGTTCGCAACGGCCTCAAGCCCGAAGCCGAACGCTGCGACGAGCTCGTCTACAACGCCGCGAAAGCGTTCCAAGCAGGTCGTCTCGTCGCGAAAGCGATCGCGGCCCGCATGATTCTGCTCAACCCGGCGAACCACATGGACAAGAGTCCGCTCGCCAAAAAATCCGTCTACGAAATCGGCGGTAACTACCAAGCCATCGCGGTCTACGACCAAGCGGCGGAGTGGTACGAGCGCTACGCAAAAGAAGACAAGCACGCCGACAAAGCCGACGACGCTTTGAAGGACGCCGTTCTTCTTCGCCTAGGTACGGGCGACGAGATCAAAGCGATCGAAGACGCCGCGCTTTTCCAGCGCAACTACGGCGCCACGAAAGCAAAGACCGCAGCGCAGATCGCATTCAGCATCGGCGCGCACTGGGCCGACAAGGACGACTGGGACAAATGCCAGAACGCCTTGAAGAGCTCGATGGGTCTCATCGGTCGCGCAGGCATCGACGTCGAGGTGCAAGCTCACGCCACCCTCGCGCGTTGCTATGCACACATGAAGGGCGATCAAGGAGCGAAGGCGGAGTACGCACGCGTTCGCGATCTCTGGCACGACCAAGCGGCCGCGCAGAAGAAGCTGAACGATGCGTATCCCGACGAGAGCCAAGAGGCGCGCATTCGCCGTCTCGGCAAGGCGCTCGATGCAGTCGGCGAAGCCCTCTTCTACGACGCCGACGAGCACAAGCGCGCCGAAGTCGACACGCTTCGCATGCCCTCCTATAGCGGCAACGGCAAGAAGGACGACGTCCTCAAATTCGTCACCGGCAAAGTCGGCGACTGGATGAAGAAGAAGTCCGCCGCGATCGTCAAGATCGAGGCCGAGTACAAGAAGATCATCGACCTCCAACCGGAGCCGCCTCCGCGTTGGGTCATCGCCGCGGGCTCGCGCGTCGGCCTCCTGTGGGGCGACTTCGTCGACGACTTCCGCCGCGCACCGGTTCCGGCTGACTGGAACAAGAAAGGTTGCGCCGTCGCGTGCGGCACCGCCGACGAGCTGAGCTGGCGCGATATCAAGCTCAACTATCTGAACGCCCTCGACAGCGCGAGCCAGCCCTTCAAGGATGGCAACGCCACCTTGCCCGACGGCAAGCACGTCGGCGCGAAGCCCGCGCTCGTCGCGTGCCTCGATTACTCCGTGAAGTATCAGTACTTCGACGAGTACTCGCGCGCATGCGAGGTGTGGCTCGCGAAGAACTACAAGGCCGAATACCACGTCGTCGACGAGCTCCGCGGAGCACCGACGCTCTCGAACAGCGGTCTCGAAGATCGTCCGCCGCCGCTTCTCATCGGCGGATTGGTTTGGCACCCGGCGCCGCAAGCGGTGGAAGCCAAGCCGACGACGCCCGCCACCGACAACAAGACGCCTCCGGGGAAGAAGTGATGAAAACGATCAGCAAAGTCCTTGCGACGTCTCTTCTTTCCGCGAGCATCGCCTGCGGCGGTGGCTCCGGCGACACCAAGGTGAACACCGGCGGCAACGGCAAACCCGGCGGTCCCACGACCGCCTCGGGCGCCGCAGTCAACGAAGGCGCCAAAGAGAAATTCGAATCCGCCATGACGGCGTTCCTCGCCCACGACAAAGCCGGCGACTGGAACGAAGGATCATGCGGCGAGGTCGCGAAGATGTTCGACGGCGCAGTCGCGTCGCAGGGCAAATTCCCGGAAGCGTCGTTCGACGCGGGCCTCTCGTATCAGCGCTGCAAGGTCGACGCAGCGGCGAAGGAACACTTCGCCAAAGCGCTCGCTGACGATCCGAAGTTCCACTACGCGAAAGTGCAGCTCGCTCTCTACCAATTCAAAGCCGACAACAACATCGACGCCGCGATTGGTCAGCTCCAGCAAGCCGTTCTCGACGCGCAATATCAGAACGTCCCCGCGCTCGTGAACCTCGCGCTCCTTCAGATGCAGCGCGACGGCACCACCGGCGCCAACGATTGCAAAGACGACATGGAGTGTTCGAAGAAGAACCTCCAGCGCGCTCTCGCCATCGACGACGCATACATGCCCGCGCTCAATCAGCTCGCGCTCTACTACTTCGCTCAAGCGAAGAAGCGAGCGGGCGCCATCCGCGGTCGCGGCGGTCGCAGCATCGCGACCAACGCATCGATGGGCAAACGCGCCGACGTGCAACAGCTCGAGCTCGCAGCGCTCGTCGCGTCGCAAGCCACACAAAAGAACCCGGGCTACGCGCCCATCTACAACACGGCGGGTCTCGTGCAGAGCGAGCTCGGCAAGATCAACCTCGCGGTGCAGTTTTTCCAGAAAGCTGCCGCGCTCGACCCGACGTTCTTCGAAGCACAGATGAACTACGGCGAGGTCAACTTGTCGTTCCGCGGATTTTCTCCCGCGGAAGGCGCGTTTCGCAAAGCGATTGCCATGCGCGGCAACGACTACGACGCGCACCTTGGGCTCGCGCTCGCGCTTCGCGGTCTCATCACCGACTCGAACTACGATACGCAGGTCGCTGCGGTGCAAGCCGAGCTCGAGACCTGCAAGAAGATCGACGCTCAGCGTCCGGACGCCTACTACAACGAAGGCATCCTCACGCAGGAGTACAAGGCGAAAGCGGGCGGCGGCAAAGACCAGACGAAAGCCGCGCTGAAGCAAGCCATCACCATCCTCACCGATTTCACGTCACGCGCTCAGGGCAAGCCCGAGTACGAGGGCGCGATGAAGAAGGCGAAGGACCGCATCCAAGACGCCAACGACATCATCACGTTCTTGGACACTCCCGACGCTCTCCCCGAGCCCAACCAGCCGAAGCCGCAGGGTAAAGACGACAAAGACACCACGACGACCCCGCCGCAAACGCAGGGCGCTGCCGGCCAAACGGCGCCGGCTCAACCGGTCCAGAAGAAGTAGGCCAAGAAAGACGAAGGCCGGAATACGCCGGAACCTTTGGCTACCGTGTGCTGTCTCTCTACCGGGACGTCACACACGAGCGACGAAAATCCCCTTTGACGGTGCATCGGCCCCTCGATACACTTTCACTGTAACGGAGTACAACACCATGAAGCGTACAAACAAAATCGTGCTCTCGGTGCTCGTGTCCGCGAGTGCATTACTCATCGCAACGGGCGCCTTTGCTCAAGACAAAGGCGTAGCAACGACGGATACGAAAGAAGGCTACGGCTATAACTTCACGGACGACCCGCTCAGCGCGGGTGGCTTCGGTCCCAACGACGCAACGATTCGCGTTCGTCCTGGTCCCGTGCGCACCACGCTGATTCGTCCGCGAACTTCCTTCGTTCCCGAGATGCTGAAGTCCGTCGAAAATCTGTAAGCAAGAGGACAGGGACCAACATGTCGAAGCTCGCGCTCACGTTCGCGCTCTATCAGGGCGGTCAGCTCCTGCGCAAAGAGACCATTGCGCAAGACATCGTGAAGGTCGGCAAGGATCCGCGCAGCCATCTGCGCGTAGACGACGAGCTCGCGTCGCGTATGCACGCGGTGATCGAAGTCGCCGGTCCTGAAGACATCACGCTCATCGATCTCGGCAACGAGCCGGGCACGATGGTGAACGGTCAGCGAGTGAACAAGTGCAAGATCCATCCGGGCGATCAAGTCCAGATCGGATCGACCACCGTCGTTCTCGAATCCGCAGGCCCCGCCGACGCTGTGCAAGCAGCGCCGGCAGCGGAAGCTGCGCATCACGAAGCTGCGGTCGCACCGACGGCAGAAATTCCGCAAGCTGCTTCCCCGAATCCGTTCGCGCAATCAGCAGCGGCTCCGGGCGGAGCGAATCCGTTCGCGCAAGCCAATCCGTTTGCGGGTGCATCGCCGGCGAATCCGTTCGCGGGTGCAAATCCGTTTGCGGGCGGCGCTGCGATCGCTCCGGCGATGCCGCAAAGCGACGTCGATCCGAACGCGCCTCCGGGCAGCTACACGTACCAACTGATCAAGAGCGGTCCCGACGTCAATCCAGACGAAGTCGAGCTCCCGCATCTTCAGGTCATCGAAGTCATGGTCATGTGGGACACCAACGTGCTCCACGTCGAGCATCTCGGCGGTGGCAAAGGCGCGATGAAGGGCTTCTACGTAGGCGAAGAGTCGACGCCCGCATGCAACTACTTCGTTCCGAGTGAAGTGCTCGGCACGACGCGCGCACCGATCGTCACCGCATCGGGCTCGCTCGTCATTCTTCCGCGCGCGACCGGTTGGGTCGAGCTTCCGGGTCAAGGCAAACGTCA
Organism: Polyangiales bacterium; assembly: GCA_038239005.1. GTDB lineage: Bacteria > Myxococcota_A > Polyangia > Polyangiales > Polyangiaceae > DASXHD01. Next base: position 29,009 of record JBBSFE010000081.1, read on the forward strand.
GCTCGCGGACTTGGTCTCGAGCGGCGCTGCACGTCCGAGCGGCGAGCTCTCCGGCGCTCACGAGTTCTCGATTCCGCAAGGCGGCAAAGCTCGCATGGAGCTTCCGACCGGCATCGCGTTCCAAGTCACCGTCGGCAACGCGGGCAAGCCGTCATCGACCGGCGCGTTCTCGATGTTCGAGCCGGGCGCGTATCTCTTCAGCGGTCTCTCGTTCTTGCTCCACGTCGGCATTCTCGCGTCACTCGCGTTCTTCATGCCGTCCATGGGCGCCGATGACAGCGAAGCGCTCGACCGCGATCAAATCCTCAAGATGCAGCACCTCTTGAACGCCGCTGCAGAGCGCGAACAAGAGCAGCGCGACACGCCCGAAGTCACCGAAGACAACGCGGATCAAAAAGAAGGCGGCACCGGTCAGAAGGCGAAGGGTGAAGAGGGTTCGATGGGTAACCCGAACACCAACAAGACCGGCATGCGTTACGGCGTGCAAGGTCCACAAGACAACCAAGACCCGCACATCGCGCGTCAAGCTGCGCTCCGCGAAGCTGCGGAGTTCGGAATGATCGGCCTCCTCAACGCAGGCGGCGGCGCAGACCCGAACGCACCGACGGCCCCATGGGGTCGTGAAGATTCACTCGGCAACGATCCGATGAGCGCACGCGGCAACATGTGGGGCGACGCCATCGGCGATTCGTTCGGCGCGGGCGGCCTCGGCCTGACGGGTACCGGCGAAGGCGGCGGTGGTCGCGGCGAAGGTATCGGTCTCGGCAACATCGGAACGATCGGACACGGCGCCGGCACCGGCACTGGTCAAGGCTTCGGCAACGGACACGGCCGTCTCGGCGGCGCTCACCAAGTTCGTACGCCGACCCTTCGCCAGGGCACCACGACCGTCAACGGCCGTCTCCCTCCCGAGGTCATCCAACGCATCGTTCGTCAGAACTTCGGTCGCTTCAAGCTTTGCTACACCGAAGGCCTCCGCAACAATCCGTCGCTCCAAGGGCGCGTCGCGGTGAAGTTCGTTATTGGTCGCGATGGCAGCGTCCAAACATCAGCTGACGGCGGTTCGGACATCCCGGATTCGAACGTCACCCAGTGCGTCATCCGCGGCTTCGGCAACTTGTCCTTCCCGCAACCCGAAGGCGGCATCGTCACTGTCGTTTACCCGCTGATCTTCAGCCCGGGCGACGCGTAGAGAAGCGTGCAGAGTGCACGGAAGGCGGCTGCGAGCGATCGCGGCCGCCTTTTTTCGTTTGTCTCTAAGGAGCCCGATCGAAATTATCGGTCCCGCTTTCCGGATCGGACCGCGTAGTTCCAGTCGCCACGAAACTTCTTTCTTTCGAGTCTGACCGCGCGAAGGGCATCGCTTGAAACCTCCTTGCCGACTTCGTATTCGC
>JBBSFE010000082.1:0-30369 GCA_038239005.1 Polyangiales bacterium
CGCGAACTCCTCGACCGTCTTGCCGCTCGCCTTCCATTCCGCGACGCGCGCCGACCACGTCGCTTCCGTGTCCGTCATGCGCGTGATCGTGCGCCCAGGCGGCGCTCACGACAAGGACGTGGCCTCGTGCATCGCATACGAAGTCGAAGCCGTACGCCTGCGCGGCGCGGCGTGTGACGTTTGGCTTCAGGAAGATGTGGCGCCTCGGCTGCGCGAGGAAAGGAAACACCGTGACGACCGGCCACGTGAGCACGCGCGAGCGCGCATGAGGTAGCGAAGCGATCGCATCAGCGAATGCCTCGAACGATGCACGCTGGTCGATCTCTTGATCGAGCACGAGGAGCGCCTCTGCAAATGTCTTCGCATCGCGGGCGCCTCGAATGCCGTCCCGAAGAGCCATTTTTTCGAAGGAGAAGAGCAGATTCGTGCGTCCTTCGATCGCCACCGCGTGACGCAATCTCCTCGAGTTCCCGCGCCCGGAGGAGCTTGCGGAGCTCACTCGTGCCGAGCGTGTGGCTCCACCGCTCGTGTGCGGCGAGCTTGTAACCGCGCTCCCAATCCATGAATTTCTCACCGCGAAATCCGTCAGGGAAATACCGCCTGAACTTTCTAAAGCAGCGGCGCGCGCCGCTCGGCATCGCCTCGACCTCATGCGCAGTGACCGACGCGACCATTGCCCGCAAAACTGCAACGTACGTGCCGTCATGCGCCCACTCCACTGGGTGTTGTTGCCACCGCAACGATGCGACCGTCGAGCTCAGGATTTATGCGGCGCCAGCGCGGTCGTAGCGGGCCGCCACAAACGACTGCGCCCTGCACATCGAAGCGTGAGCCGTGGCAGGGGCAATCCCATGTGCGCTCGGATTGATTGAATTTCACCACGCAACCCAGGTGCGGGCATACCGCGCTAAAGGCGTGCCGCGCACCTTGATCGTCGCGGTAAAGCGCAATCAACTGTCCACCTTCTCTCACGACATTGCCTTGACCCGGTAACACCGTGTCCGCCGAAGGCGCGCTCAAATGTTTGACGCCGCGCTGCACGAAGTGGATGGAGACGTCCGCGTTGTTCACGATGAAGTCCGCCGCCGCCGCGAGCGGCTTGATTCGCTCCGGCGCGTAGAGCTTGGCGTAGGGGTTAGGCCGCCCGAGAATGTTGTCGCTCATGATCGACGCAGCGAGCGTCCCCAATGTCATCCCGTTTCCCGCGTACCCCGTCGCGTATTGGACGGTATCGCCTTCTGAGAGCGGGCCAATGTACGGCAGGCCATCCACCGTTTCGACGACTTGCGATGACCATTTGAGGTGAACCGATTCGACACCAAAACGCTCGTGCGCATACGTAAACAGCTTTTCATAGCAACGCTCGGTATCGGTCTCCTCGCCTGTCTTGTGATCTTCGCCGCCCACGACGAGCACGTCGGCGTCGCCCACACGCTGACATCGGAGGTAGTGATAGGGATCGGCGGTGTCCCAGAAAAGCCCTTCGGGAATTATGGTTTTCAAGGCGAATGCCAAAACGTACGACTGCCGATGAACGAGCTTGACCTGCAGCGCCATCTTCGTGAGCGGTGAATGCGTTGCGAATACGACGTGCTTTGCGTGGACCACGCCGTGCGTGGTCTCGAGCGCATGATGCGAAGCACCATCGGATTCGACCGACGACACGCGCGCGTTTTCATAGATGACCACGCCGCGGTGATGGAGCAGGCGTGCGAGCGCAAACACGTATTCGAGCGGGTGAAATTGAGCCTGCGAATCGAACCGAAGCGCATGACGCGCGAAGCCCAGCGGAACGTCGCTCGTCATGTGCACATCGGCACCGGCGTGGCGCGCGGCCTCGAGCTCGGCGGTGAGCTCTTCGGGATCGAGACTCTCCGAAAAGAGATAACCGGGAACACGCCGAAAGTCGCACGCAATGCCTTCTTCGGTGGAAATGTGCTCGATGGTCGATATGGCTGCACGCGATGATTCGCGCACCGCGCGCGCGCCCTCCTCGCCGAAGTCGCGTGCGAGCGTTTTCGTACGCGTGTCGAGCACCTCCGTGAGATGCGCTGTGGTGAAACCGGTGACGCCACTGCCGACTGTGCGCGCCTCGAGCACGGCAACCGAAGCGCCCGCGCGGACGAGGTGATACGCGGTGGTCAACCCGGTGATGCCAGCGCCGACAATGACCACGTCGTATGACGCTCCGCCTCGAGCCGGCGCTCGTTGCACGTCGTGCCGCGTCGTCGCTCGCCAGAGGGATTCAGTTTCTGTCGGAATTTTCATAGGAGTACGGCAACGTCTTTCCGCCGCACGATTTGCAAGCGGCGTGCCGCGGTCGCACCGAGTTTTCGGCGATCACGATGGCCTACGGTTTGCTTAAGCTGACGGCGGCCGCACAACAGGGATCGCCATGACCGACTATCAAAATCTTCCGTGCCGAGATGACGATGGCAGCGTGCTCGTCGTTGTCGAGGCCCCCAAGCATTCGGCCGTAAAGTTGAAGTATGATCTCGAGAAGAAGGTCTTCGTCTTCAGTCGCGCGCTGCAGCTCGGAGTCGCGTATCCCCATGATTGGGGTTTCGTTCCCAGCACCTGCGCCGACGACGGCGATGCCATCGACGCGATGGTCGTTTTCGACACTCCGACAGCGACGGGAATCGTGATTCCGTGCAAACCCATCGGCGTTGTACGAATGCTTCAAGATGAAAAAGGGAAGCGCGAACGCAACGACCGCCTGATCATGGTGCCGCAAGATGATCCGCGCTTCGGCCACGTGGACGATCTCAGCAAGCGCACACGGGCGGAGCTCGAGCAGTTTTTCGTCACAGTGATCGAGATGACGGACAAGAAGGTCCGTGTTGAAGGGTGGAAGGGTCCAAAGGTGGCCGAGGCCCTCATCGATAAAGCTGCGATGCGCTACATCCATGGCCGCAAGCAAGGGAAGTGACCGAGCCTGGCGTGGTGCTGCTTATTTGAAAGCGCTTAGCTCTTCGTGAACGTCCAATCGACCTTGTCTCCATACGGCAACCCGCCGCCGCCGCCGCCGCTCGTGATCGTCAGCGTCGTGCCTTGAGCGTTGAAGGGGTCTCCAACGCCCTGATTGACCGCGGCGTCGTAGACGTTTGCGAGATTCGTGGCGTTCTTCGTCGTGTCGGTGCAGCCCGTTCGATTCGTCGAGCCTATGGCGCCCGTCACGGCGATACGACCCATCGTAAATGATGGCTGCGCGGTCGACATCCAGGTGCCGCCGGTGAACGTCGTCGTCTCGGTGCAGCCGACGTACAGCGATGACGCGTTGAACCCTTGCGTGAGCGTCGCGGAGAACGCGCCGGTGACCGTGATGGTGTCTGGCGAGAATTCACCCGTCGCGAACTTGATCGCATATGTCGATGTTGCAACGCCTTTGGTCGTCGCGGCCGGCGCGAGCGTCGTGCTCGTCCAGCTCGTTGCGCTGAGTGGGCTCGTGAGGCCCGGCAGGCACGCTGTCACGATCGAGGTATCGGTGGCGACGACCGACACGCACGTACCACCGAGCGGACATCCGTTCGTCGGACAAGCCTCGTAACAGAAGGGAGCCGCCGTCGCGCTCGGGCCGACGTCCGACGAGCAAATGCCTTGCGCACCCGTATCGTCGTTCGGACAATCGTTGCTCGTGGTGCACGACTTCGTGCAGAACGTCGCGCCTCCCGTGGCCGAAGCCTCGCACTTGGTCGACGACGGGCATGTGTCGGTCGCCGCACATGGCGCATACGTCGGCACGCTCCCGTTTTGGCACGCGAGCAAAATGAGAAGCGGGCTCGCGAGGCGGACGACTGTCATGGCGGTATCGTAATCCAACCGCGCTACTTCCGTCGGAAGATGAAGTCAGTAACGGCGGTTAGCTGGTAATGTGTCGCGGACGAACCGCGAGGGGCGGCTTCACGATGAGGGTACGGATTGCAGCATGGCTGTTGTTTGCGGGAGCGGCTTGCTCGAACGAGCTCGCGCCGTACGGTGAAGCTCTCGTCATCGTCGACACCGACGCGCCGGTGCCGGGGTACGTCGGGCGCATGCGGCTCGATCTCTTCTCCGCCGACGGCGCGACTTGGTTCGAGTCGCGCGACGTGCCGCTGCGAGACCCGCGCGACTGGCCAGCGAGCTTCAGCATCTACACCGACGACACCATCAACCAGCACGACACGCTCGTCCGCATTCGGATTTACCCGGAAGGTCAAGTGCGCGACTACCACGGCGAGCGCTTCACCTCGCGTGCGCCTTCGGACACCCCAAGCGCGGACGCCGTGCCGCCGCGACAGATCTGCGACGTGCCAAGCGACTGCGAGCTCCCGCGTTTATCCGCGCCGGGGGCGACGCCACACCCGAGACCGAGCCCGCACCAAACCTCGCGATCGATCGCCTCGTTCGTCTGCATCTCACGCCGGGCGTTCGCGGGAGCATTCGCCTCACGCTCCAAAGCGCGTGCTTCGGCACGATGGCGGATCTCGCCAACGAGCTCACGTGCGTCGACACCGACGCAACGCTCGTCCCCGTCGCGCAAGCGGCGCTCGCAGCGGACATGACCATCCCCGACGCCCTCCCAAAGACGTTCGGCGCCGACGTTCCGTGCCCGAGCGACGCCTCGCCGCACGCGCCCACCACCGCGTCGGGCAAGAAGCTCTTCGACGAAGAGGTTTGCATCGGGGGCGGCACGTACGTCTTCGGCAACTCGGGCACGTACGATCCGGGGCCAGGGAGCGGCATCCCGGAGCGCATCGCGATCATTCCGCCGTTCTACCTCGACAAGTACGAGGTCACCGTTCGCCGTTGGCGCGCCGCGCTCGTCAAAGGGTTCAAGCCGCCGAGCTCACCGACCGCCAACGCCGTCGCCTTGCAACGCGACACATGCGCGCACACGCCCGTGTATCTCGACCAATGGTGCTCGTACTCGACTGCGCCCGGCGTTCCGGAAGATCGCGAAGACTACCCACTAACGTGCGTGAGTTGGGCGTCGGCGCGCGCGTTCTGCCAATTCGAAGGCGGAGATCTCTCGAGCGAAGCGCAATGGGAATACGTGGCGCAGAAATACGGACGCGACGCAAAGACTTCCTATCCGTGGGGCTCCGCAGATCCGTCATGCGCGCCCGTGAAGAACTTGATGGTCGTCCAGCGATCGTACGAGTGTGACGGGGGCTGGCACACGGCGGGCAACTGCATCTCGGCGTACCCGGGTCCGGTCTGCGGGCCGGGCGCCGGAACGGGCGAAAATTGCGGCGGGCCGCCAGTCCTCAACACACGTCAAGGTCCCCAACTCGAGGACGCAGCCGATGAGGTCGGCGGCGATCGCGCGATCCTCTCCGGTGTCGTGAACCTCGGCGGCTCCGTGCAAGAGCTCACCCTCGATGCGTTCCTCTCGCCGGAGACGCAGTGCTGGGCGTCGGCGCCGCTCGTCTCCCCCATCTGCGTCGACGCGAGCCAAACACAACACACCCTCCGCGGTGCTTCGTGGGCCGACAGCTTCGGCTATGGCTCGACGATGCGACGCGGGCTGAAGACGAGCTCGCACGAATCGAACGCGCCCGAAGTTGGGTTTCGTTGCGCCCGACCCATCGAGGGAATGTGAAGCGCATCGCTCTCCTTCCACTCGTCTTCGTCTTCGCGTGCTCGACCGAGCTGCCACCGATCGGACAGCTCGTCCTCTACGTCGACACGGACGCACCAGTGCCGCCCGCAGCCGGCCAATCGCTGGCGCGAAGCGACCCGGCTCCGCTATTCGACACGATCCGCATCGAGGTGTTCGAGCCTGGCGCGACGGCACCATGCGACGGTTGCACACGCGAGTTCGCGATCGACGCCGGCAAGTTCGCGGCGCACGACGTCTCCTTCGGAATTCCCAGCAAGCCAGGCGTCTCTGGATACGTTGCGCGCGTGACGTTGTTTCTCGAGGAGTGGGTGTATCCGTGCGCGCTCATTCCCGCCGCCGAAAAAGCGCTCACCGACGCATGCAATGATCCCTCTGCGAGCACGCCGCACCCAGCGACGGTTCTTCAACAGACCGTCGCGCTTCCGGCAGTCGTCGACGGCATCGTGACCGACGTCAGCGTGCTGCTCGCAACCGATTCGGTCGGACAACCGCAAGGCTCGCTAGACGCACCCATCGACGCGACGCCCGGTAAGCCCGACACATCAGCAGTCGGGACGTGGCCCGACGCCGAGCGACACGACTGCTCGACGACAGCGCGACCGGGAGAAGTGTGCGTGCCCTCGGGTGCGTACTGGCAAGGCAACGCGCGACCGAGCTTGTGGGAGTCGCGCATCTTCACGCCGCATCTCGTCGTGCTCTCGCCGTTCTTCTTGAAGACAACGGAAGTGACGGTCGAAGAATGTCGCTCCGTCGCCATCTGCGACTCGTACAGCACGAAGAGCATCATCGTAGGCGGCGTGTGTGACTACACGCACAACCCGGGAACGAACGACAAGCGCGCGGCCAACTGCATCCTCACGCCCGCGAAGCAAGCCTACTGCGCGGCGTGGGGCGGCGAGCTTCCGTCGCTCGCGCAGCTCGAATACGCGGCGCGCGGCACGGTGGGCAGCATTTACGTTTGGGGAAACGACGACCCACAATGCGAGGACGCCATGTTCTTGCGTTCGAGCGAGCAAGACTTCGTGGTGGCAGGCTCGTGTTACGACGCGAACGACCACGGGCCGTTCCCACCGGGAAAAGGCAAACGCGATCGGCTCGAGCTGCCCACGGGGACGATCGTCGATCTCGGTGGCAACCTCGCCGAGTGCTCGCGCGACGGTTACGGCGCGGACTGCGATCCGCCGTGGCCGCCCGGCGTTCTCTACGATCCGGTCGCGACCGTGGGCGTGCAGAACAACGGGCTCATGGGCGGCGACTGGCAAGATGGACCACTTGGGCTCGCGCTCGCCGGGCACGGGTGCATCCCGCCGAACTACGTATCGACCGAGTACGGCTTCCGCTGTAGCCGCGCCGACAAATAAACATCACGGCGGCAGCGGTACGTTCCAGCCGAGACCGCCGCCGTTGAGTGGTGGGCGCGTAGCAGACGCCGCCAGCGCGATGAAGTACGCACTGACCGCACCGCCGACGATGACGGCGCCGAGACCGGTCCAAAACCACCAGCGCTGTGTGATGGCGAGTTTCTCGATGGGCAGCTTTGCGAGCACGTTCGCGCTCTCGCCGGGTTGCGTCGTGACGCGAGATTCGTACGAGAGAAAGCCGCTTTTCTTCACCGAGATGAGGTACGTGCCCGCCGGGCGCGAGAGGTCCATCGGCGTGACACCAACGTCGACCCCTTCGATCAGCGTCGCGGCGTTGGATGGATCCGACGTGATGTGGAGCGTTGCGGGAAGCTTGTTGAGCTCGAGGTTCAGCGCGATGGAGCTACCGGGCGAGAACGACTTATTGACGACGCCATCGGAGTAGCCCTGGCGCGTAAGCGTGAAGACATGCGCCGTGGGATCGAGCAGCACGTGGAACGTCTTGCCCGGTACTTTCTCGGGCGGCCCCGGGTTACGCACACCTGCGATGAACGTCGACGCCGAGGCACTCGAGGGGGCGATCGGGCGACCGTCGATCGCGATCGACGCCTCTGGCGGGTCGAGCGTGATGGATACGTCGACGAGCAGTCGCTGGATTTCGTCGAGGTAGCCGTTCATCTCGGTGACGACGCCCTGCGGGAGCTCGGCGCCCTGCGACGCTTCGTTTTGCTGACGCGCGCGGAGAAATGTTTCGCGCGCGAGTGTGTAGCGGCCCATCGCGCGCTCGCATGCGCCGATGTTGTACGTCGTGACGGCGTGCGCGCGCTTCGCGGACGACCGCTCGAACTCGGCGAGCGCCTCGGCCCACTGCGCGTTCTTCACGAGCGCAGCTCCTCGGAGGAAATCCTCGCGCGCTTCCGTCGTGGCGGCTTCGTCTGCGCGCGCGTGCACCGACGCGAGCGTGAACGCCATCGCGAGGAGGACGAGCGTGACGCTAGAACGGCGCTGATTCAACTACGCCTCCAGGAGTGTGCGTCGCTGCTGTCGTTGCGGTATGTGCTGGCGCGCTCGTCGAAGGTGCGGACGTGTCGTGTGTTGGCTTGTGCTGCTGCAGCTGCGAGTGCGTCGTGGTGTTCGGCGTCAACGCGGTTGCGCTCGCGGCCGGCACCAGGTTTGCGGTCGCAGCGGTTGCGGTCACCGTCGGCAGGGCGGCTGCGTTCGTCGGGGTCAGCGTGACGGCGGGATCGACAATGTGCTGAGCCGGCATCGTTGTCGCGTCGGTCCGAGACCTCAAGCCGAAGAAAATCGCCAGGCCAACGATCGCAAAAACTCCAAGGGCCGCAGCTGCTAGGCCAAGCGTTGCGGGTCGCGCGACCGTCCGCGTTCCGACGGTCGTCGTGGTTGCGGGCGGCGTCGTCACTGCGGATGGCGAAGTGGCGTGAATGGTTGCGGCTCGGCCCATCTCGTCGCCTGCGGCTCCGGTGATGAGTGTGTGTCCGCGCGGGCTGGTGTCGGCGATCGTTCCGCCTTTCGCGTTGCGCTCGAGAACGGCGACGACCTCGGCAAGCGTGCCTGGTCGTTTCGCCTTGTCCGGCGAGAGCATGCGGCCGATGAGGTCGAGCATCTCGAACGGCAAGCCCGTGCACAGCGTACCGAGCGGCGTGATGCCGTCGCGCGTGATGATCTTGAGCACCTGACCAATGCTGTCGGCTTGCGTGGGTCGAATGCCAGCGAGACACTCGTACAGAATGACGCCGAGCGCCCAGATGTCGGCGCGGAGATCGATATCCTTGTCACCGTAGATTTGCTCGGGCGCCATGTAGAGCGGTGTACCGAGCATGGCACCCGTGCCCGTCAGCGCGCCGGTCGCTGCGGTGTCGCCTTCGGTCGCCGTCATTTTCGCGATGCCGAAGTCGAGCACTTTGACTTCCATCCCGCCGCCGGTGCGCGAGAGAAAGACGTTGTCGGGCTTGAGGTCGCGATGAATGATCCCGAGAGCGTGCGCGCTCGTGACGGCGGAGATCACCGGCAGCATGATCGCGATGAGCTCCGTCAGCGGAATCGAGCGCTCGCGCGTGATGCGCTGACCGAGCGACTCGCCTTCGAGGAGGTCCATCACCATGACGGGCAAGCCATCCTCGACTTCGATCACGTCGTGGATCTCGACGACGTTCGGATGGCGCACTGCACATGCCGCGCGCGCCTCGCGCAAGAAACGCTGACGCACGGCTTTGTCGGTGGCGTGCGCCGGGCGAAGCGCCTTCAACGCAACAGGTCGGCGTGTGACGAGCTGCACCGCCGACCACACGACACCCATCCCGCCCTCGCCAATGAGTTGGTCGAGTCGGTAGCGGCCTCCCACGATGTCCCCCGAAGCCCAGCCCACCGAAGCAGTAGACACGAGTGCTCCTTCCGCTGCAATTGCTTACGTCAGCAAGACCAAACGATTCACTGGCTGACTCACGTCACTCGCTGCGCAAGATGACGTGAAATCCGGATTTCGATTCGACGACGTGGCTGACCTCGCCGCGGCCAAGCTCGAATGCGGCGTCGCCGAAGGGCTCGGCGACGTCTCGTCGCTCGACTTGACCGACGAGACCTTCGGTCGTCGCGGCGCCGGGGTCATCGCTGTATTGCTTCACGACATCTGCAAACGAAACGCCTTGCTCGAGCTTCGAGCGCGCTTCGAGCGCACGGAGGCATGCGTCTTCGCGCGTGCGCGTGAGCTCCGGAGGTGCGTTCTTCGAGCCGGACCATTTCACGAGCACGTGCTTGACGGTGATGCGCGAAGGCTCGTCGGGTTTGCGCTCACGCTTCGCGTCGGCGATTGCAAGACACTTCGCCGCGGGCGAGTCGTCGTGCGATGCGTGAGCCTGCGGCGTCGGTGAAGTGGCGCTCGAGCCACCACACGCCGCGAGCGCGATCAGGAAAATCAAGCGCGTCATTGGTGGTCAGAGTGGCGAGCCGCAGCTTGCACAAAATTTCCCGGTGCCCGGCGCGCCGCAGTGTGAGCAGTTGTGTGGCACCGGCGCGGCGGGTGCGGGCGGTGCGGCGTTCGCCGCCAGCTGCGCGCTCATGGCTTCCATCTTCGCCATCGCTGCGACTTTCAACACGCTCTTGAACGCGACCACTTCTTCTTCGAGCAGGTTGACTTGCAGCATCGAGAGCGTGAACGGTGTTCGCAGCTCGGCGCTCACGGACGCCAAGATCGCCGCGTCTAACGCGCCAACCGTGATGACGCTGAACATCGCCGTGCCGTTCTGCAAACGTTGCCCAACCTGCCCGGCGACGTGACGCACGAAGCACGCGCGCGCGGCCGTGGCGAACTCTTCGTTCGCTTCGAACGGAAATGTTGCCTCCCCGAGGCAACGCGGATGAAACGTCAGCTTCGACGAGGGATCGAAAAATTCACCGATGGGACCACCGAACTTGATGTCGCTCATCTCGACCCTCGTATCACATGGCTCCGAATTAGTGCGCGAGCGCCTTGGTCAGCGCGGCGAGTGCGGCGCCGTCGAGTGCGCCGCCTTCGAAGACCGTGTGCCCCGTTTTGTCGATCACGAGCGTTGCCGGAACTCTTCTTCGGCCCACTTCGGCGAACGCGCCGGTGTCGAGCAGTCGCGGGTACGGAGAAGCTGCAGCGGTCACCTCTTCGGCGGTGGTCCCGATCGCGATCGAAACGAGCACGAAATCGTGACGCTCGAGCGCGAGCTGATGAAGCCTGAGAAGCGCGGGCTCTTCATCGCGACATCCTTCGCACCAAGGCGCCCACAGCGAAGCGACCGTCACGCGGCCGGTGGCGAGCGTCGCGAGGTTGGTCGTCTTGCCGTCCACGCCGACGATCGGCACGTGGGATAGATCGGCTTGGCTCGAGGCCAGCGGCGCGGGCCGAGCTTCGCCGGCGCACGCGACACCCAAGAGGAGCGCGATCAGAAGAGGACTGCGGTGGAGCATGTGAAGATGTCTGCGGCGAGATCGTTCGTCCGAAAATAGCGCTCGTATGCGAGATCGAAATGGAGCGTGCCCTCTTTTCCTCGTGGCACGTCGATCCCGATGCGTCCAGTGATCGAGTCAGAGTCGAGCGCAGCGAGATCGCTGTCAGCCGTGCGCAGCAGCGCCGACGGCTCGGCGCGCGTCGTGAAGAAGCTCGCGCCGGTTTGCGTGTGATGCCGATAGCCGACGCCGGCGTAAAACTTTTTTCCCACGTGCTGGAGAAGCTGCGCCTCGAACGTGTGCCCGAGGATCGACCAGTCGTCGGAGTAGAGCCGATAGTAGCCCTTGAGCACGGCGTTCCACGGAAGCGCTTGCGAAACGCGGCCGACGATCGAATGTCGGAGGCGCGTCGCGGGAAGGAGCTCGTGATCGACCGTGCCGCCTTGAATGGGCACGATGTTCCACGTGTTGCCGAGCTCGCCCGTCTGCATCGTGATGCCATAGCTCGCGGACGCGATGGTCGTTGGCGATAAAATTTGCGTGACCGCAAACGAACCGGTGTTCGTGCTGCGCCGCGCGAGGCCGAGGCGCGTGCCATCGAGGTCGAAGCGATCGAACCAGTCAAAGCTCGAGAGAATGCCGAGCGTGAAGACGGTGTTCTGCTCGAAGAAGCCCTGACTCACCGACATGCCGACGAGCCACGAGCGAAAATCCTCCTCGAAGTGCGCGCCGCTGCGAAACGTGATGTCCATCGTGGGCGTCGCTTTGTAGCTCATCGTCCACTCGATGCTGCCCGCTTCGTTGTGCTGCGACGCATTGCTGATGACGTCCGGCGTGAGACCACGATCGATCGCGTTGGCCGACGCCGACGTCACGATGTCGACGGGGACCCAGATGCGGTGCGTGATGCGGTCGCCCTGGCGCGCACGCACTTCGAGCTGCGGCTCGAACACGGTGAGTCGCTCCGAGCCTGGGCCCTCGATGGGTCCCGCCTTCGACTGGTAGCCGCGGCCGTCTTGCGAGTAAGCCGTGAGCCGCATCGCGATCGATGTGATTTGGATCCCGTCATCGGCCCGCGGTCCGCCGAGGATGCGCGCGGCGTCGATGACGTCGTTGTCTGCGCGCGCGAGGCTCGCCCACGCGCAGACGAGGAGCGACAGCGCTACCCGCATCATTGACAGCCGCACCCTCCGCCCGCATTTGCGCCGTCGCCTCCAGCGGCGCCTTCGCGCGTCGTGTAGATTTTCTGTCTGCGATACGCATCGAGCGGATCGTCCTGCAGGTTCATCAGCGGATCAGCGAGCCGCCCGCGGCGATTCTGCGGAACGATGACGCAACTCGAGAGCGCAAATGCGAAGAGGCCGATTGCAAGGCTGCGCGCGATCAAAAGAAACCTCCAACGACGAAGCCAGCTCCCGTTTGCGAGATCGTCGGCGTGATGCGCACGCCTCGGGTCTTTGTCGGCTTGAAGAGAGCGACGTCGACGAGGCCGATCACGGATCCGAGAAGGCCAACGCTCGTGAACACGACGATGAGCCGTTGGTCTTGCTTGAGCGGCGTCTGGTCGATCGTCTGCGTCGACGAGCTGAGCACGATGGCATTGCCGATCGTCCCCGCGAGCGGCACCGCGGAAAATGCAGCGCCACGGAGCCACTGCCCCATAATGGCGTGTGCGACGAAGGGCGCGACCGTGAAGCCCGCGCTGCACGTGAGCCAACCTGCGCGCGCTTGATCGAACCCCGCCTGATCGGAGCCGATGAGCGCAACGCCGACAGCAAAGGATACGGCGTCGATCGCCGCGCCGATCGCGAAGGCCCACGCGGTCTTCGTGCTCGTCTCACGCGCCGGCGGAGGGTCGGCGAGCGCAGCGCCGGAAAGGGCAACGACCATGAGATGCGGGAGCATGACGCGTCGAAGCGGTTATCACCCGCGTGCGTCACGCGCCAGCGCGACGGAAATTCGGGCCCGGGAAGTAACCATGACCCGCCCTCGTAGAAGTGCCGTAACCTGCATTCGCGGAGGCGCCATATGAAATCTGAGATGAAGTTCGGTGGGGTTTTGGTTTTCGTCGGTTGTGGGGTCATCTTCGGAGCGCAGGTGTCGCGTGCAGCGCCACTCGGCGGCAGCGGCGACGCTCTCGTGAATTGCGGCTCCGACTCCGATTGCCAAGGCCACGGGAAATGCAGCGGCGGAACATGCAACCACTGCGGCTCCGACTCCGATTGCAAAACCGGTCACTGCTCGAGCGGTACGTGCGGCTCGTGCGGCTCCGATTCGGACTGCAAGGGCAACGGAAAGTGCAGCTCCGGCCAGTGCGGCAACTGCGGCTCCGACTCGGATTGCCCGAGCCACAGCTGCTCGGGTGGCCGCTGCAAGAACTACTACCCGTGACGGCTTGAGGTCGTTACTGCTCGTTCGTGACGTCTTGCGCTGCGTCGGTCGACGTTGCATCGGCGGCGCTGCCATCTCCAAATAGTAGGCCGGCGTCGGATGCGCTGCACGTCGTGGACGACAGGTCGGTGCTTTCAGGCGATGGCACCAACGTATTGTTCCCGAACGGGCACGTGCTGACGGTGACCGCAATCGTGTGGCTCGTGCCGTTACCGAGCACGACGACCACATTGCAGTTGCCGGAGATCGGTACGACGGAGCAAGGCTTGTCAGTGCAAGTAGCGCTCGCTCCCGCGCAGGTCGTGGTGATGCTTTGAAAGCCGCACGGCGCCGACACGGTGACGCTGTCAGGCGGACACGCGCCGTAGAACGTCGCTTGTGAGCCACAGTCTGCGACCAGCATCCCGGCGCCGGCCAATAGCGCAGCGCGACTCATGCGACGAACGATCCGGGGCCCATCGTACGAACCGGTTCGCGGCGCGGTCTCGCGGCAGAACGGACATACCGTCGCAGACACTTTCACGTGACGCCCGCAACCCGAGCAAACGAAAAGCTTCATCGAGCCATCTACTGGAAGTTTTGTACGGCCCAGTCCGTCTTGGTGCCGGTCGTGCTGAACCCGCACGCGGCTTCCGTGAAGTAGTCGGCGCTCATGTTGAGGTAGTGGCCGCACTCGGAACCGTAGTTGCCGTAGAAGTCGCAGGTGCTCGTGCTCTGGCAATTGATGATGGCGGTCGTGAGCTTTGGTCCGTTGCATGCTGCGCAGCCGGCGCAGTTCGATTGCAAACGTTCGGCCCACATCGAGTCGAGGCAGGCAACGATTTCAGCGGGCGTGTTGCCGTAACCGAGACACTCGTCTTGTGCGTTGCCGTTGCATGTCGGGTAGACGTTGTTAATCCACGCTTTGTGCGCGCTCTTCGCCGTTTGATCGTAGGTGGCTTGCTCGTCGACGCATGTGTCGATCGCGCTCGTCTCCCAGAGTGCGTACGCCTTGTGCGATTCGGTTGCGCGGAGCTTGTTGATCTCGTTGATGCACGCCGTGCGCGCGGCGCCGAAGCCATCGCCTGAGTCGGCGACGATGCCGCTGTCGGTGCCGGCGTCTTTGGGTGTGCTGGAGTCGCTCGGCTTTGCGTCTTGCGTCGTGCCCGAATCGGTTGCCGTTGCGTCGTCCGACGTGGCGCCGTCGTCTCCGGGCGCAGCGTCGTCGCTTGCGTCGGTGTCTTGAAAACCCGGTGAGTCGCTGCACGCCGCGGCCATGAGCAGCGTCATGAGAGGCACGATGCGTTTCATGAGAAGCATTTTAACAGGATGAGGCGCCAAGTCGACCACGTCCGCTGGGACCGCAGATGTTCACCGAGGCGCGTCAGACGAAACCAAAACGCCCAGAAAACCGTCGGGGCCGATCATCACGCGTTTTGTCTGGAGTAGGCGGCCGACAGCGCGCTTGAAAGCCTTCTTGCTCAAGCCAAACACGCTGCGAATTTGTTCCGGGCTCGAGTGGTCGTTCATCTTGGGCGCGGCCGGGAGTGCGAGCTTGGCGAGGATATGGTCGGCGTCGCGATCGAGCTCTTCGTGCGCGAGGCCTCGAAGCGAGAGCTCGATTTTTCCGTCGGGCAAAATGTTGGTCACGCGAACGCGCGCGGGCGCGCCGATCGCGAGCGTGTGTGGCTCGCTCATCGGAACGAGACCGACGAACTTGCGTTGGACGATCACGAACGTGCCGAGGCGTGGATCATGACGCCACGCTTCGCCTTCTATCCACTCGTCGAGAGCGAGCGTCGGCTTCGCGCGAAGCATCTCGCTGACGCGCATCGTTCCCGCGGGGCGGTGCGTGTCGTCGATCTTGAGCCCTATCGCGTAGCGCTCGCCGAGCCGCATGTCGCGCGTCTGCTCGGCGAACGGGACGAGCAGCTCCTTCGGCAGGCCCCAGTCGACGAATGCGCCGATGCGCGTGACATCGGTGACCTCGAGAAACGCGACCTCACCAAGCATCAAGCGCGGCGCGCGAATCGTGGCGATCGGACGATCTTCCGAGTCGAGGTACACGAACACTTCGACTGCGTCGCCTTCCTTCAGTGTCTTCGGCGCCTCGGTCCCCGGAAGCAAAATCGCTTTGGGCCGCTCCTCGGTTTCGAGAAACGCGCCTTGCGGTCCGATGCGCTCGACGCGAAGCGTGACGAGGTGTCCGATGAGATCGTCGATCGTCATTTCAAACCGACGCCACGATATCATCGTCATCGTTCGGCGCGGTTCATCGTAGGCTGCGGCGCATGCCGCTCGTTCCGCGTCCGTTTCCGCCTGCGCTTCGTCATGGCGACATCCGTGAAGTGCTTCCCGATGTGTTCTTCGTCACCGGCGCGCTCATGATGCCTGCCGCGCTTCCCGTGCGCGTCAGCCGCAACATGACAATCGTGCGCGAGGGTGAACGACTCGTGTTGATCAACAGCGTGCGATTGAATGACGAAGGTCTCGCCGCGCTCGACAAGCTCGGCAAGGTGACCGACATCGTCCGCATCGCGGGCAATCACGGCATGGACGACCCCTTCTATCGCGATCGCTACGAAGGCTCGCGCGTGTGGGCCGTGAAGGGTCAACGCTATACGGCCGGCTTCGAGATGACCGACACCACCTATTTCGAGCCCGACGACTGGATGACCTCCGAGACGAAGCTGCCCATCGAAGGCGCGCGTCTCCACGTGATTGCGTCGGGTCGGCCCGAAAGTTTGCTGCTCTTGCCGCACAAAGGCGGAACGCTCGTCGCGGGCGACTGCTTGCAACACTGGGCCACGACGGACCCCTATTTCAATTTCGTCGGTCGCGTCTCGGCGCGCGTGCTCGGTTTCATCAAACCATTTGCCATCGGGCCGGCGTGGCTTCGCCAAGGCAAGCCGCCGAAGGAGCATCTTCGCGCCATCTTGGATTTGGATTTCGCGAACGTGATGCCCGCACACGGCGCGGCCGTCATCGGTGGTGCGAAGGAAAGCTACCGACCTGCGATCGACCGCGCGACCACCGCGCTATAGGATGCCGGGCATGAAAAAATCGGGCGCGGCGAGCCAAGGGTCGGCATCGGAGCTCATCTCGAAACGAATCGCCGAGCTCGGAGACTGGCGCGGAAAGACTCTCGCCAGAATGCGCAAGCTCATCAAGCAAGCCGACCCGGGCGTGCTCGAGGAGTGGAAGTGGATGGGCACTCCGGTTTGGTCGCACGACGGCATCATCTGCACCGGCGAGTCCTACAAGAAGGTCGTGAAGCTCACGTTCGCGAAAGGTGCGTTCCTGAAAGATCCGACGCACCTCTTCAACTCGAGCCTCGAAGGAAACCTGCGGCGCGCGATCGACATCCCCGAGGGAGTCGAGCTCAACGAGGCGGCCTTCAAGAAGCTCGTTCTCGAAGCGATCGCGCTCAATAGCTCGAAGGCGAAAACGGCAAAGAAAAAGAACGCGAAGTCCTGAGGCTTTCGCGCTCTCGTCATTCTATGGTGGCGGGATGGAACGGCGAGTCGCGATTGCGGTGGCGGTCATCGCGTGCGCGGGCGGATTTGCGGCGAGCGAGCTCTCGGGGCGATGGCGTCGCGAGGCACCACCACCGAGCGCATCTTCCGCGCCATCCATCGACCCATCGGCCGCTGCGTTCACGGACATCTACGCGAGCGCGAAGTGGGGCACCAACGGCGGTGAAGCCGGCACGTCGGGGTTTGGCTCGTCGCTCGCCGCGACGGTGATCTATCGGACGTACCTCGAGCACTTCATGGCGGAGCTCGGCGTGCACTCGGTCGTCGACGCGGGCTGCGGAGACTGGGAATTCTCGCAAGCGATCGACTGGAAAGGCATCGACTACAAAGGCTACGACATCGTGTCAGCCGTCATCGAAAGCGATCGCGCGAAATACGAGAAACCAAATATCCATTTTTTCGTCGCGAACATCGTCGAGGCGGAGCTGCCCTCCGCGGATTTGTTGATCGTGAAGCACGTGCTCCAGCACCTGCCGACCGCGAGCGTTCTACGCTTTCTCCGCCAGCTGCCGAAGTTCAAGCACGTGCTCCTCGTCGACAGCGTGAACCAGGCGACCCTCTCGGCGAAGAACACCGACATCGAAGTCGGCGGCTTCCGCCAGATCGACGTCACGCACGCGCCGTTCAACGTCGCTGGCACGAAGGTCCTCACGTACTGGGACGGCGGCAACATGCAGCAGATCGTGTACGCCGCGGGCCACCCTTGATGGAAGAGCGTGACGCGCGCGTTCGGTTGCTCGTCGATCGCGATCACTACGAGACACTCGTGTCGCTCGTGCGCGGCGCGCGGACGTCGCTTTGGATCGCGACGGCCAACTTGAAGGAGCTCATGGTCGAAGCGCCCATCGGATCGCGGGCGCGCGCTCGCGGAAAGTACACATCGATCGTCGAGGACTTACGCGATCTCATCAAGCGCGGCGTCGACGTCCGCTTGCTTCATGCATCGCCGCCATCGGGTCCGATGACCCGCTCGCTCCGCAAGACCGAAGTGCCCGCACGCCTCAAGATGTGCCCGCGCGTGCACCTCAAGATCATCGCGGTCGACGGCGCCCAGCTCTACATGGGCAGCGCGAACTTCACCGGCGCGGGTCTCGGCGCAAAAGGCGACGGGCGACGCAACTTCGAGATGGGCATCCTCACGGAAGACGAAATCTTGCTCGACGCCACGCAAGCGCGATTCGACCGCATTTGGCGTGGAAAAGAATGTGCATCTTGCAAGCTTTACGACCGCTGCCCCAAACCCATCGAGCGACGCCGTGGATAAAAGCCGCGTGCGCGCGCTCGGGATGCTCGCTGCCGTGTGCGTCGTCGGCGTGGTCGTCGCACGCTGGCTCGTGCACGACGAGCCCACGAACGATCCCGAGCTAGCGACTTCTCGGAGCTCCGCGATCGCAGCGCCTTCGGGGAGCGCGATGGTAAGGGTTCTTCCAAAAGCGCGTTACGAGCCCGCGCTCGAGACGATGAGCGTGCATGGTCTCGGCAGCGGTGTGGATCGCGTGCTCGCGGTCGGCGAGCATGGAGCGATCGCGAGTCTCACGCTTGGCGCGTCGAAGTGGACGATCGAACCTTCGCCAACGACCGTCGGGCTCCATGCCGTCGCGTTGCAGCTCGATTCAGCGATCGCCGTGGGCGACGACGGCACCATCATCGAGCTCGATTTTGGCGCTAACGCCGCGCGGGCGGCGGGCGCGTGGAAAGTCGCTGCCGCGATCACCAAGCGCGCGCTGCGTGCGGTGGCTTACACCTCCTATGGTGCGATCGCCGTCGGTGACGGCGGCACGATCGTTCGCCGCCCGGGCCCACACGACGCATGGCAACTCGACACGAGCCCCGCGACCGCCGACCTTCGCGGCGCATGCGCGGGACTCCGCGATGTTTGGATCGTGGGCGCCGCCGGCACGATCGTGATGCACACGCTCGATGGATGGAAGCTTCACGCGCCCGTGACACCGACGGATCTCGACGCCGTCGCGTGCACGGATCACGCGGGCATCGCGGTCGGCGCATCCGGCGTGGTGCTCGAGCGTTTGGACGACGTCGGCTGGCACGCATCGCGCAGCGGCGTCACCGCAAGCTTGCTCGCCGTGTCTTCGTCCATCGGCACCTCGAGCTGGCTGGCCGCCGGCGCATCCGGCACGCTGGTGCGAATCACGGGCGACCCAACGACGGAAGACGCGGGCATCACCTGGACGATACGCGCGCTCACCGAGGGCCCCCTCGGTACGTGGCTAGGCGGCGAACACGGCGTCCTTCGGCGCCGGTGATTCCTGCTGGCGAGCATCGTTCTCAACATCCCGTTCACGCGACCGTGACTGATCGGATTATTTCGGATCAGGCGGCACGATCACGGTCGTGAGCGTCTGCACGTTTTCGCCCGCTGGGTATCCGTAGGAAACGTAACCCGTGTAGTCCGAAGTTTCGGGCGTGCCCCAGCCCCACACGGTCACGCCGAAGGGTGCGTCCGAAGTCATCTCGTGGCGACCGTTGTCGCATTTACCCTGCGGCTGGTAGTCGTGACGCACGAGATCGATGCGCGTGTATTGGTGCTCGCTGTCGATGTTCGTCCACGTGCCGAGCACGCCGGCGCAGTCGAGCGTGACGTCCGAGTAACCGCCGTTCGTCTTCTTGCGAACGACGACGAGGTTCGTCTCCGGGTACGTCGGGTCGGTGAAGAAGATGTAGCGCGACAAATATTGGTCCGTCGGAACGGCGCGCACGAAATCGGCGTCGCCATAACCGTCGCTTGGGGTGACCGTGCTCGCGCCGGTCATGTAGCCAACGAACAAGAACGGATGATCGGCGTCTTGTGATTTTACGACGAACGGCGTGCCCGATGTGAACTCGACGACGTCGCCTTGATTGATGGACGATGGCCCACCGACCGCCGACGAGTACGTGAGCGTCGTGCCGTCAACCGCGCCGATGATTCGCCACGGCGGATTCTCCGGCGACGTGCCGCGCTGCCGGTACGTCACGCCCATGTACTCGTGACCGAGCGCTTGCACGGGCGGGATCTGCTGCTCGGCGTGATCACAATAAGGCTGCGCGATCGGCACGTTCAAACATGGGTGTCCCGCGAAGAGCCCGATCGGTTTGTCCGATTGAATCGGGCTGCCCGTGAGCTCGTTGAATTGCGTGAACTGCAGCGTCTCTCCCGCGTTGAGTGTGTACGTGCTCTGAACGTTCGCGGGCGCGGGTGCGACGCCGCCACCGGCCATGATGGGGTTGTTCGGAAGAATCGTGATGGTCGTGTTGTCCTCCGACGCCACGAGATCCATCGACGACGCCGCTGCGCCCGACGTGGCGCTCGCACCGTACGCATCGACGGCGATGTAGTTCGTTCCGTAGACGCTCGTCGGCAAGAGGAGCGTCGCGCCGGTCACGGCCGCACTGCCTCCACCATACGGAAGCATTTGATACGCAACGACCGGCGACGTCGTCGAGATGTGGAACGCGCGACCCTTGCCCGTGCCGTGGAGCTGCGTGAGCGTCGAGAACGCGGGAAGGACGGGGCACTCCACGGGCGTGTTGAAGTCGCCGCCGGTTTTTTTCGTGCCGACGGTCGGCGGCCCGGCGAGAAAGAGGATGGCCACCTCACCGGGCGGAATGCCCACACCCGGATCGAACGGATCGAGCGAAAGCGTTTTTCCCGCGCCGTGTGGAATGCGCGCGTGATCGGCGAGCGCGACGTCGATGCCTTGGAAGCTCACCTTCACGCACGCGATCGATGACGACGTGTTCGCGAGGAAGGAGACGAAGCATCCGTTGTCGGCTGACCATCCTCCATCCATGTGAATCGCGTAGTAGTCGCAGCCGACGGACGCGTGGTTTGCATCCGCGTCGGCGCACGCGCCGCTCGTTGCACCGTCGCCGAAGCCGAGACCGCCGCCATCGGCTGCGGCATCACCATTGCCGAAGTTCGAAGGCGACCCGCATCCGGGGAGCGAGCCCACGACCGCCACCGCGAGCCCGATCACGAGAGAGAGTTTCCGTTTCATGCGACGGACGATGGACGAGTCCGCGCTCGTTGACCGCTAAAAGGCCCTAAAACACGGCCCCTGGCCACCTCTGTCCGACGCCGCGATTTCAGCCTCTTTCAGGTGATCGAAGCGTGGCGCGAGAGCATCTTTCCGTGCATGCGATTTCTAGCCGTGCCTGCCGCTCTCTTTGCTCTCATCGCGTGCGCCGGACCCGAAGACCTCTCGGCCGAGTGCGCCACGCTCAACGACTACTGCGCGTCGCGCGCGAAGACCGAGTGCACGACGCAGGTCGTGTCGCAGTGCCAAGCGAAGGACATCTCCACGTGCGTCGCTGATCGCACCGCGGCGTGCTTGAAGGCGGTACCGCAGGGCACCGTGTACGTGCCAACCGCTGGCCCCGCGTGTTTGAAAGCGGTCGCCGCTGCGTACGTGACGGCCACCATCACCGCCGATGCGCTCGACACGATCTCGACGCAATGCGAGCCGATCTTCAGTGGCCCCGGCGCCGCGCGCTCGCCGTGCACGGTCGACTACGATTGCTCGACGGTCGACGGGCTCCGATGCCTCATCGCTTTCGGCGAGACGAGCGGCAAATGCATGGCGCCCAACATGATCGACGAGGGAGCCCCCTGCCCCGGCGAAGCCGACATCTGCTCAGGTGCGTATTTCTGCGAGCCGAAATCGAAAGTGTGCGTCGCGCTCGGCGGTGACGGGTCGCAATGCAGCCCCGAATACCAGCCGTGCATGAAGGGGTTCAGATGTCCCGGCTCGATTTTCGTCACCACGTGCCAGGCGCTCGCGGCCGCCGGCAACGCCTGCACCACAGCTGATGAGTGCGCTTCCGGCCTCTGCGACAAGGCCACCGGGCAGTCGCAGGGCGTGTGCGCCGACCAGATCCAGCTGACGGCGCTCGATAGCCTGTGCGCAATCTACCAATGAAGCTATAAGCCCATGGATGCGTGCAGTCGTCGCATGGATCGGGGTGGTCGCAGCTTGCGGCGCCGCGACCGCGAGCTCCGCGCCCCGCAGAGATCTCACGGCCGACGCCTCACTTCCGCCCTCGGCCGGCTTGCACGTCGAGCGTAATCACCTCGTCGATCACGGCGCCACCGTTCGGCTTCTTGGCGTGAACCACTCGGGCACCGAGTACGCATGCGTCAAGGGCGACGGAATTTTCGAAGGCCCCCGCGGCGACGCCCTCGCGAACGCCATCGTGTCGTGGCACGCCAACGCCATTCGCCTTCCGCTGAACGAGCAATGCTGGCTCGATTCACGCGACATCGATCCGCGCTTTTCGGGCGCCGCCTACCGAACCGAAATCGCGCGCTACGTCGGCGAGCTTCGCGCGCACGGGCTCTACGTGATCATCGATTTGCACTGGAGCGCTCCAGCCGACGTGCTCGCAGAACGGCAGCAGGCCATGGCCGATCGCGATTTCGCGATCGATTTTTGGCGCTCGGCCGCAGCGACGTTCGCTCGCGATCCAGGCGTCATCTTCGATTTGTTCAACGAGCCGTACTTGGACAAGGTCACATGCGCGACCGACAAGGGCGAAAGCGTCGACGCATGGGATTGCCTGCGCGACGGCTGCGTCGTCAGCGACGCGGGCTTCACGTATCGCACCGCCGGCACCCAAGAGATGCTCGATGCCGTTCGCTCGGCGGGCGCAACCAACGTCGTGCTCGTGCCCGGCCTCGGATACTCGAGCGATTTGTCGGGCTGGCTCGAGCACGCTCCACACGACAAGCTCGGGCAGATCGCAGCGTCGCTCCACCTCTATAATTTTTCGGGATGCAGCGACGATCACTGCTTCTCGCGCTTCGATGTCGTCGCGACGCAAGTGCCGCTCGTCGCCGGAGAGATCGGCGAGAACGACTGCGGCCATCGGTTCGTCGACGCGGCGATGGGCTGGGCCGACGCACGCGGTGTGTCGTATCTCGGTTGGGCCTGGAACACGTGGGACTGCAATCGCGGGCCCGCGCTGATTTCGAACTATGACGGGACGCCGACTCCTTATGGGGAGGGACTGCGGCGGCACTTGGGGCGGCGGTAGGTCGGCGACAATTTCGAGGCGAGCACGGCCATGACAATCACGCGGCATGCTGTGGTGATCGCGGGAGCAGGTCCGACGGGGCTGATGTTGGCGGGCGAGCTCGCGTTGGCGCGCGTCGACGTTGCCATCGTCGAGCGACGCGCCAACCAAGACGTCGAGGGCTCGCGTGCGGGTGGGCTGCATTCACGCACGATCGAGATGCTCGATCAACGTGGCATCGCGGAGCGCTTCCTCTCTCGAGGGAAGGTCATGCAAGGCGCGGGGTTCGCGATGATCCCTCTCGACCTCAGCGACTTTCCGACTCGCCACGCCTACGTGCTCGCGCTCCTGCAGGAAAGCATCGAGCGCGCGCTCGGTGCGTGGGTCCTCGAGCTCGGAGTTCCGATCTATCGCGCACTCGATGTGATGGGTTTTGCGCAAGACGCCGCAGGCGTCGACGTCGAGCTCTCCGATGGCCGTTCGTTGCGAGCGAAGTACCTCGTCGGATGCGATGGCGGTCGCAGCGTGATCCGCAAACAGGCCGGCATCGATTTTCCGGGGTGGGATCCGTCCATCACCTACTTGATCGCCGAGGTCGACATGACCGAAGAGCCCGCGTGGGGCATGCGCCGCGACGATCGGGGCGTCAATGGCCTCGGCAAGCTGGACGATGGAAAGCGCGTGCGTGTGGTGTTGAACGAGCCGAGCGTCATGCAAGGCGACAAGCCGACCATCGGCGAGCTTCGCGAAGCGCTCATCGCCGTCTACGGCACCGACTTCGGCGTTCACAACGTCACGTGGCTCTCGAGGTTCTCCGATTCCGCGCGGCAAGCAGCGTCCTACCGAGAGCGACGCGTGCTCTTGGCCGGCGACGCCGCCCACGTGCATTCTCCAACAGGCGGACAAGGTCTCAACATCGGTGTGCAAGACGCCGTGAACTTGGGATGGAAGCTCGCGCAAGTCGTGAACGGCACATCGTCTGAGAGTCTTCTCGACACGTACCAAGCCGAGCGGCACCCAATCGCTGCGCGCGTGCTGAAGACGACGATGGCAGCCACTGCCCTCAACCGCGGCGACGACCGGACGAAGGCGCTCTACGAGGCGATGACCGAGCTCCTGAGGATGGACGAGCCTCGCAAGCGATACGCCGCGATGATGTCTGGTCTCGACGTTCACTATGATTTTGGAACGGCGCATGCACTCGTCGGGCGCCGCATGCCCGATCTCGACGTCGTCATCGGAAGCGACTCACAGCGCACGTTCATGTTGCTGCACGAGGCGAGGCCGGTGCTGCTCAACCTCGCCGAGCCCGACGCCATCGACATCGCGCCATGGGCGGATCGGGTCAACCGAATCGACGCGCAATACGCTGGCGTGTGGGAGCTTCCCGTTCTCGGCGCAGTCGCTCCTCCGGCAGCCGTATTGATTCGGCCCGACGGCTACGTCGCGTGGGCCGGCGACGGCACCGACAACGGCCTTCACGACGCCCTCACCACGTGGTTCGGACCGCCATGATAGATTTACCGCATGCGATCGACCGCGCTTTGGGTGACGACCTTGCTCGTCGGGTGCTCGTCGTCACCGGTGGCGCCGTTCGATGCGGGCGTGAGCGATGTTTCGACCGTCGATGCACCGGCGAACGACGCATCGAGTGACGTCACGACTGAGACGTCGACGTCACCATCCGGACAGCCCATGCCAACGGGCGACATCACGGGTTGGCATCAAGTCTTCGCCGACGACTTCACGACCGACGTTCCACTCGGAAGTTTTCCGAGCGCCGTCTCGACGAAGTGGAGCGCGTATCCGGACGGATGGACCGACACGAGCAAGAATGGAACATACGAGCCTTCGAAGGTCTTGAGCGTATCGAACGGAATGCTCGACATGTTCATCCATACCGAAGGCGGCGTTCACATGGTCTCCGCGCCAGAGCCGGTGATCCCTGGTGGCTCGCCCGGGCTCCTCTACGCGCGCTACGTCGTTCGATTTCGCGCGGACGCGATCGCTGGATACAAGACCGCGTGGCTCCTCTGGCCCGACAGCGACACCTGGCCACAAGACGGCGAAATCGACTTTCCGGAAGGCAATCTCAACTCGAAGATCGGTGCGTTCATGCATCACATGAACGGCACTTCGGGAAGTGATCAGGACGCATATTCGAGCCAAGCGACATACACGACGTGGCACACCGCAGACCTGATTTGGACCTCGAGCGCGTGCTCGTTCACGCTCGACGGAACGACGCTCGGAACGTCGACGTCCAAAATTCCGAGCACGCCGATGCACTGGGTCCTCCAGACCGAAACGCAGCTGAGCGGCGGTGCACCAAGCGACTCCGCAGCCGGTCACGTAAGTGTGGATTGGGTCGTCGTGTACGTGCCCAACTGACGCCCGCGTTTCACGAACGGCGACTTCACGAACGGCGACTTCACGAACGGTAGGCGATTGCGCGACTCGCGCGAATGGAATATCTCGCCGAGATGCGACGCTGCCTCTCCGTTGGAATCGTTTCGTTGTTTGTGCTTGCTGGCTGCAATCGTGAAGCCAAGGCGCGCCATGAGCTCGAGAGCGAAGGCTTCTCCGACGTCGTGGTGACGAAAACAGGAAACTCGTTTTCGTTCACGGCCAAAAACGCGGACGGGCAACACTGTGCTGGTGACGTCACCATCAACGGCGGCTCGTCGGTCGTCAGTCAGCTGTGCTCCAACGTATGCACACGCGAAGAGTCGGCGAAGTGCTTCGCGATGGCGCTCGCAGCGACCACGACCGATCCCGCGAAGTCGACGCAGTATTACGTGACGGGTTGCGAAGCCGGCAACATACCGAGCTGCACGAACGCGGGCGTTGCGTACGGCAAAGGCGTCGGCGTGACGAAGGACGACGCCGCGAGCTTTCTCTACGACAAGAAAGGTTGCGACGGCGCCGACGCGCAAGGCTGCATGAACGTCTCCATCGACTACGAAGAAGGTTTGGGCACGCCGAAGGATCTACCCGCCGCGTACCGAACGGCAGACATCGCGTGCACCAAGAGCTTGCCCGCGGGTTGCTCGGCGGTCGGTCGCATGCTCGTTGAAGGCTCGGGCGCCGCGGCGGACGTGCCACGCGGCCAGACGCTCCTCGAGTCGGCGTGCGCCAAAGACGACCTCAGGGCATGCGCGAACCTCGGTCACTACTATGTGCACAAGCAGCTCGTCGATCCGACGAACACGAAAATGGCGGCTGCGCTGAACAAGGCCTGCGACAAGGACGAGAGCGCAGCTTGCAACACACTCGGGTACGCCATCGAGCACGGACTCGGTGGTTTCACGCCTGACCCCGCGAAGGGTCTCGTGCAATATCAAAAGTCGTGCAACCTCGGGCACGCGCTCGCTTGCCGAAACGTGGGCCTCTTTTACGCAAACGGCCGCGGCACGACCAAAGACGCGAGCAAAGCAGCAGCCGCATGGGACGCCGGTTGCAAGCTCGGCGACGAGGAGTCGTGCACCAAGCGCAAAGCTCTCCCCTGACTCGGCGAGTTAGTGGGTGCGTAGTTTGCCATCCCAGCGCGGCGTCAAGAAGGCGATGAGATCGCGAATCGGTCCGCCGTAGCCGCCGAAGTATTCGTTGTCGGGATCTTGCGGGACGCCGAATCGCTCTTCGACCGTTTCGTAAAATGGTGATGGGTCCATGTCGAAGTCGTTCGGGTCCGTTTCGAGGATCGTCTCGTCGGTTTCGCGATCCGGGCTCGGGTAGCAACTTCGAAAGAGTGACAAGACGGCCTTGTGTGTTTTGTCGAACATCGCATGATCTTCGACGCGCTTCGCGGCCGACGTGCGCTCGGTT
Organism: Polyangiales bacterium; assembly: GCA_038239005.1. GTDB lineage: Bacteria > Myxococcota_A > Polyangia > Polyangiales > Polyangiaceae > DASXHD01. The sequence continues at coordinate 26,643 of JBBSFE010000082.1, forward strand.
CGCGACGCCGTCTTGATGCCTGAGGAGCGCGCCCAATCGAGCGCTTTGCTCGCGACGGATTCTTTCTTCTTCGCCGGCGCCGGCTTCTTCGCGGCTTTCTTCGGGGCGGGCTTCTTCTTTGCGACCTTCTTCGCAGGCTTCGTAGTTTTCTTCGGCGCTGCCTTCGTCTTCTTCTTTTTCGCCATGAAAGAAACGCTAACTCCAACGCCCGCGCGGTGACAGCGTCAAACCCCGGCCAGGGTCGTACTCACGACGAAATGCCGACGACCGATTGACCATGGCTCGCGTGCACGATGGACCGCAAGCTCAGGCCATGCGTTGGCTCGTCTCGATGTTGGGCTTTGTCATCGCGTGTGGAAGCGAGGATGCGCATCGATGCGGGTCGCCGCCCGTCGACTGTCTTGGCGGCGCCTGCTTGAACGGACAGTGCTCGGCCTGGCGCCTCACGACAAGCCCAGACTTCCCGACCGCGCTCACCGTCGACGGCGACGACATCGATTGGGTCACGCAATCGGGTGAGCTGTTTTCGGTATCAAAGGCAGGCGGACCGTCGACGGACGTCATGCACGTGACTGGCTACGCGGTTGCCGTCGCGGCAAGTCCGTCATCCATCTACGTAGGCTCCCCGCTTGACGGGCTCTTGCGCGTCGAGCGCTCGACTCACGATTTGATCACGCTCGACACAGCCTCCGCGCTCGCCGTCACGACGAATGTGATCGGTGACGTCACTTGGGCGGCCGCACCCTTTTTTGGCCCGTCTTCTGGCGCGGGCATCAAGCGTCAACGAAGCGGCACGTCCACGACCGAGGCGCTGGCCCCAGGCGAGGCGAGCGCCGTCGTGGCGATCGACGATGTCGGCACGTATTGGATCGACGGAATGAGCTCGGGTTGGGGATGCTCGCTTGGGAACGACCCGTGTCAAAATGCGCAGTTTCCCGTGCGCGCGCGCTTCGCCGACGGCACGTTCGCCACCTATGCAGCGGCGACCGCGTCAGCAGACTGCCTCGCCGCGGACGGCAGCGCTCTCTACGTCGCGGACTGGTGCGCAGGCACGGTCACACGCATCGAACATGCGGATGCCGCGTCGACCGTCATCGCCCGCGGGCTCGCATGGCCAGGCGCGATCGTCGTCGATGACACCTCCGTCTACCTCGTCCTCATCACCCGCTGCAGCGGCGGTTTTTGGGCAACGACGACGGGCAGCAGCGCGCTCGTCCGCATTCCGAAAGACGGAGGTGCAACGTCGACGTTGCGTACGATCGGTCAAGGCGTGAGCGCCATCGCACAGGACGACGCGACGCTTTATTACCTCGCGACGGACCACGCACCGGACGCAAGCGCGACACACGAGGCGGTGTTTGCGATCGCGAAGCCCGTGCCGTGATTTCAGTGACCTTCGAGCGTGACGACGAAGAACTACAAGTGCCAAGTGGCGGTGAAATGACACGGATGCTTGCGTGCGTACTGGCCGCGGCAGCCGTTCGAGCCCGACCCGCCAAACGACACGTATCTCTGTCCCGACGGTGCGCTTAACTCGTGCACAGCGGACGAGAACGCACCGTCGTGCTGGAACAATGAGTGTGTGACCGACGACCTGCCGAAGCTTTGGCTCCTTAGCGGCCGACCCGATCTCGCGCGTTACGCGGACCGGAGCACGTACACTGGCACTTCGCTTCCGACATCCACGACATGCCCGACAGTGTCCACCGGGCTGCAGCTGTGCGGAGGTGCGTGCGGGAAGTGCGCCGATACGCAAGTGTGCACGGGCCGGTCGCCGCTTCACCCAACCAGCCTCTGTGTGAACAAAGAGCCCGACAGCTTTCCGTGCGCACGCGGAAACAACGGCTACTGCAGTAGCGTGCGTCCGGGATTCATGTGTCTCACGTTCTCGGTCGATGCACCGGCGCAATCCATCGCAGACCAAGGAAGCCTGTGTGTTCCTAAAGCGATCTGCGATGCGGCCGGGTCGAGTTATCCCGGTGGCGCGTTCTGCACGTCGGGCTCGTGACGAGAAATTCTGTGCGCCCCCCACGGCTCCGGAAAATGCGTTCGCAACCACGACGATGACCGCGTCTCCGTCGACCACGGGGGAGCCGAAGTTCAAGCCGGTGGAGCCGTAGTTGTCGCCGATTACCTGAACGAAGGCGATCGTATGCGGTGGTGCGTCGATGGCTATCGACCGGCGCGCGCGAACGATTTCATGAGAGCGACTGCGTCGGGTGCGTCGGCGGCGCGCGCGAGCATTTCGTCGTGTGGCAATCCTTCGGAAAGGATGATGTCGCGGCGTGCGGCGAGATAACCGCGCATCAGCTCGCCGTCGATTTCGGGATGGAACTGCACGCCCCACGCGCGACGAACGCGAAACGCCGCGTGTGGGTCGAGCGGCGACGACGCCAAGAGCTCGGCGCCTTTCGGAAGCTCGGAGACCGAATCGACGTGCGTCGCGTTCGCGAGCATCTCGCCTTCACGTGAGAAGACCGGATCGGGTTTCGCCGCGCCGGTAAGTGTGATTTTCACGGTTCCGATTTGACGACCGCGCGGATTCTTGGTGACGCGCCCGCCGAGCGCTTCGGCGAGCAGCTGATGCCCGAAACAAATTCCGAGGATGGGCACACTTGCGTTGGTTGCCTCACGAAGCCAAGCTTGCGCGCGGAGCATCCACGTTGCGCGTTCGGTGACGCTGCTCGCCGAGCCAGTCACGATGAAGCCCGTCGCCGAGCGAAAGTCGGGCAGTGATGCGCGTTCGTCGCGGAGGTCGACCTCGCTCCACTCGCCGGACCATGCTTCGCCGACGCCGTCTTTGATCCAGCGGAAAAACTCGCCTCGATGTGCCGCGACCGACGGAATGGCGTCCCCCGCGCGCAAGACGACCAGCATCCTTTTTTCCTACCGAACGGCGCCGCTACGCGCTATCGAAATACGCGTTTCGCCATGCCTTCGGATCGGCCTACATCCTTCTGGCTGCGCCTCATGAAACAGCGGCGCGTGCGCATGTATGACGACAAGCTCGACCTCTCGACGCCCATCGAATGGTCGAGCCAAGAGGAGCGCACGGCGGCTGTGGCATTCTTCAACGCCGCGTTTCGCGCGGAAGAGTCGGGCCTTCGCCAAGCGCACGACATCGCCGGCGACGTCGAAAAATGGGATCCCGAGCTCGCCGAGACGCTCCGCCTCTACGGCGACGAAGAAGGCTGGCACCGCGAGCTCCTCACCGAGTTCATCGCGTGGCTCGGCGGCGACATCAAACCGATGGGCCGCACGACACGCACCGTCTACAAGCTCTACGGTCGCGCCAAGCGACCCGAGACCATCGTGCTCGTGAACTTGATGTTCGAAACGATCGGCTCGACGACCTACCGGCTCGCGCGGCGCAGCGCAAAGCCGCACCCGACGATTCGGCAGATGCTCACGATCCTCGCGCGGGACGAATCGTTTCACGTCCCGCTGAACGTTCATTTCTTGCGGCGCGTGCTCGAACACGAGCGCATCGAAAAGCCGCTGCGCCTCCGCGCGATTTATCACGGGCTCTCGCTCGCGCTCGCGGCGTCGGCGGCTGCGAGTAGGCGGCGCGCGAAAGCGTTCGACAACATCCCCTTCAAGACGCTCGCGCACGCGTACACCGAGCAGCTCGGTCGGCTCTTCGCGCATCATCCCGACCTCGGTTTCGTTCCGTCGCGCGCCATTCTCGCGGCGTTTGGCGTCGACCGCGACGACCTCGCCCGCCACG
>JBBSFE010000083.1:0-29964 GCA_038239005.1 Polyangiales bacterium
AAAGCGCGAGGCTCGCGGAGAGCATGACGAGAGTGAGCTCGGCCGACATAACGGGTCGTCGTCCCAAACGCGAGAAGTGTGACGCTGAATCGCGGGCGCGTTCGTGCTCGACCTTTAAAAATATCACCAAGCCGGATGGCTCGAGGCGGAGCTAGTCCAGAGCGAGCGCTGCGAGCTTCGCCGCGTCGTGTCGAACGCCGAAAGTGTGGCACGATGGGTTGGCAAGATGACCGACACGCCGTGGACGATCTTGCCCGGAGGCGATTTCACGCCAACATACGAAGACATCCTCCGCGTCGAAGCGGCGCTGCCAGGCGCGCTCGCGAACATCGGGCCGTCGCTCTTGCCGAAGCACCGACCTCACGACGCGTTTTGGGAGCACCTCGCCGACTATCGACGTCAATACGTCGGCGTCACGCGGTTCGGCATGCGACTCGTCGTCGGCAACGTGATCGCCGCCGGGTTTTGCACGCACACGCGCTGGCGTACCGAGCCCATCCTGATCGACGACGGCGGCTACGGCGTCTTGAGCGTCACGTTCGATCTCGAGAGCGGAATGTTCCTCGACGTGACCTCGAACGGCTACGCGTGAGCCACGTTTCAGTCGCCGCAAAGTGCGCCGCGGGAGATCACGCCGCCGCTCACGTAGACGTGGCAGCCCAGCGTGATCAGGCCCGGCGTGCACGTTCCGGTGCCCGGTCCGGGAGTTGCGCCCGATGCGGCGAGGCATGCTTGGCCTTCGCATTGCGCGCCGTCGGTGCACGTCCAGCCGGCGTCGTGCGTTTTCTTCACGCACGCTTGGCCGAAACAGAATCCAGCGTACGCGCAAACGCCCGTGGCCTTCGCGCACGCTGCGGCGTCGCATTGTCCGCGATCCGGCGGGAGCGCGAGCCGCGTCGCCATCGCAGCGCAGTGCGGCCGCAGACCCGAATCGACCGCTGCGTCAGCGCCGCTCGCTGCAATGGGCTTGGATGCGGATGCGAATACGGCGACCGTTGCCGCGACAACTGAGATCACACCCATGCGCACGGGCTCTCATACGGCCCGCACCGCAAAAAGTTCCTCACTCTCCATTCCCTACCGTGATGCAGCGATCGTCGCCGCTTCGGAGAGCGCGATCGAGCGTGTGCTGACTCGTGCAGTGGATGCAGTGAGGTGTGTCGGCAAGCGGATCGTCCGCGAAGACGGTATCCGCTCCGGGAGCGCATAAGTGCGGGGGCTGCGAACGTGGCAGCGCCGGGGCTGCGCAACCACACACGAACAGCAAAACGTTCATGCGCACGAGGCTTTGAACCGCAAAACGTCGCACGCTTGGAATACAGATTTCGGAGCCGGAGTCCGTCGACTTGAGGCGTCACGGTCACTAGGACAGGTTGCGGAATTTCCGTTATTGTGGCCGTCATGCGGCGGCTCTGGGGGGTGTTGGGCGTTTCTGCACTGGTCGTCGTCGCGGGTTGCGTCGGCGATTCGAACGCAACGACCGACGCGGGTTCCGATGTCTCTGCGAGCGATCAATTCGTAGCTCCAGAGACCAGCAGCAACGATGCCGGCGACAGCGCCGCACCGCAGTGCGATGTGAGCAAACCATTCAACGCGCCAACGTTGGTTAGCGAGCTTGATACCTCGGGGTACGAAGGCCACCTCGTGCTCGCCGCGAACTATTTGAGCGGCTACTTCCAGAGCACACGCGGAAGCGATGCCGGCGCAAAGCAAGTGTACTCGACGACACGCACCGCTCTCACCAGTCCATTCGCCAACGTCACGCTCGTGAACAATGAGTCCGTTCCGAGCGTCACGGGCGACGATTTGGAACTGTATTCACTCACCACCACGATCAACCTTGCGACGCGCACGAACACGAGCACGGCTTTTGGGCCGACCGCCACAGTCGCGGGTCTGACGGGCTTCGACTACGCATCTGTTCGCGAGGACGGCGCCGAAATTTACGTGCATGGCCAAAGCGACTCGAACATTTACCGCGCACAGAAGGTCGCTTCGGGATTTTCGGCTCCAACGCTCGTCACGGAGCTCGTTGCAACCGGTGCGATTCAGTATTTCGTCACCGTAACACCTGACGACCTCGTCATCTACTACGCAAGCACGCGTACCGATGTGAGCTCGGGTGCGCTCGACGTTTGGGTCGCAACGCGTTCGTCTTCTAGCGTAGCGTTTGGTCAGCTCAAAAATGTGACGGAGCTCAACACGACGGCTGATGACCGACCGTCGTTCATCACGCGCGATCGCTGCACCTTGTATTTTACGCGCCGCGCTTCCGTCGATGCGGGCGTGGTTGAAACGATTTGGGTCGCAACGAAGGCTCCGAGCTAGTGTTTGCAAAGAGCGCTGTGGGAGATGTAGTCGGATTTGCCGCGGGCACAGCCGGGATTTCGGAGTCGGAATCGGAGCCAGAGTCCGGTCAGCGCATCTCGACTTCGTCATCGAGCGTCTTGCCGAAGCGTAGGCTCATGAGGTCGAGCAAATAGTTTTGATAGAGCTTCCACGGCGCGCGCGAGCCCTGCTTCGGTAAATCGGCGACGGCGCGCTGGACGTAGCCGGAGGAAAAATTCATGATGGGCTCTTCGGTGAGCGTCGGATCGCGGCGAACGGGCATCACCACGCGGTGGTTTTCGCGTTCCATCAGGTTCAGAATGCGGCAGACGAAGGCGCACGTGAGGTCGGCCTTCAGCGTCCATGATGCGTTCGTGTATCCGAGGGCCACCGCGAGGTTCGGGACGTCGCTCAGCATCGCGCCTTTGTAATTGAGCGTTTTGCCGGGCTCGACGCGGCGACCGTCAACGTCGAGAGTGACGCCGCCGAGGAGGCGCATCGAGAGGCCCGTCGCGGTGACGACGAGATCGGCGTCGATCGTCTTGCCCGATGTGAGCTTGATGCCGTGCTCGGTGAACGTCTCGATGTGATCGGTCACGACCTCGGCGCGGCCGCTCTTCAGCGCTTTGAAGAGATCGCCGTCGGGCACGAGACACAAGCGTTGATCCCACGGGCGGTAGCTCGGCGTGAAATGCGTAGCGACGTCGTAGTCGGGGCCGAGGCTTTTCTTCACGCCGCCCACGAGGAGCTTCGTCGCGCGATCGGGAAAGCGGCGACAGAAGTTGAACATCGCCATCGCGAGAAAAACGTTCTTCCAGCGCGCGACGTCGTAGGCGACTTCGTTCGGGAGCGTGCGATTGAGGAACGTCGCGATCGGGTCGACGCCCGGCATCGAGACGATGTACGTCGGCGAGCGCTGGAGCATCGTCACGTGCGCGGCCGTTTTGGCGAGCTCGGGGACGAGCGTCACTGCAGTCGCGCCGCTGCCGATCACGACGACGCGCTTGCCCGCGTAGTCGACGTCTTCGGTCCATTTTTGCGGGTGAACGACGCGCCCGCCGAATTTTTCGATTCCCGGAAACTCTGGCGTGTAGCCGCGGTCGTAGTCGTAATACCCGCTGCACATCATGAGGAAGGCGCACGTGAAATGAACCATCTCGCCGGTGTCTTCGCGTTTCACGGCCACGGTCCACTTTGCGGCGTCGCTCGACCACGACGCGGACACGACGCGATGTCGGAAGCGAATTTTGCTGTCGATGCCGTGCTCGCGCGCCGTCTCGCGGATGTACGAGAGGATCGACGGACCATCGGCGATGGCTTTCGCGCCCGTCCAAGGCTTGAACGCGTAGCCGAGCGTGTACATGTCCGAGTCGGAGCGAATGCCCGGATAGCGAAAGAGATCCCACGTGCCGCCAATCGCCGCGCGCGATTCGACGATCGCGTACGTGCGGTTCGGGCACTTCGTCTGCAAGTGGTAGCCCGCGGCGATGCCGGAGAGCCCGGCGCCCACGACGAGCACGTCGACATGTTCGGGTTTCATCAGCCCCACGAGCTTAGGATGCGATCGTGATGGCGGCCCTGTATTTCGTGCTCGCATTTGCGATCACCTGGGGCCTGCAGCTCCCGGCGGTGTTCTCTTCGCATCCCGAGAAGTACATGCCGCTCGTCGGGCTCGGCGCATTTGGGCCGATGTTCGCGGCGATGATTGCGTCGAAGGTCGAAGGTACGGGCGTCGGCGCGCTCATGCGTCCGTTCAAGCTCTGGCGCGTTTCGCCGATTTGGTATCTCGCAGCGCTCGCATTGTCGGGCGCGCTCTACGCAGTCGGCGCGCTCGTTTACAACCTCTTTGGGCATGCCGAGCCGCTCGTGTTTCCGCCCAATCGACCGGAATACGTCGTGGCCGCGCTCGTGTTCCCGTTCGGCGAAGAGATCGGCTGGCGCGGGTTCGCCCTTCCCCGCTTGCGTGATCGATTCGGACCGCTCGCGGCGAGCGTGATCATCGGTGTCTTTTGGATGCTCTGGCACATCCCGATGCTCACGCTGCAGCACGTCTCACCGATGATGTATGTCGTGTTCCTTCCGTACATGATCGGCGGCAGCGTGATGTTCACCTGGATCTACGAACGCACGGGCGGCAGCCTGCTACTCGCGTTTCTCACGCATGTCGGCGTCCACTTGAGTAACCCGGGCCGCGCGATGCCCGGCAACGACACGCCGATGATCATCCACATGGTCGGCTACATCGCGCTCGCCATCATCCTCGTGATCGCCGATCATCGAATATGGCGGGCGCCTCGTCCGTCTACCCTGGGAGGCCAACCATGAAAGCTGTCGCCATCACGCTCGCGTTCGTCGCCGTGAGCTCGCTCGCCCTCGCATCGAGCCCGGTGCCGCGTCCCGAGCCGCAAACGCTCGAATGCAAACACCTACGTGCGGTCTGCGACACCGGCTCGGAGTGCTGCTCGGGTCACTGCACCCTCCAATTCGGCGGCCGCTGGCACTGCGGGGAATGAGCGAATCGACCACTATAGTGGTCTATATTGTAGCCTTCGAGCGAAATATGAACCACTATAGTGACCTTGCCTCGATGTACGCTCGAGATCTTCGTTCACGGGTCGTGGAAGCGCGCAGGGCAGTTCAGCGTCGCTGACGAGCGCGGCGGGTTCGGTACGGCGGGGTCACACTCTCACCTCTCTACGACTTTGCACCGATGTGCCTCGACTCTGAAGGGATCGTTCGCGTCTCGCGTTGGAAAGACGAAACGGGCGGGTATCCCCAATGGCGCGCGATCGGCGAATCCATCGGCGGCGACGCGCCGCGATTTCTGTCGTCGCTCGCGCCACGCGTCCGAAAACTTTCTGGATGGCTCGAACAAGAACGCGTCCCTGCGCGTGTGCAAAAAGACGTGTTGCCACGCATCGAGCGAGTTTTGGCCGACCTCGGAGACCAACGATGACGAGCGAATCGCGCGCAGAAAAAACCAAAGAGCGTCGCTCCGAGCTCCGCCGCGAGCTCTACGCACGCATCGACAACGGCGAGATTGGCCTCGTCGAGGCGGTGCGCATGATGCGGAAGATCGCCGCGAAATCGCAAGCCGACTACGCAAAGCTGGTCGGCATCAGCCCGCGGGTGCTCAAGGAGCTCGAGCGCGGCGTCGGCAACCCGACGCTCGAGACCATCCGAAAGATTCTCGTCCCCTTCCGGCTCGACGTAGGTGTGCGGCGCGCCACGCGTTAGCTCTTTGCGAGGAGCTTTCGCATGGCGGCTTCATCGATCACTTTGACGCCGAGGGCCGTCGCTTTCGAAATCTTGGCGGGGCCGACGCTCGAGCCCGTGACCAAGTATTGCGTGTTCGCGGACACCGAGCCGTGAATGATCGCGCCAACCGCGCGGAGCTCGGCTTCGATGGCGAGGCGCGGTTTCGACATCGTGCCGGTGACGACGACGGTTTCGCCGCGGAGCCCCGCGGACGCTTTCGGCGCACGCGCGGCGACCTTGGCTTTGGCGGCTTTCGTCACCGGTTTCGGCGGCGCCTTCGCCTTGGTGGCTTTGGGTTTACCGATGAGCGCGAACAGCTCTTTCTCGCCGAGCACTTTCACGCCGAGCGATTCGGCGGCGATCTTCTTCGAGCCGGCATCGGCCATCGCGAAGAGGATGTCGGTTTTGTGCGAGATCGAACCGGTCACGTGCGCGCCAAGAGCGCTGAGCTTGGCTTGGACGTCTTTGCGTTCCACACCCGGAACCGTGCCCGTCAAAACAATCGTCTTACCTTTAATGTTCATGATTTGAGCTCCGTTTTTGCAAATTCGAGGGATGCGCGTTCGCTCTTCTTTTCGATCGCAAGCATGGCTTCGTCGAGCGTCGTGCCTTGCGGCAGCTCCGCCTTGAATACGGCGAGAAGCTCGGCCGCCGATTCGTGGCGAAGCTTGCTGTCGATCTGGAGAAGCTTCTTCACGAGCTCGCGAATCGGCTCGCGCGCGCTCTCGAGCGCGGGCGCGGGTTTCGTGCATATTGCAAGTATCAGCGCGCCGACGGTTTCGACGTCGTGGGGCGTTCGGCCGGTAAGCATTTCGTAGAGCACGACACCGAGCGACCAGAGATCGCTGCGCGCATCGATGTTCTTCGGGCCAAGCGCTTGCTCGGGCGACATGTAGAGCGGCGTACCGAGCATGAGGCCCGTCGATGTGAGGGCGGGATTTTCGGGCGATTGGAGCTGCTCTTTCACGCGAGCGATGCCGAAGTCGAGCAGCTTCACGACGACGTCGCCGCCATCTCTACGCGCGAGAAAAATATTGGCCGGCTTGATGTCGCGATGCACGACGCCCGCTTCATGCGCTCGAAGAAGGCCCATCGCGGCTTGCGCGGCAATGCGGAGCGCTACGTCTTCCGGGAGCGGCCCGGTGCGCGCGAGGAGCTGCTGCAAGTCTTCGCCCTTGAGGAGCTCCATCACGAGATACGGATGGCTCGTCTCCGGATCGGTGCCGCTGTCGAGCACGAGCGCGATGTGTTGCGAGTCGATCGCGCCGGTCGCGCGGGCTTCGCGTTCGAAGCGCTCGATGATTTGTTTTCCGTCACCGCCGCGTGACGAATCGTTGCCAGCGATCTCCTTCACTTCTTTGACGGCGACGTGCCTCCCCGTCCCCATATGACGCGCTTCGTACACGGTGCCCATGCCGCCTTGGCCGAGCTTCGAAATGATTTCGTACTTGCCGCCGATGATGCGACTCGGCCTGCTTGCGGGCTTCGTCTGCCCCGCGCCCGCGGATGCGAGCGTCGTCGCGACGACGGTGCCCGTGACGGCGCCGAGGATTTGCGCGACGTCGTTGGCGGTGAGCGAGCGCGCCGTTTGAAGGCTCATACCGAGCGTGCCTTTGTCTTGCGAAAGGCCGTTGCCCGATTCGAACTTGAGCGTCTTGCGGAGATGCGAGATGTCCGTCACCGGAAGCGAGTTCGCGCTCTTCGAAACCCACGACGACCCGTTCCACTTCGGCGACTCGACAGCGCCGAGAAACCAAAGCCTCTCGTTCGGCGGTCGCACGGTCACGAGGAAGATGCGCCCGCCATCTTTCAGTCGATCGAGCGTCTTCGACGTCGTGTTGTACCGATCGACAGGCCAGATGTCCTTGAGCGCAACGCGCGCATCCTTCTCGAACACGGCCTTGCTGACGATGGCGAGAATGTCGGGCACGCGCCCGCGATACTAGATGGTCGCGCCGAAGGTCAGCAGCGAAAATGAAGCGGCCGCGAGCACGCCCATGACGAGGGCGGCGATGTGCGGGGCGTCGAGCTTCATATCCCGATCGTGACAGACTCGGCGGCGGCGCGCAATTTTTGGGCTACGCTCGCCCGCGTGAACGACCTCGTCCTCCAAGGCGGCCTCGTCTTCGACGGACGCGGAAAACCCGGCGTCGTGCGGGATGTCGGCATCACGGAGGGGCGCGTCGACGTGATTTCGAAGACGCCGCTCGAAGGCGCCGAAGTTGTCGATTGCCGCAAAAAATGGGTGGTTCCGGGGTTCATCGACCTCCACACGCACTACGACGCGGAGATCGAGCTCGGGCCGGGGCTCTCCGAATCGGTGCGGCACGGCGTCACGACAATCCTGCTCGGCAGCTGCAGCTTGAGCCTCGCGATCGGCGAGCCCGACGACTTGGCCGATCTTTTTTGCCGCGTCGAAGCCATACCCGACGAGCACGTGCGCCCGCTGCTCCACGCGAAAAAAACCTGGGAAGGCCATCGCGATTATTACGATCACCTCGACACGCTCGCGCTCGGGCCGAACGTGGCATCGTTCGTCGGGCACTCGGCGGTGCGCGCGCACGTGATGGGCATCGCGCGCAGCTTGAACAGCAAGATCAAACCCGAGGCGATCGAGCTTCGCGCGATGGAGCACATCCTCGAAGACGCGCTCGACGCCGGCTGGCTCGGCCTCTCGGTGCAAACGCTCCCGTGGGACAAGGTTGGCGGCGATCGCGACATCCGCAGTCGCCCGCTTCCGTCGACCTACGCGCGATGGAGCGAATACAGATGCCTCACGCGCATCCTTCGCGAGCGCGACAAAATCCTCCAAGGCGTTCCATCGCCGACGCGGCCACTCTCGTCGCTGCTCTTCTTCATCGAGAGCACGGGGATCGTTCGCAAGCGCCTCAAGACGACGCTCATCTCGATGATGGATCTCCGCGCGAACCGCGGGATTCGCCATCTCACGTCGGGCCTCGCGCGGCTTTTCAACGCGTGCTTCGACGCCGATTTTCGCTGGCAAGCGCTTCCCGAAGTGTTCGATCTCTGGGCGGACGGGCTCGACCTCGTCGTCTTCGAAGAGTTCGGCGCGGGCGCAGCTGCGCTCCATTTCGCGGAGCACGCCCAGCGCGTGGAGCTCCTGCGCGATCCCGAGTATCGCGCGCGTTTTCGTCGCGAGTGGACCGACAAATATTTGCCGAAGTTCTTCCATCGCGATCTCCACGAGTCGCTCGTCCTTGCCTGCCCCAACGCGACGCTCGTCGGAAAATCGTTCACCGCCATCGCCAAAGATCGCGGGCACGACGCCATCGACACGTTCCTCGATTTGGTCGCCGAATTCGGCACGAAGCTCCGCTGGTACACGGTCATGGCGAACGACCGCCCCGACGTGATTCGCGAAATGATCTCGAGCCCCGACGTGCTCATCGGGTTCTCCGATGCGGGCGCGCACCTCCGCCAGATGGCGCACTACAACTTCCCGCTTCGCATGCTGCGTCTCGTGCGCGATTCGCAGCGGCGCGGCGAAGGGTTCATGTCCATCGAGAAGGCCGTGCATCGCCTCACCGGCGAGATGGCGGCGTGGCTCGGCATCGATGCGGGCACCATCGAGGTTGGCAAACGCGCCGACATCGTGGTGATCGATCCTGAGTCGCTCGACGCCGAGCTCGAGGAGGCGGTGGAAGCGCCGATGGAATGCTTCCAAGGATTTTCGCGGATGGTTCGGCGCAACGATGACGCCGTCGATCTCGTCCTCGTCGCCGGCCGCGCCGCATTTCGCGACGGCGCAACGACGGCAGCGCTCGGGCACGAAAAGCTCGGGCGCGTTCTTCGATAATGAAAGCGCTCACCTTTCGCATCGAGCTCGCTCGCCTCGCGTTCGCCAAAGTCTTCGGCATGATCTCGCCGCGCGCGTACGTGTCTGGCTTTGGCGCGGTGCAATGCGAGAAAGTCGACGAGCCCAAACCACACGGCGACGACTGGGTGATGGTGAAGCCCACGCTCGCCGGCATTTGCGGAAGCGACGTCATGCAGGTCTTCCTCGAAGCGGCCGCCGACAACCCGCTCTCGGCCGTCGTGTCGGCTCCGCACGTGATGGGTCACGAAGTGGTCGGCGTCGTCGTCGACGTCGGATCGGCCGTAAAAAAGGTCGCAAGAGACGATCGCGTCGCCATCTCGCCGTGGCTCCCGTGCGCCGTCCGCGGGCTCGCAGCATGTGAAGCGTGCGAGCGAGGCGACTACGCGCTCTGCTCGAATTTCTTCGACGGGAAAATCGAGCGCGGCATGCACCTTGGAAACTGCCGCGATGTCGGCGGCGGTTTCGCCGAAGCGATGAGCCTGCATGAGTCGATGCTCTTCCCGATCCCGGAAGGCGTGTCGTTCGACGACGCCGTGCTCGCCGATCCGTTTGCCGTCGCGCTCCACGCCGTTCTTCGCGCACCGCCCGTGAAAAGCGAAACCGTCGTCGTGTGGGGTTGTGGCTCGCTCGGCCTCATGACGGTGCAGCTTCTCTCCGTCTTGTTTCCCGGCGTGACGATCCTCGCGGTCGATCACAAGCGTCGCCTTCAGCCGCTTCTCGAGAAGCTCGGCGCAACCAAGCTCTTCACGACGCGCGGTCGCGAGCTCATCGCCGAGATGGGCGACTACATGAAGGCGCCGATCCGCAAGCCCTTCTTCGGTTTGCCGTGGCTCCAAACGGGCGTCGACAAAATTTACGACACCGTCGGCGCACCGAGCACGCTCGAAGTGGGTGTGCGCATTTGCAAACCTCGCGCATCGATCGTCATGGTGGGCGTTGCTCGGCCGCGCAGGTTCGAGTGGACGCCGCTCTACTTCAAAGAGATCTCGCTCCTCGGCTCCAATGCGTACGGCATGGAGACGCTCGAAGGTCGACGCGCCCACGGCATCGAGATTTATCTCGATTTGCTCGACAAAAGGCGGCTTGCGCTCGATGGCATCGTGACGCATCGGTTTCCGCTCGAGAAATTCCCCGAGGCGTTCATGGCCGTGTATGACAAGCGCCGCTCTGGAGCGGTGAAGGTTTTGTTTCAGCCGTGAGCCGTTCATGAGAGGCGTTCGATTCGACATGTCGTATCCGCGCCTCGCGGCCGCGCGCGTCGCCGGCTTTTTCTCGACGAACGGATTCGTCGCATCGTTCGGACCCATTGGTCTCCGCGAGATGCCCGACCCGAAGCTCATCGCCGACGACTGGGTAAGCGTGACGCCCACCGTCACGGGCGTGTGCGGCAGCGACGTGAAGCAAATCTTCCTTGATGCCGACGTCGACAACCCGCTTCGCACGCTCATCTCGTTTCCACACGTGCTTGGTCACGAAGTCGCCGCGCGAGTCGTCGAGGTCGGTCCACGCGTGCGTCGCGTGAAGGTGGGCGATCGCGTTGCGGTCTCGCCGTGGCTTCCGTGCGAGGTGCGCGGTCTTCCGCCATGCGAGCGTTGCAAAAGCGGAGATCTCTCGCTGTGCGACAACTTCACGCGCGGTTCATTTGCGCCGGGCATTCACGCGGGCAACTGCCGTGACGTGCCCGGTGGTTACAGCGACCGCATGATCGCGCACGAGTCGATGTGCTTTCCGATCCCCGATGGCGTCACCGATGAAGAGGCGGCGCTCTCCGATCCGTTTTCCGTCGCGCTTCATGCGATCCGCAAAGCGCCGCCAAAACCCGGCGAAACAGCGCTCGTCTACGGGTGCGGCCCGCTCGGACTTCTCACGATTCACGCGCTCGCGCGGCTCTATCCCGACGTCCGCATCATCGCCGTCGACTTGCACGGCTACCTCGAGCCGTTCGCACGCGAGATGGGCGCGCACGACTACGTGATCGGCGCTGGCGCCGAGCTCATCGAAAAAATCGCGGGCCTCGTTTCGGCGCGCGTCGAGTCCGTGGCGATGGCGTTGCCTTGGGTAACGGGCGGCGTCGATCGTATCTACGACACCGTGGGCATCGCCGAGACGCTCGAGACAGCCGTTCGCCTCATCAAACCGCTCGGCACCGTGCTTCTCGTCGGTGTTGGCACGCCGCGTCGCTACGAGTGGACGCCGATCTTCTTTCGCGAGATCAGCGTCATCGGCTCGAACGCCTACGGCATCGAAGACTTCGACACCGGCCGCATGCACGGCTTCACGCACTACCTCGAGCTCTGCGCGAGCAAACGCCTCGACCCGACGAAGATGGTGACGCACCGCTTCCCTCTCGAGGCATACCGCGAAGCTTTCGTGACCGCGCGCGACAAGCTGCGGCACGCGTCGGTCAAAGTCGTCTTCACGCAATCTTCCAAGTGAGCGCGCCCGCCGCGAGTGTTGCAGGGGCGCCGAGCGTGAACGATTCGTTGCGCGACGCGTGCCCGAAGGGTGCACCCGCATAAACGGGAATGCCGAGCGAGGTCGTGCGCTCGGCGAGGACCGTGT
Source organism: Polyangiales bacterium (assembly GCA_038239005.1). Lineage (GTDB taxonomy): Bacteria > Myxococcota_A > Polyangia > Polyangiales > Polyangiaceae > DASXHD01. The sequence goes on from JBBSFE010000083.1 coordinate 11,987, forward strand.
CGATGGTGACGCCGTCGTGAGTCGGATCGCATTGGTCGAAGTCGCCGAACACGATCGCAGCGGCATGCGCGAAGTGGCCACCTTCGATGAGAGACGTGAGCATGCGATCGACGCGAAAGGGGTGTTCGGTGACGTCTTCGAGGAGCACGATGGCGCCACGAGGGATCGCGAGAGAGCCTGCCGCAGCCAGCGCACATAGGAGCGCGAGGTTGCCGCCGAAGAGCACGCCCGTCGCGTCCCCCTCCTTGATTGCGCGAAGCCCGCTCCATGTTCGCGGCGACGCCGGGCGTTCGAGCGCCGACATCCACGTCGCGCGATTGCGTGCAATATGCACGTTGCTCGAAGCGCCGAGCCCGGTCGCGTTCGACGCGTGAACACACGCGACACCGCACGCCGCCGCGTGGACATGAAGCGCGGTGATGTCCGAAAACCCAACGATCCACTTCGGTGCGCGCGCGAATTCCTCCCACGGCAGTCGCTTCGCGATCCGCGTCGCGCCGTAACCTCCGCGCGCCGCAACGATCGCCCGAACGCTCGGATCGCGCATCGCGGTTGAGAGCTCGTGGGTGCGCCGGGCGTCGTCACCTGCGAGAAACCCCACCCGCGCGAACATGTCACCGTGCATCACGAGCGAGTACCGCTGGCCAAGCCACGCGAGGCCGGCGAGCAATGCTTCGCGCGGAAATGGGCTCGAAGGCGCAACGATCGCGATGCGATCACCCGGGGCAAGCGGCGGCGGAGCCAGCACGTTTCGAGCTTACCATCGCGCCACGTTGACCCCCGCATGCGCCATCGCTACTCCTGACGCGTGAGCGCGCTTGTCCTTCCCTCCTGGGCCGCGCGAAGTAGCATCGCGCGCGCGGTCGCGGGCGCGGTCGATCGCGTCGTGGACCGTTCGCTCTCGAACATGCTCGATGAAGAGTTCGAAAAGCGACTCGAGCGCGTCCCGAAAAATCTCGGGCAATCCGGTGTCGATCCGTTCGGCCTCGACCCGCAATGGACGAAGTACGCCCTCGCCTTTGCGGCGCACCTCCATCGGCGTTACTTCCGCACGGAGGTCTTCGGCGCGAAATCGATTCCGGCAGGCCGCGTTCTCTTGATCGCGAATCACTCGGGGCAGCTGCCGATCGACGGCGCGCTCATTGGCGCCGCCATGTTCATGGACGTCGAGCCTCCGCGGTTCACGCGCGCGATGGTGGAGAAGTGGTCGCAGACGCTCCCGTTCGTCGCGCTCCTCTTTTCGCGCGTCGGGCAAGTCGTGGGCGTTCCCGAAAATGCGAAGCGCCTCCTCGAAGAAGACGAAGCGCTGCTCGTGTTCCCGGAAGGCGCGCGCGGCATCTCGAAGACGTTCGACAAGCGCTATCAGTTGATGCCGTTCGGCCTTGGCTTCATGCGCCTCGCGATGGAGACGAAGACGCCCATCGTGCCGGTCGCGGTGATCGGCGGCGAAGAGCAATACGTCTCGCTCGCAAACATCGAGTCGCTCGCGAAGATCTTCCGCATGCCGGCGTTCCCGATCATGCCGCAGCTTCTCTTGCCGGGCGGTGCGCTCCCGCTTCCGACGAAATATCGAATTCACTTCGGGGAGCCCATGCACTTCGAAGGCGACGCCGACGACGACGACTCGGTCATCGAAGAAAAAGTCTGGGTCGTTCAGAAAACGGTTCAATCGATGGTCAATCGTGGCCTTCGCGATCGAAAGCACGTGTTCTGGTAATGGCGGCACGTAAGAAGAAAACACCTGCGCTCGGCAAAGTCGTCGTCACCGGCGTGTGTGGTCGCCTGGGCCGCCGCGTTGCGCGCGTGCTGCATCGCGAGCGGCCTGTCATCGGCGTCGACCGTCGCGATTTTCACGACAAGCCCAAAGACGTCGAGCACCAAAAGCTCGATCTCCGCAGAAAAAAGCTCAAAGACGTCTTTCGCGGCGGCGATGTCGACGCCGTGGTTCACCTCGGAGTCATGCACGATCCGCGTGCGTCCGCGGCCGAGCACCACTCGTGGAACGTCGAAGGCTTCAGCAAGCTCCTCGATTACGTCGCGCAGTTTTCGATTCCGAAAGTCGTCGTGCTCTCGAGCGCCAACGTCTATGGGCCGCAGCCGCACAACCCGCAATTCTTGAGCGAAGAGGCGCCGCTTCTCGGCGGTGCGCGGTTCTCGGAGATTCGCGATCTCATCGAGGTCGACATGCTCGCGCAAAGCTTCTTCTGGAAGCACCCCGACGTGAGCACGGTGATTTTGCGGCCCGTGCACATCCTCGGTCGCGTGCGCAACGCGGCGTCGAACTTCTTGCGGCTACCGCGCGTGCCGACGCTGCTCGGTTACGATCCGATGGTGCAAGTCATCCACGAGGCCGATGTCGTCTCGGCGATCGTCTCCGCGCTCACGCCCGGCGTGCGTGGCATCTTCAACGTCGCGGGCCCCGAAGCGATGCCGCTCTCGCGTGTGCTTCGTATTCTAGACCGCCCAACATTGCCGGTCCCGTACTCGCTGGCGCGCCCGATCATGAAGCGCCTCTGGTCGCTGCACCTCACGAGCTTCCCGACGCCCGAGCTCGATCACATTCGCTACGTCTGCATGGTCGACGATCGCCGTGCCCGCGACGTGCTCGGCTACGCGCCAGCCCACGATGCCGAAGAAACCGTTCGCGCCGTCGATGATTAGGATTTGACGTCTTGGTCGACGACGCGGCGCCAGAAGCCGGTGCTCTCGAGCGAGAAGATGCGCGTCTCGCCGCCGTCACTGTGGAGGATCATGCGAGCGGGCGGGTCGGCGCTGCGAGCGTGAGCGCGGAACGTCCACTTTTGCCCGTCTTCTTCGAGCTCGGCTGCGAGCCCTGATTTCTTGAAGAGGTCGAGCGCCTTTTTGGCGGCTGCGTCCGAGTCCGGCCAATCGATCATGCGCGGTTCATATCACGCTACTGCTTCGTGTACTCGAACATCACGGCGCGGTTTGGGCCTTGAGCGGGGGCGTAGATGTGGAGCGTCGTGCCGTTGGTGTCGTACGAGTTGAAGGGCAGCGGTGCTTTCGGGCACGTTTGACTTGCCTGCATGCTGCCTGCGTCGCCGGTCATGTAGATGCCGTTGGCGCGATATGCGTTTCCGTCCGCGCCGGCGTCGTTGATTGCGGATTGCACTCTCTCGAACGTGCCAGCGTCGACGTCGAACGTCGCTGACTCTTGAATGGTCGTTCCGGTTGGACCGCTGCCGCCGTCGGCGCCTGTGTACATCACCGCCGCGGTGACGAGGTAGGTTCCGCTCACGATCGTGCCGCCGTCGCCCGTCACCGCATCGGTCGCGACGAACGTTTGTTGGATGACGTTGCCGCCGTTGGCGAGTGCATTGCACGCGGTGCCGCTGTCATTGCCCGCTTCTTGAACGATGACGTCGGCGGCTTGTATGTCGCTGCTCGCGTCCGTTCCGCCGTCCGTCGGCGTCTCCGAGCTGCTGCACGCCAAGGACAAACCCACGCCGACGACCCACCACCTTTTCGTCTTCATCTGGCGAAGTTGCCAGGGCGTTAGCGGCGTGTCTTGAACGTGAGAAAGGTGCGGTACTCGCCCGGTGTCATGCCGGTGGACCGCTTGAACGCGCGTGTGAGGTGGCTCTGATCGGCGAAGCCAACATCCGCGGCGACGTGCGCAAGCGAGAGCTCACGATCGGCGAGCTTGTCGTGCGCGAGCCGGATGCGACGCCGCCGCTGATACTCGCCCACCGAGCATCCGAAGTAGCGCCGAAACGTGGCAGCGAAATGAACCGGATGCACGCCGGCCTCCGTGGCGAGCGCTCGCAGCGAGACGGCAACGCACATCGTCGCGTCGATCAGATCGCGCGCGTTGCGAACCCAGTGTGGCGCGCGCTTGTCGAGCCCAGGCCGCTTGCCGCCCGAAGCGGCCGAAAGGATTTCCCACGTGAGCCCCTCGATGGCGAGCATCGAGTCACCGTCGCTGTGCTGCAGCTCCCGCAAGATGGCGCCGCCCGCGCGCGCGATCTCGTCGTTGTCGAATTCCACCGGCTGATCGAGCGGCGCCGAGATCTCCGCGACGCGACGCAACCACGCGCCGTTCACCTCGACGTTGAGCGACGCGACCTCGCCCTCGTGATCTTGCGCGTGACATTCGCCGGGTGGATGAAACACGAGCATGCCCGGCCGACAGCTTCGCCGCTGCCGCCCATACCGTTCGGTGTACGTCTCCCCGTAGTTCACGCAGAAGTACGCGTGCTCGTGCGAGTGTCGCGCCAAACGCGAGCCCGCAGGATGCCGTGCCGCAACGAGCACGACGTCGCCCACCTCCCGCCGCTTCACCTCTTCTCCGAGGAACTGGCCCCGAAGCAGCTTCCCGCTCACGACTCGATCATACTAATTTAGTGGACACGACACTCACTGAAACTGCACGGACGGTCGCGACGTTGAGGCCGACGAGCGAGGTATCACGCAGCGAGGTCGGCCGGCCAGCTCACGGTGGGAAACGACGGGCCCGGGCGTGCGAAGTAGTAGCCCTGCATCCAATCGCATCCGAGCGTGAGTAGCGCTTGGCACTCGCCGATCGACTCCACACCCTCGGCAATCACACGCACGTCGAGCTGACGCGAGAGCGCCACGAGCGAGGCTACGAGCTTCGAACGCGTCGGCGAAGTGTCGACATTGCGAATGAGCTCCATGTCGAGCTTCACGATGTCGGGCTGCAACGTCACGAGGCTCGTGAGACCGGCATAACCGGCGCCGAGATCGTCGACGGCAATTTTGTGGCCGCGTTTGCGGAGCGTGCTGATGGCGTCCCACGCCGGCCCTTCGGCCTTGAGGCGTGCTCGCTCGGTGATTTCGAACGTCACGCGCGCCGGATACTTCGCAAGCGGCGAGTCTTCGTCGACGAGGTCCGGATCATCGAGCGCGCTCGGGTGCAGATTGACGAGGAGCTGCGTGTCCGCGGGCAAACGCTCGACGACATCGGCTGCGGCGCGGCGAATGAGCCGCTCGATTTCACGAACGCGACCGGTCTTCTCTGCGAGCTCGATGATCGCGCCGCCGTGCGGCAGTGACGGCTCGCGCGTGCGCACGAGCGCTTCGTACGCAATGATGCGGCGCTCGCGCACACTCACGATCGGTTGCGTTGCAATCCAAAGCGAGTCGAGCGCGCGCGTGAAGACTTCGTCCGACGGCGTCATGATGGGCGGCACGCTCGCGTGTTGCGCGCGACGAACCGCGATCGCTTCGTCGATGCAGCGCGTGAGCTCCGCGGGCGGGCACGGCTTCACGAGAAAGCGAAACACGGCGGCGTCGTTGATGGCGTGAATCGTATCCTCGAGTCGCGCGCGGCCCGAGAGAGCGACGCGGGTCGTCTTCGGGTACTCGGCACGCACGCGGGCGAGGAGCTCGCCGCCGGTCATCTCGGGCATATCCATGTCAGACACGATCACGTCGATGCGGCTTTCCGCGAGGATCGCCAGCGCTGCGCGCGCTGAATTTGCGACCACGATTTCGTACGGCGCCCGCCGAAGCAGTGTGCTGAAAGCCGCCGTCACGGCCGGCTCGTCATCGACGAGGAGAACGCGGGGTTTGCTGACAGCACCAATGCGGGTCGTAGAGTTCATGGTTCTGGCTCCAATAAGTTAGAACGGCCGCTCTCCGGGCCGATTAAGCGTGTTATCGTGTGGTCGGATGCTCTTCGGGCGGCGCTTCCTTTGGCTCGTGGCCGTTGCAAGCGCGGGGTCGGTCGGACTCATCGTTGCCGAGGCGTGCTCGCCCTCGCCGACGCAGCTTCCCCCCGAAGATTTCAAGCTTCCCACCTACGACGGCTCCACGTTCACGCTCACACCCGATGTCGGTGTTCAACCGACGCGTATTGTGGTGTCGACGCAGTTTGGTCCCGTGGTCGGTGCGCTCGTCGTCTTCCAAGACTCATCGGGCGCCGTCATCACCACGGGCACGACCGACACCCTTGGTCGCCTCGCGCGCAGTCTTCCCCCCGAAGCACAAGTGACCGTGCTCACGGGGCCGCCCACGGCACCGAATGCGATCACGTTCCTCGCGGTGCAGCCGGGCGATCTGCTCGTCGCGTACGCTCCAAGCTCGGGCGCGTTCGACGCCAACATCGTCTCGCTGCCCACGCTTCCGACGAAGCTCGCAGACGGCGGCGTCGCGACCTACGGCTGGGCCGCCGGGTTTTGCAGCAACAGCGCCTACGCGGGGCCGCCGATCGACATTTACGTCAACTCGCTTTGCACGAACCCGCTCGGGCAATTTCCGCTGCTCGTCACCGGCTACGACATCAACGGCTTTCCGGCCGCGTACACGACGAGCCGCAACAACACCGCTTCCAATGAAGGCGGCGTCGGAACCATCGCTCTCGCCGATGCTTCATGGTCGACGTCGCTCGGCACCTGGACGGTGGACACCATCAACGTGCCGAAGGCGACCTCGCAATATCCGAACGTCCTCTTCAGCGAGGTCGTTGGCGGTGTCGCGACGCCACAGCAGCAAGGCCTCGACACCTCGCCCGGCGATGGCGGCTCGCTCCCAACGACGTTCGCGACGCACCCCGGCTTCGGCGATTTCGTCCAGACGGAAGTCAACTGGGGCACCTACTCCGCATTCAGCGTCGTCGCGACGCGCTCTGACGCGCCCGCGCCCGATGGCAAAGTCACGATGGACCTTGCGAACGCGCTCCCGCTCATCCTCACCGCGGCCAGCGATTTTCAAAAGACACCCACACGCCCAACCACGAGCTGGTCGTTCGAAAGCGGCACGGGCGGCTCGGCGGGCACGCTCGTCATCGTGTCGTGGGGCCAAAAATCCACGGACGCAGGCACGGTCGACTCCACATGGACGTTCGTCGTGCCGCCGGGTGTCACGTCGCTTCAAGCGCCCGAGTTGCCGCCGACGGCAACCGAGTGGATTCCCGCGTTCGTCTATTTGAACAACGTGTCGGTGTATTCCGCCGACACGACGACGAACTTCTCGACGACGGAGTTTCGCGAGCTTGCCCCATCGCTCCCGTTCGGCAATGCGTTTTATTACGATCAGCCGTTCATTCCACCCCTGCCCGCCAACGGCACCGCGCGGCTCACGGTCTTGGTTCCGGCCGGCGGATGATGCGACGAGCGTCGATCGCTGCATTCTGCACGGGTTTGCTTGCTGCTTCGGTGGCGCACGCCGATGCGCCCGGCACGACGCGCTCCGTGACACCCGTAGGGGTGCTCGATGTCGCCACGAGCGATTCGCGCGGCGCCATCCGCATCGACGGCTCCGCAGTCGGCGTTGGCGCTTATCACGGTGACGTCGCGCCGGGCCCGCACGAGATCGCCGTCGAGCGTTCCGGCTTCAAGCCTTACAAAAAAACGATCGTCGTCGAGAGCGGCAAAACCGAATCGGTCGTCGTCTCGCTCGAGCGCGAAGAAGCTGCCGCGCCGCCGCCCCCACCCCCTGACGCATTCGGTGGGTTTTATGGCGGGTTTTTCCTCGGCCCATCCTTCGAGCCCGGCGGCTCGGGGAGCACCTTCGAACAGTCTTGCTCGCTCATTGGCGCGGCGTCGTGCTCTGCGAACGCACCTGCGGGGTTCACGCTCGCGGCCCATGTTGGTTACACGTGGGATCCCGTTGGCATCGAGATCTTCGGCGCGTTCGGCCTCGACTACAGCTCACCATCGGCCACATTCGACGGACAAGTCGCGCCCGGTTCGAACATCGCACTCAGCGGCCCGGCGCGCGTCGAGCAGTTTCGCGTCGTTCGCACGGGAGGCATGGCCGCGCTCCGCGCTCGCGCGACCATCGACGGCAAAACCGTGCGCGTCTCCTTCGCCGCCGGCGCAGGCTTTGGCGCACACGTGATGGCCTTCGATCGCACGGCCACCACTACCGACGGCACCAACAAGACCGACGTCTTCGCGACGCAGCCCATCAGCTACGTGTCACCCGCGCTCTCGTTCGAAGTGCAGCTTGCGGTGCGCGTCTCGAAGGGCGTCGCCATCAGCGCGGGCGTGTCGACGTGGCTCGAGAACGCCGGCCAGAACACCGTGACGCCCGCCGATCCGCAACATTACTTCGTGCCGTCGTTCACGCCGCTTCGCACGCCGAGCTATCGCCTCGCGGGCGCGGCGCAGTTTTTCGTGTGGCCGTTCGTGGGCCTGCAGTTCGGTCCCTGAATCGAAAATCAGGGAACCGTGAGCTCGACGAGCACCTGACCCGGGAGCGTGGGCGCGGTCTCGTTGGCCTGCGCTGTGAGGAGCGCGTTCTCGATGATCGCCGATTGGATCGTCGTGCACGCAGCGCCGCACACGCGAATGTGTACGCCGTCTGGATCGATCGCCCAACCATTCGCGGTGGTCGATGTCGCGCTGCAAGTGGCGTCGAGCGCAAGCACGGCCGGCCCAAAGGGGCCCGCCGGTTTCAACGTGAGCGTCGCCTTCGACGCATCGACGAGGCTCGCGGGCTTGTCGTAGAGGCATCCGCCGAGCGTACCGATGACTTGCGCGAGCCCTTGAGCGGCCGTTGCCTTCGCGGCGTTCGCGTCGCCTGATGCGCCACCCTCTGCGGAAATCAGCGTCGCGCCGCTCGCGGTTGCGAAAGCTTTGGAGGCATCGATTCGCGCTTGTACGGTCGCAGGCGCCTCGAATGCGTTGCGGAGCGAAAACAAATACGTCTGAAACCCGCCGAGCGCGGCAGCCTTCACGGCGTTTGCTGCTGCGTTGGGCGTGCAGCTCGTAGCGAGCGCTGGATCGAGCGAGCGATTCGTCACGAACGCGAGCGCCTTGTGATTGAACGAGCTCGTCGATGGAATCGAGAGCCCGTAAACGCCCGTCGCCGACAAAAGTTGGTTGAGCGCGAGACCTGACGTGCTCACGGGGAGCGTCATACCGATGTAGTCGACGAGCGGCTGCACCGCGGCGTCGATCGTCGAAAGCGGTGGCACGACGGTGTCGGGCTTGTTGTAGGTCGTCGACGTGCACTCGGCGCCGGCGTCGGGGGCGAAACGAAATGCGATCTCCGTCGTCAAAAACACCGGATCGGCGAGCGCGACCGAAATCAGATCATCGAGCGCGCTCGACTTGTCGACGCTCGTCGATGCGGGATTTTTGGTGCCGACGAAATCGACCATGGACGCATCACGATCGACGACGAGATAAATGAGACTCGGCGTCGGTGGCAGAACGGTCGTCGTGGAGTCGGCAGTGCATAGCGGTTGAAACTGAGTTTTGCCGACGCACGTGCGGCTCGCGACGATGTTCTTGATTTGCGGCCCGAGCCCGCCCGTGCAGAGACCTGGCGCGAGCTGAAATTGTGCAGGTTTGTTCGCATCGGGAATGAAGAAGCCCTCATCGGGATCTTGGTCGAGCACTTCGGCGCGGTATGGCTCGTAGATGGCGCGCACGTTCATGCCGAGCGTGGCGAGGCTCGAGCCGCTCGGCACTTCGTAGAGGCACTTCGCCTGATCGATGATCGTCGGGCCGACGGCATCGGCAAGACAAGCTGCTGCACTGAAGCACGCACTCGACGCTCCGAAGAGCAGGGCGTCGTCGTAGTCCGGAAGCGTTGCGGTCACGAGCGAGTCGACGCAGCGCCCGGCCTTGCATGTTTGATTGCCGGGGCAATTGACGCCGTAGCAGGCGTATTTCAGCGGCATCGGCAAAAACAAATTGTGCTGCGGCGTGTAGGCGAGAAGCGATCGCCGAAGGATGCGTGCGTCCGGTGCGTTGCTTGCCGGGTCTTCCGTGGCACTGTCGGATGGCGAGACGATCGGGATCGTGCATTCGTCGAACGTCGCTTCAGCTTTGACGCGCGAGTCGCTGACGCTGAAGCCCATGACGTTGACGGTGACTTGAATCGACGGATCGGACGCGGTGTCGGGCGCGAGCGCGAGCGATTGCGGAAGGCGCGCTTTGCCGTCGACCACTGGGTACGTCTGGCAAAAGCCGCGGTTGCCGCCCGTCGATGCGGTGATGCGAACGGATTGGACGTCGTGAGGGACGATGATCTGCGACGTGACGCCGACGGTGAACTGCGTCGCCGGTGTGACAGTGCACGCCGCGGCGATGATGCCCGCGAAGCACGCGGAGAGCGGAAGACCGATTGAGAGAGAGCGTTTCGTCATCGATCCTCAGAAGTGAAAGCGAAAGTTCGTGGTGCCCCAACCTGCGCCGGCCGCGAGCGTTCCGGGGACGGGGTCGTTGTGATTTTGCGAGACGACGATACCCGCCGCGACGCCAACGCCAATCACCGCCGCCGTGCTGAGAACCCACCAAACCCACGTTTTCTCGGCGTTCAGTGTGACGGGAATGGATCGCTCTTGGTCGTCGTCGAGAACGACCTCTTGCGTATACGTGTAGAATCCATCCTTCTTCACGACGATGGTATGGCCGTGCTTCGACTCGAGTGGTCCATCCCACGCGGTGCTGCCGACGCGCTTGCCGTCGATCTCGATGATCGCGCCCGCGGGCGCCGCGGAGATCCGCAAGACGCCTTCATGGCGCTTCGGCGGAAGGATGATGACGAGCGCGGTCTTGTCGCGGTACTTGACGACGATCGGCTGGCGCGACGTCACATATTCGTCGGCGCGCGCTTCGACGATGTGGGTGCCGTCGGTGAGGTCGCCGTCGAATGGGGAGTTACCGACATCTCGCCCATCGATGTAGAGCGCTGCGCGAACGGGGCCGCTGACGTCGATGCGCGCGTGACCGAGGCGCTCGGTCGGGACGAGCTTGAAATCGATTTGCGCGCCCGCGCCGCTCACGGTTTGCTCTTTCGAGATTTCAGTAAAGCCGACCTTCGTGAGCTTGACGGTGTGTGTGCCGACGTCGATCGTCAGCGGCGCCGAGAACGGCGTCGTGCCGGGTTGTTCGTCTTTGTCGATCGTGAGCGTGGCGCCGGGCTCGTTGGCGGTCACTTGAAGGGTGGTGATGAGCGGCTCGAGCGTCGCGAGGACTTCGCGGATTTTCTCCACCTCGCCTGCCGGCACTTTTCCCGAGGCTTCGGCGATCTCTTTGCGAAATGCCGCCGACGCTTTGATGTAGTGCCCGAGATTTTTCTCGCACACCGCGACGTTGAAGAGCACGCGCGGATTGTGGGAGAGGTCGTAGGTGTGCTCGTACTCGGCTTTGGCGGCTGCCCAGTTTTGCGCGTCGAAGAGCTCGCGTGCGTTGTCCCAGCTGGTGCGCGCGGCTACCGGCAAATCTTCACGCACGGTCTTCTTCGGTTGGGCGTCCGCCGTGACCGCGTCGCAGACCGTAAAGAGTGCGATGGCCACGAGCACGCGACCCTTCATTGAATCACCGTAACGGTGTTGAGGTGGACATGGCCAGAGTGTGATGTCGCGGGCGCAGTGTGTGCGGTCGTGGCGCTCGGCGCAGCGCTCTCGGTCGGAACAACGGATGGGACCACGCTTGCGATGACGACGGGCGTCGTGACGCTCGCAACCGGGGTAGACGCCGTGACGATGGGATCGTGAGTCGGCGTGGTTGGACCGTGCGACGTCGCTCGCGTTGCAACCGCAGCCACGACGCAAAGGACCGCGACCGCGAGCCCGGCGCCCACGAAAATGCCTCTGCGCGATGTGGGCGCGCTCTCCGCGGTTGGCAGCGGCTCGCTGACGCCCGAGAGATCCGTCTTTGCGACCGAGGGCTCGGGCTTTTCGAGCGAGGGCGCAGGCTTGACGAGCATCGGGGGCGCATCCGAGCTCGGATGCAAATGCGTTGCGGCGATCGAATCGGTCGAATCGAAGTTGGGTTGCGACTGAATGCGAACGCGATCACCGGCGAGCGACACGACGTGCGTCTGCGCGGCACGAAACCTGGCGATCTCGATCGCCGAGCGACCATCGCAAAAGGGAGCGAGCGCATCGGCGAAATCGCGCGCGCTCGCGAAGCGCTTCTCGGGCTCGCGTTCGAGCGCCTTGTGCACGACCTTGACGAGCGGCTCCGGGAGGCCTGGGCGTTTCTCCGTGATGAGTGGTGCGTCGGTGGTGAAGAGGCGGAAGAGCACGGCAGCGAACTCACCGCCTTCGACCATGTGCGGCGCGCTGCCGCAAAGGAGCTCGTAGAGAATGACGCCCGTCGAATAAATGTCGCAGCGCAAATCGACGTCGCGCGCGGACCGCGCTTGCTCGGGCGACATGTAGAGCGGCGTTCCGAGGGCCGTGTTGGTCGCGGTGATCGACGCCGAGCCCTCGCGTTGAATTTTGCTGATGCCGAAGTCGAGCAGCTTCACGAACTCGGGGTCGCTCTCGTGGGGAATCAAAAAGCAGTTCGATGGCTTCAAGTCGCGGTGGATGATGCCGGCGGCGTGCGCGATCTCGAGACCGCGAAGCACTTGAAAAACGATGTGTGCAGCGCGCGGAATTTCGAGGCCGGTCGCGCCTTCGGTTTCGACGAGCGACGCCGCATCGCGCCCTTCGAGAAATTCGAGCACGAGATACGGCGAGCCGCCCGGGAGCTTGCCGACGTCGAACACTTGAACGATGTGCTCGCTCTTCAGTTGCGACGCTGCCACGGCTTCGTTCATGAACCGCTCGACCGCCGCGGCATCGCCTGCGAGGTGCGGCGCCATGAACTTGAGCGCGACCGGCGCCTTTCGCAGCGTGTGCCACGCGCGCGCGACCGCGCCCATGCCGCCTTCACCGATGTACCCATCGATGCGGTACTTGCCATCGATGACGTCCCCGGCCTCCGGGTATGCGTAAGCTCGCTCGGTCGTCGTCATCGCGCGATCAACGCCGCAACATACCACGCCCCAATCACGGCGTGAGGGTGACCTCGCAGCGCGCGCTCGCCGCGCCGTCTGGGGGCTGCGAAAACTGGATGTCTTTGAATGTCTTCACGATGCATGCGATCGCTTTTTTGTCGCCCTTGCGGGGCCCCTCGGCACGCGCGCTCGTCACAGTGCCATCGCGAGCGATGGCAATTCGCACGCCCGCGCTGGTTTCCACGCTCAAGTCTTGCGCGCAGTCGCGAAACAGGTGCCCGCTGAAACCGAGGACGGAATCTATCGCGGAATCGGGTAAGCCTTGCGCGCTCGTCGCCCCGAACTTCACGCCGTCCTCCAAGAGCCAATCCCCGCGCGGCCGCCAATCGAACGTCGGCTTTGCGGCCTCGCGTTGCTTGTTCGTTCGGCGGTCCGTCGTGAGCCTGATGTCCGGCGTGAACACATCGGTCGCGCGAAGGTCCTCCGCGACGAGCCAAATCGTCGAGAGCGTGTCTTCGTCGCGCGGCGCGATGTAATACATCTCGCTCGGGCCCTTGATGGTGGCGAGGGCGGCGCGTCGTGCGGCGACGTCGGCGGGTGTGGCGCCCATCGGTATGACGAGATCCGTGGTCGTGCCCCGCATGAGGCGCGCGGTCGCGCCTTCGAGCAGGAACACGAGCACGTCACCCTCGATGACCTGCGATGTGAACACGATGTCGGCCGTGCGCGCGCTCTCCGCGATGTACACGCCGACGGGTCCGAGCGCCGCTGCGTCGGGGTGCGGCGACGGCGCCAGATAGAGCGCGAAGGTCAACAAACGATCGTCGGCCGGCTGCGCTTTTCGAAGCGTCGCGAAGGTCGCGTCGCGGTCGGCGACGAGTCCCACGCGATCCACGGCGAAGGAGTCGTATTGTGTGATTGGACCGTCCTTGCCAATCACCACGGTTGGACCGCTCAGCGGAGGCGGTCTCCAGTCGACGGACTCGGTCGTGGCGATGTGAACGTCAGGGTGTCCGCTGGCTGGATCGACCACGCGAAATGGCCGCATGTCGATTCGATGAATGATCCACGGCGCGGCGACGGCAGCGATCACGCACATGACCATCGCGCCGATGGCGCGCTCGCGAAGGCGCACCATCGCGCCGGCGAGCACGACCGCGACAAGGACGGCGAGAGCTTCCGACACGTGGATGACGGTGGACGCGCGAGACACCGATTGGATGCGCTCGGCAACACGCGGCGCCCACAATGAGCGTAGACCGACATAGCTCGCGAGCGCGTACGCCGAGACGTTGGCGAAGAGCGCCACGGACGCGAACGCGGCGGTGACGAGCGCGGGCGGCGAGTGGTCCCGAAGTCGACGCTGGAGCGCGGCGAGCGCAACAACCAACATCGCGAACGCGGACATCGCGGCGGCGATCGAGAGCAGCCCCCCGGAATGCTCGCTCGAGGACACGAACCTGCCCGCGGACCACTCGGAAATGTCGTGGCCGGCAATGTCCCGCAAGCCGAACCGCCTGTGCACGAGCGCGCCCCCGAGCCCCGTCAGATACGGGACGAGAGCGATCCCATAAAGCGTCGCTGCCGAGATGCGCCGCCCTCGAACATAGAGCGCACCGACAACGGCGAGGGCGATGATGGTCGCGATGTAGGCGAGCGCGAGCGCCGCAGCGGGTTGCCCGGCGCGGTCGAACACGTTCCCCGCCTTCTCGAGCCCGCCGAGCGCGAGCGCAAAGACGAAGAGAGGCCCGAAGAGTGCGAGAAATGAGGCGACGAGATGCGGAACCATAACCGAATCAGAATCGAGAGAAATTCTGGCGGGGCGGACGGGACTCGAACCCGCGGCCTCCGGCGTGACAGGCCGGCGTTATAACCAACTTAACTACCGCCCCAGAACTTGGGTTTTCAAAGCGTGAAACATGTAGGCGGGACAGGGCTTGAACCTGCGACGTCCGGCGTGTAAAGCCAGCGCTCTACCACTGAGCTACCCGCCTAAAGAGTGGGCGCAACATACTGACGCAGCGGGCTGGGTCAAGCTGAAAGCAAAAAAGCAGTGAATGTAGCGAGCCTGCCCGTGCAACGGATTGGGCCATGATGATCGCCGCTTCGACCCAAGAAGAGCACTACGATCTCGCCAGCGAGAGGCTCGATGAACGCGCCGCAGAAGCCCCGTTGCAGGTGCCTTCGCGCGACGCCATCGTGGAGCGGCTCGAGGCTTATCGCATTCTTCCGCCCTCCCACACGCTTCTCAGCGAGCACACGCTCGAGCAAGTCGAGCAGCTTTTCGTGACGTGGTTCGAGCTCAAGGACGACGGCTCTAGGCGCTCGGCGATTTCGTATTTGTTCGGCAACGAGTCCGAGGTTCGCACGGCGCTCCTCGCGATCGTGCCGCTCTATTACGACAGCATGTTCTTCGACGAGCGCACGCCGACGCGGGATCTCGTCGAAATCGCGCTCGTGGCGCACGCGAAGTGGCGGCGCTGGCTCGCGCCCGCGAGCTGATCACTTCGGGCGGCCGATGTCTTTCCGCAAATCGGAGACCGCATTCGCGAGCGCTTTCAAATTGGTTGCGCCCGCAAGAACGAAGAGCACACCGAACGTGCGAACGCTCGTCGGCGTCTCGACGGGAGGATTCGCGTACACGTTCGGAGCGAATGCACTTCCCCACCCGTAGTACGCCTGCGCGCCGACGATGAGCGTGCCCGTGTCGCCGTGTGTTCCGACACCGAACGACAAGAGCAATCGATTCACTTGCGCAGGCGCGAGGCTCGTCGGCGAGAGATTGTCGACGGCAGAAAAATCGGTCGCGAAGCCCGTCAGCAAGCTGAGCGAGCGACGCACGTAAAATTCCGCGCCGATCGATGCGTTGAGCGTTGGTTGATATCGCGTATGGAGAAGAAGGCTCGTTGGCGTCCCCGTCGTGGATGGCAACGTGAACTGCGCGCCTTGCGTCGAGAGCTCGAGGGCGTCGCCGTCGGCGAGCGCGAGTTGCCCGTCGAGCTCGACGGAGCCGCGTGGCCAATCCCACCCGACGCCGAGTGACATGCGCGTCGGCTCACGCGCGTGAAACCCGCCTTGGCCGAGGTACGTCGTTGCGGCTTGGGCCGTCGAGCTCGTGAGCTGCACGTAGTTGCTCACGTTGCCGTGGCCGTAAATCGAGAGATCGGGCGATTGTATCGACGCGCCAATCGTGAGGTGACCAAGCGTGTACGTGGCGCCGAGGAGCGCGCTCAAGCCGAAGTCGCTGCCGCTCGCGCCGAACTCGTAGCTGCTCGACGTGGTGGGCAACCCCGCTGCGCTCGTGATGGCGCCAACGCTCGCCGAGCGGCCGAAGTTCGTGAATGTGCCTTGAATCGAAGCGCCAAGCGCAAACGAATCGGTGATGTCGACGGCGTAGGTTGGCGCGACGACGAACCGCTGCCAAGACATTCGCACCGAGCTCGATTGCGCGGTGGTGCCGGTGCCTGGCATCGGCTGATAGCCCTGCCCTGTCCAATCGAATTGCTGAATCTCGGTGGTGCCGAAGCACGTCGCGAATTTCTCGGTGCCCGCGCGGCTGTCTTTCTTGTCGACGATGCGCGGCAGGCCCGTGAAAAGGCAAAACGTCGATGGGATGGCGTTGCCCGACACACGCGAGATGTCGGCGCCAGAGACGGGCGCGCTTCCATAAATCGGATCGACCGGCCCGGGCACGTACCAGTTCGACGCGTGGAGCAAGTCGAGCGAGACGAACGTCACCGAAAGCGCAAGCGTCGCCTCCACGCGCACGACGGTGGCCGGGTTCAAGAATGGCGCGGCGCCATCGGTGCCGAGTGCGATGCCCGTGTCGCCCATGAGCGCGGAGCGGCCGCCGAGTGCGGCGGAGCGATAGTTCCCCTGCGCGCGTGCAAGTGGCGCAGCGAGCACGAGGGCGCACATCGCGAGGGACCGCTTCACGTCCGCGAGCCTCGGCTCAAGCGGGAGCGGGAGCGGGACTCGGCTCACCGGCTGGTGGCGGTCCCCCGTGAGGCGCTTTCGTCGACGTCACGAGCTCGCCAAACGCGTACTCCATGACGTCTTTGCGCTCGCCGAAGACTTGCTCCGGATTCGGCAAGCAGAGCGCCTCGCGCAGCACGTCATCCATGTGCTCGACGAGCACGATGCGCATCGCTTTCAACACGCGCCGCGGCACCTCACGCAAATCTTTGCGGTTTTCGCGCGGCACGATCACCGTCGAGATCCCCAACCGATGGGCCGCGAGTAGTTTTTCCTTCAACCCGCCGATGGGCATCACGCGCCCGCGGAGGGTGATTTCTCCCGTCATCGCGAGATCGCGTTTCACCGGCACCTTGATGAGCGCGCTCGCGAGCGAGGTCGCCATGGTGACGCCGGCGCTGGGCCCGTCTTTGCGGATGAACTCGGGGAAGTGAACGTGCACATCCACCTTTTGATAAAACTCCGGGTCGAGCCCGAGCGTGCCCGCGCGTGATCGCACGTAGCTCATCGCGGCTTGCGCGCTCTCCTCCATGCCCTTCTCGAGCAACCCGGTGATGACGAGCTTGCCCTTGCCCGCAACGACCGCCACTTCGCACGCGAGGATCTCGCCGCCGCCATTCGACGTGACCGAAAGCCCGCTCGTGAGCCCGATTTCGTCGTGCTCTTCCTTCTTCGATGCGCGGAATTTCGGCACGCCCAAATACTGAGGGACGTCTTTGCCTGCGATCTCGACGGGCGGCATCGTCGGCATGACGTCGCTCGTGCCGCGAGCCTCGACAACCCGCTTGGCGATCTTGCGGCAAATCCCGGAGATTTCGCGCTCGAGTGAACGAACGCCCGCTTCGCGCGTGTAGTGGTGAATCACCGTGCGCACAGCGCTCTCGGTGATGGTCATCGGCACTTCGTCGAGCCCGCACTCTTTTTGCTGGCGCGGTACGAGGTACTTCATTGCGATGTTGAGCTTCTCGAACTCGGTGTACCCACTGAGCTGGATGATCTCCATGCGGTCTTGGAGCGGCACGGGAATGCCCGAGAGCGTGTTCGCCGTCGTGATGAACATGACGTCGCTCAGGTCGTAGTCGATGTCCAAGTAGTGATCGTTGAACATCGCGTTCTGCTCGGGATCCAAAACCTCGAGGAGAGCCGCAGCGGGATCGCCACGGAAATCGCTCGACATCTTGTCGACCTCGTCGAGCAAGAACACGGGGTTGCTGGTGCCGGCCTTCTTCAAGCTTTGTATTATCTTCCCGGGCTTCGCGCGGTTGTACGTGCGCCGGTGCCCGGGGATCTCGGGTTCGTCTCTGACGCCGCCGAGCGCGAGGCGAACGAACTTG
>JBBSFE010000084.1:0-29871 GCA_038239005.1 Polyangiales bacterium
CATCTCGCGATGATGATCGGCAAGCCATTCAAAGGCGGCGTCGTCGGGTCCATCGCGCCAGTGCAGCCGGATTTCGGGTGCGTGAACATCGACTCCAAAACCGGGATCGGCTCGAGCGGCGGAGACATCGCCGCGGTCGACACGCTCGCCGCATGGGGAAAGACCGTGCTCGCGGGCGTCGGCGTCCCCCAGGCCACGGTCGACGCGCAAATCGACTCTGGAACCGGCACGGCGAAAGTGATTCAGGCCGCGCTGGCTAGCTAACCGAGCGCGCGCGAGAGCTCGATTCCGGTGGTGATGGAGTCCGGCGGCAAGTGTCGCGGGCCTCGTCGGCCGCATTCGACGGCGAGCGCGTAGTATCGATGTGCGTCGTCGGCTGCGGACGAGCGCGTCGCGCGGTCGAGAGATGGGTCGCACGCAATCATCGCGGAGATCTTGCCTCGTACGAATGCGCGGTAGCTCTCGTAGAAGTCGATCACCTCGTAGAGACCGAAGTCGTTCGTCGTCCGTGCGTACGTCGCAAGGAACCGCTCGGCGAGGTCGGGGCGCCCGTGTGCGGTGAGATCCATCGACAAGAACGCGACATCGGCGCAAACGTCCGCGTAGCGAAAACGTTCGTTGAGCTCGATGCAGTCGATGATGGTCACGACGCGGCTCTCATCGAGATAGATGTGCTCGAGGCGAAGATCGCCGTGCCCGTCGCGACACCGACCCTCGTGGACGCGCTTGTCGAAGAGTGCGGCGTGGTCGCGGAGAAAGCTCGCTTGGTATTGGATGACCTGACGCGCGCGGCGTGCGCTCAAGTATCGGCGGAGCGTGTGCCGTGTCTGCGCAAAGTTCTCCGCGACGTTGTGCGCGACCGCGGCCGGCATGCCGAAGGCTGCCGTTTCTACGTCGGAGCGACATCCGGTATGGAACGCGGCGAGCCGCGACGCGATTGCGTCGACGTCGCTCTCGCCGAGATCGCCCTTCGCGAGACGTGCGTCCGCGCGATCCTCATCGGGAAGGCGCGCCATGTGGACGAGCCACTCGACGATCGGACCGTCACTTTTGTCGAGCGTGTAGCCCTTCTCGCCGCGACGCACGGGCACGACACCGCGATACACGTTCGGCGCGAGTCGGATGTTCAGCGCGACCTCCGCCTCGCACGCGATCTGTCGCGCTTCGAGCGTCGTGTAGTCGAGGAATCGTAGGTTCGCGGGTTTCTTCGCTTTGAAGACATCGTGGTCCAGCATGAACACACGCGAAAGTTGAGTCTCGCGGCGCATGACGGTCGCGGTTGGCGCGATGGTCGCGTACGCCTCGGGCCGCATCAAATCCGCGGTGACCTCGGTCGCACCGGCCGTGGGAAGCTCCGCCGTGTAGCTGCCGAGTCGTCGCGCCGAGGCAATCCACACGAGGATGGCCATGCACCCGACTCCGATCGTGACGCGCGGAGACCCATCGACCACTGCGATGAGCGCGAGGAGCACGAGGGATGCGCCCGCCTTGGCGGCGCGATCGACGAACATGTCGATGAAGGCTTTCGCTTTGTACTTTTGCGCGTCCGTTAGCGGCACGTAGAGCGATTCACGTGTCGACTGCTGAAGCGAGATGTTGAGCCCGCGATCGATCGACGCCATCACGAACGCCGTGAGGAGCACGGGCACGATGACGACGCCGACCGCGCTCGCGAGAAGTGCAATCGGCGGCACGACGAGCGCGATGCGCTTCGACGGCAAAACAAGCGGCACGAGAACGAGCTGCGCGACGACGCCAACGCCGCTCGCGATCCATCCGAGGCGCCCATACATGCTCTCGAGCCGCTCGGGCGTGAGGTGCTCTTGCTCGAACACGACGTTGACGCCGTAGTCCGCAAGCGTTGCCGCGAATTCGTACGCTACGACGACGCCGACGAGCAACAGCAAGTAGTGGCTCTTTCGCACCTCGTGAACACCATCGAGCGCCGAGCCAACATCGCCGCGATCGAACGCGAGCCGTTGACGCTGCGGAGGATGCAAGACGCGCTCGGTGATCGACCCGAGCACCGCGCACCCGACGACGCCGAACGCCGAGACGAGCAGTAAATTGTTTGCGCCGATCGAGTGCGTGCCCATGTCGACGAGGAGCCCACCGACCACACCCCCGAGAATTCCGCCGAGCCCGATCAATCCGAAGAGGCGATTGGCTTGGCTCTCGTTCACGACGTCGGCCGTGTACGTCCAGAAAAGCTCCACCATGACCACGGTGTAGACATCGACGAGCACGTAGAGCGCCCACACGGTTGCGCGTTTCGAGGCGAGTGCCTCACCGCCAACGCGAAGCGCCAACCAAAACGCTGCGATGGCAATCGCGAAGACGATGCTCGTCACGCGGACGATGGCGACGCGCGTGAGACGATTGGCGCCAATCGAATAGAGAAAGACGGCGCCAGCCACAGCGACGAGCCCGGCGAGCCGCACGTAGGGCGTTTCGCGCGCGCCCAAGTGAACCAAAAGGGAAGTAACGCCTGATGCCTTCAACAGCCAAAGCGTCGCGACGGTCAGAAAGAACCACGTACCGAGAAGAGCTGTCTCGATACGCTCGTCTCGGGTGAGAGGCCGAAGCGCTTTCTGATTGAAAAACACTCTCCGGACTAGCAAACGCTACGCCGCGCCGAACGCGACTGTGGCGTGTAAGCACGACACACGCGCGCCACGATCGTGGCATTCGTGCGCGCACAGCTGCGCTGGCATGTGCACTGCATGGGAGACGCAATCCACGTGCGTGCCACTTTTGCTTCGGTCGTCGTTGGCTGCGTGCTCGTAACCTCCGTCGCACATGCCGACGGGCCTCCCGAGCCCTCACCCAAACGGCAAGTGCCCGACTACGACGGGCGTGGTCCTGATCCATCGAACACCGACGGAGCCGGCGTGTGGACGGCGCGCGTGCTCTTGTCGCCGCTTTGGCTGACGAGCGAGTTCTTGTTGCGGCGCCCACTCGGCGCCATCGTGACGGCGGCCGAGAAAGCCGAGCTTCCCGAGAAGCTCTACAATTTTTTCGCCTACGGCAATGATCACAAGATCGGGTTCTTCCCCATCGCGCTCGTCGAGTTCGGATTCAACCCGAGCGTTGGCGTTTATCTTTTCGTCGACGACGCCGTCGTCAAACACAACGGGCTTCGGTTGCACGCCGAGATGTGGCCACTCGATTGGTTCTTCGGCTCCTTCACGGACACGTACGCGTTCGACCCAAAGCGTTCGCTCAAGTTTCGCGTCGTCGGCATGCATCGGCCCGATCAAACGTTCTATGGCCTCGGCCCGAGCACGCTCCAATCTTTTCAGAGCCGCTTCGCCGAGAACCTCTTCGATGCGAGCGCGACTTTCGAACAGCACATGTGGAGATCGAGCATGGTTGCCGGCGGCGTCGGCGTGCGCAAAGTGGAAACGTACGATGGCCACTACGGCGACGACCCAGACGTTTCGCACGAGGCCGCAACGGGCCATATCGCGAAGCCCTACGGGTTCGATCGCGAATACGTTGCGCCGTATTCGACATTGAGCATCAAGCTCGACACGCACAGACCGGACGTACGCAACGGCTCCGGCTTCGCGTTCGAAGGTTTCGCAGAGCAAGGTACGGACGTCCACATCTCGCCGGCATCTGGCTGGCTTCGATACGAAGCCACCGCGGGGGTCACGATCGATCTGAACGATCACGCGCGCCTTCTTGGCCTCAAAGTGGGCGCGATCTTCGCCGATCCGACGGGAAACGCGCCCGTTCCGTTCACCGAGCTCGTGATGCTCGGCGGCGACAGGTGGATGTACGGCTACTTCCCGGGCCGCCTCAGGGGTCGCAGCGCTGCGGTGGCGCGCCTCTCGTACTCGTGGCCGATCGCGCCGAAGATCGAAGCAACGATGCACGCGTCCGTGGGCAACGTCTTTGGCGAGCACCTCCAAGACTTCAGTCCGAAGCTACTGCGTTTTTCAGGGGCGCTCGGCATAGCCGCGGCCGTGGGTGATGCGCCGCTCGAAGTTCTCGCGGGCTTCGGAACGGAGACGTTCGAGCGCGGCGCTCCGATTGATTCGTTCCGACTCATGATTGGCGTTCCGAGGAGCTTCTGATGCGCACCTTCACCATTGCCGCGGTCATCGCGTGTGTGTCTTGCGCCGGTAACCGAGACTTTCCACTGCGCGACCCGATCTGGCGCGACACGGACTTGGCTTCCGTCAATGTGCGTTGCCACAAAGACGATCACAAGCACGTCTCTTGCGCGCCGATTCCGTACAAATCGTCGCTCTACTGGGACGGCGCCGACAATCTCGTGTTTCGTCCGCTCTCCGAAGCGCTCGGCGTCGTGACGAGCGGCGAGTCGATCAACGTGAACAGCATGGACGAAGTTGCGGACTCGTCGTGGTTCACCAATCGCCTTGGCCGTGGCGCGATCAGCGAAAGCGATCTTCGCGCGAACGGCTGCAAACCCGAAGAGCTCCTCGATCCCGACAGCGCGCCCGACGCGAGCTGGGTCATCGACAAGGGCAAATCCGAAGGCTCGACGGGCGGCTTTCGGGTCTCGATTCCCGGCAAGGGAAAGTTCATGCTCAAGGCCGAAGACGCCACGGACCATCCCGAACGTCAGTCGGCTGCGACGGTGATTGGCACGTCGGTCTTTCACGCCGTCGGGTTCAACACGACGTGCGAGCAGCTTGTCTACATACGGCCTTCGGTTTTGAAGCTCACCCCGCATCTCATCGCGAAGGGGAACTTCAAAGACGATTCACCCTTCGACAAGAAGGCGCTCGACGAGATCCTCGCCCACGCGACGAAGCGCAATGGTCTCATCCGCATGACGGCATCGAGGTGGCTCGGGGGCTTCGTGCTCGGCCCGTATCGCTATACCGGCACGCGCGACGACGATCCGAACGACGTCATCCCGCACGAAAGCCGGAGAGAGCTGCGCGGCGAGCGCCTGGTGACTGCGTGGCTCGGGCGCTACGACGGCCGCGAAGAGAACTCGCTCGACACATGGGTCGCCGACAACGCGAAAGTCCCCGACTCGTCGCCCGGCAAGGTGATGCACTACACGCTCGACACGAGCGAGATCATCGGCGGCGATTTCGGAATGGGCACGAGCGACATCTCGCGACGACTCAATCATTCGTACATCGTCGACTGGGGCGACCTCGCCGCGGACTTCATCACCCTCGGCATCGTGACGCGCCCTTGGGACACGGTGCACATCACGCCGGGTCACGAAATATTCGGACTCTACGACCTCGACCACTTCGATGCGGCCTCGTGGAAAAACGAATATCCGAACATGGCCTTCAGCCGAATGACCGAGCGCGACGCCGCATGGATGGCCCGTATTTTGGCTCATTTCACGCCCGCGATGGTCGGCATGCTCGCGAAGATGGGAAACTTCACCGACCCATCGAACACCGCGTATCTCACGAGCGTGCTCGAGGGTCGACTCGAGCGCGTGCTCGGGCGCTACTTGCTGCGCCTGTCGCCCATCACCGACGTGCGCATCGACGGGAGCGAGATGTGCGGCGTCGATCTCGCCGAGTGGCGCGGCGTGCGTGATGCGTCGCTGTTTTCGTATTCTGCGAAAACGCAAGATGGTCTGGGGCTCGCTGTCACGCGTCGCGGAAACGCCGTCGTGTGCGTCACGCTCGCGCACGATCAGCGGGTTCCTTATCTTCGCGTGAGCATCGCCGATGGCGTAGCGCTAAAGCCGCTCATCGCGCACGTGCGAGACTTGGGCGATCGCTTCGTGCTCGTCGGTCTCGAACGATGACGTCGGCGGCGTAACCCATCCCAGCGCCGAGCGCGAGGCCGAGCAGCACGTTCCACACGAAGTGCATGTCGAGCGCGACGCGCGTCCACGCGACGAGGAGCGCCCACGCGACGGCAAATGCGCGTGCGCGCGGCGGGAGCACGAACACGGCGAGTGCTGCGCCCATCGCGTGCCCGGAAACGCTGTGGCCATCGGCTGCGAAAAAATGCATCGCGCCACCATCGCGTGGCCGGGCTTCGGCGAGCACGAACCGCACGACCGACCAGACGAGCCAACCGCACAAACCTGCGACGCCATACGTGAGCGCGCCGCGTATCAGCGGGCCTGACTTCGCCGCGAGACCGATGGCGAGCACGACGATCGCGTAGAGCACCATGTCGCCGCCACCGGCGTGATCGTTGACCAGAACCGCAAGCGTTTTCGCCACACCTGTGGCGCCCACGTGTGGGACAGCTTGCTGGAGCGGCCACTTCTCGAGGTACGCTAGGACGACGACACCTGCGAATGCGCTTGCGGCGGCGATCCGTGTGGCAAGTGCGCGCGGCTCCATGGCTCACCTATTGCAAAGTTCGAGCAACCCATGCCGTCACGTCCGCGCATCCGCTTCTTCGAGCACCCTGGCGCGTACATGCTGCGTCTCTTCGGAGACGTAAGGCCGGGCGAAGCGGCGACTGCGCTCCTGCTCGCGCTGAACGTCTTTTTGATCTTCCTCGCATATTACCTTCTCAAGGTCGCGCGCGAGCCGCTCATCTTGCTCGGCGGCGGCGCCGAGGTGAAGAGCTACGCGTCCTTTGGGCAGTCGATTCTACTGATCGGCGTTGCGAGCTTGTACGCGTGGCTCGCGACACGGATGAATCGCATCGTCCTCATCACGGCGGTCACGATTTTCTTTCTCGTGAATCTCGTCGTGTTCTGGGTTCTCGGCATGCGCGGCGTGCACATCGGCGTCCCATTCTTCTTGTGGGTCGGCATCTTCAACATCGTGACCATCACGCAGTTTTGGAGCTTCGCCGCCGACA
This sequence comes from Polyangiales bacterium, assembly GCA_038239005.1. GTDB lineage: Bacteria > Myxococcota_A > Polyangia > Polyangiales > Polyangiaceae > DASXHD01. Next base: position 6,778 of record JBBSFE010000084.1, read on the forward strand.
CGTACACCGAAGAGCAAGGCAAGCGGCTCTTCCCCATTGTCGGCATCGGAAGCTCTATTGGCTCGGTGGGTGGCGCGTGGCTCGCCGCGCCGCTCATTCGGCATGGGTCGCCGTTTTTGCTGATGATCGTCTCTGCGGTGATCTTTCTCGCAGCGCTTGGGCTGACCATCATCGTTCACAAACGCGAAATTCCGAAAGGGGACAAGCACGAGGTGCACGACCCCGTGTTGCCGGGCAATGCGTTCGTGATGATCGTGAAAGACCGCTATTTGCTGCTCTTTGCGCTGCTCGTGCTCGTGCTCAACTACGTCACCAAGAGCGGCGACTACGTGCTCGATCGCATGCTCATCCTGCAGGCGCCGGAGCACGCTGCGGCGCTCGGCATCAGCAAGGCGCAATACATCGGCGAGTTCAAGGCGCACTACTTCGAGTGGATCAACGTCATCGGCGTCGTCTTGCAGCTCTTCATGGTGTCGCGCATCGTGAAGTATCTCGGGCTTCGCACCGCGCTCGTGCTCGTGCCCATCGCGTCGTTCGCGGGGTATGGCGCGGCCGTGTTCGTGCCGGTCATTAGCGTGATGATGGTGAACCGCGTCGTCGAGAGCAGCCTCGATTATTCGCTCTCGAACACCACGCAGCAAACGCTGTGGCTCACGACCTCGCGCGAAGCGAAATACAAAGCGAAGCAAGTCATCGATTCGTTTTGCAGGCGCGGCGGCGACGCACTATCGGCGGGCGTCGTGTGGGTCGGCGCGCATTGGGCGCTCGGCACGCGTGCGTTCCTCGCCATCAACGTCGCGCTCACGCTCGTATGGGTGTTTCTCGCCTTCACCATCGGCACTGAGTTCATGAACAAAGCAAAAGAGGCCGAGAAGAAGAAGCCGGGCGCGTCGGGGCCTTCCGTTCAGGGCGCAGCCCCCGCGCACTGATTCGTCAGTTGGCGGCGAAACCGAACCACATGTTGTAGCTGGTGCCGCGCTGCGCGTAGACGAAGAACTCGCTGCCTGCGTACTGCCCGTTGGCGATGCGCGTGATGGTCAGGTGAGCGACGTCGCCGTTGTTGCCGCTCGTGACGTCGAACACGAGATCGAGCTCTTTCGGGTTCGACGTTCCATAGGTCGCGTCGACGGCTTGAATCGTCCAGTTCGAGAGTGGCGCGTCCGAGAAGAGATCGACGTCGATCGTTTTGCTCTTCCCGAGCGCGACTTGCACGCCTTTCGTCGCGACGGTCTGACCGTAGTAATCGAGGTTGACGACTTCGGTGAGCACTGGCGCCGCTGCGTAATAAGGCTGCGCAAGCACAGGCACGCATGGATCATGGCCGGCCTTCGCCGATGCGTTCGACCACGTGCGCTGCGCGACGTACGTCCCGATGATGCGCGCGTAGTTTTGCGGCTCGTACGCGCACATGTCGCCGACTTCGCCGAGCGGCTGGATGTTCCACACCATGTGATCTTGATCAGCTTCTGCCCATGCCGTGGATGTTTGCGGGAGCGGGTCGGTCGCGGCTTCGATCATCTCGTGCGAAAGCGGGCCGGTGAGCGCGTCGAGGCCGGAGAGCGTGCCGAACGTCGCGCAGCGCGGAAGCACAGCGTAGACGACGCTCTTGCCTGCGCTGCCGGAGGTCTTCGCTTCGTCGTGATAGCCGCCGTAGTTGATGCAGCTCGTGCCGAATCCCTTTTGGGTGATGGTCGTCGCGGATGGATAGATGATTGTGTAGATGTTGTTCAGCGCGACCGCGGGAAACTCGGGGTGTGTGCCGTCGAGGTAGGCGAGGAGCCATGCTTCGATTTGCGTCGTGTTGGTCGTGGTCGGTGGCGTGTCGTTGACGACGATCGACGTGCCGACGGTGAGCGCGCCCACGCCGTACTCCGATGTGACGCTGCTCCAATAGGGCGCGGCCGCCATTTGCGTCAGGAACGCTTCGACGTCGGCTTGAAACGGATCGGTCTTGAAGAAAATCGGAATGACTTTCGGCGCCGTGAGAACGCTCCCGCCGAAGTTGACGACCTGCGGCACCGCAGGATGGGGCCCGGGATAGCCCGCGTCGACTTTCGGTGGCGCGCCCTCCACGGCGGCTTCGATCGCGACGTTCTTGTCTGGTTTGACGGCGGCATCGAGGTCGCTCCCGGCGTCGTCCGTGGTCGCATCACCACCACAAGCAAGAAGAACCATCGCCGCGAACGCGATACGAAAAGACATCGACGGATTCTACGAGGTCATCTCGTGAAGGCCAGCGACAAAAACGGAGCGTATCCTCGGCGCGATGAAGACGTGCGAGCACCTCGAGCCACTCGAACGCGCGCTCGCGGACGCACGCATCGCGCTCGCCTCCATCGAGTCGCCTTACAGCGACGATTACCGCTGGTACGGCTGCAACTGCACGTTCGACGAACCCGCGCTTCGCAAGCGTTTGGGCCTAGGCGCCTCGATCGACTACGACGAATATGACGGCCGCGTCGCCGGAAGCGATGCCACGTGGGGCTGCAAGAAATGCAAAGTCGCCGTGATGGGGCTGCATCCCCGATACGCACCCAAGAAGACGAAGAAGCTCGCGTGAAGGCTCGGCCTTAGTTGCCCGCGATGAGGACGAGGTCGACGCGGCGATCGGTCTTCATCGTCGCTTCGTCGTGGCCCGTAGCGTCGAGCGCGCCGCGCGAGGTCTCGCTGACCGAGGACGTGACGCCCTTCTTGTGAAGGTAGTCGTCGACTTGGTGCGCGCGATGCCCGCCGAGCGCGAGGTTGTACTGCTCGGTCCCGCGTGAATCGGCGCGACCTACGAGCTGCACTTTGCGACCCTTCAGTGGACCCGTCGTTAGACAGACGGCGACTTGATCGAGCACGTTCATGTCTTCGGGGAGAAGCTCGTCTTTGTCGGTGTCGAACTTCGGCGCGTCGGGCGAGCTCTCGAAGACGATTTTGCATGCCGCCAGGATGTCGCCGCTGATGTTGACGTTCGGACTGACGGGTTGCGGTGGTGTGGACGCCGTCGTTTGCGTGGCGACCGGTGTTGCCGTCGATTGAGGCGGTGGCGCCGCCTTGTTGGAGCTGCCACACGCGACGAGCGCGAGGCTCGCGGAGAGCGAGACGGCCTTGGCGAGAAGGGCTGCGTTTTTCATCGTGGATGTGTCATATGATTGCAACTGCAACCAGTCAATGGATAGAACACTCCTCTTCTTGCAAACGGTGTGGGCCCTCGATCACGGCCTTCAATCGCACTCGAAGCGCATGCGCGCCCGCACGGGCGTCACCGGGCCGCAACGCCTCGTGCTGAAGCTCCTCTTCAGCCAGCCCGGCATCGCCCCGAGCGAGCTCGCGCGCATCCTCCACTTTCACCGCAGCACGGTGACGGTGATCCTCCGCGCGCTCGAAAAAGCGCAGCTCGTGAAGCGTTTCCCGAACGCCGCAGACGGCCGCGCCGTGATCCTCGAGCTCACCCCGCGCGGCAAACGCATCGCGTCCAAGACGACAGGCACGGTCGAAGCCGTCATCCGCCGAGCTCTCGGCAAAATGCCCCCACGCGACGTAGACACCGCGCGCCGCGTCCTCATGTCACTGGCTGCCGCTTTTGACTGACGCCTTGTCGCGCAAGAGCTCGAGCTCTGCGATTGCCTCGAAGTCCTTCGGACGTCCGGCGGCGCGTTTGAGCTCAATCAGCTTGGCCAGCGTGACGCATCGGCATGTCACCCCAAATGCCTCGATCTCTCGAGAGTGGACGGCGAGGTTCTCGTAGCTCCCTCCGCCGATGACCTCGCCGAGCACATCGAGATCGCCGAGATCGGTCGTCAGCGTGAAGTTGAGCCCGTGAAGAACGGTTTCCACGTCGAACATGAACGGCAGCCCCGGTGGTGCGCCGCGCAAGTACGGATGATGTGGCGCGAGCGCGAGAACCAGGCGCTCGACATTCTCTTTCGACCGCCCATAGACGATGTCCAAGTCGAAAGTAACGCGGGCCGCACCGTGCGCGATTCCGGCAATGCCACCGATGACGACGAAGCTCACGTTCGCGCGCGAAAGCGCGACCAAGATTTCGGCGATGTTCGTCATGGGTCGAAGACTTTGCGCCCGGCGCGCCGAAGCTCTTCTGCAAACTGCTGCATCTTCATCACGTCGCGCAGCCGCTCTTCGACTGTGAGCTTGAGGCGCTCGTCGAGCAGGGTGACATCTACGTCTTTTTTGTACGCTTCGATGACGGGATCACGCCACGGCTCGACCACGATCTCAAAGTAGCACGCATCGCCAGGGCGGGATTGAGTCCATCGCCGCCGCGTCCGCGCCTCAGCGCTACCGGCGCGGCTTCTCCTCGAGGGCGGCGAGAGCCTCCTCCAAGGCGGGAATGACGGCGCGATCTTTCGGTCGGTCCGCTGCGCGCTTGCTAACGCACTACTTGGCGCAGCGGATACCGACGACGACGCTGGTCTCGGTGGCGTTGTTGCCGTTGCGTGTGGTGGCCGAGACTTTGTTCGAGCTGTACCAGCCGCCGCCGCGGTACATGCGGTAGTTGCTCGTGCAGTTGTGTTGCGGGTAGTTGCAATACGGGCTCGACGTCCACTCGTAGACGTTGCCTGCCATGTCGAGCAAACCGAACGGCGAAGCGCCGCGTGGGTACGAACCGACGGGCGCGGTTTCCGCCCAGCCGTCGTTGCCGCTGAAGAGCGCTGTCTTCGTGTCGCTCAGCGTCGCTGCATAAGCGACGCATTCGTCGCCGCAGCCGTTCATGAGTGATGCGCTCGGCGGAGCGTTGCCCCACGGGTAACGGCGCCCGTCACTGCCGCGCGCGGCGTACTCCCACTCTTCTTCGCTCGGCAAACGCGCGCCTGCCCAGTTGCAGTACGAGAGCGCTTGCGGATAGCTGATGCAGTTGATTGGGTGATTCGTGCGATCAGCGTGGTTGGCGTTGCAACCGGCGTCTGCCTTCGTTGCGATGCACATGCCCGCGGTGACGCACGCTTGATACTGCGTGACGGTGACCTCGAGGCGCGACATGCAAAACGTGCCCACGGTGACGGAGTGTTGTGGGTGCTCGTCGGCGTCGCCTTCGGTGGCGACTGCGCCCATTTGGAACGTGGTGCCGGGAATGCGGATGTAGCCTGCGGGGCATACGACGTTTGTTGCCATCGTGAGCGGCGGTGATGTGGTTGGCATCACGTGCGGCGTCGTCGTAGGGATGGTGTGCACGATGGCGGGGCAGCAACCGTGTGCGTCGCGCGCGCCGGCAGGGCAATCGTGGTTGCACGTTTGTGCGCTCGAGCGCGTCGCGAGGAGCGCGAGTGACGCGAGCGGCACGGCCACACATGCGGCGCGCAAAACAAGAACGTTGAATCTCACGCGGACCCTCTCATTTCTGGCTCATTTTTGGCCGGCGTGCCGCACGCAGCGGAATCCGACGTATTGAAGCACCTTCGAAGTGTCGGCCGGGCAGGGCCCAGTCGCGCAGAGAGATTGCCTGTATGTGGCGGCTGCCGGCAAGACCTTCGGTGGGTTGCCCGTGACGGGAACGCCGCGAATCGCGCGATACGTGAAGCCGCCTTCTTCCACCCAGTGCTCGCTCTGGCCGGGGCGATCGTCGCGATAGAGATCGATGGTCCACTCGAGCGCGTTGCCGCCCATGTCGTTGATGGCAACGGCATCTTCGCCGGGCGTCTGATCTTGGTCGCTCGCCATCGCAACCTTCAGCACCATCGTGGTCTTCGGATCGCCCGTGAACGCAACGGTGCGCGCGAGATCGATCTGCGCCGAGCCCCACGGCTGCGCGCGAAGGTCGGGACCACGTGCGGCGAACTCCCACTGTTCTTCGGTTGGAAGCGAGCCCTTCAGCGACTTGCAATACGAGAGCGCCGTCGACCATGGAACGCCGGTCGCGGGATATTTGTCGTGCGCGAGCGGCAGCCACGATGGTTTGACGAAGGCGAGATCGGGATGTTCAATCACGTAGGGCTCGATCTCTTCCCAAGTGACTTCGTGCTGCTGAATCTCGTACGCCGTGGTCGGCGCCATGATCCCCCGCGACTGGCGAAATGCGGGGTCCGGGGATTTCTCGTCGGCGACGCCGAGCTTGAGCGCGCCGGTTGCGGCGGCGACGTTGATCCACGGGTTGAGGAGTGACTTCGTCGATGTGACGCTCGCGGACGGAGGTGGAGGCGGAGGCGTTGTGGTGTCGCTTACCGTTGCGGCCGTGCTGTCTCCAAAAATCTTGTCCTTGCCGATGACGACGAACGCAACGAGCGCGCCCGCAATACCCAAGAGCACGACGCCGCCGAGGACGAACGGCCATGCGCTGATGCCGCCGCCGCCGCCGGCCGTTTGATTCGCGAGGCCGCCCGTCGTGGTTCCGCGTGGCGGAAGCGCCGCGTAAATCGGCGGCTGGAGCTGCGTGTGTGGCGCGCTCGGTGTGTGAGACAAATTCATGTACGGAGCGAAGAGCGCCTGAAGCTCCGCGAGCTGAACGTGCGCGTTCGGAAAACGCGAGCCGATGTTGCGGTCGACCGAGCTCGCAAACCACCGATCAAAGCCTTGCGGGAAGAGATGCGCGGCGCCGATCTCCGCGGCGCGCTGTGAAGCGAGCGGAATCGGATCGATCGCGATCTCGCGGAGCATGTGGCCCATCGTTGCGGTGTCGTCGTCTGCGGAGCGCCAGAAGACGCGCTTCGTCAGCAGATAAAAAACGATGAGCCCGAGCGACCAGACGTCGGTCTGAGCGGCGATGACGCTGTTGTGTGCCGTTTGCTCGGGCGCCATCCACATGGGCGAGCCGATGGCTTCGGTGTTGGCCGTCTTGGCTTCGGCGACGACTTTCGCGATGCCGAAGTCGAGCACTTTGATCATGAAGCTCGACCCGGTGCGACGTGCCTGCGCGACGAAAATGTTTTCGGGTTTGAGGTCGCGGTGGACGACGCCCGCTGCGTGGGCCGCGCCGACCGCGTGACACACTTGCTCGAGCACCTCGACCATCGCGCGGGCGCTCATGGGCCCGTGGTTGTGCATGTAGGTTGCGAGGTCTTCTCCGCGGAGGAGCTCCATCGCGAGCCACGGCACACCCGACTGCGGGTCGATGCCTGCCGCGACGACCTCGACGACGTGCTCGCTGTCGATCTTCGATCCGATGCGCGCCTCTTGCTCGAACCGCGCGCGGAGCTTCGGATCGGCGACGAGCTGCGGCAGCATGAGCTTCAGCGCGCGCTGCTTGCCCGTGCTGATTTGCTCGGCGACGTACACCGCGCCCATGCCGCCTTCGCTCAGCGGTTGGATGACACGATAGTCACCTGCGAAGACCGTCCCCGGGGCGAGCGACGAGATGCGGGGGGCTGTCGGCATGTGGAGCCCAGCCTACACGCTTAATTGGAGGCACGCGGACTCGAACGAGGCGTCAGCACGGCCGGGAGGAAGAGGCGCACGCTCGTGCCGCGGCCGACCTCTGAATCTACGAGGATTTCGCCGCCTGCGCGCCGGACGTGGAGCGCCGCGAACGTCAGGCCAATGCCGAGAGCGCCAGGCCTGCGCGTGGTGAAGAACGGACTCAGTGCGCGCTTGCGTGTGTCGCTCGACATGCCGACGCCGTTGTCGGTGACTTCGATGACGATCATCTCGCCCTCGGCGCTGAGACGCAAAACGATGCGGCCGCGTTTGTGCGTGCCTTGCTCGTCGGCTTGTTCGATGGCGACGACGGCGTTGCTCAGCACGGATGCAACGACCTCGATGGCACGCGTGCGCGAGAGCGCAATGGGGCACGAGCCATCGGGAATGAAGACTTCGAAATCGGCGACGAGCTCGATCTCTTTGTGAACGGACGTCGTGAGCTCGACGAGCGTGCGCGAAAGATCGCACACGCCTGCTTCACCCGAATCGGTGAGCGCCGCCATTTGGCGAACGACCGTGGCGATGTTTTGAAGCGCGAGGTTGAGATCGGCGATGGTGTCGCGGATGTCGACCGTGGTGACTTCGTCGTGCACTTCGGCGATCGGCGTGACGAGCATCTCGAGGGTGCTCATGTTGATGATTGCCGCGGTGAGCGGATTACGAATCTCGTGACCGATGGCCGCGCTCATGAACGCGAGGCCCGAGAGCTGCGACGAGGTGACGTCGTCGTTGGATGCGCGCCACTCTGCGCGTGAACGCGCGCGCGAGACGGCCTCTTCGATCGCAGGCGCGGGCGCATCCCAGCTTGCAACTTCATCTACACCGAGCTGGAGAAAATCCGTGAGGCGCTCGGCCGCGCCAACCGCAACGACACCACCGCGACTCCGCGCCGCTGCAATCGCGCGCACGAGGGAGTCTTCGCGAACCTCTTGGAGCTCGACGCTGCTGTCACCCGGACCACCCGCACGTTCGAGCGGTGGCGCCTTTGCCGGCGAACCATCGACGAGCCAAAGAAGCGTGACGGGCCCGCGCGACATGCGCGGCAGTTTATTCAGCCAATCTCTCTTCCGCAACCACCGCTTGCGCCAAGATCGGAACGAGGAAGTAGAGAAGACAAAAGGCGGTCGCGGCGCCTGGGGAAAACTCCATGTCGCGCATTAGCGCACCTTGCAGCCCAGCTGCATTGATGTGCTGGCGCTTGCGTTTTGCGAAAAAGGCGTCCACTTCGCCTGCGAGCTTGAAGCTCGCGCCTTGATCGCGACCGAATCGTCGCGCGAGCAGGAAGACCTGCGCGTTGCGTTCATCGGGCCCAAGAACGGGTCGGCCGACGCCAGGAATTTTCCCGCCTCGCTCGGTCATTTCAACAAGCTGCCCTTCGATCGACGCGCCTTTCGCTACCCCGGACGAAAGCACGTCCAGGGTGCGCATGAACGCGCCAACGGGCTCCGCGCCCATGTTCGGGTTCAGCGCGATGGCCGCGCCCGCGAGAATGCCATGCGCCATCCCGCTTCGTGCTGCAATGCGTCGAACGATCGTCAGTGGCCAAATGCGTGCGTCAGCAAGCTGTGTGTTCGTCCCGAGGTGCTCGAGGAGCTCCGCGTCGCTTGCCGAGAGCTCCACGCCACCGATCGCGAGCGCCGCGACCTGAATGAACGATTTCTTCCCGACGAGATCGCGAAAGACGAGCTTGCCTCGAAGCTCGTGGTCGCCGACGTCGGGACGAATGCGCGCGATCTCCGGATCGAGGCGAAGCGCGGGCTCGAGCTCCGCGAGCGCCGTCGGCATGCGAGCATTGCGTTCGGAGAGCGTTTTCCAATGCGGCCCCATCGATTCGACGAATGCCACGGCATCCATGAGTGACTTCGGATGCGCCGCGGCAAGCGCAATCGCGAACGCCATCGCCGGGCGCGCACCGCAATCGATCGCTGTCTCGACGGTGCGAAGAATCGCGGGGTCGACGGTCATTCAGCGGCCACGTCGACGTCGACCACGTCGAGCATTTCCGCGCCGCGTAGCTTTCGTATGAGCACGCGCTGATGCGCCGACAGGCTCTCGCGCACGTCGCCGTAACACGTCGGCGTCGCGAACCGTTTGGCGAGCTCGAGCGCGCCTTCGCGCGGACCACACGTGAGCGACGCCTTCTCACGCTCGAAGCAGTGGCCTTCGAAAGGCTTGTCGTAGAGACGCGAGACCCCCTCGCGATTGCGGACCGGGTCTTCCCAGTAACGGCGAAGGCGATCGACGTCGAGGTCGAGCCTCGCGAGGCTCACTGAAAGCGTCAGCTGGGGCCGCACGACGACATCGGGCTTGAGTGAGACGTACTGCTCGTCGCGAGGCTCATCGCTTCCTTGGCGCAGCGCATCGACGAGCGGGCCTTCGGTGAGATCCGAAAGCTGCGCGAGTCCCTTCGTGATGACGAGCAAGAGATCGGGGCTCACCGAGGTATCGACCAGCGCGTTGAACGTCGCGGCGCGTACATCAACGAGTGGCCCCGCGCTGCGAGAGTCCCAATAAATGCTGTTCTGATGCGACCGCGCGATCGCGTGGTACCACTGGTCGAGCACCGTCGCGAACGAGCAGGCAAGCGAGCGCCATCCTTCGTCGTAGTCTCGAAAGAGATCGCGCTTCTGGCTCTCGGTGATGTCATCAGAGAGCGTGAGCTCGATGAGCAACGCTGCGGCTGCGGCATGATTCACGGCGAACGCGACGCCGGACGAAAAGAGTGGGTCGACGAAGTACGCCGCGTCGCCGATGCTGATCCATCGCTCGTCGTACGAGCAAAAGCGATCGGCGATCATCGAGTAGTTCGTCGCGGTGTTGGTCGTCTCGAAGACGGGCACGGCGTTCGCGACGAGCTCCGACAAAATCGGTGTACGACGCGCGGTCGCGAGGAGCGTTTCGACACTTGTGAAGTCTTTGCCTGGCTTCTTGAGCACGCGCGGGTCGGTGACGACGCCGAGCGAGTGCGTCATCAGCACTTTGCCGTCGATCTTTTTTGGCACGGGGATGTACCAAAACCAGCCATCTTCGAAGGCGTAGCTGCCGATGCACGAGACATCGAGCTTGCCGAAAAGGTTCCAGTCGCCGGCGGCTTCTTCGGCACGTCGCCCGCCCGTCACGTGCGTCCACACGGCGACGTTTCGATATTTCGAGAGGTACCGTTTGCGCTGGCGTGATGCGAGATCAGTGACGCGCCCCGTCGCATCGACGAACATGCGACACCGAATCTCGCGGCCGTCTTCGAGATGGATCGTATGCGTGTCTTTGCCGAGGTCGACGCTCTTGATGGCAACGCCTTCGAGGACCGTGGCGCCGGTGGAGCGCGCGTGCTCGAGCAGGATGGCGTCCATCTGGGGGCGGTCGGCGTGGAACGACCAACGCAAAATGCCGTCGCGCTCGTAGTCCCGATGCTCGAAGAGCGACAGCGAAGGATCGCCTTCGCCCCACGCGTAGTAGCCGCCAAATTTTTTCACCCAGCAATCGCTTGCGAGGATCTTCTCGAGGCCGCCGCTCTCGGCGAGCACGGCCGTCACGCGTTGCGTGAAGGACTCGCCGATGTGCTCGCGCGGGAAGCGCTCCGCTTCGACAACCAACACATCGAGCTTGGTGCTGCGTGTGAGAAGCGCCGCGAGTGTGCTCCCGCCCGGCCCGCCGCCAGCAATGATGACATCGTGGATGGTCATCGGGACTGTCCGATGCGCGAGAGCGCCAATGAACGCGTGTCGGCGGTGAGCGACTCGGCCGGATCGATGCGGATGTCGAGCACGAGCGGCACACCCTCGCGTACGTACGAACGGAGGCGATCAGGAAGGAGCGCTTGCGGCGAATCGATCACGATCGCGTCGACTCCATAGCCTCGTGCGACCGCGGCGAGATCGGCCACTTGTCGCGGCAAGGTGTCGGGTACACGGCGAAAAACTGCGCGAAAACCGTGCTCGACCATGTTCCAGCGGCCATCGTTGAAGACCGCGAAAATCACGCCGATGCGTTGCTCGGCGCACGTGAGGAGATCGCCGACGTGCATGTTGAACCCGCCGTCGCCGACGAATGCGACGACGGTCTCGTGCGGACGCGCATGCTTGACGCCAATCGCTGCGCCAATGCCGCTTCCCATCGCGCCAAGCCCGGACATGCAGTGGAAGCGATCAGCGCGCTCGACGGTGAGGTAGTGCTGCGCGAACGCCATGTGCTCGCCGATGTCGCTGCAAAACACGGCGTCAGGAAATGCCTCACCGAGCGCTGTGACAGCGGCTTGCGGCTTCACGAGACCGGGCGCCGTATCGACCGCCCACGGCTTGCGCCGAAACGCGACGCGTCGCTCGGGCTCGTTCGTGCCGGCAGTCGCCAAAGCGATCTCGGCGAGCGCCATCCGCGCATCGGCGACGATGCCGAGCGTGACGGGCGCGTTACGACCGATGAGGAGCGGGTCGCGATCGATCTGAATCGTCCCGACGCGACCGCGAATCGGGACTTGCCAACCGTTCGTCGCGAAGTCTCCGAGGCGCGAGCCAACGACGCAAACGACGTCGAGGTCGAGCGCGTAATCGCGCACCGATGGATGTCCGGAGTTGCCGAGCAAGCCGAGGTAAAGCGGGTGTCGCTCGGGAAACGCGCCCTTCGCGTGCGCCGTCACGGCCACGGGCATCGCGAGTCGCTCGGCGAGTCTCACGGCTTCGTTGGTTGCACCACGTGCGCCCGTACCGAGCAAGAGCAGTGGTTTTCGTGCGCTATCGAGGAGCTCGGCGGCGGCGCGACACGCCGTCGGATTCGGGGCGAGCGGAAGCTGCGGCAATGGCGAGATGATCGGACGATCGACAAACGGTGTCTGCGCGACGTCGTAAGGCACACTCAGAAAAACCGGGCCAGGTCGCGGACCCATCGCATACGACCACGCGCGCTCCATCGCGCCTTGAACCATCGACGGTGAATTGATCGTCGCCGACCACCGCGTGATGTTGCGCATCAGCGCAACCAAATCGAGGCCAGCCTGCGAGCCGTCTTGAAACGCGGCGCGACCCGACCACGTCGTTGCGACCTCGCCACCGATCACGATCAATGGGAGCTCTTCGAGGTGCGCCGTCGCGACGCCCGTGATCGTGTTCGTCACGCCCGGGCCCGAAGTGACGAGCACGACGGCCGGCGTGCCCGTCATGCGCGCGTGACCGAGCGCTGCGAAGACCGCCGTCGCCTCGTGCCGAGTCGTGACGAGGTCGAGCTCGGGAACATCGACGAGCGCATCGAAGATCGGTCCGATGGAGCCGCCCGGGATTCCAAACACCGCGCGGACGCCTCGCGCAACCAGCGCGCGCAAGATGCTCGTGGCAGCGCGCGTTCCGGGACGCATCAAGTCCGGAGGCAGCGGGGTGACTTGTGACATGGTCCGTCCCAATCGTCTGCGCGGCAGCGCGGGCGGGCCAACAAACCGTCCGTGAAGTCAGCTTGGGCGCCACCACCGAATATGGAGACGGCCGTCGTATGGACCGGTCAGCTCTGGCTCGACCGTTCCGCGTACGCCAAACGCCGCAAGCACTCCCTCAGCCCCGCCACGATGGGCGGTCTCGAGCCAGATGAGCTCGTCCTTCATCTCCATCGTCACGTAGTTGGCGTCGTGCTCGATGACCGTCCACGTGCCGTGATTGCAGAAGTGGTCTCGATGATCCGCGAGCCAACGAATGTAGCGAATCGGGCTTGGGATCAACGCGACGAGCGAGCGGCCGAAAGCGGTCGAGAGATAATGCGACGCGGCGTTGCGCCAGATCATGCGCCGGGATCGTTCGGCGACACAATGGCGCTCCCGATGGCGCTCTCCTCTAGAAACTCGCGAAGCGGGTAGGTGAGGAACGGGACACGCCTGCGTGGCGTAACCGCCGCGCGCCACGCGACGAGGTCGGCGTCACTGCGGGTCTTGATGTAATCGGGCGCCATCGAAAACCAGACGCCACGAACGGTCGCCGTTGGTGGAGCAGCTGCCGCACGCGCGGCAACGCCGAGCCTTTCACGCACCGAAGCGAGATCGATCGAAGTTTGTGCAACTCGCACCCCCGAATCATACCCGTTTTCGCGCTACAATGCCGAGGTGCGGTCACGCTTTCTCGTCGTGGAAAGCAGAGCGGTCGTCGTGCGATCGCTGCGCGAAATTCTCAAGCCGCTCGGCAGCGTCGTGGCCGTCGGAACCGCCAAGGATGCACGGCGACTCGTGGACCGGAACGTGTGGGCTGCGATCATCGTGGACATCGCGTTGCCCGACGGAAGCGGGCTCGACGTCATCGCGGAGGCGCGCGACCGAGGCTACAGCCGCGCCGCGCTCGTGCTGGCGAGCAAACCGGTACGTGCAGACATCAATCGTGCGTTCGAGCTGCGCGCGCACTTCATCATCAAGCCGCCGCGCGTGCGTGCGATTCGCGCGTTCATGGCTGCATCGCTCGACGAAACACCATCGCGCGTCCTCGACCTCGCGACGTGGGCAGCGCGCTACGATTTATCACACGCCGAAGTCGCGCTCCTCACGACGGCATCGCGTGGGTTCGGGCGCGCCGAGATCGCGGTGCGTCGCTCGCTTTCGCCCGGCACGGTGCGCGTGCACATCCGCAACATCCTCGCAAAGACGGGCGACACCTCGCTGCTCGGCGCGGTCACTCGGCTACTGCGCGAAACGCAAACACGGTAAAGTCCGCCGCACATTGCTCGTTGCCATTGCACTCATCGCGCAGATGACCGTCTCGCGCGGCGCCTTCGTCGACGCCAGCATCGGCACGAGCCCCGCCGGCGATGCGATCATGGGCGAGGTCGGCATCGAGTCGGCTGGCATCCGCGCGTTTCCTGGACGCCGCTGGATCATGCAGTGGGATGTCGCCGTCGCTCTCAAAGGTGGCGTGCTCGGAAATACGCATCCGTATCTCGGCTTGTTCGGGCCGCACATGCTTGCGTGGACCGAAGTCGGTGTTCGCTTCCGGCCCAATCGCTCGTGGAGTCCGTATCTAGGCGCGCAAATCGCTGGCGAAGCGCAAGTGCTCTCGCATCCGGGAACGGCGCTCGCCGTGTCCGAGCTTCAGTCGCTGAATCCGGTCGATGGCACCGGCGGCGCAACTGCACACGGCGGCTTTCGAATCGCTGCGGGCACCTCGTATCTCGACGAGACGCGCTCGCTGCTCGTGGACGTCTTCGTAGAAGAAGCGCTCGGCGCGCCGCAAGCCAACACGCTCGCATCGACCTTCACGGAAATCGGAATCGCCGCGCGCTTCGACGTTTGGAGGAGCCTCGAATTTTCGGTCGAAGGCATCTTCGGCCTCGCGCCCACGCGCGACGACGCACTCCGCGGCACGACGGATCAAACGACGCGCGTCGGTGGGGCGGCCACCTTTCGAAAAATATTCGCGAACCGCATGTGGTTTGGTGCGTCGGTGTTCGTCGAGCGCGATAGCGATCACGTCGTCTACACCGCGTCGAACGCCACATACGACACCGCGAATGCACCATCGCTCGGTGTGACGTTGCTGTTCGGCATCCCGCTCACGAGAAACAAACGATGAGACGCACTTGGCTCCTCCTCTTGTGTGCGTGCGCCTGCGATCCGCAGAAGGCCGAGTGGGGCCTCGATCTCATCGACACCATGAAGACCCCCGACGACGGGCCCCTCGCGTGCGGCGCGGTGCCGACCGACGTGAACGCCGGCGATCGCGCGAGCTGCATGTTTCCCGCCGGATCGCACGCCAGCGAGACGCTCGGGCAAACGTCGTCGGGCATTCCGATTCGACACGTCATCATCTTGATGAAGGAGAACCGCAGCTTCGATCACCTGCTTGGAAAGCTCCACGATCGCGGCATGCCCGACATCGAAGCCGTGCCCGACGATTATTCGAACCCCGACGCAAACGGCAACCCGGTCTTCCCGACGCACGCAACGACGACGTGCATCTCGTTCGATCCGGGACACCAATTCGATTCGGTCGCGACGTGCATCGACAACGGCAAGATGGACGGCTTCGTCTTCAACGCGGCGCAAACGACCACCTCCGACGGCTCGTTCGTCATGAACTACTACACCGACGCCGACCTTCCATTTTACTACTGGCTCGCAACGCACTTCGCGACGAGCGATCGACACTTCGCACCGATGGCGAGCGGCACCTTCGCCAACCGCGACTTCATGATGTTCGGAACGAACGCGGGCGTCGTCGATACGGGGCTCGCGTATCCCCCACCGAGCACGCCATCGATCTTTCAAACCATCATGAACGCCGGCTTTACGTGGGCCGCGTATTCGGATGGTGAAGCGCTCAGCGGCGCGCTCGATTGGAGCCCATCGGATCCTGGCGTGCGCACGCTCGACAAGCTCTTCGACGATCTCGACAAGGGCACGCTTCCGAACGTCGCATTCGTCGACGGCATCGAGGACGTCGAGGACGATCATCCCGTCGCCGACATCCAACGCGGCGAAGCATGGCTCAAGACGATTTACGATCACGCTGTGAAGAGCCCAGAGTGGAATCGCACCGCCATGATCTGGACGTACGACGAAGCGGGCGCGTTCGCGGATCACGTCGCGCCGCCGAATGCGTGTCGTGCGCTTCCTTCGGCTTCGCCGTTCACCGAGATGGGGCCGCGCGTGCCGCTCGTCGTCATCTCACCGTGGGCGAAGCGCAACTACGCCTCGCATGTCGTGCACGATCACACGGCCATCGTGCGACTCGTCGAGCTGCTCTTCGATTTGCCGGCGCTCACGGGGCGCGACGCAAACTCGGACGGCCTCCTCGACATGTTCGATTTCTCGTGCGGCCGCGATCTTACCGTGCAGCCAGCACCGGAAGCCGGAACGGGCGGCTGCAAGTAGGTCCGCGGCCCGTGATTTAGGGGCTTTTAGTTGGCCGGCGACCCGTCGCGCCGCATCGTGCCGCACATGAACACGACGCGCTTCGCGATCATTGTCGCTCTCGGTGTGACGGCAGCCTGCGCTGCGGGCAGCACGGACAACAGCGATGACGCCGGCCAACCCACGGCCGACGCCGCCCCGAAGAAAGACGCCAGCGCGCCGAAGAACGACGCATCGTCATCGAACGACGCAGCCGTGGCCAACGACGCCGCGAGCGATGCGCAAACGGCCGACGAGCCGGATGCCGCGCCGCCGGAGGCCATCGTCTATGGTCACAGCCCCGATACGCTCTACACGTTCGACCCAAACACACACGCCGTGACGATGGTCGCCGCGTTCAGCGGTTGTTCGCAGTCGCTGCTGACGCAAGTGATCGATCTCGCAATCGACTCGAAGATGAACGCGTACGCGACGACGTTCGACGGAATCTATTCGGTCGATCTCTCGATCGCATCGTGCACGCTCATCAAGACAGGCTCGTATCCGAATAGCCTCTCGTTCGTCCCGGCGGGCACGCTCGATTCGAGCGTCGAAGCGCTCGTTGGGTATTTCGGGTCATCGTATGTGCGCATCGATCCAAGCACGGGCAATGTCACGTCGGTCGGCACGCTCACGGGTGGCTATGCATCGAGCGGCGACATCGTCTCGGTCGCCGGCGGCGGGACGTTCCTCACCGTCACGGGCAACGGATGTGGCGATTGCCTGCTTCAAGTCGATCCAACGACGGGCGACATGATCCAAAACTACGGCCAGCTCACGCACGGCGCCGTGTATGGCCTCGGTTACTGGGCCGGCTCGCTCTACGGATTCGACTCCGCAGGCGATCTCTTCTCGATCAGTGGCGGTGCAGGCGACGCAGGTCTCACGACGACCGACATCGCGCTCGACGCTGGCGTCACGTGGTGGGGCGCAGGCTCGACGACGAACGCACCCGCCACCGCAGCCGACGGCGGCGCCATCGCCACCGAGTGAACGATCGAGGAATAGAGCGAGCGGATTCATTTGCCTTTGGAAAATCACGTGCGGTTGTAGACTGCACGCTCGACATGTTGCCCGAGCCGGTTGAAAGCGCGCTGCAGAGTCTCGCGCCCGTCTCCACGGACCCCGAGCTCCGTGATGCGGCAAAGTTGCGATGGGCTGCGCGTCCGGACCCAAGCAAGCTTCCCGCCGAGCTTCGCGCTCCGGCAGACGCGCTCGCCTCTGCACTTCCGGAGCTCACGCACACGACGCCGGCGGACCTCGTCATGCTCTTCGATGGGCCGCACGCCGAAATTATTTTTGCCTGGTGCGAAGCCAGCGCTTGGCGACGTGACTCTTCGCTTGCTCCGCTGCTCGCGGCGGCGGTCGAACGGCCAGCGTTTCGCGAGCGCGCCACGAAGCTCGCGCGTGATCGCGTCGTCGAGGGGCCACTCACCGATGCGATTGCGTGCGCGCCGCTCCTCGGTGACGGAACGAAGCTCGCGTTGCCCGAAAACGCGGAGGCGCATGCGCGCCTCGAAATTCTTTTGTGGGAAGCGGGCGCGAGCGCCCTCGAAGTTCCCGCGCTCGGCAAATGGATTTGGGGCTCGACCGAAACGTTCAACGTGATGATCCGCGAGCCGGCACACGGCGCGCTTCGTGGTCGCGTGATCGCCGCGCGGTGTCTCGAGATTGCCGTCGGCGGAATGCCGCCGATGACGGACCCCGAGCTCTCCGGGCAAACGCTTCGCGTGCTTCAGCCGCTGCTTCTCCATCCGGAGCCGCTCGTGTGGGTGCATGCAGCGCGCGCGCTCGGGCGACTCACCGGGCCGATGCAGCAGCTCGAAGGCACCGTGCTCGATTGGGTGCTGGGTGAAAATCCGCTCTTGCGTCAGCGGGCGCTCACCGCGTTTGCGTCGATGCCCGCAGAGCGCCTCGGAATGCTCTCGGGGCAGCTCGCAGCGGTGATCGGATCGCCCACGGAAGATGCGTGGGTGCTCGGCGCGATCGCAGCAGCAACGCCGTATCTGTATTTCGAGCGAAACGATCTGTGGAACAAGCTCGCGAAACGCATTCTCGCCGGCGACGCAGGTGCGATCGGCGCGCGCGCGCTCGCACGTGGCCTTGCGACACTCTGGCGCCGCGGGCTGAAGGACCCAAAAATCGAAACGCCGCTGCGTGCGCTTCGCGAGATGGCTCGCCACGCGCGACCGAAAGCGCTCGATGAAGCACGTCGATGGATCGAAGTCATCGCCGTGACCGACACCGTCGACGGCGCAGAACGCGATCCGCTCGACCTCGAGCTCGGCCTCGAGAACTTGATGCGCATCGCCGCGCAATACGACGACGAAGAAGCTGACGCTCGCTCGGCGCGCTTTGCGGTCGCGCTCGTGCCTACGTTCGAAGAGGCGCGTCGCGTTGCGCTCGGAACGGGCCGTTTGCGTCACCGCGCCGCGGCCATCAATGCGCTCGAAGCCACGGCGCGCGCGTTTGCGCTTCGTTTGTGGGCTCCGCTCCTCGCGACGCGCCCGGCGGAAGATCCGATTCCAGAGCCAGATCTCGCCGAAGCATGGAAGCTCCTCGCTGCAGCGCCCTCCGAAATTTTGGATCTCGTGAAAGAGCGGCGGCAGGCGGAAGACCTCGTCGACATGGATGACGAGCTTCCACTCGAAGTGCTCGCGATACGTCTCGGCGGTTACGCGCTCGATGCATGCGGCGAAGACTCGGAGCTCGGCCCCGGCCGCGGGCCGACGGCGCACGCAACGTGTCATTGGCTTCGCAAAGTCGAGGGTCTCGCGGACGGCTCGCGCGACATGACGCCATCGCTCGAGAGCGCGCTCAGCACTCTCTTCTGGCGCATCGTCGACACCACGTGCGGCACCGCGCTCGGCGAAGTCGACGACGTCGAGTGGCTCGGTCCATTCGCGGCGTGGTGGGGTCTCGTGATCGATCGGCCCGCGATGCTTCTCCAGCTCGGCACGGCGCTTCCGATGATGTCGCAAGCCGCGCTCGAGAAGTGCTGCGCACAAGCCGATTTGCTGCGCACCGTCGTGTCGACGGGCGCGTCCGACGGAACGTGGGGGCCTGCCGCTGCGGAAGCGATGACCTCGCTTCACGCGCAAGACACCGAGCTTGCGAGCGCGCTTCAAGGTCTCGCGCATGCGCTCATCTCGTTCGAAGCCGCAGGCGGTGCGGAGCCGAACCTCGAAGCGCTCTCTACCGAGCTCGTGCTCGCCGGCGATCGCATGCAGGCCGCGCTCGCCGATCCGGTGAAAGCGCTCCACGCAACCAGCACCGACAAGCTCGACGATTCGCTTCAACGCCGCACCACCGAAAACGCACCGCGCGTGGCCGCGCTCGTGGCACGTGCGATTCGCGCGCGTGAGCCATCGATGATCGACGTATGGCTTGCGTCGCTCGGTCCCGTGGCGTCGGGTTTGCTCGAAGCCGCCGTGCGCGGCGCGATTCGCCGAACGCCGCCTCCTCCTCCGCAACCGAAGAAGGCCGAGCCCAAGCTCATCGAAGGATACGAGCTCCTGAAACCGCTCGGCGAAGGAGGCATCGGAACGGTGTGGCTCGTGCGAAAGCCCGGAGCCGATCGCTATTTCGTCTTGAAGATCCCGAAAGCGGAGGCGCTCCAAAACGCCACCGACACCGAGCGCGAGGGCATCCTCAAATCGTTCATCGAAGAAGCAAACGCGCTCGCGGGCCTCTATCACCCGAACGTCGCGAACATCATCGATCGCGGCGTCGTCACGAACGTGCCGTATCTCGTGCTCGAATATTTAATCGGCGCCGATCTGAAGCAGTACTCGGACGCGCAGCGCATGTCGCTCTTCGAGCTGCGCCAAGTCGTCGGTGAAGCTTGTGCGGGTCTCGCAGCGCTTCACGGCGCGGGTCTCGTGCATCGCGACATCAAACCCGCGAACCTGTGGCTGCGACTCCCGCTCGCCGGCGGCGTGCGGTTCGAGGGCGAGAAACACCGCAACCCGGCGCTCGCGACGCCACTCGCGACGGTCGTGATCGACTTCGGCATGGTGCGCGCGATTCGTGTCCCACAGGACGCCGCCGGTCGCTTCGTCGCGGGCACGCCGGGCTACATCGCGCCCGAGCAAGTGCTCGATCCCGTCGAGCTCGACCCGCGCTCCGACATCTACGCGCTCGCAGCAACGATCTACAACGTAACGACGGGTCGCGCGTTCTTCGACGAAATCACGAGCCCGCGTGATCGCGTCATCGCGCACATGCGACAAGATCCCTTCGAAGATCCCGAACGCCTTCGTGGCTGGCCGGTCGCGATAGCGAAGCTCCTCCGCTCCGCCACGGCCATGCAGCCGAAAGATCGCCCGATGCCGCTCGAATTCGGCAAAGCGTTCGCCGCCGCTCTCTAGCGCAATCGACGGCGTTCATTTGGCGCGGGCCTTTGCAGCAGCGGCTTCTTCGAGAGCCGCTGGGTCTTGTTTGTAGAATTCACGGAGGCGTTCGTAGAGGTCCGGGTGTTTGCGTTTCAGTGCAGACCCTTTTTCGAAAAACGATTCAGTGACGACGGCGAAAAACTCAGCCGGGTTCGTCCCGCCGTATGCGTCGATGTCGCTCTTGCGGTGCTCGTCGATCAGCGCTGTGAGGTCGGCGTATTCCTCGCCGAGCACGTGCGCCCACGCCGAATAGAGCGAGCGCCGTCCGAGGTCGGGCGCGCCGTCCATCGAGCCGTCTTCGGCGTCGAGTTGATGCGCGAACTCGTGGAGGACGAGGTTGTGTCCGTCATGGATGTTCGACGCACCGCGTTTCACGTCGTCCCACGCGAGCACCACCGCGCCCTTGACCCACGACTCGCCGAGCCGCTCTTGGTCGTTCTCGATGACCACGCCGCCGCCGACGTGCGTGTGCGTCTTCGCGCGATACGCGTGTGGATAAACGAGAATCGATTGCAAGTCGGGGAAGTATTCCGTCTCGCGATGAAGAAGCAGGATGCACGCCTGCGCCGCGATCGTGAGCTTCATTTCGTCCGTGACTTCGAGCCCACCACACCCCTCGAAGGATTTCTCGGCGAGGAAGACCTGCATGTGGCCTTCGAGCTCGTGCCGATCGGTGTCGGTGAGCTGCGCGAGATAAGGAACGTTGCGGGTGATCGTCGCTCGTTCATCGTCGCTAAGGGGTTTCGCGCGGAGCTCCTTGCGACGTTTGTCCTTGAAGAGAAAGTCGAACATGTCGTCAACAAGCTAACGCGAACGATTGCTTCTCGCGAAAATTCGCCGCGTTGCGGGCTGGCGCGGAGCTTGCTGTTGTTCCGAGCGGGAACAGCGAGGGAAGTCATGAAAACGACGTTTGGCGCGCTGCGTATCGCAGCGCTCTGCGCCGCGGTGTCCGCGTGCGTCTTGGGTTCGGGATGTGCGGAGCAACGGCCCGCGATCGACCGCGTCAACGCGGGCGCGATCTCGAAACACTTTTTCGTCGGCGCCGACTTGAGCGACGCCTCCGACGACCCCCAGTTCTATTGGCGAAACTACGTCGTCAGTGCCTCGGCCGCGCAATCTCTGATTGGCGTGGGCTCGTGGGGCGGCGTCGATCGCATCAAGTGGGAGGTCACCGAAGGTCTCCTCATTGCGCGCAAAGCGTATCAAATCGCGACCGGCCAAGACCAAAGCGCGCAGATCGATCCGAACGCGCCTGGCGCCGTCGACCCCTATGGCGCGAAGCTCGTACCGGCCGAATCCGGGACGGTCGTCGCTGCGTACAACATCACGAGCCACTTCGACATCCGCCGTTCGTACAATCCGCAGACCGGCGAAGAGCTCAACATCATCGAAGAGAACACCACCGATCGCCCGTGGAATCAGCGCGAATACATGCGCATCGATTGGTCCACCAACATGGTCGACGACCCGATGTGGGAGGACATGTTCACCGGCAAGGTGTTCGGGAAGATCACCGTGACTTCCCTCCAGTATGCCGTCACCGATCCGCGCAGCGACGACGCACCGCACTTCGAGACCGACGCCGGTTACTTCGATATCACCAACAAATATTTCATCTCGCCCGCGCAAACGACTTCGCCCTTCAGCGATTACACGGGCACCGTGCCGACGTGCGTGGTCGTCGGCCTCTTCACGGGCAGCTCGACATACGACTGCAATGCGCAAGAAGCCACCGTGCGTCATTCGTATTGGCGCATCGATCCGCAGCACGACTTCGAGCCGCTCGAGAACACGCAAGCAAACCTCGATGTCATCGGAAACCCAGGCGGCCTCGGCAACTCCGAATCCGTCGGCATCGTGACCGCGGGCGTGCAGGGTTTCGACCCGCAATACGGCTACACCGACAAGCTCTATCACCGGTTCGCGCACCACCATAACGTCTGGCAGAAGAGCCACCAGGCCGCGGCGTGCACGACGAACGACGACACGGACGCGAATGGTACGGCCGACGAATGCGAGAGCTCCGTCACCGGCTACACGGGATCATCGGGCTCGCAGTGCGATGTGTTCACCAAGAAATGCACGTTACCGTTTCGCGATCGTCAGATTAAGCCGATCGGCTACTGGATCAACGCAGACGCACCGACCGCGCTTCAAGATCCGGTCGACGGCTCCGGTGCTGCGACAGGCCGCGGCACGCTCGAAGATCTCATTTACTCATGGAACCAGCTCATGACCGTGGGCCTCGCGTATTCGCGCGAGATCGAGTGCCGGCGCACGGGCGACGGCGATCGCGACGGCTGCCACGCGCAGTTCTTCTCGTCGACTGACGACCCCGCGACGAAACAAATGGTGAGCTTCGGCGGCTGGCTCACCGACGGGTCTGACTCCATCCCTGAGCACGCCGGCCAGGATACGGCGATCGTTGGCACTGGAAGATTCTGTGGCGACTGGATCGTGATGAACGAGAGCATGAACGAGGCGTGAAATGCGGGG
>JBBSFE010000085.1:0-29359 GCA_038239005.1 Polyangiales bacterium
AATTGCTGGCGTTGATCCATGGGTGACGTGTCCTGCCAAGGCATGGCGGTGACTGTCACCTATGTCTCTGGAACGATGTGTCACCCGGTCACCCCTGTCCGCGAGATGGACTGTTACCCATCTCTCTAATCCGGACCCCCTTGAGCGACTTGACAAACCTCGGGCTGTGAACAATATATGCTAAATCAATGGTGCGTTCGAAACGGCAGCTCGAGATTCGGTTTCACGTGCGCGGCGGCAAGCGTCGTGGCGCGGGCCGAAAGCCGAAGGGGGCGAAGGCCGGGGTGAGTCACCTTCGCCGGCCGCAGTTTCGTCGCGAGCTTCCGGTTCACGTCACGCTTCGCATGGCCGCCCACGTTTACAATCTGCGGAGTCGTCGGGCGTTTTCGGTCATTGGCCGCGCGCTCGCCAAAGCCGCAGAGCGGCTCGGCACGCGGATCGTCCGGTTCTCCGTGCAGGGCAACCACATCCATTTGATCGTGGAAGCCGCCGCGTCGAATGCGCTCTCGCGCGCGATGCAGGGCTTCTCCATTCGCGTTGCCAAGGGCCTCAACGGCATGATGCACCGCTCGGGCCGCGTCTTCGGCGACCGCTTTCACGCACACGTCCTGAGAACGCCGTCGGAAGCGCGCCGTGCTGTGGCCTACGTGCGCGACAATCATCGCAAACACATGGCGTCGCTCGGCCAGCCGCTTTCGCGCGCGTTCGTCGATGCGTATTCGTCCGAAGGCGCGCGCATCCCCCTCGCGCTGCCGCGAACGTGGCTTCTTCGAGCGCATCCGCCGCCTGACTGATCTACGCTTGCAGCGTGCGGCGGCGCGCGACCAAGTCGGCGAGTCTTCTCGCCTCTCTGGGGTTACCCCAGGGCAACGTCAGCGGCAGGATATTCCATGGCACGACCCGGGCTGCGCAAGAGCGCAGGATCGGTCGCGCACCACGAGAATCGTTGGCGCGCGCCGTCGCACTTTCATTTCCATGACGAGCTTTCTCGCCAAGGGGATTGCGAGCGCGCTTCTCGCGGGCAACTGGACGGAGCGCAGCATGACGACGCGCCTTGCGAGCGCGCTCACGCTCGATGATGAACATCCGCGTTGGATGGGCTCGCGGCTTCGCTCCTCGAGTGCCGCGTGTGGCCAGAGATTCTCTTGGCGCGCGCTCGCGTGCGCCGAATCATCGTCGACCAACCCGAGATGCGCGCGACGCGGTTCGACGTGCCGGCGATCGAAACACCCGGCGATCGCGCGGCGTTTCTGGAGCTCGATGTGCGTCAGCTCGATGCGTTCGCGGATCGACGCGGTCTCTCGCGCGTTGCGTCGCACGAGCGCATGCGACACTACCGGTATCGAACGCTCGCGAAGCCGGATGGCGGCGCGGTTGCTCGAGATCCCGAAGCCGCGTCCTCGCGCGGCTCAGCGGGTCACCTCGATCGCATCCTCGCCACCGTTCCGCCGCACTCGAACGCCCACGGATGTCGTGCAGGCCGCTCGGTGATGGACTTCGTGCGGCCGCACGTCGGATAAGCCGTCGTCATGCGGATCGATTTGTGGTCGTTCTTCCAGAGCATTCGCGCGGGTCGGGTCAACGCGCACCGCTCTCACGACGCACGCGCCGCCGCCGGATGTCATCGCGACATTCGACGCGAGCGTGCGCGCAGACCTTCGCACGCCGCATCTTCCGCAAGGTGCGCCGACATCGCCTGCGCTCGCAAACCTGATCGCCTTCGGCCTCGACATTCGCATGAGCGCGCTCGCGACAAAGCTCGAAGCAACGTATGGCCGCTACGCGACGACATCGCGCTATCGGGTGATGCGAGGGCTTCGTCGTGAATCCAAAAAAGAAACGCGTGCAACGTCGAGTGGCCCTGACGATGCACTACGAAGAACGCCTTCCACCGCCCACGCTTCGCTCCGCTCGTCGCCTGCTTCTGGCGGATCTCGGGTGCGCATGGCGAGCACCGCCTGCTTCCGGATGGAGGGATCGAGATCGTCGTGATCGGAGGCGTCGCGCGCGTTGTCGGGACGATGACGCGAGCGGCGATGGTGCCGCCCGGCGAGCGGAGAGATTTTCGGCGTTCGCTTTCACACGGGCGAAGCGGTGCGCGTTCTCGTCGCCGCGTGCGAGCTCACGGACGCCGATGCCCCGCTCGAGGAAATCTGGGCCGACGCAGCGCGACGCATCGAGGATGGTCGCACCACACTCGAAGCCGAGTCATTGCGCGTCTCACCACCCACGGCGAAACGGCTGACGTTCGTGTGCGCCGCAGCGTCGGTCCTTGCGTCGGGCGGCTCCGTTCGCGTGCTCGCGCTCGTGACGCCGGCGGTGCTTGCGTCCGAAATGTTCAAGACGCCTGTCGCGTTCGCGGGTTAAAACGCGACGCATGATCGTCCCTGACATGATTGGGATCGTCACTCGCCCGACTGGCAAAGCCCGCGCGGCCAACGCCTCGAGGTCGCGTTCTTGTGCGAGTCGCCGCAAGAGGTCGACACGACGTTCGCCGCGATCGTTGCGGCGGGCCATCGCGCCGTGAAAGAGCCGTGGGACGCCTTCTGGGGTCAGCGTTACGCGATCGTCTCCGACCCCGATAAAACAAACGTAAGCCTGTTTGCTCCGCTACAAAATTAGAACGCGGCTTTGATCCAATCCCAGAGCCGCGACGAAGACGGCGGGGCCAACTCGATCGGCGACACACCCGAGTGCGCGCGAAGACGCGGATGCGAGGGCGCATGCGCCGCGGCCAAGTCGCGATTGCGCGCCTCGATGATCGCGTGCGCACCGAACTTCACGAGACCAACGCCCGTCGAGAATTGCGGCCCCTGAACGAGCTGCGTGATGCCTTTGACGCCGACCGGGTAACCAATGCGAATCGGCATCCCTAGAACTTCTTCGGCGAGCTCCGGCATTCCTTCGAGGAGCACCGCGCCGCCCGTGAGAACCGCGCCGGCCGAGAGCTGCTCGAGAAGGCCTGTGTCCTCGATGCGTTTGCGAATCGCGGCGAACATCTCTTCGACGCGCGGCTCGACGATGTCGCTGAGCACGCGTCGCGCAGTTTTTCGCGGTGCGTGACCACCAACGCCCGGAACTTCGATTTCTTCTTCGTCGCCAACGAGCCGCCCGAGCGCGCAGCCCGAAAGGCGCTTGATGCGATCGGCTTCGGCCATGGGCGTGCGCAAGCCGGCTGCGATGTCGCTCGTGATGTTGTTGCCGCCCACGGGAATCACGCTCGTGTGCGCGATGCCGCCGTCGACGTAGAGCAAGATGTCGGTCGTGCCGCCGCCGATGTCGATCACCGCAACGCCGATTTCTTTTTCGTCATCCGAGAGCACGGCCTCGGCGCTTGCGAGCGCTTCGAGCACGACATCCGCGACGACCAAGTTGCAACGCTCGGCACAGCGAATCACGTTTTGCACGCAGCTCGTCGCGGCCGTCACGAGGTTCACTTTTGCGCCAAGGCGCACGCCGCTCATGCCGACTGGATCGCGAATGCCATCTTGCGCATCGACGATGTACTCGCGCGGGAGCACGTGGAGAATCTGTCTATCGGCGTCGACCGGAATGGCGCGCGCCCCTTCGAGAACGCGTTCGACGTCCGTGCGCGTGACCTCGCCACCCGCAATCGCCGCGACGCCGTCCGAGCTCTGCGACCGAATGTGGCTTCCGGCAACGCCGGCGTACACCGTGCGAATCTCGACGCCGGCCATGGTCTGCGCGGCTTCGATCGCTTCTTTGATCGAGCGAACGGTCCACTCGATGTTCGAGACGATGCCCTTGCGAAGACCGCGGCAAGGAACGGTGCCAACACCGAGGACGGTGATGCCATCGCTGTCGACCTCGCCAACGACGGCAGAGATTTTGGTCGTTCCGATGTCGAGACCGACGACAATTTCGGATTCGGGGACGGTAGTCATGACCTCCGCAGCATCTACGCGCCGCGCGATTCGGCCAACTATTCAACAGCGTTTTCTGGCTATTTCACGCGGGCGACGACGCGCTCGGGGCGCGCGGCTGAATCGAGCAAGATCGAATCGACTTTTTGGCCACGATGCTCGAGCTCGAGCGCCACGCGCGCCGCTTGTTCGAGCTTCTTGCGGAAGGGCGGCCCGCCGAGCACGAGCGTCGAGACCTGATTCTGCGAGCCGACGCTCAGCGTGATGGCCATGCCCGGATCGATGTGAATCTCTTGCAGCGGCAGCTTCCCGACGAGCGACGACTGCTGGTAGTCGATCGCGACATCGAGCGCGCGCCGCACCGCAGCGGCGAAACCTTCGCGATCGTTCTCCGCCAAATCGGACGACAAACCCGTGATGACTGGAAGGTTGGCCGGGTCGCCGACCTCGAGGCGCTTGAAGGTCTCGCCGTCTCGCGTGACGAGAAACACATCGTTGCCGATCGCGACCGTCGCTGCGGGAACGCGCTCCTCGATGTCGATGAGGATCGTGTCAGGCAGGCGACGGGCGAGCGTCGCGCTCTTCACGTAAGGGTCGGAGAGCATCTTGTTCCTCGCGCCGTCGAGGTCGATCGAGAACACGTTGTCGCCCATCTTGATGTGGGCGCGCGCGAGGAGCGCATCTTTGGTGCGCGTCTTCTGGCCTTCCATCACGACTTGCTCGAGGCCGAAACGCGGGCTCGTCACGAGATAGCGCCGCGCGCCCCACGCCACCGCGAGCGAAACACTCGCGACCAGCACGAAGCCGCTCATTGTCCGGAGACCATGCATGAACCGCCCAGTTTTGGCCGGCTTAGGGTCGTCGAGGGCATCGGCCATGATGTCCGGCAAGAGGGAGCCCGGCGTGCGTCGGTTCTTCACTTGGCCTCCAATGCCGTGAGCAAATCGCGCACGCTCGCGTTGATGTCGCCGGCGCCGAGGGCAATCACGAGATCGCCCGGCTCGACGATTTCGAGAAGCGCGTCTTTGATCTGTTTCTTGTCGGCGACGTAGCGGACCGAGTGGTGCCCGTGCGCGCCGATCGCTTCTGCGAGCGCGCTTCCAGTGGCGCCTTCGATCAATTTTTCGCCGGCCGCATAAACGTCCGTGACGACGAGGACGTCGGCGCCGTTGAACGCGCGCGTGAACTCGTCGAAGAGCGCCTGCGTGCGCGTGTACCTGTGCGGCTGGAACGCGACGACGACGCGTCGATCGAAGCTCTTTTGCGCAGCCGTCAGCGTCGCCTCGATCTCGGCAGGGTGGTGCCCGTAGTCGTCGACGATCATGACGTCGCCGCGCTTGCCGTTCTTCTCGAGCATGGGCTGCCCGAGGATCGTGAAGCGACGCTGCACGCCGTGGAACTGCGCCATCGCTTCGCGCACGACGTTGAGCGGCACCTCGAGCTCGTCGGCTGCGGCGATCACCGCGAGCGCGTTCTGCACGTTGTGGGCGCCCGGCATGCGAACCATGAACTCACCGAGTGAGTCGTTCTTGCGGAACACCGCGAACGACGTCTCGATGCCCTCGAAGCGGATGTCTTTCGCGCGATAGTCGGCTTGGCGTGCGGTGCCGTACGTGACGTGGCGACGCTGGACACGCGGTAAAATAGCCTGAACGTGCGGGTGATCAATGCAGAGTACACATAGTCCGTAGAAGGGGACTTGGTTCGCGAACTGCACGAAGGCGTCTTTGACGTTTTCGTGTGTGCCGTAGTGATCGAGGTGCTCGGCGTCGATGTTCGTGATGATGGCGACCGTGGGCGCGAGGCGCAGAAACGAGCCGTCGCTTTCGTCGGCTTCGGCCACGAAGAGATCGCCCGCACCGAGGCGCGCGTTCGAGCCGAGCGCGTTCACTTTGCCGCCGACCATCACCGTCGGGTCGAGGCCGGCATGGCGAAGGACGGTTGCGACGAGCGAGGTGGTGGTCGTCTTGCCGTGCGAGCCCGCGATGGTCACGCAGTACTTCACGCGCATCAGCTCGGCGAGCATCTCGCCGCGTGAAATTGCGGGGATCTCGAGAGCGCGTGCACGTGCGAGCTCGGGGTTGTTCTGCGCGATGGCGCTCGAATGCACGACGACATCCGCGCCGTGGACGTTGTCGCCCTTGTGCCCGACGTTGACACGGATGCCGAGCGTCTCGAGGCGACGCGTGGTGTCGCTTGCTTTGAGGTCGGAGCCGGACACGTCGAAGTCCATCGTGCGGAGGATCTCCGCGAGACCGCTCATGCCGATGCCGCCGATGCCGATGAAGTGAACGTGACGAACGCGACCGCGAAACATCTCAGCTCACCCCAGGGTTGGTCGAGATGCGTGCAAGTTGCAACAAATCTTCGGCGACGTCGGCAGCAGCGTTCGGGTGCCCGGCGGCTCGAGCGGCGTCAGCCATGGCTTCGCGGCGCGCGCCGTCGGCGAGAAGCGAGGCTATTTCCTGGGCGATTCGCGCTGCCGTGGCGTCTTTCTGGATGATGCACACGCCTCCGCCTTCGCTGGCGAGCGCTTCGGCGTTGCTGCGCTGGTGATCGTCAGCAGCGAAGGGGAAGGGAATGAAGATCGCGGCGCGCCCGACGGCGGCGATCTCCGCGACGGTGACCGCGCCTGCGCGCGCGATGACGAGGTCGGCGCGTGCGAGCTCGCCTGCAACATCGTCGAGGAAGGGGCGAACGTCCGCCGTGACGCCGTGCTCGGCGTACTTCGCGCGAAGGGCCTTCTCTTGGTCCTTGCCGCTTTGGTGAATCACTTCGACGTTGGAAACGCGCGATGAGACCGCCGCAATCGCTTCGGGCATCACTTCGTTGATGGCGCGCGCGCCAAGGCTACCGCCCATCACGAGCACACGAGCCGTTCCGTGTGCGCGATACGGCGACGGGCGAAACCCCTCACGAAGAGGCACACCGAACGAACGTACGACGCGCTCCGAAAACCGCGCCGCAACGCGAGGCCATGCTACGTACGCGCGCTTTGCAACGGGCGCGAGCAACCGATTCGCGAGACCCAGCACGCCGTTCGGCTCCAAGATGGCGAGCGGCACGCCCCCGAGGCTGCTCGCGAGCGCCATGGGACCTGCCGCGTAACCGCCGACGCTGAGCGTTGCAACGGGCGAGAGCTCCCTCACCAATTTTCGCGCACGCCACGTCGCGCGCGATGCGACGAACGCGCCACGCACCGCACGCCGCACTCCGCCGCCTTTCATCGGCTCCACATCGAGGAGCTCGAGCCGATGACCGCGCGCCGGCACGATGTCTTTCTCGAGACCCCGTGGCGAGCCGACGAACACGACCTCGACATCGGCAAGCGCTCGCAATGCCGCCGCGACCGCAAGCCCGGGAAAGACGTGTCCGCCCGTGCCTCCGCCTGCGATCACGATGCACGGAGCGATGCCTTCCCTCATGTCGCTTGAGGCTCCGCTTCCGGCGCTGCCGGCGTCTCTTCGACTTCTGAGCGCGTCTCGCCTTGGCGCGAGATGCTCAGCAAAATTCCCGCGGCTGCCGCGTTCACGAGGAGCGACGAGCCACCGAAGCTAACGAACGGAAGCGTGAGGCCTTTCGTCGGAAGCAGCGAGAGCGCAACGGCGAGGTTGAGCAGCGCTTGCACGCCGAACATCGTCGCGATGCCGAACGAGAGATACGCGCCGTAATCATCTGGCGCACGAAGGGCGGTTCGCACACCGCGAAGCACGAGGAGCAAGAACGCGCCGCACAGAAGAAGCACACCCACGAACCCGAGCTCTTCGCCGACGATCGCAGCGACGAAGTCGTTGTGCGCCTCGGGCAAATAGAGCGTTTGAAGACCACGACCAAGGCCCACACCACTGGGTCCTCCCGCACCGAACGACATCACGGATTGGAACGGCTGGTACGCGAGGTCTTGGCGATGCTCGTCCATGTGGAGCCACGCGAGGTAGCG
Source organism: Polyangiales bacterium (assembly GCA_038239005.1). Taxonomy (GTDB): domain Bacteria; phylum Myxococcota_A; class Polyangia; order Polyangiales; family Polyangiaceae; genus DASXHD01. The sequence continues at coordinate 7,825 of JBBSFE010000085.1, forward strand.
CGCGTAGCGATAACCGCTGAAGCGAATCGCCGCGGCACCAAACATCGCGCCGATGATCGAAACGCCGAGGATGTAGCCAACCTTCGCGCCCGCGACGAAGAGCATCGTGAACGTCAAAAACAAAAGCACGACGGCGCTACCGAAGTCGGGCTGCTTCAAGCAGAGAAGCATGAACACACCAGCCATCAGGAGGTGCGGCAAGAACCCGACGGTGAACGTCTTCACGCGATCGGCCTTTTTTGCGAGCGAATATGCAAGCCACACGACGAGCGCGAGCTTCGCCATCTCCGCCGGCTGCACGTGCACGGGCCCAATCGAGAGCCAGCGCGTCGCGCCACCACCCGAGTGCCCGAAGCCAACGACGCACGCGATGAGCAAGCCTGCGACGCCGACGAGCACGGGATACGTGAGCTTGTAGAGGCGGTGATAATCGACCATCGAGATGCCGAACATCAACGCGAGCGAGAGGAGCGCGTACGCCGCTTGGCGCTTCAAGAAGAATTGCGCGTCGTGCTGATCGACCGTCGCCGTCGCCGAGGACGCGCTGTAGACCATCACGACACCGAAGCCGATGAGGCCCACGACCGTCGCCGCGAGCACGGGATCCATCGGGCCTTTTGCGCGCACGGCGTTGGGTGCGGCATCCAGCGGCGCGGCGAAGTCGAGCGTGCGGCGAACGTTGGGCGGAAATAGTTTCATCGTGGTTCTCCTGTTCGAGGGCTTGCACCCCTCGAGCTCCCCGAGCTCTCGGCTCGCTCCGCTTCGCTCCGCGAGTCTCGTAGCGTGCGCACGGCGCGGACGAACTCGTCGCCGCGGTGCTTGTAGTCGCGAAACATGTCGAAGCTCGAGCACGCGGGCGAGAGCAGCACGGCGTCACCGCGCTCGGCGAGGGATGCGCTCTTCTTCACGGCGTCGTCCATCGTCGTGGCGTGCTCGACGCGAACGACCGGCGCGAGCGCGCTCTCGATGCGATTGGCCGCTTCACCGATGACGATTGCAGCGCGCCCTTTGGTCTTCATCGCGTCGGCGAGCGGGGCGTAAGTGCCTTGTTTGTCGCGGCCACCCGCGATGAGCACGACCTTTGGCTCGCGAAGCCCGAGCAGCGCCGTGACCGACGCGCCGACGTTCGTGCCCTTCGAGTCATCGTAAAACGCGACGCCGTCGATGTTCGCGACGAGGGCCATGCGATGCGGCAAGCCTTCGAATGTCTCGAGCACGCGAGCGATCACGTCACGTGGGATCGCAAACGGCTCGATGGCCGCAACGGCCGCCGATGCGTTGAGAGCGTTGTGTGCACCTTGCAAACGAAGCGGCATCCCGAGCGGAGCCGAGCCGAACGTCACGACGCGCGCGTTGCCGCGCTTCGCCTGCTCGAGTGAGAGCTCATCGCCGCGCGGAACCACCGCGAGATCGTGCTCGGTTTGATTCATGAAGCAGTTGCCCTTGGCGTGCGCGTAGTCGGCGAAGCTCGCATAGCGATCGAGATGATCATCGGTGATGTTCAAGAGCACCGCGACGTCGGGCCGAAACTGCTCGAGACGCTCCATCTGAAAGCTCGAGACCTCGAGCACCACGACGTCGAATTCCTCGTCGACGTGCGCGGCCCACGGCTCGCCGAGATTCCCGCCCGCGAACACCTTCTTGCCGCCCGCCTCGAGGAGCGCCGCGATGAGCGATGTCACCGTGCTCTTTCCGTTCGTTCCGCCGACCGCGACGATCGGGCACGCATGGCCGCGCCGGCGATACGCGAGCTCGATCTCACTCCAAATGGGCGCCTTCGATTCGAACTGCGGCACACCCGGCGACACGACGATCAAATCGAACGCATCGAGCGACGCACCGTGCGCAATCACTTGGATGCGGAGCGCGCGCGCTTCCTCTGAAAGCTCGGCGAGGGGCTTCTGATCGACGCCCGTGACCTCGTCTCCACGCTGCATACAAAGGCGCGCCGCGGCTACACCACTCCGGCCCAAGCCGACGACTGCGACTCGCATCACCTCAACTTCAAGCTCGACAGCGAAACGAGGGCCAACAAAACGGAGATGATCCAGAACCGAACGATGATCTTTGGCTCGGGCCACCCCTTCTTTTCGTAATGGTGGTGGATGGGCGCCATCAGAAAGACGCGTCTTCCGAGCAGCTTGTAGCTCGCGACTTGCACGATGACGCTCGACATCTCGAGGAAGAAGATGCCGCCGAGAATGATCGAGAGGAGCTCGTTCTTCGTGAAGACCGCGCACATCCCGAGCCCGCCGCCGAGCGCGAGCGCGCCGACGTCGCCCATGAACACTTGCGCGGGGTAGGTGTTGTACCAAAGGAAGCCGATGCCGGCGCCGACCATGGCCCCGCAAAAGATGGAGAGCTCGCCCACGCTCGAGATGGCGGGGATGTCGAGGTAGCGCGCAACGACGAAGCGCTGCGTTGCGGTGATGCCAATGGTCGCGCCGCACAAGTACGCCCACACGAGGTAGGTGCCTGCGTTGAAGATCACGGGGCCGATGGCGAGCCCGTCGAGGCCGTCGGTGAGGTTCACGGCGTTCGACGTGGCAACGACCGCGAGAACTGCGAACACGAAGTAGACGCCGAGCGGGAGTGCGATCGGATGCTTGTAGAATGCAAGGAATGGAACGCCCAATTGCCCGCGAATTTTTAGCCAATCTTCGGGCAGGTGCTCGTTGTAGAAGACGTAGGCGAGCACGCCGCCAGCGATCAGAAACTGCCCGATGAGCTTGTAGCGGCCGGATAGGCCGTCGCTCGTTTTGGTTTTGATCTTCAGGTAGTCGTCGAGATACCCGATGACGCCGTAGCCCGCGGTGACGGCCGTGGTCGCCCAGACGAAGACGTTGTGTGGGTCGCACCAGAAGATCGTCGGCAAGAGGACGCTCATCAAGATGAGCGCGCCACCCATCGTGGGTGTGCCTTGTTTGATGAGGTGCGTAGCGGGGCCGTCGGCGCGAACGACTTGGCCGATCTGTTTCTTCTGGAGCTCGCGAATGAACCAGGGCGCGACGATGAAGCTGATGAGCATCGCCGTGAGCGTCGCCATGATGACGCGAAACGGAACGTAACGAAGCACGTTGAGCCAACGCAGGTGCGCATGGTGGTGAAGCGGGTAGAGGAGCTCGTAGATCAAGCCGTCCTCGACTTCTCGAGCTCTTTGACCACCGCTTCCGCACCCACGCTGCGAGATGCTTTCACGAGGACCACATCACCCGAGCGTACCCGTTCGAGCGTGGCGCGAGCGGCATCGGCGAGGTTGGCGCAGTCGATGGCTTCGATGCCGAGCGAGCTCGAACGCGAGACGAATTCGCTCGCGAGGCCGCCGCATCCGATGACGAGCGCAACGCGCGCAGCGGCGATGACATCCGCGAGCGCGGCATGCTCGCTGCGTGCGGATTCACCGAGCTCCTTCATTTCGCCGAGCACGGCAACGCGGCGGCGAGATCCGGCGACGTCGCCCAGCATCGAAAGAGCCGCACGCATGCTCGCGGGGTTCGCGTTGTAGGTGTCGTCGATGACGAGGATGTCGCCGAGCTGCCGTGGCTCCGCGCGGCCTTCGATGTTGCGTGCGCGCTTCATCGCGCGCTCGATGGAGGCGTACGCGATCGGTCCAGCCGCGGCTTCGGCGGCTGCAAGCGCGGCGCAGAGATCGATCGCCGCCGCGTCGCCAATGAACGGAAGATCGATCTCGACGGGCTCCCCGCGTCGGGGATCACGAAGCGCGTCCGGTCGCTCGATCGTGATGCGCGAACCGGCGGCGCCGTGGGATACGCGATCGATCAATCGATACGACGCGCGCTCGCTCCGGCCGAAGCCGAGCTTGCGACCGGCAGGTGATGCGTCCGCGAGCGCGACAACGACCGCGTCGTCGGCGTCGTAGACGCATGTGGCGTTCGCGCCGAGCCGTTCGAAGAGCGTGCCCTTCTCACGAGCGACGTCCTCGCGCGTTCCGCCCACACCCTCGGCATGAGCGAGCGATACGTTCGTGATGACGGCGACATCAGGCGAGACGATCGCGCCGAGCTGTGCGATCTCTCCACGCAGGCTCATGCCGCATTCGAACACGGCGAAACGGTGACTCGGTTCGAGCGCGAAAGCGACGGCAGGAACACCGACGAGGTTGTTCAAATTGCCGGGCGAAGTCCACGTGATTCCGACTTCCGCGAGCAGCGCTGCGCAGAGTTGCTTCGTGGTCGTCTTGCCGGCGCTGCCCGTGATGGCAACGATGCGCCCATCGCGTCGAGCCACGCGCCACCTTTGAAGATGCGCACGTGCGAGATCGCCCCAGGCAGAAAGCGTATCGGAGACGCGTACGACGTCGGGCCCCTCGGGCAGCGCGCGATCATCGCGATCGACGACGAGAAGCGCCGCGCCAAGCGACGCCGCAACGTTCAGGAAATCGTGCGCATCGTGGTGCTCGCCACGAAGTGCGACGAACGCTTCGCCACCTTTGATTGCGCGCGTGTCCGACACGATGCCGCGCGCTTGCTTGCCCGAATCGCGCAGCACGGCGCCACCCGTTTCGGCGGCGGCCTGCATCACGGTGAGCGGTGCGTGGTTGTGCGGGATTGCGGTGGCCATCAGGCTTTCTTGTGGCGACGACGCGCGAGCGCTGCGCGTGCATGCTCGCGATCGTCGAACGGACGCTTCTCCGTCCCGATGATTTGGTAGTCCTCGTGGCCCTTGCCGGCAACAAGCACGATATCTCCAACGGCCGCTTGATCGACCGCGAGCGCGATCGCGCGAGCACGGTCGAGCTCCACGACGACCTCGGCTTTCGCGCCGCGCGCGCCCTCGATCACGGGCGAAGCGATCGCTGCGGGGTCTTCCGTCCGCGGATTGTCGCTCGTCACGAACGCGACGTCGGCGCGCGCGCCCACGGCCTCTCCCATCGGCCCGCGCTTTTGCGTATCGCGATCGCCACCGCATCCAAATACGCACAAAATACGGGCTTTCGCGATCGCTCGCGTTGCATCGAGAACCCGCGCGAGCGCATCGGGCGTGTGTGCGTAATCGACGAGCACGGTGATGTCGTCCGCATCCGAGCTGACGCGTTCGAGCCTTCCTGGCGCACCGTGATCATTCGTCAGGCCATCGAGAGCGCGCCGCACGTCTTGTCCGAGCGCGCACACGCACCCAATCGCGACGACCAGATTTTCCAAATTGTGCGCACCCACGAGCGGCGACCGAAGCGTGAAGACGCCGAGTGGCGTTTGCAGATCGCCTTCGATTCCATTCGTCGACATCGAGAGCCGCGTCGGCTTTACGTCGGCGTGCCCCGTGGTTCGAGCGCTCACGCGAAGCTTCGGCCCCACGATGCGCGTCGCGAGCGACTCACCAAACGCGTTGTCGACACACAGCACCGAGGTGCCGGGCCCGTATTCGAGAAAGAGCTTCTCCTTCTCGCGCGCATAGGCCTCCATCGTTCCGTGAAAGTCGAGATGGTCTTGCGTGAGGTTCGTGAGCGCGGCAACGGTGAATCGCACTGCGCGCGTTCGTCCGAGCGCGAGCGCAATCGATGACACTTCCATCGCAACGTGCGTCGCGCCCGCGCGCTTCATGCCGAGCATCAAGCGCTGCAACTCATCGGCTTCGGGCGTCGTGTGCGAGGCGGGCGTCTTCAGCGCGCCAAAGCCGTGCGCGACCGTTCCGATGATCCCGCAGCTCGGTCGGCCGAGCGACGCATCGATCGCGGTTCGCAAGAGGTGAGTCGTCGTCGTCTTCCCGTTGGTACCGGTGATGCCAATCACTTCGAGGCTGAACGATGGATGCCCGTACACCGCGGCGGATGCGCGCGCCAAACCGTCCATCACGTCATCGACGCCGATCACCGGCATTCCTGCGCCCTGCGCCGTGATCGTCCCGCGCGCGGCAACGAGCGCAACGGCTCCGCGAGTCCGTGCATCTTGCACGTATTTCGCGCCGTCGGCGCTCGCACCTTTTCGCGCGACGAACAGGTCCCCTGGCTCCACGGCGCGAGAGTCTTGGTGCACGCCGGACACGATGACGTCGCCCGCGCCGTCGAGCACCGCAGATGCGCCGAGCTCGCGAACGACGTCCGCGACGCGCATCGGATGCTCCGGGGTCATGACGATTGCTCGAACGAGAGCCTCACGGCGCTCCCCTTCGGCACGATCGTTCCTGCTGCCGGCGCTTGTCGAACGGCGCGCCCGCTTCCTTCGATTTGCGGCACCAGACCCGCGCCGAGCATCGCGCGCACCGCATCGCGCGCGCCCATGCCCGCGGTGTCCGGTACCGGAATTCCGTCGATGGCGTCGACCGTCGGCCCGGCGTTCACCGCAACCACTTGCGGCCGATATGCAGCGAGCACTTTGTCGGCCGGATCGTTGTCGCGCGAGACAGTGAGGGTCTTGTTGCTGTCGTTCGGTGTGACGCCGAGATATCGCAGCGACGACTCCGCAACGCGCCGAAACACGGGGCCGGCGAGATCGCCGCCGTAGTGACCGATCATCGGCTCGTCGAGCACGATCGCAATCACGAGCCGCGGCCTCTCGGCGGGAACAAAGCCAACGAACGACGCGGTGTACCTATCTGCCGAATATTTCCCCGTCGCGGGATCGACCTTCTGCGCCGTCGCCGTCTTGCCCGCGACTTTGAAACCCGGAACCGCCGCTTCGACACCGGTGCCGCCATCTTCCGTGACGGCCGTGAGCATCTCCGCCATCAGCTTCGTGACATACGCGGGCACGGCTTCGCGGCGTACGTGCATGGTCCCTTCGCGAACCACTTCGCCGGTGCTCGTCGTCACGCGCTTCACGATGAGTGGCTCGAGCAATCGCCCGCCATTCGCGATCGCCGACATCGCGACTGCGAGCTGCACCGTGGTCACGCTGACGCCCTGACCGAACGAAGCGTTCGCCGTCTCGACATCGAACCAAGGTCGCCCCTTCGGACGAAGCACGCCTGCGGCTTCACCCGGAAGCGGAAGCCCCGTGGGCTCGCCAAAACCAAAACGCCGAAGCGCGGCGTACAAGCCGGGCTCGCCGAGTCGCAGACCAATTTTCAGAGCGCCGATGTTCGAGCTCTTCGCGAGGATCTGCGTCGGCGTGAGGTAGTCGTTGATGTGCGTGTCGTGAATCGTGACATTGCCGACTTGATAGAGTCCGTGCTCGCAGTTGATCGTCTCGGTCGGCTTGATGGTGCCTTGCGCCAGAGCCGCCGACATCGTGAAGACCTTCATGACGCTGCCCGGCTCGAATCGGTCCGTCACCGCGCGATCGCGCCTATTTTCAGGGTCGGAATCGGAGTAGTCGTTCGGGTTGTAACCGGGCGTCGACGCGAGCGCGAGAAGCTCACCCGTTTGCGGATCGATCACGATCGCCGCGCCGCCCTTCGTTTCGTACGTGCGCATCGCTGCGTCGAGCTCTTGCTGCACGAGGTGTTGAATCGCCGAATCGATCGTGAGCGTGATGTCGTGACCCGCGAGCGCTTGCTCGTCGATCTGACCGCCTTCGAAGAGCAGGTGTCCGCCGCGATCGCGGAGCCCGTGAACTTCTTCGACGCGACCGCGCAGCTCTTCGTCGAGCGCGAGCTCGATGCCGTCTTTGCCCTGACCATCGGGCGAGACGAAACCCATCACCGCGCCGAGCAAATCGCGCCCCGGGTAGTAGCGGTGACCTTCGCCTTCGATCGTCACGCCGTGAATCGGGCGAATTTGTTTTTTCGGGTCGGCGAGATCGCGAATCGCCGAAGCTTCGTCGCCCGACGCGCGCCGTTTGAGCCAAATGAAGCGCCTGCGCGTTGCGAGCTTCTCGTAGATCTCGTTCGAGTCCATCGAGAGCACGGCGCCGAGTCGTATGGCGACGTCCTTGAGCACGACCGTTTGCGGGCCCGGGCCTTCGACACCGTGAAGAATCTCTGCGACGTCGGCAACGATGCTCGGCACTTCGACACTCACCGCAAGCGGCTGCCCGTTGCGATCGTGAATGCTGCCGCGCTTCGGCTCGACATGCATGCGGCGTTGACGCTGCTTTTCGGCGAGCTCACGCCAGGCCGCGCCGTCCTCGACCTGCACGCGGTACGCGCTCGAGACGATCACGCCGAGCGACACACCCATGATCCCGCAAAGCACACCCATTCGAACGCGTATCCAGCGGACGCGCTTCCCGTCGAGGTTTCTCACTGGCCGTTCCTCGCTTCGACGGGCCTCGAACCTCCACCCAGTGTCACGATGCGTTCGGGAGGCGGGGGCTCCATGCCGAGGAGCGTGCGCGCGACGATTTCGACACGCTCCGGTGTTTCGTAGCTTGCGGCTTCGAGCTCGAGCACGCGCTTCACTTCGCGCAAGTGCGCTTGCTCGGAGCGCGCGCGGCCGAGCTCGTAGCCGAGCGAAAGCGTGCGACCACGAAGCGCGAGATGCACCACGAACGCGCACGCGCACGCGATCGTCGCGAGCGTCCAAGTCAGCACGAAATAGGGCGATCCGTTGCGTATCACGTCGGCTCCCTGAGCTTTGCAGAGCGCAGCTTCGCGCTGCCTGAGCGCGGGTTCGCTTCGCGCTCGGCGTCGGCGGCCATCACGGGTTTTTTCGTGAGCGTCTCCCACGTCTCGCGCACCGCGAACGTGTGCTTCACCTTGCGGTCCTCGAGCGAGTGAAAGCTGATGATCGACGCAACGCCACCCGGCGCGACGACACGCGGGAGCGACACGAGCAATCGATCGAGCTCGCCGAGCTCGTCGTTGAGCGAAATGCGCAAAGCCTGAAACGTGCGCGTTGCCGGATCGATCCCGCCGACGCGCATCGGCCCAACGGCGCGCACTACAGCGCGGCGAAGCTCCACGGTGCTCGCGAGCTCGTTGTCGCGCTGAGCGCGCTTGATGCTGCGCGCGATGCGACGCGATCGCCGCTCGTCGCCTGCGTGGAAGATCACGTCGGCGAGCTCGTCCTCGCTGAGGCGCTCGATCATTTCGAGCGCGGTCTCGCCGGCGCTCGGGTCCATGCGCATGTCGAGCGGCCCTTCATGGCGGAAGCTCATCCCGCGCGAGGGGTCGTCGATTTGCGGCGAGCTCACGCCCAAATCGGCGCAAAGCCCCTGGATTTGGCCGATTTTGCGCGCCGCAAGCTCTTCTTCGAGCGCGCCGAATCGCGCGTGAACGAACGTTGCGCGATCACCAAACGGCGCGAGCCTCTCGCGTGCGGCCTCGAGCGCGGACGGATCGCGATCGAACGCAACGAGCTTCACCTTCGGAGCCGCCGCAAGAATCGCTTCGGCGTGGCCACCGCCGCCAACGGTCGCGTCGACGAACACTCCGGTCTTCGGGGCGAGCGCCGCGAGCACTTCCGCCGTCATCACAGTCGCGTGAACGAAACGCATGTGCTCCGCCTCTTCCTCGGCCCAGGTCCATTCGACCGACTCGACGACGCCCGGCAAAACGAGCTGCGGCTCCAGCGCCGCGATGGGTGACTTGAGCGCGGTCATAGCCCGAGCTCCGCGAGCCGCGCGGCCATTTGTGCGCGCTCTTCATCGGAGGCGATCTCGGTCGCCTCGTGCCAAGTTTTCTTGTCCCAGAGCTCGGCGTACTTGCCGGCGCCCGCCCACAAGACCTCTTTCGTCAGCTTCGCGTGCTCGCGGAGCGTCGGCGGAACGAGGACGCGACCCGAGTCGTCGACCTCGCACTCGATGGCGCCCGAAAGGTAGATGCGGCGAAGTTTTTGTACCGCGCGATCGAATTGGGACAGCTTTCCGATCTTGTCTTCGAACGCCAGCCACTCCGGCATCGTGTACGCGACGAGACACGGGTCGATGCTGCTCGTGAGCACGACGCGCTTCTCGCCGATGGACGCCAGGACTTCCCGGTAGCGAACCGGCAAACTGGTGCGACCCTTCTGGTCGATGGTGTGCTCGTATCGACCGCGGAACATCGATTCGTGCTGACCTCAAGCCGTGGATGGCACTTTCTGCCACTTCTTCCCACGTAAGAGCAAACTATGGAACCGAGCCTCGGCTGTCAACATTCTCGCGGCTGCAAATCATCAAAATTGCGGGTTCTTTTGCTCAGCGGTACATCCGTTTAGTATGAGCCGAGCGAGGACACGCAGGCGCGAGCTCGAGCGGGAGCTGAAGAAGCTCGGCGACGCCAAGCTGAAGCTCCAAGCGTTCGAGCCGGGCTTCAGCACCGCAAAACCCATCACGGTCGACTCGACCTCGCAGATCGAGCCGCACGTTCGGGGCATGCATTGCCCGGCGTGCGATGTCGCTTATCAAGTGGTCGAGCACGTCGCCCGAAACAGGCAGCGCGTGGTTCGGGCGCGATGCACCCAGTGCGGGAGGACGCCCGAGATTCACTTCGTGTTATTCGTTCGGTCGTGAAACTCCGATTCCCCGTTCTCGTGGTTGCCCTTGCGGCTTGTGGTGGTGGCTCCGCTTCGACGACGACGGCCACGACGGAAGTCCCAATTCCGAAACCCGAGCCGGCGAAGACGTTTGCGGTTCACCTTCATTCACCGTCGAAGGTCGGCTCGAAGACGCACGTCGTCGTCGACGCCAACGAAGACCGCACGACCAACGCCATCAAGGGCACCGAGGTCATCGAGAAGAAGCGCGAGAAGAAGCTCATTCACTTCGACGCCGTTGCCACCACGGTCGCGGTCGACGGCAAGCAAGAGTCTTCGAAGACGCACTACGACGTCACGGAGCTCACAGTCGACGGCAAGCCCGCGTTGAAGGGCACGGTCGACCTCACGCGCGCTGCCAAAGGTGACGACGCAGTCGTGATGGTCAATGGCGCCCTCGCGACGAAAGAGCAGCGGGAAACCCTGAAGTCCGTGCTCACGTACCGCATCGGCGGCCCCACGGACGACGAAATCTTCGGCACCGCGCAGCCGCAGGCGATCGGCGGGCGCTGGGCGATCAATTCGAAGCTCGCGCAGGAAGATCTCGAGGGCGACGAAGGCATGCAGACGTCAGCCATCACGGGCGACGCGCACCTCGAAGGCGTGGCGAAGGTTGGCGATCTCGATTGTCTCGACATCCGTTCGGAGATGAAGCTCGAAGGCCTCTCGCTGCCGAACAAACCGGCAGGCTCGACGGTCGAGCGCGGCGAGGCGACGGCGAAATTCTCCGGCATGTTCCCGGTCGACCCGAGTCACGGCCGCGTCCAGGACCACCTGGCGCTCGAGGTGAGGATGAAGCTGCGCGTCCCGACGAAGGTCGGCGACGTCATGGTCGAAGTCATCTTCGCCGATCAGAAAGACGGGCGCTTCACCCAGCTGTGAGCAAGTGCTTGGCGATGACCATGCGCTGCACTTCGCTCGTGCCTTCGCCGATTTCGCAAATCTTGGCGTCGCGCAAATGTCGCTCGACCGCGAACTCGCGCGTGTAGCCATAGCCGCCGTGAATCTGGAGTGATTTGTTGCACGCGCGCGTCGCGGCTTCGCTCGCGTAGAGCTTGGCGATCGAGGCTTCGCGCGAAAACGGCCGGCCGTGATCGGCGAGCCACGCGGCGCGATAGGTGAGGAGCGAGGAGGCGTCGAGCTCGGTCTTGCAGTCTGCAAGCATCCACTGGATGGCCTGAAAATCCGCGATGGGCTTGCCGAACTGCTTTCGGTCTTTGGCGTAAGTGATGGCCATTTCGAGCGCGCCAAAACCGAGGCCGAGCGCCATCGCAGCGATCGAGATGCGGCCGCGGTCGAGGATTTTCATGGTGTCGATGAAGCCGGCGTCGACCTCGCCAACGCGCTGGCTGTCGGCGACGCGAACGTTCTCGAACGTGAGCTCGGCGGTGTCGCTCGAGCGGCAACCGAGCTTCAGCAAGTGTTTGCTCGAATCGAAACCCGCGGTGCCGTGCTCGACGACGAACGCGGTGATGCCCTTTTGCTTCGACGTGCTCGGATTGGTGCGCGCCAGCACCACGCAGAACCCACCCACCGAGCCCTGCGTGATGAACATCTTCGTGCCGTTGAGGATCCAGTCGTCGCCGTCGCGGCGGGCGTGGGTCGCGAGCGCGCCGGAGTCGCTTCCGCTGCCGGGCTCGGTGAGCGCCCACGCCGCGAGCCATTCGCCGCGCGCGGCCTTGGGCAGGTATTTCTTTTTGAGAGCCTCGGAGCCAAACGACAAGATGTGCCCCGTGCCGAGGCCATTGTGCGAAGCGACCGTGAGCGCGAGTGACCCATCGACGCGCGCGATCTCTTCGACGCAAATGGCGTAGCTCGTGGTGTCCATTCCGGAGCCGCCGTACTCCTCGGGGATGCGAATGCCGAGGAGTCCGAGATCGGCGAGCTTCGGAACGAGCTCTTTGGGAAATCGTTCTTCTTCGTCCCACTTTCGCGCGTGGGGCGCGACCTCGACTCGCGCGAAGTCGCGCACCGTTTTTCTGAGGAGCGCGTGGTGCTCGGAAAAATCGAAATCCATCAGGATTTACGAATTATCACATGCAGCCGTCACTGCGCGATGCACACCTTCGCGCCGCCGCTGACCGCCGTGCAGTGGTAGCTGTTCGGGCAGCGATCGCCATCGCCGCATTTTCGCGAGCAATAGGCCGAGCTGCCGTCTTTGACGCAGACGCCGGTCGAGCAGTCTGCGCCCTTTTTGCAGGACGCACCCATGTCGCTTCCGGGTTTCGTCGTGCTCGCGCCGGCGTCGGTCTTCGTTGGCGGTGAGTAGACGCCTGCGTCTGGATCGCTATCGCCCTCGCCCGCTTTCGTCAGCGCGGCTTGGATGACGTCGCTGAAGGCATCAGCGCGCGTGTAGATGTTGTGCACGCCGCTGCCCGAGCACGACGGGCCACCACGCGAAACGACGCCGAGCAATTCGCCGCTCGTTTCGTCGAGTGCGGGGCCGCCGCTGTCGCCGTTGCATGTGGCTTCGCCGACTTCGAACTCGGCGGCGGTGACGCTCTGGATTTTCACGTGCTCGCGGAGCAGTTTCTCTCCGGCGGGCCCGTTGTCGGTCGTTTCGCCGAAGCCGACGGCGCGCACGAAATGGCCTTTTTCAGCCCCTGATTTGCTCAATTTGATGAACGACACGCCCGACACGGCGTGGTCGAGCACGATGGCGGCGATGTCGTGATCGCAAAGCACGTCGCTCTTCGGAACGACGATGGCTTTGCCATGCGCCACGAGCGTCGCCGTTTGCGCGTCGTCACCGACGAGAATTCCGAGCGACTTCGGCGAGCGATTGCTTTGGATTTGAGCGCTTTGCGCGGGGCACGCGACGCTCTCGGTGGTGTTCGAAACGCAATGACGCGCCGTGAGCACCACGGCCGGCGCGATGAGCGTGCCCGAGCAGAGTCCTTCGCCGCCGATGTCGATGGCGATGACCGCAGGATCGCGACCACGATCAGCGACGCCGCTGACGATCTCCGTGGTGTCGACCTCGAGCGATGCATCCGGTGTGTCGACCGTGACGGGTGGCGCGTCGAGTGCAGGCGACGATGAACAACCGAGTGCGGCCGCGAGAACGAACGAGAAACGAACGTGTGATTGAGCCATGGCGATACCTCCAAGGACCTGCGCCATAGCGACTGCCGTGCCGCTCGTTTCTCAGGGCTTTTCGCGTTTTCGGGGTGGCCCCGCCAGGCCGTGCCAGGCCACCTGGCCAATCCGAACCATCGAGATTCACGCGCGCGGGTGGATGTTGTCCTTTACCCACGTGATGATTTGTTCGAGCGTCGTGCCGGGCGTGAAGACGCCGGAAACGCCCGCGGACTTCAGGCGTTCGCGATCGACTTCGGGGATGATGCCCCCGCCGAAGATGACGACATCGGTGGCGCCTTTGGCTTTCAGCGCATTGATCACCGCGGGGAAGAGCGTGTTGTGCGCGCCGCTCATGATCGAAAGGCCGACGCCGTCGACGTCTTCTTGCACCGCCGCGTTCGCGATCATTTCCGGTGTTTGGTGGAGGCCCGTATAGATGACCTCGAAGCCTGCATCGCGGAGCGCGCGTGCGACGACTTTGGCGCCGCGGTCGTGGCCGTCGAGGCCGGGCTTGGCAACGAGAATGCGAACGTTGCGGGCGGTCATGGCGAGATCGATATCACGAAACCCCGAGCATCACGGACGACAAGTCGGGCCGCTCGTGGCATCAGCACCTCGCCGTTCGATCCAGCACGCGTCCTCGAAAATCGCTCGCGGACCGAGGACGTCGCGCGCGAGCTTGTCGATGACGGCGTGGTCTTCGACGGCGTCGAGCGTGCGCGCTTCCATGCGCGGGTGCGGGTTCGATTTGTCGAGGACGTGATCGCTGTCGAGCCACGTGATGTGGTGACCCCAAGCGACCACTTTTTGGTGCGCGTGGCCGAGACGGAAATCCAAGTCGGCGATCATGCCAATGCGCGTCCAGCCGTTGAGATAGACGATGCGCCGATCTTGCTGAGCCGCGGGATACGCGGGCGTCCAGCTCTCGCCTTGGTTCGTGACGAGGTTGCCGATCGAAGCAAAAATAGGCACGCGGCGACCATCTTCGGCGTCGTGCACGACGAGCGGCGAGACCACGTGTGGGTGGTGCATGACGACCGCATCGGCGCCCGCATCGGCCGCGGCGCGTGCCTGCGTCATCATTGCTTCGGTTTGCGGCGCGTACTCTTCGCCTCCGTGGGCGATTGCGATCACGGCATCGCAGCCATCGTGAATCGCAGCGGCGATCGCGCGCGCGACGTGGAGGTTTCCTTCGCCAACGGGCACGTTGTAGGTGTCGTCTCCGCCCGTCCCGGTTTGGCCACGGCGAGGCGGCCCGAGTCGGCGCATCGCGGCCGGCGATCATTCACGAACGTGGTCCACGCAACCGCGCACACGCGGCGTCCGTCGCGCGACGCGATGGTATGCGCGCGCCATGGGTCGTCTTCCGATGCACCGAGTGCGATCACGCCCGAAGACTTCGCGGTGACGATCGACGCAGCGAGCCCACGCACGCCGAGATCGCACGCGTGGTTGTTCGCGAGGGTCAGTGCGGTCACGTTCGCGCCGGCGATCGCGCGCATCCATGCCGGCGACGCCGCGAGGGAGAGTGGCGCGTCGATCTTGCCGACGTCACCCGTCGAGGTTTCGTAGTTCACGACGGTCGCGTCGACGGAGCGAAACAACGCGGAAAGCGGAGCGAGAGCCGCGCCGACGCTCGCAGCGTCGAGTAGCTGCGGTCGATGCGGGATCACGTCACCACCGATGAGCACGCGCAATACGGGATCGGGCGTGGCGTGATGCGTCGCGGCCGGGGCGGGCGCTGGATCAGCCGCGGGCGTCGGACGATCGTGGGCAGGCGAGCTTGCGCATGCACCGAGCCAAACACCGAGAAGAGCGCGCGCGAATCGCAAGACGCGATCGTCGGGTCCCCGCCGCCTGGCGGCCAACTTCGTGGGCATCCAGATTTGGGCAACCCGGGACCGAAGCCCCGGGAGCCGCCGGCCGCCAAGTCACCTCCCGTTCGGATCCGAACCGGAGACGTCCGCAAGCCAGGGCTCCCGTTCGGATCCGAACCGGAGACCCCTACGTCGACTCTCTCACCGCCTGACGCCCTTCAGTTCCGGCGCAGAACGACGGAGTCGAGCTCGACCGAGGCGCCTTTTTTCACGAACAGGGCGACCGCGCCGTGGGCTTGGTGGGCCGGCACGGGCGCTTCGAGTGAGGCGGTTTGTGCCGGTTGGGCGCGATGCGTGCAGATTGCACGTATGGTGGTGCCGCGAACCTCGACGTGGACGTGCTCGACGGACGAGAGCGTGGTGCTCTGCGCGAGCTCGTGCTCGGTGCCGTCGGCGGCGACGTTGACGATCGAGATTTTGGTCGGTGCGCCCGGCGCGACGCGAAGCCCGATGCCGCCGCCGTCTTTGCCGCCGTGAGCGCGCAAGAGAACTTCGAAAGCGCCTTCGGGTTTCACGTCGGCGTCGAATGCGACGTCGTCGCCGGGCGATTGGATCGTCGTGACGTCGAAGTCGCCCTGACCGACGAGGCGAATGCGCGGGCCCGCCACGACACCCACGAGCGGTGAACCGAAGATCGGCGTAAGAACGAGACCGCCGCCCGACCAACCGGGACCACCAGCAACGGGAATGCGCGCGGAGCCGAGCATGGAGAACGCGAGCGGTTGCCCGTCCCGGTGAACGCCCGTGACGAGGCCGGTTGCGTCGCGGACGAATTCCCAGCGTGCGCCCGCGAGCGCGAAACCAGCCGCGGTGCCGCTTGGGTTGAGGCGCACGTTCGAGAGCGGAAGCGGCGAGCTCGTGCCGTCGGTTTCGCCTTTGCCGAGCACGAGCGATTGCACGGCGTCGGGGCCTGCGCTTGCGGCGAGCACACCAATCGCGTCCGAAACGAGCGCCACCGATTCGGGACGGCCCACGAGAAAGCGCCCCATCGCGAGGTCGAGCGTGCGTGGCGCGTCAGCGAGGAGCATGCGAAGCGCGCCGGCCGCAGCGGCTTCGGGCGAGCCGTCGCCCGCAAAACCGAGAATCTTTTTGGCGTCGCCGCCGGCCGATTGAGCATCGTGTTGTACGGCGAGCCGCAAGTCGCCGTGGCTTGCGAGCGCACGCTTCGCAACGACGTATCCGATTTGCGCGGCGAGATCGGCGAGCGCGGCCGACGTCGGGCTTGCGATCACTTCGTCCGTTGGAAAGCCGTCCATCTTCGTGGCGGCGTCGAGGTCGTTCTTGATGGCGACGACGTCACCGTGGGCGCGCAAACCTGGATGCTCGTCGCCGAAATAAATCGCTTCGACTTGGTCTAGCGCGCTCGGACGAAATCGCCGAACCATCGCCGTGGCCGCGGCGAGCGCTTGCGGGCTCTTGCCCGAATCGAGCAAAAGGAGATTTCGCTCGAGCAGCATTTGCCGGCGCGACACATCGAGGCCGATGCGATCGGCGCCGTCGATGACGCGCGTGGGGGAGTCGGAGCCCATGTCGTAGGCGGCGAGCATGGCCTGTGCGCGGATGCGCGTGGCGATCGGCGACAATTGCGAACCCGGCTGCAAATAGGCCGAATGGCGCTTGATGTGATCGCCGAGCGCTTTCGCGCATGACTCGTATGTGGCGGCGTCGATGCCGGATTGCACATCGTGCGCGTGCCCCGCCGACTTCGCGCCCGACGTTGCGATCTCGCTCGCGATGAATGCGTAAATTCGGAAGAGCTCCGCGGCCGGATCGCTGGGTGCGTCGAAGCTGGGTGAGTGATCCCAAATGGCGTCGGCACGTGCGATGAGGCCGCGTATCACGGCGGCCGTGAGAACGCTGCGCGAAGGTTGCGAGCCCGCGCCGAACACGAGCATCTGCAAGAACGCGCCGCGCGCATCGGTGAACTGCGTCGGCGAGAGCGCTTGGCCCATGACCGTCGCCGATTCGTCGGGGCTCAAATCAGGGCGCGCGACGATGGCGCGAACACGCGCGACATTTTGCGTTTGCGCCGTGCCGACGAATTGCCGGACGACGATTTCTTCACTCGGCGTGAGCATCGCGCGTGCGTTTCCCGCGCCAGTGACAGCCGCAAACAACAACGCGGAAAAAACAGCGCGACGCGACATCACCCCTCGGTAGCGGACTCGCCCTCGTCGTCATCGTCGTCATCATCATCGTCGTCGTCGGGCAAATCGGGGAGTGACGCCACCGACGGCGGCATCGGACGACCTTCACGCTCGGCTTGCTGGCGCGCCTTTTCGGCGGCGACTTTGGCTTGCGCGACCTTCTGCATGATCGCGGGCTTCGGCGAAACGAGCGCGGTCATGGTGCGCGCTTCCATCGCGGCGCGCGCTTCGAGGTTGGCGAGGTCTTCGGTTTCTTGAATCACGAAATCGAGCTGCTCGTGCGCCTTCTCGGGGTGTGTGATTTCGCGGCCGCGGAAGCGCACCGTGAACTTCACCTTGTGACCTGCTTCGAGGAAGCGACGCGCGGCCTTCACTTTGAAAGCGAGATCGTGCTCGTCCGTCTTGGGGCGGAGCTTGATCTCTTTGATCTCGACGACCGTCTGCTTGCGCTTCGCCTCGCCGGCCTTCTTCTTTTCCTCGTACTTGTACTTTCCAAAATCGAGGATCTTGCAGACCGGCGGATCAGCCTTCGGATTCACCTCGACGAGGTCGAGTCCCTGCTCTTGGGCGAGCCGCATCGCTTCTTGCGTTCCGAGCACACCGAGCATGGAGCCGTCGGCGGCGATGACGCGCACCTCCGGGACACGGATGCGATGATTCACGCGGATTTGAAACTGTCGCTGATTTTGTCGGGGATCGAAGCGCGGACGGCCAAGGGACATGTATGGGCTCTAACTCCTCAGTGTTGAACGGCGACAGATAGACGACGCCTAGACCCCTGTCCAGACGCGGCCTTCACGCTCTCCGGAGGCGAGGCCTCGCGAGTGGTAGCATGCTCGCAATGGCCGAGAAGCTCGTCGCGATCGCCGATCGGCTGTTTCGCGACTTCCTCGCCCCGCTGGTCCTTGGCGGCGAGCTCCGGCCAGGCCGCCCGATAGGGAGCAAAAATGCGCTGGGACTCGGGCCTTTCAGCGATGTCGTCGACAAAGAGCTCCTCGGCCACGTCGAGCTCGCCCGCATCCGGATCGCGCGCCAACTTGCGCCGATCGACCGGCTCGAAGCCCCAACGGCGGCCGAATGGGCGCTCGGAGCGGCCCTTCACGATTTGGTTCAATCGGCCCATCCCGAGCTCACGGGCGTCTTTCGTGGTCGGGCGCCTTCGAAGCTCCTCGAGCTCGTAGGGCTCACTGCCAACGACGTGGGTACGCCCGTGAACGTGGGCGAAGCGCTCTCACGGCACACGTGGTTTTCGCGTGTGCTCGAGATCACCCGCATCGATACGAACGTGTCGTTTTGGGTCGGTAAACGCAGCTACCTCGGCATCGACCCGCCGAGTCGCCTGCTCGCGTGGCCCGAGCTCCGGCGCGTTCACATCGACAAGACGCCGCGGACGCTTGTCGATCTCCCGACCTCGGGCGGGCACGTTGCAAGCCAAGAATTCGAGACGGCCATGACCGCGTGGCTCAAGAAAACGCCCATCACCGATCTCGCGACGTGTGCACGGCACGCGCCGGCATTCGCGTGGTCGGCGGAAACGCTCGGTCTCATTTCGTCGCGCGGGGGCCGCACACTCGCACTTCGCGCGCTCGATGGCGTCATCGCGCTCGACGTCGAAACCGCGCTCGGTCGCGCGACGAAGCAGCTCATCGCGGCGCGCGCTTCGGCTCCGCTCGCCGTGGTCGTGGCGTTGCTCGGTGAACGCGCGCTCGCCGCGGCAGTCGACCGCGCCGAACGCTCAACGCCGGAAACGGAAGCACCCGCCGAAGATTCTCAGATCGCGCGCGCCGTGGGCGCATACGGCGCCGTGCAATTGCTCGCGGCAAACGCCGGTACGTTGCGACCCGAGCTCGAGCACGCCGTGGAACGCCAGCTAAGCCCGTACATGCAAACACCCGCCGCTCAAACGACGAAGGCGCTGCTCACCACTGCGGCTTGAGCGCTTCGCGACGCGGTGGCTATTTCTTCTTCGTCGGCGCTTTGTCGTCGGCGGGCGGGAGAGTGAAGGGCGTCGGAGGCTGCTCGATGTAATCGATCTTCGTGTACGTCATGATGCCGTTCGCGGGATCGGCTTCGATGCCGGCCGACGAGCGCTGGAAGTTGACGCCGTACTTGCCGGTGACTTTGATTTTCGCGCCGACGCTCGGGAGGGGAAAAGGCGGGGCGATCGCCCAGAGCTCGTCCTTCCACTGATCTTTTTCGGGCGGTGCTTCTTTGAGCGTTTTGTATTTCTCGTTCGCGTCGAAGAGGTTGGCGTAGTTCGAGGCGAAGCCCATCACGCGGATACGCTGTGATTTTTCCGTCGCGTTCTTGTCGTCCGCGATCCAGATCGTGGGGATCTGAATCGGTTTGCCGTCGCTCCACTTGCAGTCGTCTGGGTCGGCTTTGCCGGTCTTGTGGACGGCGCAGCTCGGGGCGCGCGAAGTGTTCATGTCGACGATGTAGCCGACGATGGTGATCTCCTTCGCGGTGACCTCCGGGTTGTGAAGCACGCTGTTCAAGTGGTGGATCGCGCCGAACACCGTGAAGCCGTCAGGGCCCTTGATGGGGCTGCTAGGCAAGGACGGCACGCTCGGCACGTTCGCCTTTTTTCCGGACCAAGCTGGTGTCGGCTTGTACGGATCGTCGTTGCCGCTGCAAGCGGTCGACGCAAGGATCAGAAGCAGCGCGGTCTTCTTCATGTGCCTCTCCGTGAGGGTTTCGGGGATATCACGGCGGGAGCGGCGGGGACAAGCTCGGCTGCAAGGACCCGGCGGACGTCGGCTTCACGCACCACGCCTCCGCGTGTTCGGGCGACGAGGCGCTGGACGATGGACGCGAGCTCGGCGTCCTCGCCTTCGAACGGGTGATTGACCAAAATCGCGAAGGCCGCGTCCGCGATGCCAACGGGGGCGCCGTGGACGCGCAAACCCTCGCGTGCAAGCCGATCGGTGACGAGGGCACGGATGTCCTCGGGGCGGTCGGCGATGCCGGGAAGGGTGGTGGGGTCGTCGAGGTTCGGGCCAAGGCGCGACGCGAGGAGGGCGTCGAGCCGGCCGGCGTCGGCGAGGTCGCGCGGTGCGCTCGTGGTCGTGATGGCGACGACGATGTCGAGCGCGTCGGGACGCTCCCACGGCGCGCGGCGTTCGGCGAGAGATTGGCCGACGAGGCGTTGAACGTCGATAGGGAGCGCCGCGGCGTCTAGGAGGACGAGAACGCCGCCGTCGGCGAGGGCGAGCGGGGAGGCGACGGGGTCGCGCCAACGATCGAGGTCGTGCTCGCGTGTGCTGGTGCCGTCGACGAGGACGAGAGGGGCCGCACGGCGAGCGCCCGCGAGGTGGGCGCGCGCGAGGAACGGAACTGGGTCGACGCCGCTGCGCGCGACGATCGCGATTGGGGCCTGAGATTTGGTGAGGCGCTCGAGGGATTCGTACGCCGTGCGCGAGTGCGCGGCGTAGAAGCCGACGGCGGCGGGCCGCGCGAGGCGTGCGGCGGCGAGCGCGTGATGCGCGGATGCTCGCGCGAGTTGGTGCTCGAGGCGTTCGGCGCGCGTGATGGCTTCGTCGGCTTCGGTGCGGGCGATTTGTTCGCGCGTCATGCTGCGGAGAATTTTGGCGCGCGCATGGCAGAGCGGCGCCATTTGATCGGCGAGCTCGCGGAGCGCGCGCGCCTCTTCGAGCGAGAGATCGGGAGCGCCTTCGTAGGTGGGTAAAAAGAGAATGCCTTCGATCTCGCCGCTGCTTGCGATGAGCGTGGCGCTGGCCATTTTGGCGTCGCTCATCCACTGCGAGAGCGGGCGGAGATCGGCGCGGCGGACTTCGACTGCCGCAAGCGCCTCGGCGCGTAGGGTCGCTTCGGGCTCGCCGCACGCGATCACGATGAGCTCGGGCGGGACTTCGCCGGGGTCTTCGTGCGCGTAGCCGGCTGCGTCGACGCGGAGGATGCGGACGGGGTCGAGTGTCCAAATCTCGGCGTGGCGGGGGCTGGGGCTCGCGGAGAGCGCGAGGTTGGTTTGGAGAGCGCGGAGCGCGGCTGCGAGGGATTGGTCGGCGTCGCGCGCGCGGAGCGCGCCGGACCCCATCGCGGCGGCCCCCCGCCCC
>JBBSFE010000086.1:0-29111 GCA_038239005.1 Polyangiales bacterium
GAGGCGCTGGCAGGAATCTTTCGCGCTAGGCGTGCGCTCCCAACACGACAGCCCTTCGCGAAGACATCCCCGCGCCGCGCACAAAACACCGCGCGCCAAAACTTGATTCTCTCCCTCTTCAAAACCCCCTCAAGTTGGCCGAAGGCCAACTTAAGAGGGGGCACGAACGCGCGCAGCGCCGTAACCGATCAACTGGGTTCACGCGCGGGCGCGAGCACGTTCGTGGGGGGAGCATCCTTAAAAAAACAGGACCGCTGCATCCCCCATCACACCAATCTTCCCATCGATGATCCCGACGATCTCCTTGCGCCGCTGATCCGCGGCTGCGATTACGCGCGGCGCCAAGAGAGGCACCCCAGGCTCCTCCTCCCCGATAGCGTCAGCCAACTGGAGCGCGTCGAATGAGCGAAGCCGCCCAACGAGTGCGCGCGGAAACCGATCGACACCACGCAAGACCGCCATCTCGGCATTGAACGCGGGCGGAATGGGATCGAAGAACGACGCATCGTTGTCGACGAAGAGGAGCGTGCCTGTCTTCCGATCGATGCCGACATTCGCGCCGCTCCAGCGATCCCAATTGCCCGTGAGCGCGTCGAACAAAATGAGTGTCGAGATCTGCGCGGCCTGCGCCACGCGATCCGCGGGCAGGTCGCCGCCGTTTTCGAGCTCCTTCTTCCAACGTACGCGCTCGGTGGGGCTCTCGAGTGGGATGAATGCGAGCTTGTCGATCCACGGCATCAGGGCGCCATACACGCGGCCTTTTTCGTCGACCACTTCGTCGTCGAACATCGCGAGCGCGGCTGCGTCGGACGAGAGCGCCGAACGAAACGCGTCGCGTTTGAACGTACGAATGCCCGCGGGCGGAACGTTCGGAATGCCGAGAGCGCGCGCGAGCCGATACGCCGCGACCTCTCCGCGGTAGCGCTTCTTTCCACGCTTCGACTCGGGTTTGTACGCCGCGCGGAGCCCGCCTTCGAAGTCGACGCGAAAGACGACCGAGGTGTGCCCGATGCTCTTGCCGCCACGTGGCGCGGCGTTTGCAAACGCCGCAAGCGGAGTCGCAGGCGCAGCAGGGCTTGCGGACGCGAGGGCAAGTGTGGGCTCGGCATCCGCGAAAGTGAATGCGAGGCCGGATTCGTACGCTGCATCCGCTGGCTCGGATGCGCTCGTTCGACACGCGACGAGCGCCGCGCAAACGGCGAGAGCGCCGAGTTTCACGCGAGCCCGTGCAAGAATGTCTTGATGCGATCACTCACGAGCTCGTGCTGCTCGAGCGGCGTCACGTGGCTTCCGTTCTTCACAACGAAGAGCTCGGCGGTCGGCATCGATTTGGCCATCGCCTCGGCGAGAAAAAGCGGCGTGAAGGTATCGCGCTCGCCGGCGATGACGAGCACGGGAATGTCGATCTTTGCGAGTAAATCTTCCGCGCTGTGCTCGCCCGCGGCGGTCAGCATCCCGAGAAACATCCCGAGATCGAGCGACCGCATATGCGTTACGTACGGGCGCATGTCTTCGATGTGAAAATGATCCGGATCGAGATCGCCCGCTTTGAGCGCGAGCTTCAGCGCCATGTCCGAAGGAATGCGCTCCCAAAGCGCGCGCACGAACGGCGGGTTCTTCTTCACCGTCGCGATGATCTTCGGCAAAAGCATCTCGAGGATCGGCACGCCGCGGAAAGTCTTCGTTACGCGGCCGTACGAGCCGCACAAGAGAACGAGAGCGCGCACGTTCGCGGCGTGCTTGCGAAGCTCTTCGAGCACCACTTGGCAGCCCATCGAGTGCCCGAACAAAACGCACGGCGGATTGCCGACGAAGTTTCGCACCGTCATCAAGTCTTCGGCGTGCGCCGCGATGTCGATGCGGTCCGGATCGGTCGGCATGGCGCTGCGACCGTGGCCGCGATAGTGCCAATGCGCGACGGGCATCGACTCGGCGAGCTCGTCCCACAAATACTTCCAGATGAATCCGTCGCACGCGATGCCATCGCACAGAATCGCGTGCGTCTTGGCGTCGTCTTTCTGGGCGTATTTGGGGGGCCCCGCCTGCGTACGGACGAAGAGGCGCGTGCCGTCGTCCGCCGTGGCGAAGGCCATGACACTCCTCGGGAGTGTCGGATCCGTCACTCCGTGTCGTCCTCTTCGCCGCCTTCTACGTCGTTGACGCTCGGCAGTTTCTTGATTTCGAGACGCGAGATCTTCCAAGCGCGCTGCACGACCCAGGAGAGCGACCGATCGAGCCGGGCGGCCTCCTCCTTGATTTCCTGGAGCATCGACTCCGGAAAATAGAGGGACTGCTTGCGCTTGTCGGTCTTCGAAGCGTCGGGGCTACTGCGAGCTGTTGCTTCTTTTTCGCCGGTCGCCAAAGCGTTGCTCCTAGGACAGAGGTTTGACTACATGAGGAGAGTACCAGCGATGTTCGGGGTGTGACTACGACAATCATCTCCTGCGAAGTGCTACGCCAAGTGGAGATGAATCGATCGAGCGTGCGTGGGTTCTTCGTGCTTTGTGCGGCGTTTGCCGCGGGGTTCGGCTCCCGCGGAGTCGTGGGTACGGCCGAAGCGAAGCCGGCAGCCGAGAGTCCGTACACCGCGATGTCGCAGCTCGGGCGCGTCTTGGCGCTCATCGAAAATGAGTACGTCGACCCCGTCGACCGCACGCGACTCGTCGGCGGCGCAATCGCCGGAATGGTCAGCGAGCTCGATCCGCACTCCGGGTATATGCCGCCGAAGGAGTTCAAGGACGAGCAAGAGGGCCTCAGCGGGAAGTTCGTCGGCATCGGCGTCGAGGTCGAATACAAAGACGACGCCATCGTCGTGCTGATGCCGCTCGACGGCTCGCCGGCGCAGAAGGCGGGCGTGCTCGCGGGCGATCACATCATCGCGGTCGAAGGGCAGCCGGTCAAAGAGACGGACTTCGAAAAGCTCGTGCGGCGCATGCGTGGCGCTGCGGGCACGCACGTGAACATCACGATCGTCCACAAGGGTCATCACGACGCCATCACGCTCGACATCGTGCGCGCTGAAGTTCAAAACGCGAGTGTTCGCGGCGCGATGATGCCGAGCGGTGTCGCGTATATTCAGATCAAACAGTTCCAAGAGAAAACGCACGTGGAGCTGCAGCGCGAGATCGCCAAGCTCCGCGCCACGCCAACGCCGATTGCCGGCGTCCTCCTCGATTTGCGCAGCAACCCAGGTGGGCTTGTCGATCAAGCAGCCGCCGTCGCAGACGAGTTCATCACGAGCGGCCCCATCTACACGATGCGTTCGCGCGGTCAGATCGTGGAACAAGGAACGGCGCACGGCGGTGGCGCGCTCGCGAACCTTCCGGTCGTCGTCCTCGTCGACGATTTCAGCGCGAGCGCATCCGAGCTCGTCGCGGGTGCTCTTCAAGACACGGGCGTCGCGATCATCGTCGGCGTTCGCTCGTTCGGAAAAGGCAGCGTGCAGACCGTGCTCGACTTGCCAGGCGGCGCGGGCGTGAAGCTCACCATCGGTCGCTACTACACGCCGAACGGGCACGCGGTGCAGGCCGATGGCATCCACCCGGACGTGACGACCGAGCCCAATCAAAAACAAGACGCCGGAGCATGGGTCTTTCACGAACGCGATTATCAGAACGCGCTTCCAGGTGAAGGCGTGTGGGCGCGCGATGGCGGCGTGACCGTGACGTACGACGTGCCGGACGGCGGCGCGCCTGAAAGCAGGGAAATCCCGGCCGATCCGCGCACCGCCAACGACCCCGTGATGCGCATCGGATACGAAACGTTGCTCGCGAAGATGGCAAAGAAGTGACCGACTCGACCACGCGATTTTCGGATCGCGTCGCCGACTACGTGAAGTATCGCCCGTCGTATCCGCCCGAAGCGATCGACGCGGTGGTTCGTTTGGCCGAGCTCGCGCATCACCCGCTCCGGCGGCGCCAGCCGCAGGCGTGCATCGCGGACGTCGGGGCGGGCACGGGAATTTCGTCGCGCCTCTTTGCGGCCCGCGGCTTCGACGTGATCGCCATCGAGCCGAACGCGGAAATGCGCGCAGCCGCCGCGAGCGATGGAACATTCCGATGCGTGTCGGGTACGGCCGAGCACACGACGCTCGCGGATGCGTCGGTCGATCTCGCGATTGCGGCCCAGGCGTTCCATTGGTTTCGGCCCGCCGAAGCGCGCGTCGAGCTGCGCCGCGTGGTGCGTGCTCCGCATCGCGTCGCGATTTTGTGGAACGAACGACTCACCGACACCGAATTCTTGCGCGCATACGAAGCGGCGCTCCACGCGTACGCGATCGACTACGCGAACGTCGACCACCGCAACATCGACGCCAGCAAGCTCTCCGCGTTCTATCGCGGCCCGATCGACAGCCTCACGTTTCCGAACGTGCAGAGCTTCGACCGCGAAGGGTTCATCGGCCGGGCTCGTTCATCGTCGTACGTGCCTCCGCCGGGCCACGCGAAGTACGATGCAATGATGCGCGCGCTCGACGAGATTTTTTCGAAGCACGCAGTCACGCTCTCCGAGGCTGCGGGCCCGCGCGTGGAATTTCGGTATCTCACCTCGGTGCACGTCGGCAAGGTCGCTCCGTGAAGCTCCGCGATCACGCGTTTCGCATCTTGATGAAGCAGCCAAAGAGCGCGCTTCGCCGCATGACGCGCGCCCCGATCACCATCGACGGACAAACGCTCGACGTTCAGCTTCAAGTGATGCTCGACAGCATTCGTCGCCTCGGCATCGTCCAAGCCGAAGAGGTCGAAGCGGCGCGACGCGCGATGGACGAAGACGTCGACGCAGTCGCGCCCGACAAAGCCGACATGGCCACCGAGCGCGACGTGCTCGTGCCCACGCCAAGCGGCTCGATGCGCGCGCGCATCTATGGCCCAAAGACCGCGCGCGGCGCTCCGGGCGTGCTCGTTTATTTCCACGGCGGAGGCTTCGTCACCGGAAGCATCACGTCGCACGATGCGCCGCTGCGGGTTCTCGCGCACGAGAGCGGCGTTGTCGTCGCGGCGATCGAATATCGCCTCGGCCCCGAGCACATGTTCCCCGCCGCGATCGACGACGCACTCGCGGCGTACGCATGGGCACGCGAGCATGCGTCGGACTTCGGAGCCTCGAGCGCACGTGTGGGTGTTGGCGGCGATAGCGCGGGCGGCAACATGGCCGCGGTCGTGTGTCATCTCGCGCGCTCGAAGAACCTCGCGTCGCCCACTCACCAGCTCCTCATCTACCCGGCGATTGATTGGTCGCGCGCGTGCAAATCCCACGAGACGTTCAAGACCGGCTTCTACCTCGAAGAGGAGCGCACGTTTTGGTACGAGAAACGCTACTTGCATAACCTCGGCGAGCGCGACGATCCGCGCGCATCGCCCCTTCGTTTCGGCGACTTCGCGAAGCTCGCTCCCGCAACGATCGTCACGGCCGGCTTCGATGTCTTGCGCGACGAAGGCAAGCAATACGCGGAAGCGCTTTCACGCGGCGGAAACGCCGTCGACTTCTGCTGCGAAACGAGCCTCATTCACGGCTTCTTCAACTTGAGCGGCGTCATCGACGCAGCGCGCGCAGCCAACACTCGCATCGCAGCAAGGCTTCGCGAAGCGCTCGGCTGATCACTTCGGGTGTTTGAAGACGCCGCCGCTCGTGCCGACCCAATAAACGGAGGTCGCATCGACGGCGACGCACCGCGGATCGATGTTGGGCGTCGACACGACGCTCGCGAACGTGCCGGCGAACGTCTTCACGATGCCGGTGCCCGTCGCGATGGCATAGATGACCGGACCGACGTCGTATGCAATCGCAGCGAGGCCGACCCCGCCACTCGCGATGAGGACGGGCGTGCCCGTGAGATCCGAAGAGAGCTGCAAGATGTTCGTCTGATTCTGCACGACATAGACCGCTGGTTTCGCGACGCTCGGATCGTCGACGACGAGCGTGCTCGGCGATAGGGTGCCGCCGTCGATGCAGGTGCTTTGCGTGCCGATCACGCGACATAGCTGGACGCCATTGACCGTCGCATAGATCGTGTCGCGCGCGACAGCGACGTCACCGAGCACGGAGCTTCCGAACGTGAGGCTCTTGGTGGGCGGGCCGCCGTCGAGCGGTTGGTAGAGGACCTCGCCCTTCGGTTTGCTGAAGACGCCGATGCCGGTGGTGCTCATCGCGACCACGGTGGCTGGCATCGTACCGATCGAGAATGACGTCTTCGTCCCCAAATCGGTGACGGTCCACGTGCCTGCGTCGTGGCTCTCGCCGCTCGCGAGGTCCGTGCCGCTCGACGCCACCCAGCTGGGTGTGCCATTCGGGGGGAGATTCGTGAACGCGCCGCCCGTCGTGGGGATCTTCGCGATTCCGGCCGACGTGACGACGTAGACGAAACCGCCGCCGACTGCGAGGCACGAGCCCGTCAGCGACGCGAGTGTGCAAATGCCCGTACCGCAACCGGCGTCGGCGATGGCATCGGGAAATGATGGCGCGTCCGAGACAATGCCATCGAGCGATACGTCGACGAGCGCGCCATCGACTCCCGCATCGGAGTTTGTCGTGCACGTTCCGCCGTCGCAATCGTCGATCAGCTGCGGCACGCAGCGGCCGGCGACGCACGTGTAGTCCGTTTGGCACGACACGCCTTCGCATGCGACGTCGAGATTGATCGGCAGCACCAAATGGTGATGCGGCGAAAATCGAATTTGTCTTCGCGCGACGATGCAATGAGCGCCCGTGAGCGATGGCACGCAGTTTTCGCTTTTGCCGTCCGTGGCGAGGACCACAAGGACGGAGACGATCTCGTCTAGCGAGCCACTCGGCACGATAATGAGGTTGCCGATGGTGCCGCCCTGGTGGTGTAGACCTCGGTCGAGGTGCTCGGGTTCGTATCGACGTCGTTGGGCGTCCCGACGTGGATGACCACTCCATTCGCGATCACGACGGACGCCGCCGCGCTCGTCGTGAGCTCGATCTCGATCTCGGTGGGCTCGAGGCAGCTCCAAATGGGCACGGCAGTGACCGCGATCACTGCAAAGGCGACGGCACCAGAAGCGCGCTTCCTCACGACCGAAGCTTAGCTCAGTTTCGCAGCGGCGCGGCCGGCAGCAGTGCCCGATGAAAATGCTGCGAGCATCGTGCGTGCCCGATCGCACATCGCATCACCCGCCACGAAGATGCGGCTTGGTGCTCTCAAGATGCCGACGCGTTCGAGAGGCGAGGATGCGCGCGGCGTAACGACGGACTCGGGCGCGACGCCGAAGATGGAGCCGGGCACGAGGAGCGCACGACCGTCGAGACCGAGCGTCACGGGTGCGTCGTACGAGAGCGCGAACGCATGCGCTGCGTCGCCCGGTGTGTAGACGATGCCGCCCGCAAGGACGCCGCCTGTTGCGAGGACGACCGCGTCAGCGTCGAGCTTGCTCTCTGTGAACGTGACGATGATGTCGTCAGCCGAGGTCGCGACGGAGCGCACGCGCTCGGACGCGATCGTGATCGACGGATGTCCGAGAGCTCGGTCGCGCGCGCGTTCGAAGCGTGAGCCCGCCGGCCCGTCGAACGCGCACAACACTTCACCACACGCGATGCCCACGAGCTTCGAGAGTGCTTCTGCGCGCGGCGATGCGACGCCGAGCCACGGCGGAAGGAGAACGGAATCGAACGCGCCGCCTTCTTCGAGAGCTGTGCGGATTCGCGTTGCCGCGGTCGCGAGGCGTTCGTCGTCGTCGTGGAGGGCGGCGAGCTCGGCGTGTTGCATCGATCGCTCCGGCGTGTGAAGCACGAGGCCGATGTCACGAGCGACGAACGAGCGCGACGGGTCTTGCTCCGCGAAGCTCGCGGCGAGTGCGTCGGCGTCCCACGCAGGGTGCGGCACGCGCGCCACGAGCACGGCGCCTGGTTTTGCAGCGACATCGGCGAGCGCGCGATCGCGACCCGTGGAGGCGCGCAGCGTTCCCGCGCTCGTTGCGAGCGTGCACGTTCCCATCGTGTAGATGCCGAGAGCTTCGGCGGCTCGCGAGGCGTCGTCGTCTGGTTCGCCATCGAGCGCGCCGCACCCGAGCGAAGTCGAGCCCGTTCGGCCGAGAGCGATCGTGACGCGCGCGCCTGCCGCACTCGCCGCGAGCGCCGCCGCCGTGCCCGCGGCGCCTCCGCCGATGACGACGACGTGGCGTGTCACTTCAGGCCGCCTGTCGCGCGCATCTGCGCGATCGCGAGGGCCTCTTGGCGCGCTTGATCGGGACCGAGCGCGGCCGCACGCATCTTCGCTTGCTTGACGAGGAACGCGTGAGCCTGCGCGCGCCCCACGCTCGGCGGTAGATCGAGCTCGCGCGCGATGATTTGCCCGCAACGCTCGGCGCAGCGCATTCCGCCGCATGCTCCGAGGCCAAGACGCGTGCGACGAGCGACGTCTTCCACGGTGCGTGCGTGCTCGACGCGCACAGCGTGTTGAATTTCAGCGCCGAGCACGGGCTCGCACGGGCACACGACCTCGCGTGCGCGCGGATCGCGCGAGAGATTCGCGAGCACGCTCTTGGCGCGCGAGCCGTGACGAAACACGATGCGCGTCGTGGCGATGGGCGTGAGATCGTGACGCTCGGCGAGCGCGAGCGCGTCCGTCTCTGTCTCGCCTCCTGGAAGCGGCGTCGTGTGCGTCGAGCAGACGGACGATGGCGCGAGATCGCGCGCGATGCGATCGCTCATCTCTTGAGAGAACAACCTGAAGCTCGCGAGCTTGCCGCCGATCATCGAGAACACGCCGGGTGAGCCATCGGCTTCGTGATCGACGATGGCGTGCTCGCGCGAGAGCGAGTCTTCGAGCTTTCCGTATTCGTAAATCGTGGGACGCACGCCGGCGTACGTGCCGATCGCGCGCGCCGCGCGAATCGAGGGGAAAACGCGCGCGACGCCTTCCACGAGGTAGCGAACTTCTTCGCTCGTCGAGACGACCTCGTCGAGATCGCCGAAGTAGTCGTCGTCGGTGGTGCCGATGATGGTGACGTTCTGCCAAGGCATGACGAAGATCTGCCGCCCGTCGATCGCTTCGGCGAGCACGGCATAGTTCGAGAGGCGCCGGTCGTAGACGACGTGAATGCCTTTGCCGGGTCGCACCCGAACGCGCGACGGCGGGAGCGCGCCGAGAGATGCGGTGATGGGGCTCCATGCACCTGTTGCGTTGACGACGATCTTCGCGCGCGCTTTCACGCGCCGGTCGTCGATCAAATCGCGCGCTTCGATGTCGTAGTCGCCGCTCTCGGGATCGCGGGCGACGCGCTCGACCGTGGTGTGCGTGCAGAGCTTTGCGCCGTGCTCCTCGGCGTCGATCGCGTTGAGCACGCAAAGCCGTGCACCATCAACGCCCCACTCGTCGAACGTGATGCCGCCCGCGTTGGCGCCGACCAAGCCCGGCTCGAGGCGCAAAAGATCGGCGGCGTCGAGGCGAGTGTGTGGCTCGCTGTGCTTGAGAGGTTGGTAGTCGTCGTATGCGCGGAAGTACGCATCGATGAGCTCGAGCAAGATGCGCCCTTTTTTACCGTCGGCGATCGGCATCACGAACGGGATGCGCGAAAGTAGGAAGGGCGCGATCTGCTGGATGTACCCCGAGTCTCGGCAGGAATCCTCGGTGACGCTGGGGTTGGTCTCGAGGTAGCGGACGCCCCCGTGAATCATGCCGCTCGAGTTGCCACTCGCCCCGAACGCGAGATCGTGGCGCTCGAACAGGACGACGCGGAGGTTTCGCAGCGCAAGATCGCGCGCAACACCCGTTCCGTTGACGCCGCCGCCAATCACGGCCACATCGAAGCGCTCCACGCGGCGCTATCTACCAGAAAGTGATGGGCGTATCGTGAGATACGTGGCGGACCGAGGATTCCAGGCTCTGGTCGAGAACGCTCCCGACGCCATCGTGGTGTCGCGCGATGGGATCGTTCTCTACGCGAACGCAGCGGCAGCGACGCTGCTCGCCTACGACTCCGCCGAGGAGCTGATCGGCAAACCCATGACGTTCCTCGACGCGAAATCGCTCGATGTCATGCGCCGTCGCATTCAGCAAATGGCATCGACCGGCGAGCGGCTCGTGCCTCGCGAATATCCCGCGCGGCGCCGCGACGGCACCGAAATCACCGCGGAGATCGCATCGACGATCATCGAGTTCGACGGCGCCCCGGCCGTTCTCGCATACGCACGCGACGTCACGGAGCGAACACGCCTCCGCGCGCAGCTCGCGCACACCGATCGGCTCGCGTCGCTCGGCATCATGGCAGCGGGCGTCGCGCACGAGATCAACAACCCGCTCACGTTCGCGGGGCTCGCCGCGGAGATGTTGCAGCGCCGTGTTCCCGCAGAGCAGACACGTCTCGTCTCGGACGTGCGCGAAGGTCTCGAGCGCATCGCGAGCATCGTGCGCGATCTCCGATTTTTCGGGCGCTACGAAGACGAATCGCCGGGCCCGATGGATTTGTCCTCCGCGATCGACGCCGCTGAGCGGCTCGTTTCGCACGAGATCAAACCGCGCGGCTCGTTCATCAAAGACTACGGCGAGCTCCCCGCGGTGCTCGGGATCTCGCGGCGCATCGAGCAAGTGTTCGTGAATATCTTCTTGAACGCAGCGCACGCCCTCGACGAGCGCCGCGACGGGCGCATCACGCTCTCCGCGAAAGTCACGGCCGAGCACGTGACCATCTTCGTTGTCGACGACGGCCGCGGCATCGCACCCGACAAGGTCGCTTCGATCTTCGAGCCGTTCTTCACGATGCGCGGCGAGCGGGGCGGCACGGGCCTCGGCCTCTCGATTTGTCGCGACATCGTCGTGCGCGCGGGCGGCGACATCGTCGCGCGAAGCACGCAAGGCGAAGGAACGACGATGGAGGTCAAGCTGCTTCGCGCCCTTCGCGACGTCGCACCGGTGAAAGCATCGAGCCCCACGAGCGTTCGCGAA
Source organism: Polyangiales bacterium (assembly GCA_038239005.1). Taxonomy (GTDB): domain Bacteria; phylum Myxococcota_A; class Polyangia; order Polyangiales; family Polyangiaceae; genus DASXHD01. The sequence goes on from JBBSFE010000086.1 coordinate 10,901, forward strand.
GCCGAGCCTCCCGCTCTCCCGCTTCGTGCGCGTGTTCTCGTTGTCGACGACGAGCCGCTCATCGTGTCATCGCTCGTCAGCGTCTTGTCGCGTCGCGCGAACGTCGTCGGCGAAACAAACGCGAAGCGCGCGCTCGAACAAATGCTTTCGTCAGCGCCGGCGTTCGACGCCATCGTGTGCGACGTCACAATGCCCGGCATGAACGGCATCGACATTCACGAGCACATCGTCCGCGAACGCCCGGACCTCGCGGCGCGTTTCGTCTTCGTGACCGGCGGCGCCTTCACGACGCACGCGCGCGAATATCTCGACCGCGTCCCAAACGCGCGCTTGTCGAAACCGTTCGCCGTGGAAGACCTCGTCGCCGCCGTCGACCGCGTCGTCAAAGAGCACCACTAGGGAACCAGCACCACCTTGCCGAGCACTTTGCGCTCGGACATCCGTGTGAGGGCTTCGGCGGCGCGCGCGAAAGGGAAGGTGGCGTCGATGCGGGGCGTGAGCTTGCCCGCTTCGATTGCGGCGAAGACGCGCTCGGCATGCTCGCGGTTTCTCTGCGGCTCGCGCATCGCGAACTGGCCCCAGAACACACCGACGATCTGGCAGCCCTTCAGCAGTGCAAGGTTGAGAGGAATCGCCGGAATGGCGCCACCGGCGAAACCGACGACGAGAAAACGTCCCTCCCAAGCGATGGCGCGAAGGGCCTGCTCGGAATACGGGCCACCCACCGGATCGAACACGACGTTTGCGCCCGCGCCGTTCGTGAGCTCCTTGACGCGCTCCTTGAGGTTCTCGGTCACGTAATTCACCGTCGAATCGGCCCCATTTTCCTTGCAGAATGCAAGCTTTTCGTCCGACGACGCGGCCGCGATCACGCGCGCGCCCATCATCTTTCCAAGTTGCACTGCCGCGATGCCCACCCCGCCGGCAGCGCCCAGCACGAGCAGCGTCTCACGGCTCACGAGGTGCGCGCGATCGGCGAGCGCGTGAACCACGGTGAGGTAGGTCAGCAACGTGGCCGCGCCGACGTCGAATGCGATCGCATCGGGGAGCTTCGTTGCTGCGAGCGATGGAACGACGACGCGCTCCGCGAAAGCACCGAAGATCATCGTGGCGGCGACGCGATCGCCCACCGAAAAATCCGTGACGCCTTTGCCGACCGCTTTGACGACGCCTGCGAGCTCGCCACCCGGAATGAACGGCGGCGGCGGTTTGAACTGATACTTGCCGTGCGAGAGAAGCACGTCCGGAAAGTTCAGCCCGGCCGCGCGCACGTCGATGAGGAGCTCACCATCACTCGCAATGGGCTCGTCGATGTCGTCGACACGCAGCGCGGATGGCCCGTCGAGTGTGTGAACGCGAATGGCTTTCATTGGGGCAGCGTACGCGATGCCCACACGACGGGCGCGGCAAGTGCGAGCGTGATGGCGATGAGCACGTACGTCGCGCGTGTCCAGTCTTCCGGCAAACCGATGCGCGCGAGCGAGAACGCAATCACGAGAAGGGCGGCGCCCGCGTTCTCGCGTGTTGGCGCGCGCCACAAGAGCCCGGCGCACACGAGCGAAAACGGAATCGTGGCGAGCGCGACGAGGTTTCGCCAGGTCCACGGATCGATCGTCGAGACGAAATAGGCTGCGACGCCGATGATGGTGAGCCCGCAAAGCACGAGCATCGAGATGGACGCGTATTTCGCCTGACGCGGAACGCGCGTCGCCCCCGTGTCGCTCGGCTGGCTTTCGCGCACGCTCAACCTCGAACGCGAATCGCGTACGTCAGCTTGACGACGTTCTTCACGACGTTCGGCACGCGCTTGAACAAGTTGATCGACGGCGGCCGCTTCTCGATGACGCGCACCGGAATTTCTTTGATGCGCACGCCGCCGCGATCGGCGCGGATGACGAACTCGCTCGCGAAGACGTCTTTGTCGACGAGGCATGCGCGCACCGTGTCGAGGAGTGCGGCGCGACGAAACGCTTTCAAGCCGTGTGTGTCAGTGCCGCGAAAACCCAGCGTGATGCGCAAGAGCGTCGAGTACGCCATGCTTGCCGCGTGCCTCAGCATGGGTCGATCGTCTTCGGCGCCCGCAAGGAGCTTCGACCCGATGACGAGGTCAGCTTCGCCGCTATCGAGGATGTCGATCGCGCGGCGATGAAAATCGGCGTCGCACAAATCGATTTCGTCGCAGATGACGATGCCGCCGCGCGCGAGCAAGATGCCTTGCTTCAGCGCCTTGCCGTAGTTCGGCTCGCCGAGGCTGATGAAACGCACGGCGCCTTCACCGTCGGCGTATTTCGCCGCGAGCTCTTCGGCGATCTCGACCGTGCGATCGCGCGAGCCGTTTTCGGCCAAAATAATTTCGTAGCTCCACCCGTACGGTTTGAGCCGCTCGCGCAAGTCGACGACTGCCGCGTGCAAGATGGCTTGCTCGTTGTAGATGGGGATGACAATCGAGATTCGCGGGTCGCTCATGGGTCTTAACGCGGAAGGCTGGAACTTTTAGCCCACCGTTGACGTAGCCGGCAAGCCGCGCCATATAGCCCGCCCTGAGGAGATCGACATGGCCGAAGGTTTGAACAAGGTACTCTTGCTGGGAAATCTCGGCGCAGATCCCGAGCTGCGCGTCACCCCGGGCGGCCAGGCAGTGCTGAAGCTGCGCCTCGCCACGACCGAGAGCTACCTCGACCGCTCGAACACGCGCCAAGAGCGCACCGAGTGGCACCGCGTCACGATTTGGGGAAAACGCGGCGAAGCCCTCGCCAAATTCCTCACCAAGGGCGAGCGAATCTTCATCGAAGGTCGCATCCAGACCTCGAGCTACGAGAAAAACGGCGAGAAGCGCTATTCCACCGAGGTCATCGCGAACAACGTGATCTTGGCCGGTGGTCGCCGCGGAGCCGAGCGCGATGGCGGTGGTGGTGGCGCCGAGCCGCGATCGTACCAAAAGGCTGGCCCGCCCTCGTCCGCGAGCGACGGCCCTCCGCCGGACGACTTCGACGCAGGTCCCGTGGGCGGTGGCGGTGGCGACGACGAAATCCCCTTCTGACCTTCCGCGGGTCACGGCGCGCGATCTCGCGGCCGAGCTTCGTGGGCCGAAAGGCGCGCTCGCGTTCGACGGTGACGGCACGCTCTGGAGCGGGGACGTCGGAGAAGATTTTTTCTTTGGCATCCTCGATTCCGGTCGCATGCACGACGACGCCGCACGCGCCGTTTCCCAAACGGCAAGCGCACACGGCATCGACACATCGGGGTCGCCCGCCGAAATCGCTCGCCGCATCTACGCGACCTATCTCGAGGGCAAGTTCGACGAAGAGCTCGTCTGCGAAGTGATGACGTGGGTCAACGCGGGCTGGTCACACGCCGAGACCACCGCATTCGCGCTCGGCCTCGTCGACGTCGCATTTCGTTCACGCATTCATCCGGAAGTGCGCGTCGTCATCGAAGAAGCACGCAAGCTCGGCCATGAAATTTTCGTCGTGAGTGCGTCGCCGCGTCCCGTCGTCGAAGCAGCCGCCGCAACGATGGGCGTTCCTTCTGCGCACGTTCTCGCCGCTACGGCCGTGCTCGCGGGCGATCGCTATGCGGCCTCCGTGCATCGTCCGATTCCATACGGCGCGGGGAAAGCCGCCGCGCTTTCTTCCGCGCTAGGCAACCTCCCACTCCTTGCTGCCTTCGGCGACAACGCATTCGACGCTGAGATGCTGGCGGCATCCGAGCGCCCAATCGCCGTTCGCCCCAAAACGAGGCTGATCGACCGCGCCCCTGAAATCCCGCGAATTCGGCAGCTCGCCCTTGAGTAAAAGCCCTTACGGGCGGTACCGTCGATCGAATTCATGGCCGTGCCCCTACGCGCCGGCGACGTGGTCGTCGACAAGTACCGCATCGAGCGTCAGCTCGGCAGCGGAGGCATGGGCGTTGTCCTCCAAGCGACGCACCTTCAGCTCAATCAATCCGTTGCGCTGAAGTTCGTCGTCGAGAGCTCACTCGAGCCGAAGATCGCCGCCGAGCGATTCTTGCGCGAAGCACGCGCCACGTTTCGTTTGCGTAGCGAGCACACCGTGCGCGTGATGGACGTCGGCACCTTGCCATCGGGCGAGGCGTTCATCGTGATGGAGATGCTCGAGGGGAAAGACTTCAAAGAGCTCGTCACCGCGCGCGGCCCGCTCCCTCCGACCGAAGCTGCGCTCTACATCTGGCAGGTTTGCTCCGCGCTCCAAGAGGCGCACACGTACGGCATCGTGCATCGCGATCTCAAAGCGCGAAATCTCTACCTGACGACGCGCGTCGACGGGTCGCCGTGCGTGAAGGTTCTCGATTTCGGGATTTCGAAGGTCACCGAATCCAGCGACGCCGCGCCGCTCACGCAACCGGACATGGGCATGGGCTCGCCGCGCTACATGGCGCCGGAGCAATGGACATCGGCTTCGACGGTCGACGCACGCGCGGATATCTACGCCGCAGGTGCCGTTTTCTACGAGCTTCTCACCGGGCAAATCCCGCTCGCGGGGATGCCGCTCGTCGAGGTCATCAAACGCATTCGCGCGGGCGCGGTGCCTTCGCCCAAAGAGATTCGCCCTGATTTGCCTGACGCCCTGTGTCGCGTCGTCATGAAGGCGCTTCGCCCGCGCCCCGAAGAGCGCTTCGCAACCGCGCTCGCGTTCGCGCAGGCCATCAAGCAAGCCATTCCCGAGGCGTTCGGTGAAGTCGAGGCGAAGCGTTCGAAACCCGCGATGGCCATGACGCTCCCAACGGCCGTCATGAATCGCGACGTCATGCTCGCGCAGGCGCGAATCGAAGCGAAGCTCGCGCCGCCACCGGCTGCGTCGTCGTCGGGGTCGTCGGTTGCAGTTCCATCGACCGATCCCGAGCAACCGCTTCCATCGACGACGCTCGACGAAGGCGTTCCCATCGCGACGCCCGCTCTCAACACGCGGCAGCTCGAGATCGAGAATGATTTTTCGGAAGACATCGCCACGATCGTCACACGCAGCCCGATGGACGATCATCACGCCGCGCAGCAGCAAGCGCAACATCACGCGACGCTGCAAGTCGCCGAAGCGCCGCCCGAGATCCAAGCAATGCGCGCAAAGCTCAACTACAGCGGGCCGCCACCGCCCGCGCAGGTGCAGCTCGCGCCGCCACCGCAACCCGCGGCACCGCCGCCGCCGCAACCCACGCCGCCGCTGCTCCACATGATGCAGGCGGTCTCTCAACCGCCGGAGCCTTCGCAACGGATGCATGTACAGCAGCACCAGCCGCAGCATGATCCGATGATGCACCATCGAAGCAGCGCACCGATGCCGCCACCGGTATCGATGCCGCCGCCGCTCTTGCCGCCTGCACCGCCCGCGGCCGCGCAAAAGAGCACGATTCCCGCGTGGCTTTTCTGGACGTTCCTCGTTCTCTCATTTTGTTTCGCGGGCGGTGTCGCGGCCGCCTTGCTCACGCACTACATCCAGTAACGGAGACGGAATGGATTTCGATTTGACCGAAGAGCAAACGCTCATCCAAAAAACCGCGCGCGACTTTGCGCAGCGCGAGATCGCGCCGAAGGCCTCCGAGATCGACAAGAGCGGTCGCTGGCCCGCGGAGATCGTCAAGAGCATGAGCGAGCTCGGCTTCATGGGCATGGCCATCCCCGAGGAGTACGGCGGCGGCGGGCTCGACGCGCTCTCGTACGCGATTGCCATGGAAGAAATCTCCGCGGCATGCGCGAGCTCGGGCGTCATCATGAGCGTCAACAACTCGCTCTTCTGCGATCCCGTTTACAAGTTCGGCACCGAGCAGCAGAAAAAAGAAATCCTGACGCCCACGGCACAAGGGAAAATGCTCGGGTGCTTCGGGCTCACCGAGCCCATGAGCGGCTCCGACGCGCAAACGATGGCAACGAACGCCACCAAGACCGACGGCGGCTGGCTCCTCAACGGCGCGAAAAATTGGATTACCAACGGTCCGCACGCCGACCACATCATCGTCTTCTGCGTCACCGATCGCTCGGCGCCGAAAATCAAACACACGGCGTTTCTGGTGAAGAAGGGCACCGCCGGCTACACGCAGAACGCTCACGATCACAAGCTCGGCATCCACGGCGCGCACTCGTGCACCGTGTTCTTCGAGAACTGCAAAGTCGGTGATGACGCCGTTGTCGGCAACGTCGGCGAAGGTTTCAAAGTCGCGATGGCCACGCTCGATGGCGGGCGCATCGGCATCGCATCGCAAGCGCTCGGCATTGCGCGCGCCGCGCTCACCGCCGCAGTCGAATACGCCAAAGAGCGAAAGAGCTTCGGCGTTCCCATCGCGCAGCACCAAGCGATTCAGTTCATGCTCGCCGACATGGCCACGCAAATCGACGCCGCACGCCTGCTCACGTGGCGCGCCGCGACGATGAAAGACAAGGGCGTTCGCCACAGCCTCGAAAGCGCAGAAGCCAAGCTCTTCGCGAGCGAGACCTCGACGCGCGTCGCGCACAAGGCACTTCAAATCTTCGGAGGGTACGGCTATTCGACCGAGTTCCCCGCGGAGCGTCACTACCGAGACGCCCGCATCACCGAGATCTACGAAGGGACGAGCGAAATCCAACGCATCGTCATCGCAGCGAGCCTCCTACGATGAAACGTTTGCATACTACAATCATTTCGGCCCTGGTTTTGGCTTGTGGCGGCTCGGCGCCAGAGCCGCAACACGTCGACACCGCACCCACCGCAACGACCACGTCGACGGCACGCACGCCGACGTTCAGGCAGGAGCTCGGCTCCATCGACGACCGCGCCGTGTCGAACACCTTCCAAGATCTGTCGCCCAACTTCGAGGCGTGCCAGAAGACCGGCTTGAAGCGCATCGCGTACCTCTCGGGTCGCGCGAAGTTCTTCATGCGCGTCGGCGAGGACGGCAAAACGAAATGGACGTACGTCGAAGACTCGAGCCTCGGTGACTACGACACCGAGCGCTGCATGCTCGACGTCATCGAGACCGCGCAATGGCCGAAACCGATCGGCGGCGATGCCACCGTTCAGCGCGACGTCACGTTCGACCCCGGCGAAGCACGCCAGCCCGCCGATTGGCCTTCCGACAAAGTCGCGGCGGCGCTCGCGAAGCACAAGAAGGACATCGACAAGTGCACCGACGCCGCATCGAGCTCCAAGTTCAACGTGACGGCGTATGTCGAGCCGCACGGCAAAGAGGGCAAGGTCGTCGCCGTCGGAGTGTCGACGAACAACAAAGAGGGTCAAGCGCAAGCCAAGTGCGTCTGCGATGCCGTCAAAGCGGTGAAGGTGCCGAGCCCGGGCGGCTACGCGTCGAAAGTCGCGTTCACGCTGTGATCACTCTCGTCACTTCGCGGACGCCATGATCGCGTCGTAGACCTTGTCGCTGGCGGTGCCGCTCGCAACGAGCGCGCTCGCCTTGGCGAGCTCGGCGTCGATGAGCGTCGTGAATGTCGCGATCGATTGCGCGCCGACGAGCTTGCGGCCGTTGATGAAGAACGTCGGCGTGTTTGTGGCGCCGACCTTTGCCGCGAGCTTGTGATCGTCGTCGAAACGCGTTTGGTGCTTCGACTTGGCGATGGCCTGTTGCGCCTTCACGGTGTTGATGGCGTTGGCGCTCTCGATGGTCAGGAATGCGTCGTCGTCGAGCGCGCTCGACTTCAAGGCGTAAAGAGCGTCGTGGACGGCCCAGAAACCGTCGATGCCCTTTTCGTCGAGGGCTTCGAGCGCGACCTCTGCGGCGGCGCGAGCATGTGAGTGATTCGGCATGGGCTCGTTTTTCCAAACGATGCGAAGGTTGTCTCCGTATTGGGTGCGAAGCGCTGTGAGCGTCCGCTCGGCGCGCTGGCAAAACGAGCATTGGAAATCGCTGAACTCCACGATCGTGACGAGAGCCGTCGCCTTGCCGCGCATCGGGCTCGCTTCGATGGGCACGCGATACACGGTGGTATCGGCGGGCATCGCGACATCCGGCGTGACGATCGTCGTTGGCGGCGGAGGATCGGTCGTGGCCTTGCCTTTCCGATCGCGCTCGCTTTCGCCCGCGTGATGATTGCATGCCACGAAGAAGAGCAAGGCGAGTGCGCGACGCATGGCGCGAGCATAACGTCACCGTGTAAGCTCGACACGAATGGATCTCGCGCTCACCGAGACGCAGGCACTCGTGCAGAAGTCCGCGCGCGATTTCGCAACGCGCGTGATTGCGCCGCAAGCGCACGACATCGACGAGCACGAGCGGTTTCCGAAAGAGATTTTGAAAGGTCTCGCCGAGCTCGGCCTCATGGCTGTGAACGTCCCGGAAGAGCTCGGCGGCAGCGGCGCGGGCGTCGTGTCGTATGCGCTCGCGATGCAAGAGATCGCACGCGGGTGCGCATCGACCGCCGTGACGATGGCCGTCACGAACATGGTCGGCGAGGTGATCGCCCGCTTCGGCTCGGATTACCAAAAGACGACGTACTGCCCCAAGCTCGCGAGCGGCGAATACATCGCTGGCTCGTTCGCACTCTCCGAGCCCGAAGCTGGCAGCGATCCCGGCGGGATGCGAACGACGGCCCGCCGCGACGGCGACGACTGGATCATCGACGGCTCGAAGCAATGGATCACGAGCGGCGCGCATGCGGGCGTCATGGTCGTGTGGGCGCGAACCGGCGCAGCGGGCACGAAAGGGATCTCGTGCTTCCTCGTCGAAGGCGGAACGCCGGGCCTTCGCATCGGCAAAGCCGAAGACAAAATGGGCATTCGCGGGTCGAACACCGTCTCGCTCACGTTCGATCAGTGTCGCGTCCCGGCGAGCGCGCTTCTCGGCGAAGAGAATTCCGGTTTCCGCATCGCCATGATGGCACTCGACGGCGGCCGCATCGGCATCAGCTCGCAAGCGATCGGCATCGCGCGCGCCGCGCTTGCGGAGAGCGTGCAGTATTCGAAGGATCGCAAAGCCTTCGACAAGCCCATCGCCGAGTTTCAAGCCATCCAGTGGAAGCTCGCCGACATGCTCACCGAGCTCGATGCCGCGCATCTGCTTTGCATGCGCGCCGCATCGATGAAAGAACGCGGCGTTCCGTTTTCGCGTGAGGCATCGATGTCGAAGCTCTTCTCGACCGAGGCCGCGATTCGCATCTGCAACGAAGCGGTGCAAATCCACGGCGGGTACGGCTACATTCGCGAGTTCCCGGCCGAGCGACACCTGCGCGACGTCCGCGTCACGACCATCTACGAAGGCACGAGCGAAATCCAACGCATCGTGATCGCCAGAAGCGTGCTCGGCCCCGCATGAGACGCCTCTACGCCGTCATCGTCACCGCGTGCGCGAGCGGGTGCCTCTTTCCCGCGATCTCCGATCTCGTCGGCACGACCGACAGCGGCACGCCGAGCGACGCAACAACCAGCGACGTCGCGAGCGATGTCTCGATGGACGTCATCGCCCCAAGCGACGTCGTCGTTCAAGATTCGGGCACCGACACATCGACGGCGTCCCCATTCTGTTCGACCGTCGACGCATCGTTCTGCGACGACTTCGACGACACCTTCGTCGCCAGCTTTCCGAAATGGACGTTCGTCGTCGTCGACGATGGCGGCGTCGTCAGCCGCGCGGTGGACGCCGGCACTTCGACACCCAACGCACTCGGGTTTGTGATTGGGCCATCGGGCTCGGGATCGATTCGTGCGTACATCGCCAACGACTTCGTCGGCGTCTCGAAGTTCAGGCTCACCTACGATTGGATCATCGATACGAACGATCTCACCGGCTCCATTCTCAACATCGGCGACATCCAAATCAGCAGCAGCAAGCTCGGCATTCGCCTCGCCATCACGACGGGCGGCGCGCAGCTCGTTGGCGCCGTGTACCCACTCGATGCCGGCCCCACTTACCCGCCACTTTCGTCGAAGGTCGCAGTTGCCGCTTCCGTGTGGCACCACGTCGACATCAGCGTCGATCTCACGACGACGCCAGCGAGCGTGTCGTATTCGCTCGATGGTGTTTCTCAAACATCGGACGCCGGCATTCCCGGGGCAACATTCGGCCCAGGCTCTCTCGAGATGGGCGCGGGCGCGTACTACGCGACCTCACCAACGACCGGCTGGAGCGCGCGCATCGACAATGTCGCCTTTTGGCACTGAGCTCATGGCTCGACGAGATCGCGCGTGATCGCGTCGAGCGTCGGGGCGCCCGCGAGCGTCATCGCGAGGTCGAGCTCGCTGCGGAGTGTTTCGAGAACGAAACGCGCGCCCGCTTCACCATCGTGCGCGAGGCCCCACAAAATGGGGCGACCCACGAGCACGGCTTTGGCGCCGAGCGCGAGCGCTTTGAGCACGTCGGTACCGCGACGTACGCCGCCATCGACGAGCACTTCGACGTCACGACCGACCGCATCTGCGATGGGCGCGAGAACGTCGAGCGTCGCGGGTGACGAATCGAGCTGACGACCGCCATGATTCGACACGACGATCGCGCTCGCGCCTTCGTCACGTGCACGCCGTGCGTCATCGACTCGGACGATGCCCTTGATCGCGAGCGGTAGCTTCGTCGATGCGCGAAGCCATGCGATGTCTTTCCACGCGAGCGACGGATCGATCAGCGACGCGAAATACGCTGCGAGCCCCGACTCGCCGATCGTCTTCTCGATGTCGCCGTAACCAGCGGGCACGAGGTTCTTCACTTTGAGATCGCGCGGGAGCGAAAACGCGTTCTTCACGTCGCGCTCGCGTCGGCCGAGAAGAGGCGCGTCCACCGTGAGCACGAGCGCTTTGCAGCCTGCGTCCTCCGCGCGGCGCACGAGGCGCACCGTGGCTTCGCGATCCCGATAGACGTAGAGCTGGAAGATCGTTCGCTCGGGATGCGCCGCCGCAACTTCTTCGACGTCGGTGTTCGAGAGCGACGAAAGCATCATCGCCGTTCCCGCGGCTCGTGCAGCACGCGCAGTTGCGAGCTCGCCTTCGGCACATGCGAGCTTGTGAAATGCCGTGGGCGCGACGAGGACCGGCATCGAAACGTCGAGCCCGAGCACGCGCGTCGACATCGAACGCAAGCTGACGTCGACGAGCACGCGGTGATGAATCGCACGCTTCTCGAACGCCTCGCGATTCGCGCGGAGCGTGACTTCGTCGCCGGAGCCGCTCGCGTAGTAGTCGAAGGCCTCTCGAGAAAGCTTCCCTCGCGCGAGCGTTTCTAGCTCCAGCAGATTCAGCGGAATCGTCATGCGCTACGCGAAGTTAGCAAATCGTGATCGGAAGGAATCGTTTTCCTCTGACGCACGTAAGAAAGAGCATGACCACCTGCAACCACGAATGCGAAGGACACGACTCGAAACATGTTCACGGCGCGAAATGCGGCCATGACACCATCAAGCACGACGACCACGTCGACTACGTCGTCGAAGGCCACAAGCACCACGTGCATGACGGCCACTGCGACGATCACGGCAAGATCTGATCGACCGACACTTTCGGACGAGGCGCGATCGCAACGCCGATGCGCTCGAGATGAGCGCTCGCTGCGAGCACCGTGGCCTCGTCCCAGGCGTCGCCCAAAAGTTGAAGACCGATCGGCAAGCCTTCGTGCGTGCCAATGGGCGCCGAGCACGCCGGCAGACCCGTGAGGTTGCCGAGGAAGTTGAACCGGCACAAACCCGACAGCGCTTGCGCGTCGAGAAAACCACTTTCGAATTGCGCGTCCGTTGCGGCGGGTGCGGTTCGCACCGTCGTTGGAAGCGCGAGCAAATCCACTTCACCGAGCATGCGCGCGGCTTCGCGGCGCAAACCGGAACGAAGGCGTAGTGCCTCCGCGAACTCGACCGCGCCGAGCTCTTTCACGATCGCCATCGTGATTTGCAAGTCGGGTGACATTTCGTCGGCGTGATCGAGCCAGTCTTGCCTGAGCTCCGCCCGCGTTTCGATCGCGATGCACAAATAACCAATCGCCGGCGCGTGCCTGAGAAGCGGGCAGGCGACCGTCTTGATGCGTGCGCCTTCTTTTTCGAGCGCCGCGATCGCTTCGCGCCCTGCGCGTGCGACTTCAGGTGATGCGTCGGCCCATTCGCCTTCCTCGATGCCAATCGTGAGGCCGCGCACACCGCGCCCAATCGCGGCGACGAGCGTTCCGTTCGGAAGCGTGGGTGCCGTGCCGGTTTCGGGATCGCGCGGATCGGGTGGGCCGATCACTTCGAGGATGCGCGCGAGATCCATCGTCGACGATGCGATCGGTCCGAGGTGCGCAACGCTGCCGCCGAAGAGATCGCCTGCGCGGCTCACGCGACCCCACGTAGGCTTGATGCCGAAGACGCCATTGCACGACGAAGGAATGCGGATCGATCCGCCACCATCGGCGCCGAGCGCACAAGGCACGAGGCCCGTCGCGACGGCGACACCCGAGCCCGTCGATGAACCGCCAGCAACGTGACCGGTGTCGTGAGGGTTGCGTGGCATCGTGCGATGCGGATTGAAACCGAGCGGCGTCATCCCGAGCTCGGTCATGGGCGTGGTGCCGACGATCACCGCGCCCGCTTCGCGCAAACGACGAACGACCGTTGCGTCTTCTTTCGAAGGTTGGCCGTCCATGTACGACGTGCCGCCTTTCGCGGGCAACCCGCGAACGCGCGTTTGCTCTTTGATGACGATGCACACGCCATCGAGTGAGCCCTTGGGGGCGCCGACGCGGTAGCGATCGCCCGAGGCTTCGGCGTCATTGCGACAATCGTCTTCGGCGATGTCGAGGAGCACGCGCATCGACGGTGTCATCGCGGCGAGCGCTTGCGCGCGTTCGAGCACGCGTACGAGCACTTGCTCCGGGGTTGCCTTGCGCGTTTCGTAGGCGGCGATGAAATCCGCGCTCGATTTGGACCACCCCGATTTCGGACGAGCGAGCTTCAAATCCTCGAGACGTCGCGGTGGCCTTCCCGCGACGGGACGATTGTGGAGCGCGATGCTGCCGAAGCTCGACGACACGAGCGTATCGAGCTCGGAAATTTTGAGCTCGGCACGAAGCGCGAGCTGGAGCGCGGAGCTTCCCGCACGCGTGCGCGCGAGGCGCGATAGCGAGCGAAGCCACGACCCTGAGATGCGGGGCGACGTGAGCATGGGCCGCGGATGATACGCCACGTTTGCCGTCCCGCGGCGCCTCTGACACAATGCGCCGCGTCCATGCGGCTTTCCTTGAGCCAGCGGCTCCGACTGTCGCGCGGTGCCGTCGTTTACTCGGCGATAGATCGCGGTGCCCACGTACTGGCGCGGCTTCGCTACGCGATGCCCGACGCACAACCCGAGCGACACCACGTCTCGCTCGAACGCGACATCCCCTACGGCACGGGCGGCGCGCATCACCGACTCGACGTCTACGTGCCCATGCGCGCTACGCGGCCGCTCCCCGTCGTGATGTACGTGCACGGTGGCGCGTTCGCGTCGCTCTCGAAGGACACCCACCGCGTGATGGCGCTCGCGATCGCGCGGCGCGGTTACCTCGTGTTCAACGTGAACTACCGGATGGGCATTCGTCATCCGTATCCCGAGCCGCTGGAAGACGCCGTCAACGCGCTCCTCTGGGTCAACGCCAACGCACACGAGTTCGGCGGCGATCGATCACGCATCGCCATTGCCGGCGAGAGCGCAGGTGGCAACCTCGTAACCGCGCTCGGCGTGATGAACGCCAAACGCTTCGTTCACGAGCCCTTCGCACGACGCGTGTATGATGCAAACATTCCTTTGCGCGCGATCTTGTCGACATATCCGTACCTCGACTTGACCGATCGCTACGACGCGCACCCGCGGCTCGCGAGCTGGTACAAAGCCGCGCTCTTCGACGCCGCATCGTCGTATCTCGGCCACCGCGTGTTCACCGATGATCGCGATAGCCTGTCGCTCTCCGCAAGCCTCGCCAGCCCGCTGCGCATTCTCGAAAATGGTTTTCGGGCCGATCGGCCGCTCGCGCCGTTCTTCATCGCGTGCGGATCGCGCGATCCGTTCTTGCCTCAGTGTCAGCGCTTGAAAGACGTCCTCGACAGACTCGGCACGCGCGCGGAGCTCTTCATCGCGCCCGGCGAGATTCACGCATTCGACGCAATGGTTTGGCGTGCTCCAGCGCGCGCTAAGTGGAAAGCAACGCACGCGTTTCTCACGGCGCACATGGCCGAGAAGAAAGTAGCCGCATGACACCCTCGGTCGCCCTCACCGACGGCATACGTGTTTCCGTTCAGCCGCAGTACGTCGCCGAACAATCGTCCCCGCGGCAGCACCGGTATGTATTCGCCTACACCGTGCGCATCCAAAACGAAGGAACCGAGCCCGTGCAGCTACGCAGCAGGCATTGGGTCATCACCGACGGTGACGGCAAAGTGGAAGAGGTACGCGGTCCTGGCGTCGTCGGGCAGCAGCCTTATCTGCGGCCCGGAGAGCACTTCGAGTACACGAGCGGGTGCGTTTTGCAGACAGCCCGAGGCGAGATGCGCGGTGCCTATCAGATGGTTCGCGATGGCGGCGCCACCTTCGAAGCGACGATTGCGCCCTTCCATCTCGAGCTTCCGTACTCGCTCAACTGACCCGGGTCCTAAAACGTCCTAAATTGACGCGCGACGGCACGCGCCTGACATCGACGGGAGGATGACAAACCGGTAATTTATCCGTGACGATGTCCGAGGCTCACGCAGGCACCGAACAGCGGATGATCGGCCGCTACGCTCTCTACAAAGAGATCGCAGCCGGCGGCATGGCGACGGTGCATCTCGGCAAGGTCGTCGGCGCGGGCGGGTTTTCCCGCCCGGTTGCCATCAAGCGACTCCACGCGCACTTCGCGCGCGATCCGGCATTCGTCGCGATGTTCCTCGATGAGGCGCGGCTCGCGTCGCGCATCTTTCATCCGAACGTCGTTGCGCCGCTCGATGTCGTCGCCACCGACGGCGAGCTCTTCCTCGTGATGGAGTACATCCGCGGCGCGTCGCTTTCGCGTCTCGTGCGCGCAGCCACCGCGGAAGAGAAACCCATCTCGCCGAAGATCGTGGGCGCCGTCATCTCGAACATGCTTCACGGGCTTCATGCGGCGCACGAGGCACGCAGCGATCGCGGCGAGCGTCTCAACATCGTCCACCGCGATGTGTCGCCGCAAAACCTTCTCGTGGGCGTCGATGGCGTCGCGCGCGTCCTCGACTTCGGCGTCGCGAAGGCGGCGGGCCGCATGCAGACGACGCGCGATGGCCAGCTCAAAGGCAAGCTCAGTTACATGGCGCCCGAGCAAGTGAAGGGCGAGGACGTCACGCGTCGCACGGACATCTACGCCGCAACCGTCGTTCTCTGGGAAGCGCTCACGTGTCGTCG
Source organism: Polyangiales bacterium (assembly GCA_038239005.1). GTDB lineage: Bacteria > Myxococcota_A > Polyangia > Polyangiales > Polyangiaceae > DASXHD01. The sequence goes on from JBBSFE010000086.1 coordinate 26,176, forward strand.
GCTGTTCAAAGCCGAGAACGAAGCAAACGCGATCGCCAAAGTGCTCATGGGCAAAGTGCCGGCCGCGACGAGCATCGTGCCGGGTTTGCCGCCCGCGATCGACCGGGTGATCGCGAAGGGCCTCCACCTCGATCCCGAAGAGCGCTACGCGACCGCCCGCGAAATGGCCGCCGAGGTCGAAGCGGCGCTTGGCGTCGCGTCGACGATGGAAGTCGCAGATTGGGTAGAGCACTGCGCCCAATCGGACTTGAGCGAGCAAGCCGAAAACGTCGGTCTAATGGAGAGCGGCTCGAGTTGGTCGATGAAAGCGATGAAGTCGCTTCCGACCGGGCTCGAACCTGAAACGCGCATCCGCTCCATGCCCGAGCCGCGCTCGGGTGTGTCGAGTGTCTCGCTGTCGCAAACCGCGGCCCCAGAAGACCCTTCCAAACCCCGCACGAAAATCATCATCGCCGCAATCGCCGCCGCAGCCTTCGTCGTGGGCGTGATCATCATCACCGTCGCCGCGCGCACGCCGCCGGTCACCGTCGCGACACAAACGCAAACGCAAACGCCGGCGCAAACGCTCACGCAAACGCCCACGCCGACGCCCACGCCCACGCAGATCGCCGCTCCCCCATCGACGGGCATTGCCTCCGCCGCCGCGACCTCGACGCCCGTCATCAGCGTCACTGCCCTCCCGAAAACCACGGCGACCCCACAAATCCAAACGGCCGCACCAACGCCAACAAAACCCGCGGCGGACTGCAACCCGCCCTACACGACCGACGCCAAAGGCCACGTCCACTACAAACCCCAATGCATGTGAGAACGGCCTCGGTCCTCGCATCGATCGCAGCGTTCGCGCTTGCGCCTTCTGCGCGCGCGGATGCGAAAAGCGAATGCAACGCCGCCTTCGAACAAGGCCAGCAAACCCGCGACGACGGGAAGTATCACACGGCACGCGAATCGTTCCTTGCGTGCTCGCGCCCGATTTGTCCGAAAGTGATGGTCGGCTTGTGCACCAAGTGGTCGCGCGAGGTGGACGAAAGCATGCCGACGATCGTGCTCGCCGCAAAAGACAGCGCGGGTGCTGACGTCTCGGACGCGCGTGTCACGGCCGACGGAACGAGCATCGCGACAAGCCTCGACGGCAAACCGATCGAGATCGATCCGGGGTCGCACAAGCTTCGGTTCGAGCGCGAAGGCTCCGACCCGGTAGAACAAACGGTGGTCATCAAAGCAGGCGAGAAGCTCCGCAACATCCGCGTCACGCTTAAGAGCGGCGCGCCCGTCGCAGTCGACACCACAGCGCATCACGACGAAGACAAACCGCACATGGCGAGCGGCGGCGGTGACGGCGCACACGTCGCGACCACGATTGCGTTCGGTGTTCTTGCCGCGGGTGGTCTCATCGGAGGCATCGCGTTCGGTTTTGCATCGCAAGGTGACGCCGACTCCGCGGCCGCGCTTCGCAGCGGCATGCCCGCGAGCACGTGCGTCGGCGCGGGCGGCGCGACGCAGCCATGTCAGGATTTGTCGAACGCAGTCGACGCGCAAAATCGAGACGGCGTACTCTCGATCACGATGTACGTCGTCTCCGGTGTGTTCGCTGCCGCAACACTCATCACGTGGTTCGCGTGGCCAAAAGCCAAAACGGAGCACAGCGCGGTCTCCGCGAGATTTCTCTTCGGGCCAGGTTTTGCGGGCATCGGAGGCAAGTTTTGAAGCACGCTGCCTTCGTGCTCGCGTGCGGCTTCGGCGTCGTTGCGGCGTGCGCGCAATTCTCATCGGGTCAATGCACCGACAAAGCCGTGTGCGATGGCAACGACGCCACCGCATTCGATGTCTTCGGCGGTAGTGATGGCAATCAAGACGCACCCATCGACGTCGTCGTCGACACGTTCGTCAAACCCGATGGCGACGTACCCGATGGTGAGTGCAACGCCGGCGCAGAAGATTGCTCCAACGGTCTCGACGACAACTGCAACGGCCTCGTCGATTGCGCCGACCCGGTTTGTCAGACGGCCGGTTACGTGTGTACCGCGGCGGTTCCGTCGGGCTGGAGCGGTCCGGTCGCGCTCGCGACCGCATCGGGCTCGACGATCCCAGGTTGCGGCGGCGCGTACGCAACTGCATCTTCCACCGGCCACGATGGGTTCTCGGCTGCGTCCGCGACATGCGGATGTGGATGCACTGGTCCGCTCAACGTGAGCTGCAGCACGGGCGTTGGCATCACGTATTACTCCGACGCTTGCGCCACGAACGTCGGCGGCGCCGGGCTCCCAGCAAACTTCTGCGTGACCAGCGGCGGCAGCGGCGTCACGAACGTGAAAGCCAACGCGCAGGCCACCTCCTACAACGGGGATTGCACCGGCGTGCCGTCGAAGACCGTGCCGCCCGCCTCGTGGACGTCGAGCTTCGCGGCATGCGCCTACGACGGCAAGGTCGACACGGGTGGATGCACCGCGAGCGCAACGTGCGTGCAAGCTCCCTCGGGCGGCCTCGGCACGAAGACGTGCATCTATCAAGCGGGTGACATCGCGTGTCCACTCACGCCTTCGCCGTACACCGTGAAGACGCGCTTCTTCACATCGAACAGCGACACGCGCGATTGCTCGACGTGTACGTGCACCGCGAGCGCCGGAACCTGCACCGCAACGATCGACGTCTACAACGCACCAAGCTGCGGCGGAACGAAAGTCGCGTCGGTCTTCACGGACGGCTCCTGCCAAAGCTGCCCCGCATGCGACAGCGCGAAAGCGCCCACGGTAACGACGAACGCCGGGACGTGCGGCAACGGCGGAACAGGCGGCCCAACGGGCTCGGCAGGCGCGACGAATCCCGTCACGGTATGCTGCACGCCCTAAAGGCTCTTTGACCATGGACGAACCCGAGTATCAGAAGCTTGCCGACGCGACCTTCAAGCGCATCGAAGACATGCTCGACACCGTCGA
>JBBSFE010000087.1:0-28980 GCA_038239005.1 Polyangiales bacterium
AGGTCGGCGGATGTTCGAGGAGGCGCGAAAGGCCGCGCGAAGGTTGGCGATCGCTTCGCGTGCCGTGAAAGATGCGGCGCTGCATTCGGTTGCTGACGCGCTCGACGCGAACGTCGAACGCATCGCCCTCGAGAACGCAAAGGACGTTGCGGCCGCGAAGACGACAGACGCGTTGATCGATCGGCTGAGGCTCGATGGCGAACGTGTCGGCGCGATGGCTGCGGTGGTGCGAGCGATTGCGGGCGAAGAGGATCCAGTAGGAGCGGTCATCGAGGATCGGGCTCGACCGAATGGGCTCCGCGTGCGGAGAGTGCGTGTCCCGCTTGGCGTGATTGGGATGATTTACGAGTCGCGCCCCAACGTAACGGCAGAGGCCGCGGCGCTTTGTTTCAAAGCCGGGAATGCAGTGATTTTGCGGGGCGGTTCGGATGCGGCGCGATCGAACGCGATCATCGGCGACGTGATTCGCGCCGCGTTGCCCGAAGCGTTTCGTGACGCCGTAATTCTCGCGGCGAGCACGCGCGAGAGTGTGCTCGAGATGGTGCGCGCCGAGGGAGCGATCGATTTGATCATTCCGCGGGGCGGCGAAGCGCTCATTCGATTCGTCACCGACAACGCGCGCGTGCCTGTGGTGCAGCACTACAAAGGCGTGTGCCACATGTTCGTCGACGCCGGCGCCGACGCACAAGACGCCGCGCGCATCGTCGTCAACGCGAAGCTCTCGCGACCTGGCGTGTGCAACGCGCTCGAGTGTTTGCTCGTTGACCGCAAAGACGCCGCGCGCCTCCTCGGGCCGATCGCGCGTGCGCTCGTCGAGGGTGGATGCGAAATTCGCGGATGTGAAGAGGTCCTTGCGCTCTGCGAGGCCTTCGCGCTCTCCGAGGCCTTCGCTGTGAAGGCCGCGGGCGCGGACGACTGGGGGCGAGAATTTCTCGATCGCATCATCGCCGTTCGCGTCGTCGATGGGCTCGATGGTGCGCTCGCGCACATCGCTCGCTACGGCTCGGGTCATACCGAGGCCATCCTCACGCGCGATGCCGGTCATGCAGCGCGTTTTCGTGCGGAGGTCGATGCGGCATGCGTCGTGGTCAACGCGTCGACGCGTTTTCACGATGGCGGCGAGCTCGGTCTTGGCGCCGAGATCGGCATCGCCACGAGCCGTTTGCACTGGCGCGGGCCGATGGGCCTGGAGTCACTCACGACGATGAAGTGGATCGTCGACGGCGACGGCCAAACGCGATAGAAAGGCTCGATTGACGACGCGTAAGCGCGATGGCGACGTAAAGCTCCGAGCGTCCCACGCCAAAAAAGAGCCTTCGGGAAAGTCCTCGAAGAAGAAACCACCCCGGCCGAAACCGAAGCCGAAGCGCCGCCCTGCGCTTCCACCGATCGCCTCGCACGATCCGCCGCCACGCGGCCCCGCTCTCCGCGAGGGGCTCCCTCCGCCGCCGTCGATGCGGCGGCCGCGCCTCGATCCAATTCCGGCGGTCAGCGTCGCGAGCGATAGCGCACGTCGCTTGGCGATCGAAATTGCAACTGCGGCTCTCGAGAAGAAAGCCGTCGGTCTCGAAATCCTCGATGTGGCGGGCCGCGTCGACTACGCCGACTTCCTCGTGCTGATGTCGGGCCGCAGCGATCGCCAAGTCGCCGCGCTCGCCGACGGTATCGAAGAGACACTCCGCGCCCACGGCCGTCGCCCGCAAAGCGTCGAAGGCCGCTCGAGCGCGCGCTGGATCCTGATGGACTTCAGCGATGTGGTCGTCCACGTCTTTCTGGAAGAAGCCCGCTCCCAGTACGACATCGAATCTTTGTGGGAAGACGCCCACCGCCTCCCAGCTCCCGCTTAACGCGCGGTTCGAACCCACTCTCCTCTTCTTGGCGTTCTTGGCGCCTTGGCGGTCGTCTTAGGCCCGGCGCCTGATGCGCATGAGAAGCGGCCCGCGCGGGCGAAGCGTGATGAGTGGCTCGGGAACGACGTCGCGGGTCGTGGCGAGGTCGAGCCGGAAGCGCGAGGCGAGGATCGCGAGGATCGTCGTGGCTTCGACGTTCGCGAAGCCTTGGCCGATGCAGAAGCGCGGGCCGCCGCCGAACGGAAAGTACGCGAAGCGGGGGCGCGCAGCTTCGCGTTCGGGCGTGAAGCGTTCGGGGTCGAAGCCCTCTGGATTTTCCCAAAGGTCGGGATGGCGATGCGTGACGTACGGCGACACGAACACGAGCGTGCCGCGCGCGATGCGGAAACCGTCGACGATGTCGTCTTGCTCGGCTTGCCGCCCGATCATCCACGCGGGCGGATAGAGGCGCATCACCTCTTTGATGACCATGTTTGTGTATGGGAGCTGCGCTGGGTCGAGCTTGTCGCTGTCGAGTGACGAAAGCTCGTGCGCGAGCGTGCGATCGATGGTGGGGTTTTTCGAGAGGCAGTAAAACGACCATGCGAGCGCGTTCGCCGTGGTCTCGTGGCCCGCGAGGAAAACCGTGAGCACCTCGTCGCGGAGCTGCTCGTCGGTCATGCATGCGCCGGTCTCTTCGTCTTTCGCGAGAAGCATCAACGTGAGCAAATCACGCGGCGCTTCACCGTGCGCGAGCGCAGCGCGGTGCTCGGCGATCGTTTGGTTCACGATCGCGTAGAGCACGTCGATGCTTTTCTGGAGCGTCCGATTGCGGCGCGTTGGCACGTTGATGGGCACGTCGAAGAAGACGCGCGTCCGCTCGTTGATGTCGTGAATGACCGTGTTGACCGCGCCGGCGATGTCGGCCGTGCGCCCGCGCACGTCTGCGCCGAGCAGTGTGTCGCACACGATGCGAAGCGTGAGCGCCATCATCTCTTTGGCGACGTCGAGCTCGACATTCGCGTCGGCCGCGCGCTCCCATTGCTCTGCAAGATCGAGCGCGGCGCGCTTCATCGCGAGCGAGGCTTCGCGTATGCGATCTTTATGAAAGGCCGGCTGCATGATGCGGCGCTGCCGGAGCCAAAACGTGCCCTCGCTCGTCAAAAGCCCGTTGCCGAGCACGAGACGGAGCTTATCGAGACCGCGCGTCTGTTTGCTGTACGCCTTCGCGCCGTCTTGAAGGACATGACGCACGCGCGCCGGGTCGGCGAGGAGACAAGCCTTGATCCACCCGAAGCGCATCGGCACGGCGTCGCCGAAATCGCGACGGGACTCGAGCATGAAGCGCAGCGGATCACGCCGCAGGGCGCGATACTGCCCGAGGATCGGATCGCGGATCACTCGGCCTTTTTCTTTTTCTCTTTGTTGCGCGCGATCACGAATGCAATGGCAACCGACAGGAAGTAGAGAACGACGAGCGCACCACTTACGGCAATCTGGCTCGTGATCTCGGGGCCGGGCGTGGCGATCGCACCGACGACGAACGAGAGCAGCACCGCCCAGCGGCCGAACTTCAAGAGCTGGCGCGGCGTGACGATGTTCGCGAGCGACAAGAACGTGATGAAGAGCGGCAGCTCGAACACGATGCCGAACGCGAGCAGCATGCGCGTCGAAAAATCGAGATAGAACTCGAGCGTGGGCCGCTGCGTGAGCACCGTGCCCGAGTCGGAGACTTGCCCCAGCAGCGAGAAGAAGTAATTGAACGTGAACGGGAACGCGACGTAGTAGGCGAAGGCGACGCCCGAGAGAAACAGCGTCGTCGAGAAGACGACGAACGGAATGACGAAGCGCTTCTCGCGACTGTAGAGGCCCGGGCTCACGAATGCCCAAAGCTGATAAAAAATGATCGGCGCAGCAGCGATGATGCCCGCGACGAGCGAGAGCTGGAGGTACCCGACGAAGACGTCGCCGGGTGATAGCGTTTGCAGCTCGGGGAGGCCGGGCATCTTGCGGGCCATCCACGCTTTTTCGTACGGGTGAATGAGCCACCCGAGGATCTGCACGCGATACGCCCACGCGACGCACGTCGTGACGAGAACGCCTAGAGCCGCGCGAACGAGCCGAGAACGGAGCTCGTTCAAGTGCTCCCAGATCGTCATTTTGACTTCTGCTTCCGGCTCCTTCTCGTCCTTCCCATCCTTCTCGGGCACGGCGGCGCTCATGACGCGCTCGGTTCCCAACCGCTATCGAGCGCAGCGGTTTGGGGCTCCTCGGGTTTTTCGACTGCGCGCTCTGGGAGCTTCGCCGTAGCGTCGCCGAGAACGTAGAGCGGATCATCGGCGAGCGCGCTCTTCGGGAGCGAGCCGTCGTAGACGATGGCGGTGTCCGGAAGAGCGCCGTACGAATCGGCGCCTTCGCGCGGGTTTTCGCGATCACGCTCGACGAACATGTCGGAGAAAACAGCGGGCTGCGTTTCGTGCACGCTCGGCGTTGCGTTCGAGGATGTGGCGACCGCAGTGGTTGCGGCGGCGAGGGAGAGATCGCGTTTCATGACGCCGTCGAGCTCACCGCGGGCGAGCTTGCGGATCTCGTGGAGATCGGCGTCGAGCCCTTCGGTCCGGAGCGCTTCGTCGATACCACTTTGCGCGCGCAAATCGGCAGCCATGCGTCGGAGCTTGCCGGCCCACTGCCCAAGCTTGCGCAGGACCTTCGGCAGCTCCTTCGGACCCATGACGACGAGCGCGACGATGACGACCACCGCGAGCTCGCCGAAGCTCATCCCAAACACGCGTCAACGTTAGCACAGCCCCACATGTGGTAAGGGAAACCACCGTGCTCGCGCTTCAAGGGCTCACACCTAGCGCACTCCGCGCAAAGCTCCCCGTGCTCGACGAGCCCGAAGCGAGACGCATCGTCGCGGCCGTTCACCGCGATGACGCCATCGACGTACCGCTGCAGGGCGTTCGACGCACGTCGATGATCGCACTGCGTGAATCGTGTCACGTTCCGCAGCTCACCCGCGGCATCGAACAGAAGAGCTTGCTCGATCCATTTCGCAAGCTGACGCTCTTTGGTGATGACGGCAAACGGTTCGAGACCGTGCGAATCCCGCTCGAAAAGCGCGGCCGCTTCTCGGTGTGCGTGAGCTCGCAAGTCGGGTGCGCGCTGGCGTGTGCGTTCTGCGCCACCGGGAAAATGGGGCTTCTGCGCAACCTCGAGACGTGGGAAATCGTCGAGCAGGTGAGGGAAGTGCGCCGCACGCTCGACGCGCGGGCGGGCGAGCGCGTGCACGGCGTTGTCTTCCAAGGCATGGGCGAGCCACTCGCGAATCTGGATCGCGTGCTCGCCGCGATCGACGTGCTCACCGACCCGTGTGCGCAGCCCGTCGACGCGCGCGCGATCACCGTGTGCACATCGGGCATCCCGAGCGGCATCTTGCGACTCGCACGCGAAGTGCCACGCGTGAGGCTCGGCGTTTCGATCGGCTCGGCCATCGCGGGCGATCGCGCGTCGCTGATGCCCATCGACGAATCACACTCGCTCGACGACGTCCTCGAAGCCACCGCCGTTCACGCACGCGCGAGCGGGCACGCGCCGATGTGGGCGCTCACGCTCCTCGATGGCCGCAACGACACCCCCGATCACGCGCTCGCGCTCGCCGACCGCTTCAAGCGCTTCGTCGCCGCGACGGGCGTTCGCCCTCGCATCAGCGTGATCCCTTACAACAGCATCGGCGCAGGCGACCCCTTCTTGCGCTCCGCATCGCACGATCGCTTCCGCAATGATCTGGCGGCCCACGGCGTCTTTTCTCACGCGCGCTATAGCGGGGGCTCCGACATCGCAGCCGCTTGCGGCCAGCTCTCTGCTAAGGTCGCCTCGTGCGGCGGGCTCGTGCGATAGCGATCGCGATCACTCTCACGCTCTCGAGCCTCTGGTCGCCGCGTGCCCTTGCGTCACCCGAGGACCTCTTCGGGTACGGCGCACGATCGTCTGCGATGGCCGGGACCGGCGCGGCAACGAGCAGCGACTTCGAGGCCGCGTACACGAACCCTGCGCTTCTCTCGCGTATCTCCGTTGCCAAGCTTTCGCTCGGCATGCTCGGCGCCAACTTCGACGAGGAAGCGAGCGGCGACGGACTGCCAGGTCGCATCCAAGATCATAGCGCCCGCGGGATCGACATCGGCGCGGACTTGCCCATCCCGTTCAAAGGCGCGCTCGAGAACCGCGTCGCGGGCGCGCTCGCGTTCTACACGCCGACCGACGTCGTCGTGCGAGGTCGCATCCTCTACCCGGAGACGCCGCAATTCCCGCTCTTGTCGGACCGCGCACAGTGCGTCGCCATTCGCATGGGCGTCGGAGCGGACATCGGCCACGGACTTCGCATTGGAGCGGGCGTCGCCGCGCTCGCCGAGATCGTCGGTAGCGTCGTCGTCGCAGCCGACTCCACTGGAAAAGTCGGCACGCGCATCGACGATCAGCTTGTCGCCACCTACGCACCGATTGTCGGCGCATCATGGGAGCACCCATGGGCTGGCGGCACCGCTCGCATCGGCGCCGTGTTTCGTGGCGCGCTTGCCGCGCGATTTTCCGTTTCGATCGACGCAACGAAGCTCAGCACGCTCAACATTCCAGTGTTCAACATCGCGGGCCTCGCGCAGTACGATCCACTTCAAGCCGGTCTCGAAGTCGGCTGGGAAAACGCAAAGTGGAAGCTCGCAGTCGGCGCCACGTGGAAGCACTGGAGCGACTATCCAGGCCCGCTCGAGCCAACGATCCCATGCGACGATCCAACGGACTGCCAATCGCTTGGCGTCACGCGCGTTGGTTATTCCGACACGGTCGTGCCGCGTGCGGGCATCGAGCGCTCGTTCAAGCTTCCGGCAGGTGCCTCGTTTCACGCACGTGGCGGATACTTCTTCGAGGCGACGCCCGTGCCGGCGCATCTCCCGGCATCGCAGGCATACGATCTCGTGAGGCAGGCGCTCGTCAACGTTCCGACGCGCTACTTCGACACCGATCGTCATGTCTTCACCGCCGGGCTGGGCGTGAGCATCGCAAGGCCGCTCCGGCTCGACGTCGACGCGTTCGCGCAAATGCACGTACTCGCGCCGCGAACGGCCACCGTCGAAGCAGGCGAGCCTGACGGAAGCGCGTCGACCGCGAAGCTCGCCGGGTCGATCGTCGTCACGGGCATTCAACTTGGAGTCGGATTTTGAAGGCCCGACTCACGCTCTCCGCGAGGCTCGCCGTCGCGCTCTTGCTCTCCGCGCCTCTGGCGCGTGCAAACCCGCTCGACACGTTCGGGTTCGGCTCACGTGGCACGGCGATGGGCGATGCACAAGTCGCCGACGCCCATGATTTCTCCGCCAGCTACTACAACCCAGCCGGTCTTGCTCTCGGGAGGCGATTCGAAATCGCGATCGGTTATTTTCGAGCAACGCACGAGCTCGAGACCAACGGCAAGAGCAACGCCGTCGACCCGGTCGCGGGACTCGTCGGTGGGATCTTGCTCCCAGGGAAGATCCTCGGCATACCCGTCGCGTTCGGGCTTGGCCTTCACATTCCCGATGATCGCCTGTCGCGCGTTCGCGATTTACCGCAGACCCAGCCGCGCTGGGAGCTCTACGACAACCGAAATCAACGCGTGTATCTTGCAGCCAATCTCGCGGTCCAGCCTGTGCCGTGGCTTGCGCTCGGTGGCGGCTTGTCGTTCATGGCCGCGACACACGGCACGCTCGACATCGAAGGCGACGCGAACATCATCGACGTCAAGCAGTCGCAAGTGCGACACGAGGTCGACGCCGATCTCACGGCGATTCGGTATCCACAATTCGGCGCGCGCGTTGCGCTGGGCCCACGCGCCGCGCTCGGCATCGCCTATCGTGGGCAGTTCGCGCTGAACCTCCAGCTGAGCGCGCGCCTTCGAGGCGCCATCAGCCTTGGTCCGGTGCCGACGCCGCCGATCACGACCGCGTACTACTCGCTCGTGTCGTCGAGTATCGATGCGTTCCTTCCTCAGCAAGTGGTCATCGGCGGCAGCTTCCTTCCGGCGGACCGCCTCAGAATGAACATCGACTTCACGTGGATCGACTGGAGCGCATACAAGACGCCCGTCGCCGACCTCGACGTCTCGCTCGACATTCCGCCGCCTGTCAACGGCTGGCCGGCCGGCATCACGCCGCCGACGGTCCCTGCGAAGACGGTGACGATTCCGCTCGTGATGACCGATCGCATCGTGCCGCACATCGGCGTCGAGTGGCGCGCGCTCGATCGCGCGAATTGCCACGGCTTCTTGCGCGCGGGGTACTCGTTCCAAAAGTCGCCCATCGCCGCACAAACGGGCATCACGAACTATCTCGACCGCGACAGGCACACCATGGCGATCGGCGCGGGCCTCACGATCGACAAACCACTTTCGTTTCTTCCGGGCGAAGTACGCTTCGACGTGCACGCACAAGTCTCCGTGCTGCCGACCACGGTCACGACCAAGACCGATCCCGCAGACCTCGTCGGCGACTACACTGCCGGCGGTTACATTTGGAATCTCGGAACGTCGATGGTGGTGGGATTTTGAAACGCCTCCTTCTCACACTACTGGCGGCGTGCTCGACGCTCGCAGAGACCGCTGGCGGCGACTCGAATTTGCCCACGGCAGGCGCAGGGCCGTTTCGAAAGCTCGCGGCCGCCGAAGTTCGCGGCGCCGCGCCTTACGTTCTCGATGTCGCAGCCTCGCAATTTCGACAGCCCGCGGCGCTCGCTCTCGCCGGCGACGGTGAGCTCGCGCTTTACGTCGTCATGAAGGACGCGCAGTCGCGCGACATCATCGCGCGCTCGCACGCGCTCGACGCGCGGACGTTCTACGGCGCGACGCAAGATCTCGGGCACCACGCGCAGGCCGTTCTCTCCGCGGATCAAGCGTGGGAGGGCTCGGACCTCTCCCACCCGAGCGTGCTCGCCACGCCGAGCGGCGTATCGTTGTATTATACAGCCAATGGCGCCGTGGGCCTGGCGCGATCGTCCGATGGGCTCACGTTCACGAAGAGCGCCACGCCCGTCCTTGCGCCCGATGCGCTCGGACCCATCGGTTCGGCGAGCATCGCAATGCTTCCGGATGGCACGTTCCTCATGATGTTCGCGCAAGGCGGCTCAATCTACGAAGCGACGAGCGCAGACGGCTCGACCTGGCTGCGCAAAGGAACCGAGCCCGTGCTCGCGCCTGCTGCACCAAAGACCACGCTGGCCGTGGGTGAGCTTCCCCCTTTCGACACCTTGAGCGTCTCCGACCCGTGCCTCGCGCCACGGATGACGCCCGGCGGCCGCCTCCAAATACGTGTACTCTACACTGGCCTTGCCATCGACGCGGGCGCGGTTCCGGAGATCGGCTTCGCCGCGCGCTACGATGATGGGCCGCTCGCGCGCGCTCCAGGCGATGTCTTCACGCTGCCGAAAAACATTTCGTCGCCCGCGCTGTTCGAGTGGTCCGAGGGTTCATTCTTGTACGTCGATGCCGATTCTTCCGACGGCTCGCACCGCGCGATTGTCGGTGCGATCTCTCCGCCGACGATCACGCTCGATCCGCCGGGCGACTTTCCGGGCGCCCCCTGAGGCTCGCGGAGAGCGGGAGGCTCAGGACCCGATCCAAATCCCCATTCGGTTGAGGAGCGCGACTTCCCAGCGAAGCTTGGCCTCTTTCACGTCGAGCCCACGGCCGCGCTCGCCGCGGCGTCGACGATTCTTGATGAACGCGATCTCGACGAGCGCGAGCTGCTTTTTGCGGCGTTTGCGAAACACCGACCAGCCTTGCGCGAAGAGAGCGCCCCAGTTCTTCCAGCCGAGCGAGAAGTACGTCGTGACGAGCTTCAGCTCTTGCGGGTGAAGCAGCGCGCCGACCTCGGGTAATAGCTCGCGTATGACGATGGAGCGATCGCGCACGACGAGGCACGCGAGCAAAACGAAGAAGAGGAAATCGATGATCCACGAGATGAGGATCATGACGACGGTGCCTTCGGCGTGGAAGAAGGTGGGCAGCGCGTTGTGCATGGCGTGCATGGCCATCGCGCAGCCGTAGCCGGCGACGGGTGCGAGAATTTTCACGAACCAACTTCGTGATTCGACGGCGATGCCGAAGCCAAGGCCCGTGCACGCCGTGAACGTGCAGTGGGATAGACCGAGGAGCACGGTGCGCAAGAAGAGCAACCCCACGAACCCGGCGAGGCCGCTTTCCGCGTAGGCGCTCGCGACGTAGAGCGTGTCTTCAGTGAGGGTGAAGCCGAGGCCGACCATGCCGCCGTAGATGGCGCCGTCGAGTGGACCATCGAGCTCTTTCACGCCCATCGCGCTAATGGCCGCAATGATCGCAACACCAAGGCCTTTGAAGCCTTCTTCGAATACGGGCGCGAGCACCGTTGCGCCGAAGGCTTGAATGCTTTCGGCGTGCTCGGATTGGCCCGTGACGGCCATCGCGACGCCTTCACCGACTGCGCTCGAAAGCCCGCCGCCGACCGTCGCGAAGAGCGCGCCCCACAAGAACGCGCAAATCAAAAGCCACCACGGCTCGGGCTCGAAGCGATCGATCCAGCGGATGAAGAGCGCGTACGAGATGACGAACGGCGAAACGAAGATGACGCCGAGAAGCAGCCCGACGAGAAAGTCGGCAGGGTTCACAACCCCACCGTATCAACTTTCCTCTAGTGCGCGAGCTTCGCGTCGACGCGGACGGTCGTGAAGTGCGACGGCTCGGGGGCGAGCACGTAGCCGCCTTTGACGTGATCGTACGGGTAATAATAACCCGTGACCGTGTGCGCGACGCCGTTGTCCTCGAAGGTGACGGTGCGAGAGTCGCCGCTGACGATGCCGTACACGGGGAACGCGTCGCCCACCGTCGCGGTACCGTCGCCGTCGATCATGATTTGGCGGTACGTGGTGGGTGTCTTCGGGACGATCATGTCGGCGCCGTCCGCGACGACCCAATTGAAGAGCGCGTTGTACGTGTAGTCGCTGATCCAGTCGTAAGCGCAGTAACCCATGATGTCGTAGTACTTCGTCGGATCGCGCTGGCCCGAGCCGGAAATGTCGTAGCCCCACACGCCGATGCCGCCGTTCGTGTACGGGTAACCGGGATCGATGCCTTGGGGATCGCTGCAACCGTACACGCCGGAGTTCGTCGGGGAGTGCGCGCGACCGTGACCGTGACCGATCTCGTGCGCCATCGTCTGACCAGTGGCGGCTTGGCTGTCTGCGTCACCGCCGTAGACCAAACCAATGCCCGCCTTTTGCGTGTAGTTTGCAGGTGAGCTGGGGATGCTGCTGAGACCCGCCACGCAGCTGGGATTGCAGAAGCTCGCGAACGACGAGGTCGGTGCGAACGCTCCGTAATAGTAAAGGTCGGGCGTGGAGTCTCCGGCGCGAAGCTGGATGATGGCGTTGAGGAGCGAGCTCCAGTTGCTGCCGCCCGCTGTCGGCACGGCGCCCGCGTAGTTGACCGTCGATGCGAGGGTGACCGTGACGTTCGCAGTCGGGTAGAGGCCCATCACTGATGCTTTGTACGCAGCGATGTCGGCTGTGCTGGTCGAGGGCGTGCCAGCCGTGTAGTTCGTAAAGTGAATCGGGATGAGCTTGATCTTCACCGAGCCCGACGTCTTCGCGCCGAGCGCCGCGGGCGCGGCGTTGTTCGGGTACTGAGCTTTGGTGTTGCTGTCGTCGGTGCCTTTGGAATCCACGATCTTCACGAAGAACGTGGTGTCGGTGCCGATGGCGGTAGCGTCGAACGTGAAGTTGAACGTGCTGTTCCAGTCAGCGTCGGTCGAGGCGACCTTCGGTGCGAGCGCTGCGTTGAACGTGTGATCGACGCCTGCGGTGTGGAACGTGAGAACGCCTTGGAGGTACTTCGGGACGTAACCGGTTTGCGGCGCGACGGAGACACGCACCATGCCTGGGCGGCCGACGATGATGGGAGCATTCTTCGCGGACATGCCGCCGCCCTTCACGACCTTCACCTCGACGCCTTGAAGGACGCTGAGATCGGTGATGGCGAGGTTCGCGGCGAGTGCGCCCGTTACGGGAGGCGTGCCGGTGTCGTCGGTCGTCGAGCCGCCATCGTCGGTCGTCGAGGTCTCGTCGCCGGTGCCTGTGTCGGTGGTGTCGTCGCCAAAGTTATTGGGGTTGTCCGAGCACGCTGCGATCGGAAGAAGCATCGCGAGCACCAAAAGCTTTTTCAAGGCAGCCTCCACGAGCCATTCTACGTGGGTGCGGCGCGAGGTCTAAGACTCAGCACAACAAAACGCACGCGTACCGCTTGGGGCATAAAGATGTGATCGCGCGCGACGGTATTTGCAGCGTGCGCGGGAAATTACAGAGGTTTCGTGTCGTGAAACTTCGTCAAATCCATCGTGCGCGTGCCATTCGGGTTGTCGGTGAGGACGTCGACGAACTGGCGATTGAAGACAATCTGATCGAAATCCCAACCGTATCGTGCGTGAACGGTTTGAGAGATCGTTTCGTCGAGCCCGATGAGCGTCGCCACGAGCCCGAACTTTTCTCGCGCGAGTGATTCGGACGTCGCGCCGAAGAGCGGGCTTGATTCGTCGATGACATGAAATACGGTCCACGTGATCGCGAACATCGCGGAGTCGGCGCGGACGAGCTTGAGGTCGGTGAGGCGGCGCATCGGCAGGCCCTCGGCGGTCGTCACGAAGCGGATGGCAGAGATGCGAACACCCGCTTGCACGATGCGATTACCGCGCTCGTTTGCGAGGCGAAACATGAGCGTGGGTTTGCCTTCGTACGGCGCGATCACGGCCACTCGGCTGAAGAGAACGCGCGCCGTGGGCCTCGAGAATTTCGCGAACAGAAGCCCAGTGGTGAGCGCCGTGACGAGAACGCCGGTGAACGCTTCGAGCGTGACGACGAGATGCGCCGCGCGCGAGACGGGGACCATCTTGCCGTAGCCGATCGTCGCGAGCGTTTGCACGCTGAAGAAAAAACAATCTTCGTAGTTGCCGGGCCGCACGCCTTCGATGCCGCTGCCGAGCGCGAGGTACGCGAGCGCGTACGTGAGGTTGATGGCGATGAGCGCCGCGAAGATCACCGCGAACGTCGCGGGCCAGTTGGCACGCATGAGCGTGTGATAAAAATCGGAGACGGGGTGCAAGCGCCCGCCGATGCGCTTGACCTCTTGCCCGCGCTCGATACGCGTCGGTTGATTCATTGCGCGAGATCGCCGCCCCACGCGGCCTCGACGGTGATCGATCGCCCAGCGGCTCCCGGCGCGAATGTCGACACGCGAAGCGGCGCGAGAACGCACAGCATTCCTTGCACGGCGGACTCGGGCGGCGAAAACGTGATTTGCGGCGCGCCCGTTACGCCGCCTTCGTCGATCGGAAGCGTGATTCGCGCAGCACCGGACAAAAGCTTCGCGACGCTCTTGAAACACGCACTCGATTGCTCGGCAACGCGATCGAGCACGCGATGCCCGTCGTCTTCGGACACGCCCGCAACCGCCGCGACTCCAAGCGCCACGAGCGGCCTCCGCGCGACATACGAATACCCGGGCCGCGCCGCGCCCGCGTCAGTCACCGTGTGCCCACTCCCATCGAGCACGTCCTTCGGGCCTCCCGCGCAACCCAGCAAGAACAAGAGAACAGGGCGCGGAGGCACGGAGAGTTTCAGGCGAGGAGGTTGCGGGCGATGACGAGGCGCTGGACTTGGGCGGTGCCTTCGTAGATCTGAAGAATTTTCGCGTCGCGCATCAGCTTCTCGACGGGGTAGTCCTTCACGTAGCCGTTGCCTCCGAAGACTTGGACTGCGTCGATGGTGGTTTGCATGGCTGCGTCGGCGCCGAAAGCTTTCGCGTAGCTCGAGACGATCGGGTTGCGGATGCCTTGGTCGAGGCTCCACGCCGCTTTTTTCACGAGGAGGTACGTGGCCTCGTATCGGATCGCCATTTCCGCGAGCATCGCCTGGACAAGCTGGTGTTGACCGATCGGGACGCCAAATGTTTTTCGCTCTTTCGCGTACGCCACCGACTCTTCGAGAGCGCGACGCATGATGCCGCACGCAATCGCGCCGATGTCGGGGCGCGTTTGGTTGAACGTCTCCATCGCGAGCTTGAAACCTTGGCCCGGCGCCGCGAGCACTTGCGCGGCGGGGATGCGCACGTCTTCGAGGAGCACGGTGTTGGTGTCGCTCGCGCGTTGGCCGAGCTTGTCTTCGTGCTCGCCGATGCTCACGCCTTTTTGGTTCCGTTCGACGATGAAGGCGCCGATGCCTTTGTGTTTGAGCTCGGGGCTCTCGGTCGCGAAGATCACGTAGAAGCTCGCGAACGATGCGTTCGTGATCCAACACTTCGTGCCGGTCAAAATGTAGCTACCGTCGGGCTCCTTCTTGGCGCGGCATTGCATGCCGGCGACGTCGCTGCCGGCGTTGGGCTCACTCGTGGCGTACGACGCAAAGATGGGCTCCTGCGCGAGCCAGCCGAGATATTTTTTCTTCTGCTCTTCGGTGCCGCCGAGCTTGATGGGCGTCGCCGCGAGATTGTTGGCGCTCATCGACGTGCAAATACCCGAGCAGCCGTAGCTGAGCTCCTCGGTGATGAACGTCATGTCCAAATCGGTGAGGCCCGGCCCGCCGTATTGCGTCGGCAAGCATGGGTTCACGATGCCGAGCTCGTGCGCCGCGGCGAAGACGTCTTTCGGAAACACCGACTCTTGATCGCACTTTGCGGCGATCGGAATGATGCGTTCCTTGGTGAAGCGTCGCGCGACGTCTTGCAGCGCTTTCTGCTCTTCGGTGGCCTCGAACCCGAACATGATTCACTCCTTGATGCGGCGCCGGCGCGTGCCTTCGCGTTGTCGCTCTGCGCGCACGCCGAGAATGTAACCAAAAACGGTTCCGATGAGCAGGACACCGGGAATGAAGATGACGTGCTCGACGGGCATTATTTCTTTTCGACCTTGTCCATCGCGCGCTCGAGCGTGTCGAGGCGTCGCGAGAGTGCGCGCTGCCGAAACCACATGAGCTGAACGAAGACCATCGCGATGATCCAAAACATCACGTACGCCTCGACGAGGAGCCGCTCGCCGCTCTGCATCTCGGGGATCGGCGCGCCTTGTTGCGCTTGGAACGATTGCGCGCGCTCGTCGGGTGACGACGACGCGGCCGGCGTCGGTTGCGCTTCGAGGAGCATCAGCCTTCCTCGCTGACGAGCCCGAGATCGAGCGCGTCTTCTTCGGCGCGTTCGAGTCGGCTCTGAAGCATCTTCTGACGCGTGCGCGCCCAGAGCAGCGCGATCACGAAGAGGGTGAATGCGGCGAACGAAAGGAGGAGCGCGCGCGTCATCTCGGGGTGCTGGAGGCCCCCGCCTTTTCCGGTGATGACCGCGGGGTGTTGGCCGCCCCACTTCTGCACGCTGAAGTGAATGATCGGCAGGTTGGCCGCGCCGATGATGCCGAGCGCCGCCGCAAACTTTCGCTCTCCCTCGCCGTCACCTGCGAAGCTGCGAAGCACGAGGTACGCGACGTACACGAGCACCGAGAGGAGCGCCGTCGTGAGGCGCGGGTCCCAGGTCCAGTAGTAGCCCCAAGCCTTCGCAGCCCAGAGCGGCCCGGACACGATCACCATGAACCCAAACGTGCACGCGATCTCGGCGCCCGCGCGGCCGAGCCCGTCCCACAAATCGCTGGGCTTCACGAGGTATCCGACGGACCCGACGAAGCACGCCGCAGCGCCGAGATACATGCTGTAGGCCGACGGCACGTGGAAGTAGAAAATCTTCTGAACGATCCCCATACGTGCCTCGATGGGCGCGCGAAAAAACACCGCGTGGATCGTGAGCACGAAGAGCGCAGTCGCCGCGAACAGCAGCAGTGAAAACACGTAGTCCGTTGCCTTGGACATCGCCCCTCACGGTAGTGGGCCCCTCGGGGTTTCGCCACCGCGAATTCAAGCCGATGCGTTAGGACGCTCCGTTGTGATGCTATTCTTCGAAAGTGAGCAGCGCACTGTCTCCGGCTGAATTCCTACGAAGCATCGCCGCGAGCCGCGATACGCTCGGGCGCGCGCGCATGAAGCTCCTCGATGTCGTGGCTCATGTCCGCACCCTCACGGGCGACGCGCCATACTGTGTGATCGGCGGGCTCGCGCAGATTCTCTGGGCGCGGAAGACACATACGGACGACCTCGATATCGCGCTTGCAGCCAGCGAGGTCGCGTCCGCCCTGGACCGCGTAAAAACAGGAAAAGCGGACTCGCGGTGGACCCTGCCAGCGTCGCCGGATCGCGCGTGGGCGAGCGATACCGTGATCGACGTGTGCCATATCCTGTTTGATGGAGCCGTCGTCGATCTCCTAGCGTTCAAGCATGCGGCGTTCAATGCCGCGATCATCTCGGAAGCTGTCGCGGTTCCCGAGCTTGGAGATCTTCCGGTCATTCGGCCGGAGCACTTGCTCGTGACGCATCTCCTTCGGCCAGGTCCGCTCGGTGCGCTTGCAGCCGTCGAGCTCGTCATCGCGCGTCGTGCAAAGGGGGCGTTCGACGACGGCATCGCGGCGATCTGGGCGGAGCGCGTCGGGCGTGGCGACCGGCTTGCGCGTGTTCTCGAGCAGGCGAAAGCGTTCGCGCTCATCTGATCGTGACGGTCTACCGCGACGTCACGACACGAACGCTCCGAGAGCGCGGAATCGGTTGTACCGATCCGCGGCGAGATCGTCGGGGCCCATGCGGACGAGCTCGCGGAGAGATGCGTGAATCGCGGAGCCTACGAGGCGCGCGGCGTTGTCGGGGTCTTGGTGGGCGCCGCCGGCGGGCTCGTCGATGACGCGGTCTACGATTTTCAGACGCAGTAAGTCAGGAGAAGTCATTTTCATGGCCTCTGCTGCTACGTCGGATTTGGTGCCGTCCTTCCACAAAATCGATGCGCATCCTTCGGGGGAGATCACGCTGTACGTGCCGTATTCCATGACGAGCACGCGATTCGCGACGCCGAGCGCGAGCGCGCCGCCGCTGCCGCCTTCGCCGATGATGGTGGCGATAATCGGAACCCGCGCGCGCGCGAACGCCGCGATGCAAGCGCCGATCGCTTCGCTCTGACCGCGCTCTTCAGCGCCGAGGCCCGGGTAGGCACCGGGCGTGTCGATGAACGACAAAATCGGAAGGTTGAAGCGCTCGGCGATTTCCACCATGCGCATCGCTTTGCGATTTCCCTCGGGGTGCGCTTGGCCGAAATTGCGGACGACTTTCTCTTTCGTCGAGCGCCCTTTCTGATGCCCGACGATGACGACGCTGCGTCCGCGAAATCGCCCGATGCCTGCGACGATTGCGGGATCATCTCCGTAACGGCGATCGCCGTGGAGCTCGACGAACTCGCTGACGAGCCTCTCGATGTAGTCGAGCGAATACGGCCGATTCGGATGCCGCGAGAGCTGCACCTTCTGCCACGGCGAAAGGCTCGCGAAGAGCTCCTTCGCGACGCGCCCGGTCGTCTCTTCGAGACGCCGGAGCTCGCCCATCAACGATGGGTCGGCCTCCGCAAGATCGCGGAGCTCCCGCACGCGCACGATAAGATCGACAACGGGCTTCTCGAACGGATGGACAAAGGCGGCCATCGACTACTTTTTAGCGAGTGGCTCGTCGTCGTAGTAGCCGAGCTCGGGTTGGTCTTCTTTGATGAGCTTCATGAGCCAAACGCCGCCGCGGAAACCCTTCACGGGATCGAGGCCGGATGCGAACGCAATTTTTTTTGAATCGGGATACGCGACGATGTCCATCGTTGCGGCCGTTGCATTGCCTGACATGCACAAGTAGCGAAGCGGCGCCGTGCCGGTGTTCGAGACGGTGTGCGGCGCTTCCGGGCCGGCGGGGAAGGCGATGTAGTCGCCCGCGCGAATCGCGACCGACTCTGCGCCGACGCGGAGCGTGCCCGCCCCTTCGAGGACGTACATCGATTCCTCGAAGGCGCTGTGGAAGTGAAACGGGAACGAAGTCTTGCCTGGCGCGAGCTCGAAGTGCGAGCAGCCGAGCGCGCGGCCGCCGGCTTCGGGTCCGAGGCGAGCGCGGCGAAAACCGAAGTCGCCGCGCGACTCGTCTTGCACTTTCGCTTCGTCGAGATTGATGACGTTGGGATGGCGTCGGGACATGGCGCGAACTTACTACGGCCAGTACCGCGCGACGACCATGTGCGTCGTCGAACCGGACGTCACGGTTTCGAGCACTAGAATTTTGCCGTCCCCGTCGACGCCGACCGCCGCGACCTGGCACGCGTTGCCCTCGGTGATTGTGAAGCTCGATGTCGACGCGCCCGTCGAGCTCACGCGCGCGATGACGCACGAGCCAGCCGACCAGCCGCCGATGACGAGATCGCCGCGACCGGGATCGACCGTGAGCGCCGTGGCGGCGGTGAAGAGCCCGAGCGGCGCAGTGTTGAACGCTGCGTCGAGGAGGCCACTCGGCAGTACGCGCACTGCCCTGTCGCCGCTGACGGCGACGATGGCGCCGTTGGGCTCGAGCAGCGCGGCAGCCGCGGGTCCGAGACTCGAGAGCGTGACGACGCCGCCGTCTGCGAACGCGGTATCGACGCCGCCGGTCACACCATAGTGAATGGCAATTCCGGCTCCGTTCGCTTCGCCGACGGCGTACAAAGTGCCATCGCTCGCGACGAGCAGTGATTGCGCGCGACTCGTTGCGCCGACGGACGTGACGACGATGCCCGCGTCGCCGAAGGTCGGATCCAAGAAAGCCGTCGTGGCAGCGTCGACGCTCGCGTCTGGAACCGCGGTTGCCGATTGCATGTATCTTGCAAGTGCAACGGCCGACTCGCCGCCGGCAGAGCCCGCGACGACGAGGTTGCCGCCGGGCTCGACGATCGCGCCGAGTGCAACGTCGTCGCCGGATGTCAGCGTCGTCGCGACGGCGAATTTCGGATCGAGCCCGCCAGCCGCGAGAATGCGCACCGCGGAAAAATCGGCCTTGGGTGATCGGATCGTGCCGCCCGCATAGACCGCGCCGCTTGGCGAGAGCACGATGGATCCGAGCTCGCCGGGTGCGGTCGTCTCGGCGAAGGCGCCGTCGATGCTGCCGCCGCTCGTCAGCTTGAGCACGCGCATCGACGACGATGTGCCTGCGTCGCTCGTCTCCGTATGTGTGCCGCCGACGAAGAGGCCGCCTTGGAGCATGATGAGCGCGCGACCGACTTCGCTTCCCGACGCGGGCGACAAATCCGCACGGCCGCCCGAGCCGAACGTTGTGTCGAGCGTTTGCGAAGCGCCTGCGACGTGGACGACGAGCGGCGTCGTTGCGAGCGCGGAGCTCGATGCAGCTTCGACGGTCATCGTCGTGCTGCCTTGCGTGAAGCTTGGCTCGACGTGAACGGTGAGCGTGCCCTTCGTGTCGGCGGCCGCGATCGTGAGTGAATCGGCGGTGACGCCTGCGCCTGCGTCGCTCGTGAGCGAGATTGCAACGTCGCCGTCGCCACCCGCGCCGCGGCCGAGTGAAATCTGGACCGTCGCCGTGCCGCCGGATTGCGCCCAAACTTCGAGCGGCACGACATCGACGACGAGCGGAAGCGGTTGCGCGTCACCGAGACACGGATCGCACGGCGGAGGGCTCGAGCTGCAACGCGCGAGGGCCATCGCGGCGCCACACGCCACGATGCACGACGCGACGACGAACCTCATCGAGGAACGTTCGCTGCGCTCGGTTTTTCGCGCTTCACGTTGTAGATGCGGAGCGGCTTCTCTTTACCCTTCAAGTTCGCGGGCGGAAGCTCTTCGACTTCGAACCGATTGCCGAGCTTCGAGAGCGTGCTCTCGCTGACGATGATTTGCCCCGCGAGCGCGATGCCGCAAAGGCGCGCGCTCGTGTTCGCGGTGTCGCCAATGACGGTGTACGAGAGCGCTTTGCTGGAACCGACGTAGCCCGCGACGAGCGGCCCGCTATGAATGCCGATACCAATCGCGAGCGGCATTTGATTTCGCTCGACGCGCATGCGGTTGAATTGCCCGAGGCGTTCCATTTGTTCGAGCGAGCTTTGCACGCACAAGATGGCGTCGTCGGCGTGGTGAGCGGGGGCCCCCCAGAGCGCCATGATTCCGTCGCCCATGAATTTGTCGAGGGTGCCTTCGTATTTGAAGATTGTTTCGACCATCATCTCGAAATACTCGTTGAGCATGTCGATCATGGCTTCGGGCGCGGCGCCTTCGCTCATGCGCGTGAAGCCGCGGATGTCGCTGTTGAAGACGGAGCACTCGTTGACGATTTGCCCGCCGAGCTTGATCTCGAGCTTGCCGCTGATGACTTGCTCGGCGACGTTCGGCGAAAGCAAACGCGAGAAGCGTTCGCGCGTGACGATTTCTTGCTCGACCTTGCGCTGCAAGAACGAGTTCTCGATGAACATCGCCGCTTGATTGCCGACGGCCGTGATGATCTCGAGATCTTTCTGTTGGAATTGCGCGAGCGACTCCGAGTCGAGCCAGAGCGCGCCGAGCACCTCGTTTTCGTGGAGGAGCGGCACGACGATGGCGCTCGAGATCCGGTTCAGGATCATCGATTTGCCCTTCGATGCGGCGAAGTCCATCGAGGCGTCGTGCGTGAGCACGCTCGCTTTCTCTTTGATGACGTGATTGAGAATCGTCGAAGAAATTTGAATCGGCGTCTCGGTGCCATCGCGCCGGCGCGCGGTGCGCGGGATGAGGTCGTTGCCTTCTTTGAGCAAGATGACGCCGCGGTCGGCTTTGACGAATCGGAAGAGCGCTTGGAGAATTTTCTCGAGGAGCTTCTCGAAATCGCGCTCGAGGCCGATGTCGCGTGTGAGCTCCCATGTGATGCGGAGGCGCTCGTAATCGAGGCGGAGCTGCTGCGGGTCGGACGCGACTTGATCGAACGGCAAGAAGCCCTTCGTCTGCGCGGCGATTTGCGTGCCGATCGCGCGCGCTGAATCGAGCATGTCGACGCGCGTTCCGCTGAAGCTCGGCGGGCGCATCGGACGCTGGCCGTAGCTTTGCGCTGGCTGCTGGAAGTTCCCCATCTGCGGCGTGACGGGGCTCGGCGTCGGCGGGCGCATCTGCGCTTGCCCACCGGGCATGTTGTTGATGGGCGGCGCGTACGGTTGCTGCATCTGCTGCTGCGGCATGCCGGGGCGCTGCATTTGTTGCTGCTGTTGCTGTTGCTGCATCTGCTGCTGCTGCTGCATCATCGATGCGGGCGGCGCTTGCGGCCAAGCGGGCATCTGGCCCATCGGGTTCGGACCCATGTTGGGCGCCATCGGTTGCGGCGGAGGCGCGGCGCCACCTTGCACGATCGCCGGCGGCGGCAGACCCGCAACGACCGCCATCGGAAGCTGCGCGGCGGGCGGAAGCGGTTGCACGCCGTCGTCGTAGCGAGCGCGCGTCGAGCCGAGTGTGATCTCGTCGCCGTGTCGCAAGAGCTGCTCGCCGCGAACGCGCTCGCCGTTGATGTACGTGCCGTTCAAGCTGCCGAGATCGCGCAGAATGAAAAGCCCATCACGCTGCTCGACGATGCAGTGCTCTTTCGAGACGATCTTGTCGAGCAGCTGAATGGAGTTGTTCGGATGGCGCCCGAGGCTGTTGATCGGACGAAGCTCGATGGCTTGCTGTCCCTCAGCCGTCGAAAGAATCAGGCGCGCCATGCGATGCGATCCCGCAGCCTACGCGCTTTTCACGGGGCTTGCATCGTCGGCATAGCCACGCCGTCGATGCCGTCGTTGGTGCCGGATTTCCCGCCGATTCCTTTCGGTCCCGCCGTCCCGGTCGTGATGGCGCCAGTCGTCGCCTGGTCGAGCGTGGGCGATGTACCTGAGTAGAGAACGCCTACTGAAATTCCGCCGACTCCGCCTGCGCCGGTTCCACCATCAGAACCGCCGCCACCGTTTCCACCCTGACAACCAAAGCCCGAGCCATTTCCGTGGCCACCGCCGCTCTGACCGGGCTGCCCCGCTGAACCTTTACCACCAGCGCCACCTTTGCCCGTGTGAAGCTGGCTTGCATTGACGACAACGCTGCTCGCAACGACCGCGAGGGCAATGCTGCCGCCACCGCCGCCGCCACCGCTACCACCACCGCCGCCACATCCGCCACATGCGCCGCCGCCGCCGCCGCCGTTGCCGGTTTGCGATTGCCCTGCTCCGCCACCGCCACCTTGACCTGGGCTTCCGTTTTTGCCGGTGTCGGCCACGCCGGGGGTCCACGTCGACGAGAGGGCACCGAGCTTGCTGGGGCTTGATGCGTCCGTGCCGGCTGTGGTGCTTGAGCCTCCGTTGCTGCCGGACCCTCCAGCGTTGCACGTGCTCAGCTTGCTTCCGCCTTGGCCACCACCATGATCCGGGGTTCCGCCGTTCCCGTCGCCTGGGGCCGTAGTTCCTTGGCCACCGCTTCCGCCGGTGCTCGTAATGGTGTCCGTGCACGCTGGCGAGCACGTTTGCAATGCCCCGCCTATCGCGTTGGTGGCGTCGTTGCCGTTTGCGCCGCTTGCAGCGGTGAAGTTCGACGTTGGCGCGGCATCGACACCTGCGGAGCCCGCGCCGGCCGTGAGATTCATGCGCGTGAAAGTGACCGCGCCAGCTGCGTTCGTGACGAGCGCCGCGATGCTCGACGTTGACGATGCGTTGCCATCGGACGCGGTCACGATGAAGTCTTGCATCGCAAAGGCCTTCGTCGTCGAAGTGATCTTCAGCGGAATGCTACCTTTGCCAACATGTACATTGTTACCAACGTACCCCCACGTGCTGCAGTTGAAGCCGCCGTAGAGTGAGATGCCGTCGACGGGGGGCGTGATGACGACATCCTCGGGGTACGCGCCTTCACACACGTAGATGCGCGTGAGCGAGCCGACGGACGTGAGGGCTTTGCCGATCGTCTGGAGCGGCGCGCCTTTCGTGCCCGGGTTGGTGTCGCTGCCGGTGGGGCTGACGAAGATGCCCACGCGATCGTCGAGACAGCCGGGGGAGTCCTTGGGGTCTTTCGCGGTGTCGCATTGAACGGGACCGGGCCCGTCGGATGCGTCGCTGGGGCACGTGGAGGTTTGCGTGCAGTCGGCTGGAGTCGAGCTGCAGTTTTGTGCGAGCGCGGAGAGGCCGGCGAAACCGAGAAGAACGAGAGCCTCGCGGAGAACGAGAGCCTCGCGGAGAGCGAAAAGACGAGATTTGAACATTGGAAACACCCTCAGTTAATTCAAAAGCGGATCAAGAAACCGTCGCCAGTGGCAGTCACGAGCGGGTGAACGTTGGGCCACGCGGCGATGACCGCGATGGTGCCGGCGGCGGAGAGCGCGCCGAAAATGAAGAACACAGCGGAGAGCGCGCCGAACGTCGACTGATCGGAGCGCTTGCCGTCGAGCGTGATGCAGTCGGTGGGTTTCGGGGTGCCATTGCAGCCCGACGCGCCGAGCTTGTTGGCGAGCGCATCGGCATCACGCGCCGAGCTCAGTGACGCCGCGAGGAACGACGGACCCGCGATGAACGAGCCAACGGCGATGACGCCGAGACCGACCGCGCTCACGACTTTTGCCGTGGGCCAATGCGACTCTTGCTTCCAAACTTTGTCGGGAGGCGGAGGCGTCACGATCTGCGGCGGCGGATCCGGTGGCTTCACTTCCGGCGGTGGATCCGGTGGCTTCACTTCCGGCGGCTTCACTTCCGGTGGTTTCACTTCCGGCGGCGGCGGCGGATCTTCCCATTGCACGCTCGCGAGGCTTCCTTCGGCGGGCGTTGTCGTGCGCGTTTTGGTGGAGCCATCGACGGAGATTTCGACTTTGTGCTCGCCGGGTGCGACGTCGAGCGTTTCACCGGGGCGCCAGCTCACCGCGAAACCATCGATTGTCACGTGTGCGCGAACGGGTGCATCGACTTGGATGCGGCCGATCTTGCCGAGGCACTCGCTGAGCTTGATGCGCGCCGAGCCGCGATCGCCGGCGCTGATGCGAGGGTTGTCGGGGAGGGCGATGTACGCGCGGTAATGGGCGATGGCATCGACGCAGCGACTCGAGAGCTGCTCGGAGCGCGCGAGGTTCAAGAGCGAGTTCGGGCTCGGATATTTTCCATACGCGTCGGCGAACTTTTGCCGCGCGCCGGTGAAATCTTTTGCCTCGAAGAGGTGAAGGCCTTCGAGAAAGAGCTTGTCGGAGTCGGCTTTGCTGTCGCCCGCGAAGGAAGCCGCCGAGAGCGTCAGAATCGAGAGCGCCACAGCAAAGCCTCGAGAACCGGACGAGCCTGCGCGTTTCCGCATTCAGTTCTCGACCTTGATGACGTCGTCCGAGCGACGCGTGGAAGTCGGTTTTGCGGTGGCCGTGGGGTGCGCCGCGCCGCCCGTTGCGTGTGCGGTCGCGGTCGGCAGCGCAGATGCCGTTGCGCTCGGCTCGGGCTCCGTTTCGCTCGAGACGGGCCCTGTAAATTCGATCGGCGCCATCGTGAACGCGTGCGTGGGCGCAGCGCTCGCGGCCGTGCTTGCCGCGGGCACGGGTTGGGTCGCGGGAGTTTTGTGAAGCGATCGAAACAACAAGAAAGCACCGACGCACAGCAGTGTAGCGCCACCAATGCCGATGAGAAACCGCGCGACTGGGCTTCGCTGCGCTTCGGTGGGCCCATCGACGAGCTTGCGTGCGGACACCGGCATCGGATGAGTGCGCGCCGACTTCGTGGAAGGCTCGGGCAGCGCGAGAGACGGCACTTCCATGTCCATCGTCTCGGCGACTTTTGTCTCCATGGGCGGAAGCGACGGAGGAAGTGGCGGAGGCCCCTTGCTCACATGCGGCTCTTCTTCGAGCGTGCCACCGCTCTTGGGAGGTGGAGGTAGCGGTAGATCGAGCAAATCGATCTGACCGACGTCGAGCTCCATCGTGCCGTCTTGCTTGGGCTTGGTCGTCACCGTGCCACCAGTCTACCGCCCATGCTAAGACTTCGAGAAGAGTATATGGCGCGAGCAGTCGAAGCCGGTCCTGACGCTCTCCGCGAAGCTTACGCGCCATTACCGGATTTGCGGACGCGCGCGCGCGTAGCGCCCGAGCTTGCCACGGTGCGGACGAAAGCGTCGATCCTTCCAGATGTTCCGGCCGAAACATCGGGGCTCCTCGAGCTCGTCGGGTCGATTCCGCGGCGTGCGCTCGAGCTAGGACTCGCGGCGCGTGAGCCCAGCTTTCACGTGTTTGTCGCGGCTCGCCCAGAAGTTGGAATCGAGGACGACATTCTCGCCTACGCGACGCGTTTCGCACGCGGTGAGACACCGCCCGATCTCGCGTATGTCCACGATTTCGACCACCCCGAGGCGCCGCGCTCGCTCGTTCTTCCGCCCGGAATCGGCCTGAAATTGCGCGAGGCGATGGCGCAAACCATCGAAACACTGCGCGAGCAGGTGGCCGCCATCGGCGACATCGAGCCGGTTCGCGAGGCCCAGCTCGATCTCGCCCGCGAGCTCGAGGACAAAAATCGCGAGCTCCTCGGCGGCCTCGAATCGACCGCAAAAACGCTCGGTTTTGGCGTTCGAAACGTTCAAAACGGCGTGCAGACATTTCCGATTTTGCACGGCAAGCCGGTGAGCGCCGAGCAATTCGAAGTGCTCGACGACTCCACGAAAAAATCCGTCACGGAGTCCGAGCAGCTTTTGACCCGAGAGGTTCAGAAGAGCGCAGCGCTCGTTCGCGACAACAACAAGCGTTACGAAGAGGCGCAGCGGCGCGCTCTCTTGGTAGCGGCGCGCGCCGTCGTTCGCGATTCAATGCAGACGATGTCGGAGGAGTTCGCCGCGTATGGGCCCGAGGTGGCAGCGTGGTTCGAGCAGGTCACCGCCGCGCTCTCGGAAGATTGGCAAGATCTCATCCGCGACGACGACGACGAAGACGCATCAGGCGACGTCGATCCCGAGCATGCGGTGCGGCTCAATCGATTTCGCGTGAACTTGCTCGTTGGCCACGTTCCCGGTTCGCCGCCTCCGATCGTCTACGACACCAACCCCACGTACCCGCATCTCTTTGGGTATCTCGAGCGGCGCGCGCGGTTCGGTGCGCTCCTCACGGATTTCACCCGCATTCGCGCGGGCTCGCTCCAGCAAGCTTCGGGCGGCGTGCTCATCGTGCGCGCCGCGGATGTGCTTGCGGATCCCATCATCTGGGAGAGGCTCAAGCGCGTGCTCCGCGAGCAGTCGATCGGCGCGGAAGATCCGCTCGGGCCGCTCGGGCTCTACGCAACGTCGCTTCGGCCGGTGCCGCTTCCGATTCGCGTGCGCGTCGTGCTCGTCGGCCAGCAGGATTTGTATTCGGCGCTCCTCGAGACCGACGCAGACTTCGCATCGCTCTTTCGCGTGAAAGTCGAGATCGAGCCGTCGATCGCGCGCAACGACGCAAGCCTCATCGGGCTCGATGCGTACTTGATGGCCAAAGCGACGGAGCGCGACTGGGGGAAGTTCGATCGCCCCGCACGTGCAACGTTGCTCGACATCTCGACGCGTCTCTCGGGTCACAAGGACAGGCTCTCGCTTGGGCTTTCGCCGCTCGAAGAGACGATGGCCTTCGCGAGCGCCATCGCCACCGCGCGCGCCACGGGTCGCACGCACGAGGCCGCAGGCGAGGGGCCGGCGTTTCGCGCGTCGATTGCGCCACCATCGACGAGCCTCGTCACCGCCGCCGACGTCGAGCACGCTTGGCGCGAACGCCGCGACCGCGCGGGCGCAGCAGAACGCGCCATTCGCGACATGACGCTTCGTGGAGAGGTCGCTCTCGACACGAAAGGCGCACGTGTTGGCGTCGTGAATGGGCTCTCGGTTTTTTCCGCAGGCGACGTCGAGTTCGGGCAGCCGATGCGCATCACCGCTGTCGTTGCGCTCGGACGTGAAGGCATCATCGACGTCGAGCGCGAAGCGCAGCTCGGCGGCGCAATTCACACGAAGGGCGTCGCGATTTTGCGCGGATACCTCGGGCGCATGTTCGGCCAAGAGCGGCCGCTCAGCTTGCGCGCGCAGCTTGCGATCGAGCAGAGCTACGGCGAGATCGACGGTGACAGCGCGTCGTCGAGCGAGCTCTTCGCCGTGCTGAGCGCGCTCGCAGAGCTCCCGATCGATCAAGGCATCGCCGTCACGGGAAGCGTGAATCAGCTCGGTGAGCTTCAAGCGATCGGCGGCGTGTGCGCGAAGATTGAAGGCTTCTTCGATTTGTGCGCGGCGCGCGGGCTCTCTGGTGTGCAGGGCGTGATGCTTCCGACATCGAACATCCAGCATCTCGTCTTGCGCGACGACGTTGCAGACGCCATCAGCAAGGGGAGGTTTCATTTGTACGCTGTCGAGGACGTCTCGCAAGGCATCGAGCTTTTGACGGGCGTGCCAGCCGGCGAGCGTGATGCCGCGGGGCACTTTCCGGCGGCGAGCGTGTTTGCTCGCGTCGAACGGCGGCTCATCGAGATCGCCGAGCGATTGCGTCAGGCCGAGAGCCACGCGCATCACGAAGGGCAGCCGGAGCCCGCGGCGTCGTCGCCCGAGCTCGTCGACGCCTCCGATTTCCGCGTGCGGTGATGGCCGGTTCGTTTCTCGAAGGGCTGCGGCCCGAGCTCGCGGAGCTCGAAGCGTACGTGCCGGCGAATCCCACGGGACTTCGCGCGCGGCTCGACGCGAATGAAGCGCCGCCGTGTGCCTCGCCTGCGATTCGTGAGGCCGTCGCGTCGGCGATTTCGCGGCTCGCTCTCGAGCGCTATCCAGATGCGCGCGCGCTCGCGCTCAAAGATGCGATTGCCACGCGAACGGGGGCGCCGGCGTCGTCCATCGTCGTTGGCTCCGGGTCGGACGAGCTCATCGCCCTTTTCGCGACTGCATTCGCGCGGCCGCGTTCACGCGTGCCCCAAGCGACGTTCATCGCGCCAACGCCGACGTTCGTGATGTATCGCGTGACGGCGCGCGTGCACGGGATTCGGCCGGTCGACGTGCCGCTCGATGCGTCGTGGGATTTGGACGTCCGGGCGATGACGAAAGCCGTCGAGCTGATGCAGCCGAACGTCGTCTTCATCGCCAGCCCGAACAATCCCACGGGCAATCGCATGACGACCTCGCGCATCGAGGCCGTAGCGAGCGTCGCCTCGGATGCGATCGTGGTGATCGACGAGGCTTATGTGGATTACTCCGCGGAAGGTTCGTTGCGTGAGCTTCGCGCGAAGTATCCGAACGTCGCGATTTTGCGGACGCTCAGCAAGCTCGGGCTTGCCGCGTTGCGTATCGGGTGGCTCGAGGCAGACGAGTCGGTTGCGCGCGCGCTCGACAAAGCGCGGCAGCCGTTCAACGTCAGCGCGACGAGTCAGGCCGCGGCAGTGGCCGTGCTGCGTGACGCGTGGGATGCGTTGCGTGAGCATGTTGGGTCGATTGTCCGTGAGCGCGCGCGTGTCGTCGAGGAGCTCACGAAGATCGCGGGCGTTGCGGCCACGCCGACGGAAGCGAATTTCGTTTGGGTGCGAACGGAGAAGGCCGCGCCGGACGTGCAACGCGCGATGCTCGCGAGCGGCGTGCTCGTGCGATGTTTCGAGCGTGCAGGTGGGCGGGTGGCGCAGCACGTGCGGATCACCATCGGCACGCCTGTAGAGAACGACATCATGCTCGGCGCGCTGCGCGAGGCGTGCGGATGATCAAGCGAGCAGTGGCGTGCGCATGTGCTGCTGCGTTCGTGGCCGCTTGCGGAGGGTCGACGAGGCGCGTCACGCGCGTTGTCGACGGGCAAATCAGCGAGGGGCGGTTCGTGTCGCCGCAGGCGTACGCGATGTTTTTGAAAGGCGCGATTGCGGAGGCGAGCGGGACGCTCGACGAGGCCATTGTCGCGTACGAGGCCGTCGCGAAAGTGGATTCGGCGGATCCCGAGGTGTTCGCGCGGATTGCGCGCGCGCGGTGCGCGCGCGATCCGCACGATGCGGCCGGGAAGGGCGCCGCGCTGCGAGCGCTCGCGCTCGACCCGGATTACGGGCCGGCTTGGGCGGCGGTGTCCGTTTGCAGCGGGGGAGCGGAGGGCGGGGCGGGGGGGGGGCCGCCCGGCGGCCGGCCCCCGGCCGGGGCCCACCCGGGGGGGGGGGGGGGGGGGGGGGGCGGGCGCAGGCCGCCCCCCCCCCCCCCCCCCCCCCGCCGCCGCCGCCCCCCCGGCCCCGCGCCCCCCCCCCCCCCCCCCCCCCCCCCCCCGCCCCCCGCGGGGG
>JBBSFE010000088.1:0-28975 GCA_038239005.1 Polyangiales bacterium
CGAGCTCGACGATGAGCTCCGAGAAGGGGCGTTCTTCGCGGCGGCCGAAGTCGATGAGCTTCGCGTCGGTGCCGTGACGCACGGCGCGCCATTTGTTTTCTTCGATGAGGCTGCGCGAGTAGCGGCGCCACTGCGTGTTGCGGCGGTACATCAAGTAGAGCTGCGCCATCAACGCTTGCACGAGAGCGACGATCGCGACGGTGTGCTCCATTTTCGTCGGCATGTCGCAGATGCGAACTTCGACCGTGTCGAATTGATGGTGCGGGCGGACGTCCCACCAGATCTTTTTGCCGTTGTCGATGCAGCCGGTCTTGATGAGGAGCTTCACGAAGTTGTCGAACTGCGCGGGCGATTCGAATTCGTCGGGAATGCCCGTGCGCGGGAAGCGCTTGAAGATTTGCGAGCGAATGCTCATGAGGCCCGTTTTGCGGCCCAGCCAGAACGGCGAGCTCGTCGTGAGCGCGAGCAAGTGCGGCAAGAAATAGCGACACTGATTGTTCAGCGCGACGGCGACCTCGCGCTCGACGATGCCGACGTGAACGTGCAAACCGAAGATGAGGTTGCCGCGAGCGACGTCCTGAAGGTCGTGGACGATCTCGTGGTAGCGCTCGTTGGGTGAGATGTCCTGGGTCTTCCAGTCGCTGAAGGGGTGCGTCGATGCGGCGATGATGCGCAAGCCGCCCTTCCGTGCGAGCTGATCGAGCTGCCCGCGCATCTCGACGAGCTCGCTGCGCACCTCCTCGACGTTTTTGCAGACGCTCGTCCCGACTTCGACGACCGACTGATGCATTTCCATACGAACGCGTTCGCGGAGGACGCTCTTTCCGTCTTCGAGCAGGCGCGAGATGTAGCTACGTAGCTCGCGCGTCTGCGGGTCGACGATCTGATACTCCTCCTCGACACCGAGGGTGAATTGGCCGTCGAGCATGATCTCGACGATACCACGGGGATCGCTTGACCCAAGCGGGCGCGCAAGTGCCCCTCGCGATGTACGCGCGGCACGCGAAACGCCCGGTTTCGCTGCGCGATCGTGCGGCACGCGCGTTGCTCTAGGAGGGGGCATGAACCTCTTCACCAAGTTACTTTCCGTGACCGGTGCGCTCGTAGCGTTCGCCGCTCCATCCGACGCCTCAGCTCATCCCGAATGGGTCCATGGGCGCGGTTGGGTCGAGCGCCGCGAGCCGCGCCACCAGCAACACTGGGAGCACCGCCCCGCGTATCACCATCGCGAGCCGCGGTGGGTCCCGCAACACCACCCGTACTATCGTCGCTGACGCACCAAGAGAACGATCGCGGCGAGCTCGACGAACACCACGAGTGGTAGGCCGCGTACGCCGAGCATTTCGGCGCCGAGTCTCGAGAGCCACACGAGAGCGTAACCCGTGAGCGCGAGCGTCCGTGCACCTTGCACGCCGCTTCGCACTGCGAGCACGGCAGCCACGAGGAGTAGCGTGAGATCGTGCGCGTGAAGATGCGGTGACGTAAAGACCGCGACCACGATGACGAGGGCCCAACCATGATCCAGCTCCAGCGCGCGAGCCGGACGCGCGAGCATCGCG
This sequence comes from Polyangiales bacterium, assembly GCA_038239005.1. Classification (GTDB taxonomy): domain Bacteria; phylum Myxococcota_A; class Polyangia; order Polyangiales; family Polyangiaceae; genus DASXHD01. The sequence goes on from JBBSFE010000088.1 coordinate 1,560, forward strand.
GCGATTGCGGCGACCGAGCCTAGGGCCCACACGATGCGAACGCTTGGTGCGTCTTCGCTTCGCATCACGAACGACACGAGACCCATGAAGCTTTGCATGGCGTCGCGGTGAGAGCTCGCAACGCCGGGTCCTCCCGCTTGGGCGAGCAAGTTCGCATACGCAGCGAGCCCCGCTGGGCCGGACACCACCAACGAGAGCGCCACCCCGACGAGAGCGCCCACGCCGAGCCCCACGAGCGGACGGAACCGCTTGATGCGCAGAAGGTACAGGGCAGGGACAATCGCGAGCTGCGGTTTCACGAGCAGAAGCGCGAGCCACAGCCCAGCGCGTGTGTCGCGACGGCGTTCGAGATCGCGCCACGCAAGCAAGAACGCGATCGCGAGCACGAACGAGAGCTGACCTTGATAGAGCGCGATCGTGATCGGCGGAAACGTGACAGCGAGAATGCTCGCGCGTGTGCGCGCTGCGGGCGGGAGCGCGTCGAGAAGGAACGCGAGCATGATCGCGAGCAACGCTGCGAGCACGAGCGTCCACGCGACGAACGCCATCTCCGGCGAGAGCAACGCGAGCGGCGAGAGCACGAGACCGATCGCGGGTGGGTTCAGCCACACGTTCAAATGCTCGGCGTCGACCGCGGGCCACACATGCTGTTGCCAGGAGAGCTGCGCGTCGAGCTCGCCGAGGTCCGCGCCGGCACCGTGGAGTACCATCAGCGCACCCGTGTAGAATGCACGGAAATCCGAGCCGCTCACGAAGCGATGCGCGCCCACCACACGAAGCAGCCACAAAACCAGCGCCTCGATGAGGAGCGCCAGCGCCGCCGCGCGCGCGAAAAGGCGTTTCATCAGTAACCGCGCTCGCGATCAACAAGCGTCTTCGGAGCTGCACCGCGTTCGAGGCGCGCAATGTTGTCGAGCGCGAGCGCGACGAGCCTGTCGATGTAGTTCGGAACGACGCCCGCGATGTGCGGCGTGAGCACGAGGTTCGGAACGGTGCGTAGCTCGCTCGCGGGATCGAGCGGCTCCTTTGCGAGCACGTCGAGCACCGCACCTCGGAGCCTGCCCGAGCGAAGAGCGGCTGCGAGTGCAGCTTCATCGACGATTCCGCCGCGCGACATCGCGATGAGCAGGGCGCCCGGCTTCAGTGTCGCGATCGCGCGTGCGTCGATCATGTCACTCGTTCGTGGCGTCAGCGGAAGGAGCACCACGACGTAGTCCGCTTCTCCCATGAGCCCGTGAAGATCGTAAGGCTCACTCGCGCGCGCCGACACGACGCGCATACCGAGCGACGTGCACGATTCGGCGACAGCGCGGCCGACCGTGCCGAGCCCGAGGATCGCGACCGTCTTGCCGCGCAACGTCGTGGCGTCTTGTTCGAAGCGAAGGATCGCCGCGAGCGCATAGTCGGCCATCTCCGGTAAATGCACGCCGCGAGCGTTCGCGATCTGAACGCGCTCGGGCAAACCGGTGACAGGCCAGAGCGAATCGGTTCCCGAGCCAAACACTTGAATGAAGCGAAGTCGCTCAGCACGCGCCCAATCGAGCCGCGGCGCGATGCCGAACAAGAGAACCTCGATCTCTCCGATGTGCGCGTCGAGCTCGGCGTCGCTGAGGAAGACGATCTCGCGTCCCCCGGCACGGACGAGCTCGGTCATTGCCTTTCGATGATCGCCGCCCGAAAGCCAGGCGTGGATCGTCCCGAGCGTCATCGTGGTAGCCTAACCTGGTGAAGCGCGCGCTGATGTGCCTGGTTTCGAGCCTGTTTGCATGCAGCGGCCAAACATCGGACATCGATGCCGGCACCAAAGACGCAGGCTTCGACGGCATTCCGATCGTGTGCGGCGTGATTGTGAGCTCGAAAGATCTCTGCATTCACTGCACGAGCGCGCCGGGCACGGCGAACACGTGTCACGACACCTGCATCTCGTCGACGAACGTCCCCGAGCAATGCGGCTCCGCGGCCGGCCTCACGACGACCGAATGCGGAGACATCCACTGCGGCCCCGACTGCACTTGCTTCGACGCGAAAGATTCGGTGTGTCAGTGCACGCAGTGATCACTTGGGCGCAGCCCAACGTGGATGATCACGGCGTCGCGTAGCGGCCACGCAAATAGCCCTCGAGACCTGCGAGGTCGGCGGAGTTGATCGTGCCTTTGACAGCGATCGCCTCGGCGATGTCCCCTTCGAGTCGCTGCGCTTGTGCGTTTTCGCAACCGCCGAGGCGGCCGCCGGGTTTGCCGAGATCGACCGCGCCGGTCGTCTTCTGTCCCGCGCTTGCACCATCGATGCGAACCGAAAGCGTGGTGCCGACGCGCTCGATGGCGAACACATGCGCGCTGTTGTTGTTGTAGCCAGGGTTTGCGCTGACGACCGAGGGTTGCCCCCACACGTACGATTCGATCGCGGACGATGTCGCGAGATCGCCCGGCTCCTTGAAGACGTTGCCATACAAACCGAACCCAGACGTTGCCGTGTCGGGCGGGCCGTAAATCGAAATGTAGAGAGCGCCGAACGCATCGTGCGTGACCGAGGTCGGGTCGTTCGTGTACCGCGCGACCACCTCGACGACGAAATCTCCCGTGCCCCACTCCATCGTTGCGCTGTCGGCGATGCTCAAGTCGTTTCTGGAATCCGCCGATGCATGTCTGGCATGGCGCGGATGCGAAGTGGATGGAAGGTAGCCCGTTGATCCCGGACGCGAGCGCCGTGGGCTCGATGCCGTCGCGATTCTCTTTGGCGTCGTTTCCGTTGCCGGACTGATCGGACCACACCGATACGTGCTTCGCGCCATCCGCCGTGACGCCGACATCGCCCTTCAGCCAGAGTGCGAGGCCGCCGACACTCTTCACGTCGAATGGTGCTGGCGATGCACCCCGCATGCCGTCGCAGGTTTGCCGCGTCGTCGTGCATCGGGCAGCCGCGGAGACGCCAACGGTGTTGTCGCTACCCAACCCTTTTTGCGCACGATCAGCGGGGCTTTGTGAGAGGTCGAACTCGATACAAAAAATCGACCTGATCGGGATGCAGACGCTCATCGATGACGTTCGGCGGCGGGCCGGGTAACGTCGGCGCGTGTCCGATCGGCTCACGGGTGTTCGCCCGCTTCTGTTTGCGTCTGGGCTGTGTGCGCTCGTCTATCAAGTCACGTGGACGCGCGAGCTGCGACTGATTTTCGGCGCGTCGTCGGCGTCGTCGGCCGCCGTGCTCGGCGTGTTCATGGGTGGGCTCGGCGTGGGCGGCATCGTGCTTGGTGCGCGCGCCGAATCGAAGCCGTCGCCGCTGCGCTACTACGCAAACCTCGAGATTGCCGTCGCCATCGCCGCTGCGTTCACGCCGCTCTTCGTGAGGATCGTGCGAATGATTTATCTCGCGATCGGCGGGCAAGCAACGCTCGGAATGTTCGGCGCCACGCTGGTGAGACTCCTGCTCTCCGTCGTGGTGCTCGGGTTGCCGACGTTCTTGATGGGCGGCACGCTCCCCGCTGCTGCGCGCGCCGTATCGACCGCGGGCGACACGAGTCGCAAAGCGGTTGCGGGCCTCTACGCGGCGAACACGTTCGGTGCAGTCACGGGCGCGCTGCTCGCGAACTTCGTGATGCTCGAAATCGTCGGCAACCGGATCACGCTGTGGATTGCGTGTCTCGTGAACGTGCTCGTCGGCATGCTCGCGCGCGTGCGTTCGCGTAGCGAGGTGCGCGAGGCTTCGAAAGAGCCGAAGCCCGAAGCGCCTGGCGCCGATTCTCCAAAGGTTCGCCTCACGTTCGCGGTTGCGGCTGCTGCCGGGTTTGGTTTTCTGCTGCTCGAGCTCGTTTGGTATCGAATGCTCTCGCCGCTCCTCGGTGGGTCTTCGTACACGTTTGGTCTCATCCTCGCGATTGCGCTCTTTGGGATCGCGCTCGGCGGTGCTCTCTACGCGCGTCGCCCCGCCGATGTTGCGGCAACGATGGGGGAGCTCGGCACCGTCTGCGCGCTCGAAGCGCTTGCGGTGGCAGTTCCGTTCGCGCTGGGTGATCGCGTCGCGGAGCTTACGGTTCTCTTGCGGCCACTCGGTGCGTTTGGTTTTTACGGGCTCGTTGCGGGGTGGAGCGTGGTCGCGGGCATCGTCGTTCTGCCTGCAGCGATCGTTGCGGGTTACCAGTTTCCGCTCATCATCGGGCTCGTCGGCCAGACGCGAGAGGGCGTCGCTCGTGACGTCGGGCGGACGTACGCGTGGAACACGGGTGGCGCCATCGCGGGGTCGATCGCATCGGGCTTCATTTTGCTGCCGCGATTCGGTGCAGAGCGATGTTGGACCAGCGTGGTCGTGGTCTTCGCGGTGCTCGCGCTTGTCGTCGTTGGTGTCGCGCGCCGCACGGGAACGGGAAGCGTGCGCGATCTCGCCGTCACCGCGGCGCTCGCCCTCGTTGCGCTCGTGGCGCTTCGCGCGGAAGGACCAACGGCCGCGTGGCGTCACTCACCGATCGGCGCGGGCCGAATGGACGTCGTCGTCGCCAACGCGACGCGCAATTCGTTTCGTTCATGGACTCGCGATCAAAGAAGGCACGTGATCTGGCAGGAGGACGGCGTCGAGAGCAGCGTCGCCGCCAGCGCCATCAACGACTACACATTCTTGATGAACGGGCGCGCCGATGGCAGCGCACGCACCGACGCGGGCACACAGGTCATGTCCGGGCTCGTCGGGGCGCTCCTCATCGCGGACGCGAAGACATCGCTCGTGGTCGGTCTCGGCACGGGAAGCACCGCGGGTTGGCTTGCGAAGGTTCCCGGCATGGAACGCGTTGACGTCGTCGAGCTCGAGTCGGCGATGTTGCGCGTCGCGCGCGATCTTGCGCCCGTCAATCAAGACGTCCTCTCCGCGCCGAACGTACACATCACGATCGGCGACGCACGCGAAGTGCTCCAGACGACACGCGAGACGTACGACATCATTTTCTCGGAACCCTCGAACCCCTTCCGAGCGGGCATTTCGAGTCTCTATACGCGCGATTTCTACGAGGACGTGCAATCTCGCCTGAGGCCCTCGGGCGTCTTCGTCCAATGGCTCCAGCTCTACGAGGTCGATGGCTTCACGATCCGCACGGCCATCGCGACGGTTCACTGCGTGTTCGCGCACACCTCGCTCTGGGAAACGACGCGTGGCGATCTGATCATCACCGCAACGAAAGATGCGATCGCACCCGACGTGGCGCGCATGCGTCGCCGCATCGCCGAGGAGCCATTCAAGACCGCCCTTCGCGTGACGTGGGGCGTTGACGACGTCGAAGGCGTTCTCGCACATCACATTGCTGCGCCAGCGCTCGCCGACGCAATCGCACAGACATCGACCATCAACACCGACGACTTGAACCTGCTCGAATATTCGTTTGCGCGAAACGTGGGCAAGGGCGAAGAGCTCCACAGCGGCGACGACCAGCTGTGGGCGCTCTCGATGCGCGCGCTCTCGGACTTGCCCGCCTGGGCGCGCGGCGTCGACCTCGGCCTCGTCGAGCGACGGCGCCTGATCTCGGGTCGAGCGCTGTCGTCGCGTCTTTCGCCGGAGCTCGTCGGCATCCGAGCGATCATCGAGCACTACGGGCGCAGCGAGCTCGCACAAGCCGGAGCATTGCTCGAGAAGACGCCATTCGCTCCGAGCGGCCCAGCCGAGCTCGTTGCGATCGCGTCCGTGAAGGCCTTCATCGGCACCGACGACGCCGCCGCCGCCATCGACCGCGTGCGTGAGCTCGACGCCTCCGACGCACACGCGCTCGATGCCGAGCTCGCGTGGAAACACCACGACGGCGACGCAGCCGCAGCCGCGCTCGAAGCTGCTTTCGTGGGTTACCGCACGGATGCGTGGGCGGATATCGCAGTTCGCTTTCGCGCGATCGATCTCGCAGCAATCATCGTCCTTGCGAATCCGGCGCAAGCCAAACGCCTCTACGATGCGCTCGCGACGACGTTTGCAGTGCGCGGCGCGGAGGTAGCGCGCCTCACCGCTTGGCTTCGCGTCGCTGCGGTTCTCGACGCCGGCAAGGGAACTTCGTGTCGTGAGGTGTTCCACGCATTCGAGCCCATGACGCCTTGGGCGAGCACGTTTCTCCGCGGTCGCGAAGAATGCTATCGGCGTGCGGGCGATCCGCTGCTGGCACGCGCGACCGGAGAGCGCGCAGAGTTCGTCGCTGCGTCCGCGATGCCGCTCGCGGATGAGGGCGACAACTAGATGCGACGCGGCCGGTCGTTGGCGGATTTACCCACGTAACGCCGATACGCGTAGTCGCCCGTGTGTCCGCGCCCTTCGTGGGCGCACTTGATGCAGAAGCGCGCCATCTCGTCGACGACCATGTGAAAGTGCTTCGGCAAGATCGAGTCGACGTCGAAGTCGGGTGCGGGGTTCGTGAAATCGATCGCGTACGGTACGCCGTCTTTGCAGGCGAATTCGACGGAGTTCATGTCGTAGCCGAGCGCGTGATTGAGCGCGTAAGCGCCATCGAGAACTTTTTGTTCGAGCGCCTTCGGCATGAAGGAGCCTTCGTGCTCGATGTAACAGCGGCGCTTCGGATCGTATTGAATCGGCAAGATGAACTCGCGACCGATGCAGATGCACCGCACGTACTCGTCGAAGTCGATGAACTGCTGGAGCGTCATGACGAGCTCGTTGGTGCTGTCGTAGACGCGCAGGAGCTCGTCGAGCGAGTCGACGCGAAAGACATTCTTCCAGCCGCCGCCGTCCGCGGGCTTCAAGATTGCGGGGAAACCGACGTAACGCGTGATGGCATCCCAATCGAGGGGGTACTCGAGGTTGCGGAGTGACCGCTGGGGGTCGATCCCTTTCATGTAACTTTTTTGCGGCAACATGATCGTGCGCGGCACGCCGACGCCGATCTTCGCGGCGAGCGAGAAGCCGAAGAACTTGTCGTCGGAGCTCCACCAAAACGGATCGTTGATGACGTAGCTGCCTGCAAGCGCTGCGGCCTTGAGGAAGAAGCGGTAGAACGGAACCTCGTGGCTCAATCGATCGACAATGACGCGATAGCCTTCGTACCCTTCGTCACCGAGACGCTCGCGTGCCGCGCCGATTTTCAAGATGTCAGCGTGAAAGCCGGGTGTCTCGTTCACCTTCGCCACGAACGCCGGCGGGAACGTGTTCTCCATTCCGACGATGATGCCGATTTTCTCCGTCATGACAGGCAACGTACCATCACTCGATGCTGAGGCGATGGGCACCCGTTTTCGGATTGCTTTGGGCATGCGACGCGACGCCGCCTGCCGTTGTCTCGTGTGATGAGAACGCCATCATTGCCGCGGGCGATTCGTTTGCCGCGGGCGATGTGGGAATCGCCTTCGAAGGGGCCGACGCGTTCGTCGCGCGCGACGTCGCTGGGTACCTCGCGACGATGTGGGGCGGGCCCGTCGCCGCGGCATCTTCGTCGACGAAGCTGACACTCACGTTCTCGACGAGCGCCGCAGCACGTGCGCGCGCGGGGTTCACGGCATCGGATGGCTACGCGATCGTGCGACAAGACCCGGAAGTCCTCGTCGTCGCGAACGACGCGCCCAATCTCGCGTTTGGTGCGTATGCGCTGCTCGAAGAGCTCGGCGCGCGTTTCTTTCATCCGAAGGACGAGCTCGTGCCGGTGCTCGGTCACCCGATCGTGCCGCGCACGCTCGCGATCACGCGCGCGTCGCCGTTTTCGAAGCGCGGCCTTCAGCTGCATACGCTGCATCCCATCGAGTATTTTCACGTGTTCAACGAGCCGAGCGCCGAGCACTTCGAAGATGCGAAGCGCTTCATCGATTGGCTCGTGAAGACGGGGCAAAATTATTTCCAATGGGTCGAGCTCGTCACGGTCGATTTCTCATCGTGGATGCCGTACGCGCAATCGATCGTCGACTACGCCCATTCACGCGGCGTGCGCGTGGGCGCGTGCGTGCAAGTGTGGGGTGGCGCGTCGCTCCAGAACAATTATGTCCTCATCTCGACGGCCGACGGCTGGCAAGCGCAGATGGATGCGCAGCTCGACAAGATCATGAGCATCTCGTGGGACGTGCTCGAGCTCGCACTCGGTGAGTTCGTCAGCGCGGACCCGCAAGAAGTGATCGACTGGCTCAATCACGCCGTTGACCATGTCGGGACGGCGTTTCCGAGCGCCCGAGTCGACGTGCAAAATCACGTCGGCAACTACAAGAACCTCTATGTCCAGTACCAGGGGCAGACGGTCTACTACTACCACCTGCCTCAATACGCCGACGCGCGGCTCGGGCAATCGGTGCACACGCTATCGCTCTTCGATCTCTATCGAGACTGGGCAACGTACGCGCATCCGGATTTTCATTTTCAGCACGACTACATCATCCAAGAGCTACCCACGCGGCGCGTGACGTACTTTCCGGAGTCGGCGTATTGGATTTCAGCCGACATCGATGTGCCGCTTTTCCTGCCGGAATTCATCTTTGCGCGCTGGAACGACATTCACACGCTCACGGGCGAGGTGAGCGGGCTCGAAGGGCACCTGATGTTTTCATCGGGCCACGAGTGGGGCTACTGGCTCACCGACTATCTGACGGCGAAGATGCTTTGGGAGCCGCAGCAGCCACTTCGATATTTTTTCGATCACTACACGGCGGCATTCGGGAGCTGCGCGAACGATCTCGGCGCGGCGCTCTCGAGCCTCACGGATTTGCAGTCGCACTATTTGTTCGATGAACGCCTCCTTCCGTACCTGCAAGGTGAAAACGGGACCGTGGACGAAGGCTACGTGCTTGGTTACGAAACGCACCCGAAGCGCGTGGCGTTCGAAGCCGTGCTTGCGATGTCCGACGCTGATCGAGCGACGTTCGAACAAACGGTGGTCGCCGAGCTCGAAGCGATGGCCGCCGCGATGCAGCCGCTCGAAGATACGGTCGCCGCGCGGTGTCGCGGCTCGGCGGGCGCGAGCGCATCGTTCTGCAACGAGCTGTGGGATGGCTTCGCGATTGATCGCATTCGCGCGCGGCACACGGCTGCGCTCTATCGCGCGATGCTCGACGTCGCGACTGGCGTGAATCCATCAGCACACATGGCCGACGCGCAATCGTTGACGACGCAAGCGGGTGCGGTCGTCGCGCGTCGCGAAGCGAATTACCGCTTCTCGCTCCACGACGTCACGGGCGCCTACCCGAACGCGACCGCGTACGCGTTTGGCTATCTGCGCCCCGCACACACGCTCTGCTACTACACGCGCCAAGAAATTCAGGCGCAGACCCTGATTGACGAAGGCGCGCCCGCATCCATCGGCTCGCTTCCGTCGTGTGCGCCGTGATTCGCACTGGTGATAGACTCCACGCGTGGCAGACGATCTCAAGCGCACGCAGCGGCGAGACGTCATCGAGCGGATGCGGCGGAGCACGCAGCGCTTCTCGGGAAGTGAGGCAAGCGAGCTCCGACAGATCGCGCCAGAGCTCGTCACCGAAACAGACGACGCCTTCGCGCGTCTCATCATCTTGGTGGACGGCGTTCCCGCAGAAGGTGACCCGGCGACCGACCGATGGATGAACGCCGCGGGAAAAGCGTGGCACTACCTTCGCTCGCAACACGATGACGTCGCCCGCCGGCTCGCGCCCGCGCTTGGCGCCGACGATCTCTTTTCGTGCGACGTTGCGCTCACGCCACCGGCACCGGAATGGGCAATGCCACGCGGCGCCGTCCTACTGAAGCTCGCCCGCGCTGACCGCGCTGCGCTTCATCACGCGATCGAAACCGCGTTCGCGCGCTGATGCGCTGCATGGCTCGAGCATAGTGACGTTGCCTTAGGCCTAATCAGGCTCAGGCACGTATAAAGGAGGGATGGCACGCCCCAATTTGTCGTTCGAGCATCTCGCAATCGTGTTGGCCGCGCTCGGTGGGTGCGCGAAGGCTGCGGAGCCCGCAAGCGTGAAGTCCGACAAAGCTCAGGAAAGTGCGAGCGTGAGCGCGACGGTCGCCCCGCCGGTCGTTGCAACGGCAACGGCAACAGCAACGGCGACGCCTACCCCGAGCGCGAGCGCTGCCGCGCCTGGTCGTCCGGGCAAAGACAAAGGAAGCGGCACGACGGGTCAGGCGAGCTGCGGCGCGGGAAGCTGCACCGCGGACATGAAGAAAAAATAATCGCGACTACACAGCGAGGTCGAAGGCGCCCATGTCTTGGCTGGGCGCATCGAGTGGCGTGAGGCCGCGATCGGCGGCGAGCTCGTTGAAGCGATACGTGAGCCAACCGGGAATGAGCAGCGCGAAAGTTTTGGCGAGGCGCTCGGGGTTGTTGAGGCTCTTCACCATGCGGTCGTAGAGCGCCTCGCCGTAGGCGTCTTGCACGGCGACCTTGTGCTCGGGGCGCTCGATCCAATTGAGCACGCCTGCTTTGTCGGCCTCTGGGTGAAACTGAGTGCCGTCGATGCCGGGCGCGAACCGAAGCGCCAGAAGCGCATCGCCTTTGTGGACGCCACCTTCGTGCGTTTCTTTGGCGAGGAGCTCACCACCGAGAGACGCGAGCCGCGTGGAGTCGAGCGCGACGGCTTCCCAGTTGCGGTGCTCCCAGCAGAAGAGGCGATAGCCGAACGGCGTGAGGTAGTCCTGACGCTCGCCGCCGGGCGTCATGTACGCGGGCATGAGGCCGAACTTGAGTGCGCTTCGCTTGCGCATCTCGGCGACCTTGAAATGCAGAATCGAAAGCTCGAACGAGTGACACACGACGAGAAGCTTCGGCGCGCTCACGCCGCGCTTGGCGTTGTCTTCGACGACGCCATCGAGAAACTTTCGATAGCCCGTGCACCAGGGCTCGTCGTAGCCGTCGTGGGGTGAGCCGGGGCCACCGGAGGAGAGAATCATGTCTTCGTCGCCGGGGAGCTCGCCGAGGTTTCGCGGCTGCACGTGCCGGAAGACGATCTCGACGCCTGCGTTCTTCGCGCGGACGCGCGCACCGAACGCATCGACGAGTCGCCGGAAGCAACGCGTCGCCTGATTGGCCACGCCATTGTTCATGTCGACGAGGCAGATGCGCAGCGACGCGGACGAATGTGGCATAGCGGACGACGAAGCATAGCAAAATACGGGTAATTTCGCTAGAAACACGCCCGTGGTCAGACGATCGGAAGGCAAGCTCGTGGCGTCGCCGCGCGGCGGGCGTGAGCGGGAGCCGCTTCCGATTGCCGAGCGCATCGGCGCCGACTCCTCGCGGACGGGCCGCGGCATCGTTACAGCGTTCATCGACTCCGGGTTTTTCGACCACCCCGATCTGATCACGCCCCATTCGCGCATCCACGCCTACTACGACGTCATCAACGAAAAGAGCGGCGTCGAGCACATCCAAAAGGCCGAGGTGTCGTCGTGGCACGGCATGATGTCCACGGTCGTTGCGGCCGGAAACGGCGCGCTCTCGAATGGGCGCTTCAAGTCGCTCGCACCCGAGATGGGGCTCGTTCTCGTGAAGGCAGGCACGCTCCAGCGCGTTCATCACGACGACATCGCGCGCGCGATCGAGTGGGTCCTCGTCAATCGCGCGCGATTCGACATTCGCATTCTCAACATCTCGTGCGGCGGCGACTACGAGGTGAGCCACCTCCACGATACGCTCAGCCGCTTCGCCGAAGCCTGCGTGCGCGCGGGCATCGTCGTCGTGTGCGCCGTCGGCAACTCGGGGCATCGCCCGGGTTATGTCGTTCCGCCTGCGAGCGTGCCGTGTGTCATCAGCGTCGGCGGGATCGACGACGAAGGAAACCCCGAGATCGGCCGCATCATGGCGTATCGATCTTCGTACGGGCCCACGATCGACGGCGTGCAAAAACCCGAGATCGTCACGCTCGCCGATTGGATCCCCGCGCCCATCCTTCCAGAGACGCCCACGCACAAACAAGCGCGCCTCTTGCGGCGCCTCGAGCTCGCGAAAGACGAAGAGCTCGTGGCTATCATCGAGCAAAATCTCGGGGTGTTTCCCGCGCTCGACGAAGCGCGCGATCGCCAAGCGTATTTGCTCCGCCAAATCGTGAACGCCGGCCTGCACGACGAAAAGGTGATCGACGAGCACTACAAGATGGTCGACGGCACGAGCTTCTCGGCGCCGATCGTGTCGAGTGTGGTCGCCCAAATGCTCGAAGCCAACAGCGCGCTCGGGCCATCCGAGGTGAAGCGCATCTTGATTCGCACCGCGCGCCGCATTCCACACATCGACGTCGACCGGCAAGGTTGGGGCACGCTTCAGCCGAAAGCCGCAGTCGAAGCTGCCGCGAACGCGAAGCGCTGACGCAGCGGGGATCCGTGTAGACTCGATGGAGCGATGAGCGCGGACGCTGGCGCCGACGACGAGCTGAAGGCGGCCGAGGCGCGCGTCGGTGAAACGCTGGGTAACAAGTGGCGGCTCGACAAGCTGCTCGGCATGGGCGGCATGGCGGCCGTGTACTCGGCGACGCACAAAAACAATTTGAAGAACGTCGCCGTGAAGGTGCTCCACGCGGAGCTTCAACGGAACGAATCAATCCGCACGCGCTTCCTTCGCGAGGGATACGTCGCGAACAAAGTCGGTCATCCGGGCGCCGTGTCCGCCATCGACGACGGCACCGACGACAGCGGCGCAGTTTTCTTGGTGATGGAGCTCTTGAGCGGTGAGTCGCTCGCCCATCGCGTCGACAGCCAAGGCGGCAAGCTCGCTCCGCGCGAGGTGCTCGTCGTCGCGGAAGGCATCCTCGACGTGCTCGCATCCGCGCACGTGCACGGCATCGTTCACCGTGATTTGAAGCCCGACAACATCTTCGTCACCGAGGGCGGTGGCGTGAAAGTGCTCGATTTCGGCGTCGCACGCGTGCTCGACAGCGCCGAGGCAAGGACACGCACGGGCGTCGTCATGGGCACGCCGGAATACATGCCGCCCGAGCAGGCGCGCGGTCGCTCCGAGCACGTGGATGGGCGCACGGATTTGTGGGCGCTTGGCGCGATGATGTTTCGTCTGCTCGCGGGGCGATACGTGCACGTCGCCGAAACGCAAAACGAAGTGCTCTTGCTCGCCATGACGGAGCACGCAAAGCCCGTCATCGACGCCGTACCTTCGCTTCACCCGAAAGTCGCCGGCGTGATCGATCGCGCTCTCGCCTACGAGCCGACCGATCGATTTCCCGATGCCGAAGCGATGCGCGCAGCCGTCAGGCAAGCGATCGCCCTGCTTGACGAACAAGACGGCAAAGAGACGCTCGTGCCCGTGCGCGAGCTCGACGACGACGAGCTCGACGACGCCGCAGCCACGATTCCCGTTTCCGATTTCGCAAAAGCGCGCACCGCGTCGGTGTCGATTCCGGATGATTCGAAGCCACGCAACGGGATGTGGGTGCACACGAAGGCCACGCCGCCCGAGCTGCCGAAACCGCCGGCGAAGAAGCGCGGGTTTCTTCCGATTGCCATTGTCGCGGGCGTGCTCTCGATCGTGTGCGTTGCGCTCGCGTACAACATGCACGCGCGAGGTGTGCGGCCTGCTCCTTCCGCATCGGCAACGACGTCCGCGCTTGCAGCCGTGACACCCGATGATCCCGACGCCGACACCGACGGCGGTGAAGACGACATCGAGCTCGACGACGACGACGCAGCCGTTGCGATCATGCCGACGGCGACGTCTCGCCCAACCGCGCGCCCCACGTCGACCGCCAAGCCCAAAGGCAAAGGCAAGAAACACAAACACTGACAGCGCTATGACGGTGTGCGCAAAGACTCGACAACGGCCGCGAGTGTTTCGAGAACGCCGGTGCCTGCGACAGCGACGGCATCGACGCGCGGACGCTCGCGCGGATTGAGCTGTTCGTCTAGCTCGGCGACCGGTGCGGCGTTCGGGAGATCGCGTTTGTTGTATTGAAAGACGATGGGCACGTCGAGTGTCGCGAGCATCGCGAGCATCGAGACGTTTTGGTCGCGTCGCTCGCGCTGCGAGTCGGCGACGAACACGATGGCGTCAACGCCCTTCAAGATGAGCTCACGCGATTTGCCGTAGAGGACCGTTCCTGGAATCGTGAAAAAATGAACGCGCGCGTCGAGTCGTCGAGACGCAGCGTCGAAGAACAAAGTGCGCTCGGTTGGCGTGGCGAGACTCTTGAGCTCGCTGCGTTGGTCGATCGGCAGTGAGCGATGAACGAACCCGAGGTTCGTCGCCTTGCCAGCGAGCCCGGTTCCCCAATACACGACCTTGAAGTTGCGAATGCCGCCGGCGTCTACGAACGACATCTCACGGCGTCACTTGCGCGAGTCTTTGTGTGTGCTGTGGTGCGGCGCCGGAGTTGTGACCTTCGGGTGAACCGCGACGGCGGATGCGGAAGCTGACGCGTTCACACTCGCGCTTGCCGTCGCGGCGACGCTCGCGGATGCGAGTCCGACCGAATCGGGCGGAGGCGGCGCGGATCCCAATCGGCGCGCGATGGCGGCGTTCGTCAGCAAGGCATACGTGCCACCGGCGGTGAGCACGACGGCGAGCGCCACCCAAACGCCGCGGCGTCGCGGGCGAAGCGCGGGGGGAACCGAATCTTCCGTGACGGCCGGCGCTTCTTGCGTCACGGCGGCTTCGATCAGCACGACCTGTGGCGTCGCCGGCGACGGACGAATCATCATCGCTTGCCCCGAGTAACGCCGCAGCTGCTGGCGAAGCGTTTGCTCGATCGAATCGGGGAGCGCAGCACACACGCCCGTTCCGAATGGCGCGATCGCGCGGGCGAGCTGAGCGACGTCGGGCCAGCGGTCTGCGGGATCGTGCGCGAGGCACTTGAGAATGGCGGCGTCGAGCTCTTCGGGAATTTCCGGTCGATGCGTGCGGAGCGACGGCGCTTGTTTGTTGAGCACAGCCGCGAACGTCTCTCCGACGCCATCAGCCTCGATCGGCGGACGACCCGTGAGAAGCTCGTAGAGGACGACGCCCATTGCCCAAATGTCGGTGCGGTGGTCGACGTGATCGCTGTTGCGAATGTGCTCGGGCGACATGTACGTCGGCGAACCGACGGCCTGGCCCGGGCGCGTCACGCGCGTCGCTGTGTCGAGCTTGGCGATACCGAAGTCGAGAATCTTGATGATGGTCGTGCCATCGGTTTGCTGTGCGAGAAAAATATTCGCGGGCTTGAGATCGCGATGCACGACGCCGAGTGTGTGCGCCGTTGCGAGGCCTTGAAGCGCCTGCAGCACGTAGTCGATGGCGTCGCCGATCTCGAGTCGCTTCTCGAGGCGCAAGAGCTCCTCGAGATCGCAGCCATCGAGTCGCTCCATCACCATGTACGGCAGCCCGTTGACGAGCATGCCGACGTCCATCACGCGCGCAACGTGCGGACTATCGACGCGAGCGGCGGCACGCGCCTCGGTCACGAACCGCTCGACCACCTGCGGAACGCTCGGTAGCTCTGGCGAGAGTATTTTTACGGCGATCGGTTTGTCGAGCAGCAGATGATGCGCTCCAAACACGACCGCCATCCCGCCTTCACCGAGTTGGCTATCAATGCGGTACTTGTCCGCAAGAATGTCCCCCGGTTGCGGTAACGACGGCGCAGACATGATCGTCCACGATGCAGACTAACAGAGATCGATCACTTCTTGTCGTCACCAAACAGAGACAGCTGCGGGCGAAGCTGTGGCTTTTTTGCAGAAGTGCCAATGGGCTCAGGAGGCTCTTTCGCGTCCTCGCGGTGGCCAGTTTCGACTTGTGCGAGAAAGAGCGCCTCGACGGTTTCGAGCGTGTCGCATTCGTCGGGCAATTTGTCGGTGCGGATTTTCAGGATGCGCGGGAAGCGAAGAGAGAAGCCACTCGGGTGGCGGTCCGATCGCTGGATGCCATCGAAGCCGACTTCGAGAACCACGTCGGGCGTCACGCGTCGCCAGCCGCCGCGTTGCTCGATCGTCGCGTTTGTGAAGTGGCGTGAGAGCGCGTCGATCTCGGGATCGGTGAGGCCGCTATAGGCCTTGCCGACGTCGACGAGCACGTCGTCTTTCCAGACGGCGAACGTGTAGTCGGAGATCACTTTTGCGCGATTGCCGTGACCTTGCTCGGCCGCCGTCACGACGACGTCGAGTGTGGCCGTGGCCTTCTTCACCTTGAGCCACGATTGGCCGCGCTTGCCGGCTTCGTAAGGCGCGTCGATGCGTTTGAGCACGAGGCCTTCGTTGCCGTTCTTGCGCGCGCGCTCGAATGCGGCGTCGAGCTCGGTGGCGTCTTTCACCGTCGTGGCTTCTTTGATCGTAAAAAGCGCGTTCGTGCCGACCTCGCGCGCGAATGCTTCGAGCGCGTCGCGACGCGTGCGCCATGGTTTGTCGACGAGCACCTCGGCGTCGCGCACGAGCAAGTCGAACGCGACGAGACAGATCGGAACGAGCGCACGAAGCTCTTCGCTGGGTTTCTTGCGATTGAGTCGCATCTGAAGCGCTTGAAAAGGGCGCGGCCGGCCATCGGAGGCCACGGCAAGAATTTCTCCGTCGAGAACGAGATCGGTCGTGACGCCGGCGAACACCGCAGCGACCTCGGGAAACGAATCGGTCACGCGCTCGAGGCCGCGCGCGAAGATCGACACGCGCCCACCGTGAACGTGAACCTGCGCCCGCACGCCGTCGAGTTTTTCTTCCGAGATCATGTGCGCGTACGCGATCTCCGATTTCACGGTTTCGATTGGCGTCGCGAGCATGAACGCGAGCGGGCGTCCGGGTTTCACGTTCGCTTCATCGAGGCGCTTCGCCTGTGCGAGCACGGCGACCTCCGCAAGATCCGCAAGGAGGCCATGCGCGCGACGCACGGCAGTCTCGTCTGACTCGAACGCCGATGTGATCGCGAGAAGCACGACACCAGGCGCGGCGCCGATGCGAAGCTCGCCCGAAAGCGCCTTGATGAGAAATTTCGCTTCGAGCGGACCCGATCGCGCGAGCGCTCCCGTGATGAGCGCCGCTCGCTTCGCGCGCGAAGACGCAGCGCGAAGACCATCGACCATCGCGCCAACGTCCGAAAGCGAGAGAGGCTCGCGGAGAGCGTGAGGCTCGCGCGCGAGCCCGGGATCGCGCTTCGAGAGAATCTCTTCGGCCGCCGCGCCGAGATCGCCGAGTCGACGCGAAGCTTCGTTCACGAGCGCATCGTTCGTTTCGCCGAGTCGCGCCGCGAGCGCGCCAGTGAGCGCGCGCCAGCCCACGCCGAGCCGCGACAAATCTCCGAGCGACACACGCACGGCCGTTCGAAGCTCGGCCGGGCTCGCCGCCGCCTCACGCAGCGCCGCGGCGATCGCGCTCACCTTCGCGTTGCGAGAGCTCGTGCTCCTCGCCGCTTCGAGCGCTTCGCACAGTCGAGCGAACTGCATGCGCGGGTAGTATATGCGAGCACACCATGAGCGAGTCGCCGCTTGGAAATCCGTTTCCGGAGGGCACCGAGTCCGCGCGTTACAGCATCAAACCGCGCGAGAACCGCGCGTTTCACACCGCGCTCGACGCCAGCGATCTCTTCACGTCGAAAGAACCCGCGACCATCACGTGGTCTCGCAAAGACGCTATCGGCACGCTCGCAGTTCACATGCCCGTCGCAACGGGCGAGTTCGCCGAGACGTGCGACTTCGCGATCTCTCCGTTTCGCCCGACCACGTTCGCGCGCACGCTCAAAGCCGGTGGCCACATCATGCGTGAGGAGCGCGCGGACTTCGCATCGGCGATCCCGAAGCTCCCGGATGTGTCGTACCCGGAGACGATGCTCCCGTTTCTCTTGCGCGCGCACCCACTCGACGGCGAGCGCCGCTCACTCCACGCGTGGATCTGCGATCGATTCGTCGCGAAGGTCTACTACGAGGTCCACAAGAAACGCGTCGACATCCGCGTCCCCGGCGGCCGCTTCGAAGCGGTGGAGCTCGTGATGTACCCCGACCTTAACGACTGGGTAAACCTCGGCGCCATCGTCACGAAGCTCATCAAACCTTTTTTGCCGAAGTACCACATGTGGTTTTCGCCCAGCGCTTCCGGTCCGCACAAGCTCGTGCGCTTCGAAGGCTCCTACGGGCCGCCGGGTGCTCCGGAAATCGTGCTCGAGCTTTTGTGATCAGTCGCCGTAGGCGTACACGGTCGTCGAGACGCGCCACACGCCGAGGATGGACGAGATCGAGAACGCGAATGTGTGATCGCCCGGAGCGAGCGTCGGGTTGTACGTGAACGGTGGGGTTTCGCTGCCGGGGCACCAGTTGGCGCGGGGTGCGTTGACGCTGCCGATCGCGCCGCACGGGTTTTGTTGGCAGTACTTGCCGCTTGGGCCGTAGCCCGCGTCGTTCGCGACTTGCGTGCAGACTTTGAAGCAGTCGGGGCGCCAGGGAGTTTTCGTGTCGAGGGCGGTGCCGTCGAGCGTGAGCGTGTGGATGCGTTTGCAGAATTCTTCGGCGGGGCCGATGCAATCCGCGGATGGATCATTCTCGCCGCCGTGACCCGTGACGCGGTATTCGATCGTCGTCGAGGTCGTGTTCGGCGGAAGCGCGAACGGGAGTGAATTCACGAGGCCGCTCTGCGCTGCGGGAATCGTGTCGTACACGAGCGATTGCACCGAGAGAACGTTGCGTGGCGGGGTGCCGGGCGTGACGTCGAGGTGCGCCGACACGTTCCAGCCGCCTGCGCTGCCGCTGACTTTTCCGGCTCCGTCGCTGTAGGTCGGGATCGTGATCATGAAGGTGCGGTCGGCGCCGGCGAGCGCGTTGAAGATGTCGGTGACGTCTTGCTCGATGTGCTCCGGGCCACCGAACGGCGTGATGGCGCGCACGAGCTCGAGGCCGGGCGCGGTCGTGCTCGTCGGGTCGAAGAGCGCCATCTCGAAGTTGCGATCGAATGCGTCGCAGTCGGCGGGCCAGTATTGGCCAGCGGGTGGCTTGTCGGTGGCCCAATTCGAAAACGGGTAGCAAGTGCTCGTCAGATCGACGACGAGGTTCACGTTCGCAAACGGGCCGTTTGGAAGCTTCACGTCGGCGGATGCGTTTTGGAAATTCGGCTGCGACGAATCGCTGACGATGCGTGCATTATCGAGCAGCGGTTGCGTGTATGGCGCGGCGGGACCGGCTTCGACCTCGGGGGTTGCGTCGAGCGTGGAGTCGTCTCCCGAACTATTGCAGTATGCAAGTAACGGAACGAAGAAAATGACGAGGCGGCGCACACCGCGATCCTATCAGCGCTTGCCGAGAGAAGCTTCGACGAGAGCGCGATCACCCTGGAGAGCGACGCGATGCATGTAGAATGCAAGGCCGCGTTTTCCGCCGAGCTCTTCGCCGCCGCCTGCGCGCCCGGGGCCGCCGTGGATGAGCGAAGGCATGACCGTTCCAGGCGGAATGGCTTGTCCTGCGATTTTCGCGGACCCAATCGTGACGCGCCCATGTGTGGGAGCGATGCCGGCAACGAGCGCGGGGACCCATTCGCGGTCGTCCGAATAGATGCTCGACACGAGGCCGCCGCTGCCTGCGCGAACGAGTCGTGCGGCGTCGTCGGCGGTTCCGTCGTACGGCATGACCGTGGCACATGGGCCGAACACTTCGTGGTTGTGAATCGCATCGCCCGGGTCGGGTGAGTCACACGAGAGGAGCGTTGGCGCGACGAAGAAACCCTTGTTCGCGATCGGCGCGGCGCCGCCCGTGACGATCTTCGCGGACGCCGCGAGCTTGCCGATGCCTTCGCGCACGTCACGAAGCTGCTGCGCCGTCGCGACCGGGCCCATCGTGATTTCGTCCTTCGATGGATCGCCCACTTTGATTTGCGCGAGGCGCTCACGAAGCCCATCGAGCACAGCAGCGACGCGGTCCTTCGGCGCATAGATGCGGCGAATCGCGGTGCACTTTTGGCCGGTCTTCTGTTGGATGTCGCGTGCGACGTCGGTGATGAAGAGGTTGAACGTCTCCGAGACGTCGTCGACATCGGGGCCGAGCACGGCCGCGTTCAGGCTGTCGGCTTCGACGTTCACGCGGACGTTGTGTGCGATGACGGACTTTCCGCCGCGTAGCATCGAGCCCGTGGTGCTCGAGCCGGTGAAGGCGAGCACGTCTTGCCCGTCGAGCAATTCCAGCAGATTTCCGGTCGATCCGGCGATGAACGAGAGCGCGCCTTCGGGAAACAATTTCTCCGCGACGAAGATCTCCATCATGCGAAACGAAAGGAGCGCGGTCGACGTCGCGGGCTTGCTGATCACGGCCATGCCCGCCAAGAGCGCAGCGGCCGCTTTCTCCGCGAGCCCCCATGCGGGGAAGTTGAAGGCGTTCACGTGCACCGCAACACCGAGACGCGATACGTATGCGTGTGCGCCGAAGAGGCGAGGGCTGCGCGCGAGCTGGAACGGTTCGCCGTCGTCGAGGATGCGTGCGTCACCGAGCGCGGCGCCGAGCTCGGCGTAATAGGCGAGCGTGCCGGATGCGCCGTCGATGTCGAACTTCGCGTCCGATCGCGTGACGCCGCCGCTCTCGATGGCGCACTCGAGGAGCGCATCGCGATGTGCGTGAATCGCGCGCGCCATCGCTTTCAAAATCTCGGCGCGCTGCGCAAACGAGAGCGCACGAAGCGCAGGCCCGCCAACATCGCGCGCGAACGTGCGTGCAGCGGCGAAGTCGACGCCCTCGGTCGAGGCCGACGCGATCTCGGCCTCCGTCGCGGGATTCACGAGAACCGCGGGCTTGCCCTTGCCCGATACCCACTGCCCACCGAGGTAGCTTTTGAGCTCGATCATGCTGATGCGGAAACTTAGCGCTTTTTCTCGATTGCCTTCTTCCGAGCTTTTTGCCAAAGTACATCGATAATGAAAGTCACTTTCATTATCACCGGGGTCAGTACCTCGATGATACTCGCGGGTTTTGCCGCTTGCGGGCCATCCACGTCCAACGCGGATGGCGGCGGGTTCGACGCATCGTACGAAGCGCCCGCGCCCGAGCCTTTGCAGACTGCAACCATCACCGCGACGGTGGGCAGCACACGCTTCGTCACGCGCGAGCATTTTCTCGCGAGCGCCGAGATGCAGATCACCGGCGAGCCCTACGCCGAAATCATGGGCCGCGATCTCACCGGCTACAGCCGGGACAACCCCACGCCCAACATTTATACGGACCCATCACCCACCGCGCAGGGTCCGTGGATCGACTTGAACGGATTTTCGACGGCCGTCGAGTCGTACGAGTACTCGAAGCAACCGATGAACAACGTCGCGTTCGAATCGGGCGCGGGCACATCGCTCCTCTATGGTCCGCTCGTCAACCCGGCGAACGCGGCCGGCACCGCCGCGACGGCGCTCATGGCGGCGCTCGTTCAACATTACGCGCAAGGCTCGAACGCGCTCGGCCCGTTCGTGTTTGCTGCGGGTACGTATCCGCAAAATCCAAACGCGTTCATCGGCGTGCGAACGAGCAGCAACCCGAACGCCGACAAGACCGGCACGGGCGCGGAGAACCCGCTCGGCTGGCCCGGCATCTGGCCGACGACGCATCTCTTCAAGAGCTTCGATCCGGCGATCGATCCAGCAGACGGAACCGATCACCTCCTTTGTGCGATCAGCTCCGATGACGATCCGAATGGGTCGGGCGTCGCGGGCGGCGCGCTCGTTGGAGCCGACTACGAGTGCGACTACACGACGCTCCATCTGAAAAATCGCTCGACGCAGATCGAGCCGATCATCACGCCCGGCTCCGATGGGTTCAGCACCTGGAAATTCGGCCTCTGGGTGATGAACTACCTCCAAGTCATGCACGACTCGACCGAAGCCGGAGTCGCGAGCGTCGGCGATTCGGATCTGGTGAACGTCGGCGCGGCGAACAACACGATCGTCGGCGACGACGGCGACGGAAACGCGACTGCGCCCGGAACGTTTCTCGGCTCGAGCAACATCGAGGGCTTCCAAGCGCAGCTGTTCGTCAGCGAGGTCGACAACCGCGCCGAAGATTGGCTCATGCACCTCACGACCGCCGACGGCACGACGCTCTCGGGCTTCGCAACACTGAACGACGCGCTCGGTTACGCATACGACTCGCCGCTGCGATGGTTCCCCGCCGTCGCCGTGACCGAGACGGATGACGGAAGCGGATTTCCGAAGCCCGCCTTCACGGTGTCATCGGCGTCGAGCAGCTTGCTCGATCTCGAAGGGCTCGCGCTCGGGTACGCCACGTTCTACGCGCTCACCGACGCGAACAACAAAGACGTCGGCGGCTCGCAAACCGCGAAGTGCATGTTCGATGGCGATCCATTTCCGGCGGACAACCAAGCCGCCGATGGCGAGGCCACGCTTCACGATCGCGCGCTCGGCATGATGCGCGTCGCCGTGATCGACATGGACCGACTCCACGGTGACGGCAAGGGCGGCATCATGGTGGACGACGTCACGTTCGTTGGCGCCACGCCGACGCGCGGCACGACCGTTTCGACGACGTCCGTTGCGTACGCCGTGCTCTCGCTGCGCACGGTGCTGCGCGCGCTTTCGTCGCAGCTCGAGCTTTACTCGAACAACACGCCCGATTCCGCACTCGGCACGACGCCGCTCGATGGGCTCTCGACCCACTCGAGTGACAGCACGACCTTCTCCGTACGCGCGAAGGCGATGCTGCGCGCACACGGCGATTTGCTGCTCGATCATCTCACCGATGCGACGGGGCGCGCGTGGAGCGGTTGGGACGTCGCGGCGTCTTCACACATCGACGAGACCGACACACTCGACGCGCACACCGCGGCGATTCGCGGCCTCTTCGCGACGTACCTCGCCACGGGCGACGTGAAGTATCGCGATCGCGCGATGGCGGTCTACAAACGTCTCGACGCAATCTTCTACGACGCCGGTGCACGCATCTATGGAGCCACGCCCGCGCCGGTCGACTCCGTCGATTTCTCGCCGATGCGTTTCGTTCTTCTGCAGAGCGCGCTTCGTGATGTGTACGAGCTCGTGGCGTCTCGTCCTGGCGGCGAAGCGCTCGCGCCCATCCTCGAAGGTCGCATTGGCCGGCTCAACAAGCTCGTGCTGAATGGCTGGGACGATCGCGACGAGAATCGGCTCGTCGATTGGCCGAACGAGTGCGTCAACATGTCGGGCACCTTGCCGCTCGGTGGTTTGCAAATGGCGGAGCGCACGCTCACCGGCGAGACCGGCAACCTCGAAGAGCAAATCGGCCCGGGCTCGAAGCACACACAAACCTCCGATCGCGAGCACGACTGCGTGCCCGAGATCGACGATGCGCATTTGCCGGCGGCGCTTGCGTCGCTCGTGACGTTCCACATCAAGAGGCCCTAGTGAAGCGCGCGCTCGTCGTCATTGCTGTCCTGGCTTGCGGCTCGTCGCCTCCGCCGAAGACGACCTATGCGCCGCACTCGGGATCGCTCGCGCTGACGAGCGACGGCAAAACGCTTTTCGTCGTGAACCCCGACGCCGATTCGGTCGCCGTGATCGACGTCGCCGCGCGCGCGCTCAAAAGCGAGATCATGCTTGGTGCGGGCCATCCGGCGACCCTCGGCGACGGGACCTTCACGCCGGCGATCATGCCGCGCTCGGTTGCGCTCTCGCCAGACAACAAGACGCTCTACGTGACGGGCGAACGCTCCGGAAAGCTCTACGCGATCGACGTCGCAACGTCGGCGCAGTCGAGCGTTTCATTGTGCAGTGAGCCCACGGGCCTCGTCGTGTCGAACGATGGGAAAAAGATCTTCGTTGCATGCAGCCAAGACGACGTCGTTGCGCGTGTGTCGGCTGCGCCGCTCGCGCTCGATTCGAAGCTCGCCGTGCCGACCGAGCCATGGGCGCTGGCGATCTCCGAAGATGGTCTCTCGATTTACGCAACGCAGTTCCTCGGCGGCTCGGTGACGACCATCGATGCGGCCGCGATGACCGTGACGCGCACGCAAACGATTCCCGTCGTTGCGCCGCGCGGCGACAAGCGTCTCGCGCACGGCGAGGTTCGTGGTGCGTACGATTTGGCGATGCGGCCGCACACGAGCGAGCTTTGGGTGATGCACCAGCTCCTCGGCATCGATACCGCACAGCCCGATCTCGATTTCGAATCGACCGCATTTCCCGCCCTTTCAGCGATCAACGCCGACACAGGTGCGTTCCAACAAACGCTCTCCACGAACGCCCAAGACGTGCCGGGCATCAACGGCGCATTTGCAGACATCGCCTCTGGGCCGCGCGCGTTTGCGTTCACGCACGATGGCTCGTTCATGTTCATGGCCGACACGAGCAGCGAGGACGTGCTCATCGTCGACGCGCGCTCGAAAAACGAAGTCGCGCTCGTTCGGCCGCTCCTCGGGCATCAACCCGACGGCATCATCATCGCGGAAGACGACACCCACGTGTTCGTTCAAGAGCGCAACACGAGCGATGTCGTCGTGCTCGACCTCACGCCGAACGGGGCGGGCTTCGATGTCGTCGTCGAGCCGCAAGCGATCCCCACGGTGCAAGGCGGCGATCCGATGCCCGCGAATCTTCGGCTCGGCCAGCACCTCTTCTACTCGGCCAACAGCGACGAATATCCCATCACGAAAAACCACTGGGTTGCATGCGCGAGCTGCCACATGGAAGGCCGGAGCGATGCGGTCACGTGGCGCTTCGAACAAGGCCCGCGCGACACGCCCTCGAATGCAGGCGGCATGCTCGGCACGGGGTTCTTGTTTCGCACGGCCGATCGCGTGAAAGTGCAAGACTACTGGCGCACGATCGACACCGAGCAAGGCGGGAGCTTCGACGGAACCGACGCCACGCAGCAGCCGCTTCTCGACGCGATCGCGGCGTACGTGAACTACGGCATTCCGCTGCCCGTTCCGCCGACGACCGATGCAGAGCTCGTCGCCAAAGGCGCTGGAGTATTTCACGTCGCTGGTTGCGACAGCTGTCATCAAGGGCCGCGCTTCACCGATTCGGGCATGGGCAACGCGACGCTCGACCTCGGAGCGACCGTGCTCCTTCACGACGTGAAGACGTGCAACACGGGCGTTTTCCCCGATGTCTCGCATCTGGACATCGCCGGTGATGCGCGCACGCCGTGCGACTTCGACACGCCCTCGCTCAGCGGCGTCGGGTCGTCGCCTCCGTATTTTCACGACGGCAGCGCCGGCACGCTCAAAGACGCAGTCGATCACATGGTGGCCAGCACCAACGCACAAGTCAGCGCGGACGACGCGACCGCGCTCGTCGAATACGTGAGGTCGTTGTGACCAAGCTCGGAGTAATCGTGTGCGTCGCCGCGGCTTGCTCGAACGCCCCGGTCGTTGCCAACACGCAAACGTGCGCGTTCGATTTGTCGGGCAACGTCGTCACGACCGCAACGACGCCCGCATGCGCATCGATCGCGCAAACCGACGCAGGCGCCGAGCTCGTCATCGACACCACGACTGCGACGACCGGGCGGGTGCAAGCCACCATCAACCTCGGCGCAACGGCGACGGCGGCGAATCTCACGTCGGACAACGTCGTCGATTGGAGCGCCGTCATTCTCGGCTTCGGCGACGCCAACTGCGTGCTGTCTGCAGGCTCGGGCGCGACGCCTCACGGCGCATTCAACCTGGAGCTCGCCGATGTGCCCGACGCCGGGCCGCCGCACGGTGCAATCACGATTCAACTTTCGGTGGAGGCCCCACCAAAAACGAGCTGCGGCGCAGGCGACACGGAGACCGTGCATGTCGCGTTCTAGACTCACGCTCTCCGCGAGGCTCGCGCTCTTCGCATCGCTCGCGGTCGTCTGCGCGTGCGCGCCGGCGGGCAGCGCAGGCGACGGCGGTGACGAAGAGGCGATCAAGTTCGCGTGCGACTTCACGAATTACGAATCGTGGCAGCCGTCGTTTCAGTTCGACGCCGTCGATGCGTCCGCGCCCGACCTCGACGGCGGCTCGTGCGCGACGCCGCACGACTTCACCGTGCCGCGCGAGGTCTACTTCAACGGCGCTCCGCCGCATGGCTCCACGAAATTTCCCGTCGGCACGACCGCGATCAAAGAAGCGCGCGTCACGAGCGATCCATCGACTTGGCAAATCTACGCGATGGTGAAGCGCGACGACGGCTCCTACAACCCCGGCAGCGGATGCGAAGGCTGGGAGTGGTTCGAGCTCAAGACGATGCCAACCGCGTGTCCGTCCATCCAGTGGCGCGGCGCGACTCCGCCTTCTGGCTCGTATGGCAACTGCCCGTCGTGTACGTCGTGTCACGCGAGCTCGCCGCAAAACGACTGTATTTGGGGCGTTCCGCTCTCCAGCTTCTGAGACTTGCAGAATGCAACGATTGCCGTGGCTCCTCGCGCTCGTTCTCTTCGCCGCGCCCGCGCGCGCGACGCCCAAGGCCCTTCCATTCACGTACGGCGCTGACACCACGCCGAAAGGGCAGGGCGAGGTCGAGCAATACGTCGATCTCGATCCCGTGTACGCACGTGACGCGAGCACGGGCGCACGCGCGCGTTATCTCGCCACGCAGCTCCAGACGGAAGTCGAGTACGGCCTCTCGAACCGCGTCGAGCTCGGTCTCTACGTGACGCTCGTGCCGGCCTCGAGCTCGTTTCAAAGCTTGCCCGAATTGCCCGAAGGCAACGGAAGCAAGCAGCGTGTGCGCTGGCGACTCGCCGACGCCGGCGACTGGCCCATCGACGTCGCGCTCTATCTCGAGGTTGCAGAGAACGAACGCGAGATCGAGCTCGAAGGAAAAGTGATCCTCGAGCGCCGCTTCGGCCCGGTGCGCCTTCTCGCGAACGCGTGGTTCGAGCACGAATTCTATTTCACGGGCCGTCGCGAATGGGTCTTCAATCCGACGGCCGGCTTCGTCGTCCAAATCACGCCGCGCTTCTTTGCGGGCTTCGAATATTGGATGCGCGCCGAAGTGCTCGCCCAAGACGACGGCCAAGGCGGCGCCGGAGATTTCAACGCGGGCCCGCACCACTACGTGGGCCCCGCGCTCAAGCTCTCGCTCGGCAACTTCTTCTGCGAAGCGGGCCTCTACGTCCGCCTCAACGACTTCGGCCGCGTCCTCCAACCGGGCGACGCCTACGGGCCCACGTGGCTACGCACCATCGTGGGCTTCGGTTTCTAGCGGCGCGCGCCACGCCAGCGCGAACACCGCGGAGAGTGCGGCTGCTCAGGCGGTCGTGCGCTCTGTTGTGACAACACACTCAGCCCGACCTGCGGCTGCTAGCTCGTGGACCGCTAGACTCGACGTGTGCCTGATCCATGACACAAAGCCGTCCTTGCGTCAGATGGACTTTCTTATAGCAGTATGTCATCGCTCGGAATCTCCAAATCACCTGCGCGAGTCGGTACTCAATCGGGCGCGGTGCCCGGCCCGAGCGTGGCGAGCCCTACGCGTGCGAGCGTATTGATGGGGCCGTCGATGGCGATGCTCACGAAGGCTTCGCTGCACGACAGCGCAAGGGCTTGGTTCCAGTCCCAGCTGGCGACGTTCGCGAGAAACCACGACCATCCGTCGCTCAATCGGATGATCCTTAGCCCGTACCCGTTCGCGTATGCGGCGTATCCGCAGCCTACTGCGA
>JBBSFE010000089.1:0-28772 GCA_038239005.1 Polyangiales bacterium
CCAGATGGACGGCGCTGCACTAGGCGTGCTCGGTGCGCTCGGCGCAACCGAGACGACGTTTGACGACGAAGGCGCAACGTTGACGAGCAGCGACGCTGGCGCGGTGCTCAGCGCAGCAGACATTCAGCGCGTCGTCCAACAGAGCTCGGCCACATTGAAGCGCACATGCTGGGGCCCGGACGCCGGCGCAACAGCGGACGTTCGCGTGACGCTCCACATGGTGATCTCCCCGTCCGGAAACGTCCAGAGCGTCTCGTCGTCGGGCACCGATCCGGGCGTCGGCCACTGCATCGAGTCGCAAGTCGCAACGTGGGTGTTCCCGGCATCGAGCGCCCCGACAAGCGTCGACTTGCCATTTCATTTCGTCCGCTGACGCAACTTTCATCGCGGCCGCGCCGATGAGTGCGCATGGGCGACACACGTATCGATGGAACGACGCCGCGCACGACCGACTACGACGACTGCGACGAGAAGACGCTCGTCTGTGGCGGCGGCACGCCGAAAGAGAAGCTCGTCAGCAGTGAGGCGGAGGAGTGGCACGCGCCCGAGCTGCCGCCACAAAAGCCGGCTGAGATCGCGACGGTTGCGAAGAACATGTCGACCGCGCCGCCGGTGGAAGGCGCGCCCGACGACTCCGAAGCCTGGCGCGACCATACATTCCATCACGCAGGCACGGCGGCTGACAAAAGCCCCGGCGTCGAAGCCGAGGCGGCCTTCCGAAAGAACGACGACTACTCGCTGTTCGATGTCTCCGCGAAGGCATCGCTCGGTCATACCGGCATTCAAGGCTCGGTTGGTCACGCGCACCTGACGCACGATTTCGGCCCAGTTGATGTTGCCGTGAACGGCGATGTCGGTTCCGCCGGGTTCGACGAGGGCTCCCACAACGCCGATGAGTCTTGGGGCGTTCATGCAGGAGGTGGCGCCGTCGCGTATGGGGTTGACGCGACAGCGCATCTGAAAGGTGTTGGCAGCGTTACCGTTGGCGCAAGCGCTGGAGTCGCTGTTGAAGCTTCGATTGGTCTAAAGCATGATGGCAAGGGACCCGAGCTTTGCGGTCGCATTGGGCTAACGGTGTTCACGTTCGGCGCGTGCATTCCGTTGCATAGGATGTAAGCGGTGACTCCCTATCGCGATTTACCGGTTGCAGCGGCCCGACCCATTCGGCGGCGGCGTGGCCTTCGACAGGCTTGTGGAGTCGCGATGCTGCTCGGCTCCGTCGGCGTTGGAATCGAGCTCGCGGCGCTCGAAATGTTTTGGTCGTTGTCCATCTGCGCGTGCTTCGCGCTGTCGGGCATCGTGCTTGCGGTCGTCGGGCGAAGCCGCAATCCGCACACGCGGCTCTGCGCGCTGACGTGGAATCACGGAGATCGTCTCGGTGCTGCCCTACTCTTCTTCGGCGTGTTCACGCCTAGATATTCGAAGAAGCGGTTGGCGCGCACGCACGCGATCGAAATCGCTGATGCACACAAGTACCCGCGCCGGCGATCCCTTTGGCGCTAAGGTTGATCGTTACCTTCGAATGAGAAGCTCTGCGGTTGTTGCGTCGACATCGAGCGTCGCAGCTCCTCGACGCACCCGAAGCTTCTTCACGGTCCCCGGCGTACCTGCGAGCACTGTTGCAAGCGAGTCATGGAATGCCTTGCACGCGTCATGTCCGTCAACGGCGATGAGCACGTCACCGACCTTTACGTTTTCACGCGTATCCTTTGCGTTCGTGTCTGTGACCTGACGCACCTCGGGACATCCGTCTGCACCGAAGCGAAGCGCGAGACCGACGCGCGACGATGACGCGGAAGGATCGGGCGCGCGTGCAGACGGTTCCATGAAGAGGCGTGCGTGCGGATAGTCGATGAGCAGACGGAAGCGGAGAAGCACGTCGTTCGCGATCGCACCGTGCGACCCCATCGTGACACCTACGTCGCCGAACATCTGGCTCCACGTGCCGGTGGGTCTATCGACGAAGGTCGCGGCACCGACGTCGATCGACACGCGCTCCTTGAGCCCGAACTGCGCGAGCGCGGCGGTCGGCGAGTCGAGCGCGACGTCGTCGGCGCGCAGCACCTCCTCGCTCCACGCTCCGCCCACCATGTCAGCGTCGCCGAACGCGCCATTGGCGGTGGCCCAGTCGGGGTGTGCCTTGCGCTGATATTCGATCTTGTAGCGGTCGAGCATGCTGTTCGTTGCGCCCGTGTCTAGAAGGACGCCGTAGCCGCCGGCGAACGCGCCCTTGTCGCGCAACAGCACGTGCACGAACGGATAGAGCGCTTGGTTGGAGCCACCCGACTGCATGAAGAGCGGAATGAACTTGGCGTCGCCGGGCTCGAGGTTGAAGTGTTTGGGATCGCCGAGGCCGAGCCGGCCTTTACTTGGATCGATGCACACAACAAAGCGACTGAGGAACCCGGCGCCGATCTGTCCGACGCTGAAGTCCTTGCGCGTCGAACGTTCGAATTTCCCCGTGTCTCCTTGATCGTCCATGACGATCCAATTCGCGCCGCTCGGCAAAGCAATGTCGCGCTCGCCGATGTGGATGGTGTGCGGCATTGCCTCGGCCGACGAGAACCCCAAACGCTCCGCGACAGACCGTCGAAGCATGAGTCCGGGAGTGTTGCCTCCCGTGTCGACATGAAAACGAAGCGGGTCGGCTGCCTTGCCCGGCAGACTCACGGTCACGAACTCGCGACTTCCTGCAATCTCCATCGGCACGCTTTCGGGTCCGGAACAGAGTTCGCTCCAAGCTTCAACCACGTTCGTCACGCTGGCCGCCGGCGCGTGTGGCAACGCCGATGGCGTGGTCGCGGTCGGAGATGGCGGCGAGCATGCGACGAACAACGTGAAGCCGACAACAGCGAATCGCACTTCGCGAGAGTATCATCCCTCACCAGAAACGGTTTCTCAGGTCGCGGCTGCGGCTGGTCAGTGAACCCACCGCGTTACCTCCGTGAACGAACACGCGTCGTCGACGTTCGCGATCGAGACAATCCTTCTGGACCGGTCGGCGGGTGGCACGCTCGGAGGTCGAACTGTAGACTTCGAGCCATGCGAAACACCCTGCTCATCTGTGTCGTCGTGCTCACAGGATGCTCCACCGCATCGACGACGCCGGCGCTCACCGCGCGGGTTCACGCACTCGAAGTCGAGGTTGCGGAGCTGCGCGCGGCGGCGAATGCGCGTGCTGCGACCGATCGCCAATCAACCTCCGCCGATGGTGTGCGGCGCGCGAGCGATGCGA
Organism: Polyangiales bacterium; assembly: GCA_038239005.1. Taxonomy (GTDB): domain Bacteria; phylum Myxococcota_A; class Polyangia; order Polyangiales; family Polyangiaceae; genus DASXHD01. The sequence continues at coordinate 3,236 of JBBSFE010000089.1, forward strand.
TGATGCGTGCCGCGAGCGCCAACTGCAAAGACGTCTCGATCCCAATCGGCGCACAAATCAACCTGCCGGTTGCATTCGACGTCGGCAAGACGAGCATGCACGGAGGCGACCGCATCACGATCACGGAGGTGCTCGGATCGCGGAGCGACTTTGCGGTCGGCGGCGTCTACCTCGTACGCGGCGACTACACGTTAGCGTCCGCCGACGAGGCGACGCTCGGCTTCAGCATCGGCGCGATCGATCCAGCCGACGCTTGCACGTTCGGCAACAATCGCGGACGGCAGCACGTCGCGCGCGGCTCGGGGAAGTTCGAGCTCGCGACGACGATCGTCCACCGCGGCTACCCTGGCGTGTCGTTCTTCGTCGAAGGCGTCGATGGCTCGGGCGGTCGCTTGTTCGGAGCGGGGTCAGGCTCGGTTCAGTTCGGCAAGGGTGACTTTCTTCAGCGCTAGCTCGTCGCGTCGACAGTGAAGTCCGCGCCGGCGAGCTATGCTTGAGCGGTGCGTTGTTGGTGCCTTGCCGTTCTCATCGTCGGTTGCAGCTCGCGACAGGTGGCTAAGGAGGCGCGCATGCACCTCGCACTCGAACCTGCGTCGGACCGCGAGCTGACGAATGCTGTCGCATTCGCCGAGGCGGCCATCGAACACACGGGCGACGTCGTCGGACGACGATTGATCGACTCGCTCCGCCAAAGACCTGCCACGAACGCATCGGTTAACATGGCGATGTGCGTCGCTCGCGCAAATGAAATGAAGAACGCTCGGAAAGGACCCTTCAGCGTCCCCTATGACGGCATGGGTCCCTGCTTCGACCGGAATGATCCCGCCTACAACGCCGCGGGATTGCATTGCTGCGGAGGCGGTCCGGACCTTGAGGCGATCGAGAGAAGGTGCGGCTACTGCGACGAAGCCGCAGCCGAGGACCCCGCGCTTGAAGCCATGGCACATATCTATGTGCGTCAATGCGACGAAGATGCGAAGTACGTGGCAACGGAACTCCGTCGTGCGGAAGCGACGGCGAGAGCGACGCTCGTTCGACCACAGTAGTCTCGCTTCATGCGTGAAATGTCGATGGCGGGTCAGGCTCGCTGCAGTTCGGCAAGGGGACTTCTTCAGCGCTAGATCTAAATCATGAAGGTCGACGGCAACTGTCACTGGCCTGCGGAGGCGGCGGCGAGGTTCGCGCGCGATATCAGTATCAGTTCGCGTGTTCCATCGACGCGCGTCCCCAAGCGTAAACCACGTGGACACCGCAAGCCCTCGGCCACCAAAGGCGAATGACCCTCGCGATTCCTGAGTGCGGCTTCCGGACACGGAATGTCATGGCGCGCGCTCCTGAGCACCGCGTCGTCCCACTCTCTGATCCAGCAGTATCAGTTCACCGATTAGCGGACGCGCACGACGCGCTCGTCTTCGCCTTCGATGCTGACGACCGAGTAGACGCGACCTTGCAGCGTCACTCGCGCGCCGGTGTGAAGATGCGACGTGGGGATGCGCCACGCGGTTGGCTCAAACCATCCTTTGATGCCGCTTTCGCCGACGTGCTCGAGTCGCACGGGCGTCGTCCCGCCGTCACGTCGTTCCTGCTCATCACGAAGCGCGATGAGCTCGTGCGTCATCGCGCTGACCTCGGCCGCCGTGGCCTTGTGCCCGCCCGCGATTTTCTGCAACGCGACGCGACTGAGTTTCACGACCTTCCCTCCGTCGGTACGACGTCGGTCGATTTCATACCTCGAATATTGCTAGTTGGATTGCGCCGCGCAAGGGCTGGACCGCGAAATTGAACGCCCACCGGTCATCGATGACTGCTCGACCGGTCATCGATGACTGCTCGATATGACCTTCTTGTGCGAGGTCAGCGGCCGTTTCGCGCAACGCTGAGGTTAGCTAACCGTCCGTCCACGGGTTGATGACCTCCATGCCGCAGTCGGCGAAGTCGGCGACGTTGCGCGTCGCGATGCTTGCGCCGTTCGCCAACGTGATCGCTGCGATCTGCGCATCAAAGAGCGCGATCGGACGGCCAGTGCGCCGACGATGCGCGGCAATCGACGCGTATGCAGCCGCTGCGTCGCTTCCAAACGCGAGCACGCGGCCCGCAAACTCCTCCTCGAAGATCGCCGCGACGACGCTCTCCATCGATTTCCGACGAGCCGGAAGGAGCATCACGCCGTGAAGGATCTCGGCTTGAGTGATGCTCGTGACATAAAGACTGCGCACCGGACGGGCGGCAACCCATGAAATAACGCGCCGCGAAGGCGCGGCCTTCATCAACTCCGACAGCACGTTCGTGTCGAGAACGATCACTCGGAAAACTTCGGAGGCTGACGAATCGGGCCACGCGGCGGCAATCGCAGCGCGATTCCCCCAAGCGGACGGCACCGTCGACGGATCGCAGCAGCGAGGTCATGACCGGCGGGTTCGACTTCCACGAGAGCAGCGCGAAGAATCGCCCTCGCCTCTTCTTCCATCGAGTGTTTGTGTTGCGCTGCACGCACACGGAGGCGCTCTTTTGTGCCGTCATCGAGCTCGCGGATGGTGATGCTCGCCATGCAATCAATGATTGCATTGATTGCAATGAAATCAAGTGCACGCGTGCGCCGAAAACGGCGTCAGCGTTTGATGTACCGATCTCCGATTCGTTCGAGACGACCTTCGGCGACGAGCTTCCGGATCGTCGCGACGTATTCGTGGGGCCCAAAGCTCCGGCGTTGCACGATGTCGATGTCGAGCTCGATGGTCGACAAACCCGCGGTGGGAATCGCCTCGAGGATCGCGCGCTCGAGCGCGGCCCCTTTCGGATCGTCGTTCATCAATCGATCACGCGGCAGACTTTCCCACGGCACGTTGCGTGCGCGCTCTTCGCGCAGCTGCCATCCGTCTTCACGACGCTGGTGCACGCAACCGGCGTGACGTGGCGCGCCTCGGGCGACGCCACGGTGTTGTCCGTCGAGCACGCCCCCGTTCGCTTCGCGTTCACCGCGGTTTGCGCGCTGGTGCTCACGCCGATGCGACCGCCTCCCGCGCTGCACGAGCAACAATCGTCGACCATCGCGCAGTCATCATCGCTCTTGCACGCGCGGTCCGCGCCCCACGCGACCATCGCGCTCCCCGTGTCGACCACCGGTGAGCTCGCACACGCGGTCGCGGCGAGCGCAACGAAAATGGCGAAACGCATCGTGTAGATTGTAGCGCTCATTTGAACCTCTCCGCCGCGGATGAAGACCCAAATTCGTGGAGGAGGCGTTGACGCGTTTGCTCGGCTCGCACCATGTCGCCCGTCACGATGTACAGCTCGATCAGACGCGCCGCCGCGTCCGGCGCAATCGGCGATTCGGCGTAAGTGAGAGCCTCAGCATATTCGTCGATGGCGAGCTGATACTTCGTCCGATCACCAGCAGCCTCACCGATCAAGAGGTCTGCCAGCGCACAGTGCGCGAGAGCCGCGTAGACCGAAGAAGGTAATTGCGAGAGTAGGGCGTTGTAGGCGCGACGCGCGGCCGCTTGATCGCCGATCACTTCATGTTCAATCGCGTCGTAATAGAGGACGGCGTCGAGGTTTGGGTACCACGGGCTCTCGTGGATGATGGCGTCGTAGTGTTCGATCGCTCTCGCGGACGCATCGGCCGCGCCAAGCTTCCGAAGGTGCACGTAGCTCTCAGCGAGTCGGTCATGGAGGCGCGCCCGATAAAGTGATGCGGGAGTCACCTGCAGCAGTTCCAAATACCGCTGAATCTCCGCCGAAGTTCGCGCGGCGCCACCCATGGGTCGTGGCCGTCGATCGCGAAATTCAAGCGCGACGGTCGCTTTGACGGTCCACGCAGGCCGGTTGGGTAACACTACGTTCGCGGTTGGAAGCTCCGTCATGGTCGCAACGGGCCACGCATGCGGAGACGCGCATCCGAACAGCAAACAAAGAACAACCCACCGCACTCGCTGTTCGACCTAACCCGCGCGGTTACCTTGGCTCCAGCAGGTCGTCAGGTTTTTCGAGCGTCACGTGGCCTTCGGCGTCGACGTGGCCGACTTTTTTTCCCTCGAGGTCGAGCAGGGTCGCGCCGAGGTGTTCGGCGGTGCAAATGCCGGCGATTTCGGCGGCGCTTGCCGGGAGATCGACGAGCGTTCGCAAGGAGCGTGCGGCTTCGTCGTCTTTCGTCGTGTTGAAGTGGGCGAAATAGCGGTCGTCGGGTGCCGTCATCTTTTTCGATCCGTAGCATCGAACGACTGCACGGGGCCATGCCAGCGGTCGTCGTCCATCACTGTGTCGCGGAAGCGGCCGCCCGTGTAGCGGTCGATTGTTTTTCGCCAGAAGCTCGTGGCCGCAGTGTTGGTCGCGCGCTCGCGGACTTCCCATTTTCGCGGGAAGAGGTCGAACGTGCGCGTCGCGAGCTCGGCGCCGACTCCTTTGCGACGATATTTTCGCATCACGAAAAATTCGACCACGTCCATCACGTCGGTCGCGCCTGTGAGGTGGCTGCATTCTTCGACGATCACGAACCCCGCGATGCGCCCATCGACGCGACACAAGAACGCGTGGCGCGCGGCGTCTGTCCAGCAGCGCGCGATGCGGTCGCCGAGCGGGTAGAGAGCGTCGTCCCCGACGTCGAGCTCGATGAATTCGCTGAAGTCGTACGCGTAGAGCTGCATGAGCCGGTCGAGAATCGGCTCGTCATTCGGCGCTGCTCGCACTAGCTCGACGTCCACGTACGCGAGTCTAACCTGATGAGACAAAGCGTCGCGACCTTGCGTGACCATCGTCGTTACTCCATCCTTCTTTCGTGCGGATCGCATGCATCGCCGCTTTGCTCGTTGGGTGCTCGTCGTCGAGCGCGCCCGCGGCGTTTTGCGCGAGCGATCCTCGCGTCGAAAGTTTTTCGCTCGGGCTCGCGAGCAAGGGCGTCGCGGGCGCTTCGTTTTCGATCGTCGGTGCGACGCCATCGGTCGTTCAGCAGGGGCTCAACGAGTGGACGGTCACCGTGACGGACGCCAAGGGAGCGCCGGTCGATGGAACCGTGACGCTCGCATCGCTGATGCCGGACCACAATCACGGGAGCCCGACGCAAGCGACGATCACCGCAAAGGGTAACGGTCAATACGACATCGCGGGTATCAACCTCTCGATGCGCGGCGTGTGGACCGTGACGATCACGATCGCAAGCGCGTCCCTGAACGACAACGCGGCGTTCACGTTCTGTGTCGACGGCACGGAATAATCTGGGCCGATGGTTTAGGGCACGCAGCCGCCGAAACCGTTTTTCGCGAGCGACCACTCGAGCTTCGTGCCGGCGAGATCGAACGTCGGCATCGCCGTCACGATGGATGAATCGAGATCGCCACTCGTGACGAGAGCGCCAAGCACGTCGAGCCCGATCGGAACGGCGCGAACACGCATCGCGACGCGCGCCACGTCGAGCGGCGCTGTGTACATGTGCGTGACCGAGTGAATGAACTTCGGATCCGTCGGCACGTTGGTGACGGCCGGCGGGAGCGTCGATGCGTTCGCGCCAAAGGCTTGCCACAGGAACGAAACCGGCTGATTCGCGCCGTCCAATAGCTGATCGCGCAAGAGCCACAGCGCGGGATCGGAGATGTCCGTCACGGAAGTTCCATCGGGCACGACGCCCGAAGAATAAATCTGATTATCGGTGTCATCGTAAGCGATGAGCTCGACCCAGACGCGGCGATCGTGCGCGGCGCCACTCGGGAACTCGTGGCCGACGAAAGCGTTGTCGAGTGTGACGCTCACGTCGGGGCCGCCCGTCGGTTGGTTCACGCAAAGCTTCGCAACGATCGACGCATCGAGCGTTTGCTGCACGAGCGTGCGCTGCGCGTCCGATTGTGGAAACGCCGAAAGCGCAACGTCGAACGATGCGAGCGAGTGATCATGCACGCGACGCGTCGGCGCGCCCGCGGTGGTCGACGCAGGACCGACGCTGCCAAGCATGTGACACGAGCCGCATGTCTGTGACACCGCCGGAATATTTTGCGAGTAGAGGCTCGCCTGCCACTCGATGAAGGTTTTCTCGACCGTGAGGCCGTGACCATTCACGAGATCGTGGCAGCTCCCACAGAGCGACGACGACTTCGGATCGTTCAGATCGTGAAGCGCCGAGTACGTCGACGCGTGCGATGCACCGTGCGCTGGATCTGCGATCGGCCCGCGCAGAACGTTGTCGGTTGCGAGCGTGAGACTTTGGTTGTGCGTATCGGCGACGGCGCTCACGGTGTGGCAGAAGAAGCACGTCACGCCGTGGAGCTTCGGGTCGACCGCCCCCATGTTGGTGCCGTCCGTCGTTGCACCGGCGGCAAGCGCGAGCGGCGCGTGGCACTTCACGCACAGCGTCGGATCACTACCGGAAGTGGCTATTTCTCGCTGGAATCGCGCGTTCATTGCGGTGAACACCGGGTCGTCTGCGGCGTAGGCGTGCATGCTTCCGGACCACTCGGCGAAGTGCGCCGGATGACACGACGCGCACGCTTGCGGATCCATGAGCTCGTCCTTCGTCATCGGCGTCGGATCCGACGGCGTGCACGATGCGACGAAGATCAAAATTAATTGTTGGGCGCGCCGCATGCCATCCACGTGAGAACGATGTTGCGTTGAGGAATCGGGAGTGGCCCATCGAGCGGCATCTTGCACGTGAGGATCTGATCGCGCGACCCCTGCGCGTTCGCGAAGACGTGGGCATACGTATCGAGCGCCGGCGCGGGCTCCGAGCCACCCGGCGAGTGACAGGTCGCGCATGCGTCGTGGATGATCGGCTCGACGTCGTTCACGTAGCTCGGCCCGCCCGCATCAGGGCACGACGGAAAATCATTCGGGCACGACGCGTTCGAATAACAAGCCGCGACCGCTGCGAGGGAGACCGAGACGAAAAGAACGCGCGTCACAAAAGTCATTTGCGATCCCAAAACGGATTGTACGTCAAGAACAATTGGATCGTGATCACTGCTCGGGGTTGCCATGTAGCCGCGAGCGTGGTCACAGTCATGGGGTCATGCTCGAATTGGTGACGACGTGGCTCGTGGGGGCGATGTTGGCGTGGGTGCCCCCACAGCACAACACCGATCGCGTGCGCTATGAATCCATCGCGAAGGATCTCGTGTCGATCGCCTTCGACGCGAACGAATCGCCTGTTTTTACGGGCGATCATGCGCGCGAGCGCACGGCACTTCTGATGGCGTCCATCGCGAGCTTCGAGAGCGGTTACCGCGCCGACGTCGACGACGGACGTACCACGGGCGATCACGGGCGCTCGTATTGTCTGATGCAAGTTCAAGTCGTCGGGCAGACGTCGGAGGGTTGGACCGGAAAAGATCTCGTCACCGATCGTTTGAAATGTTTTCGCGCGGCGCTCAAGCGGATTCGCATCAGCTTCGACTGGTGCAAAGACCACGCTCTCGAAGATCGCCTTGCCGGTTACACGAGCGGCCTCTGCAGAGACGGCGAGCACCTCTCGCGCGATCGCATCTGGCGTGCGAAGGCATATTGGGCGCGCGCGCCTTTCATGCCGCCCGACGATCTCGTACCCTGACGCACGTGGACCTGCCCGCGCAGCTCGAACGCATGCTCGTGCGCGAGCTGGTGCTCGAATGGCGTCGCCTCAACGCCACGCACTTTCGCGAAGCGATGACCGCACCGGTGCTCGCGCTCACGATGGCGCACGCGCGTCTTGGTCAGTGGCACGGAGCGACGCGCACGCTCGAGCTCTCGCGGCCGATGCTCGTCGCGTATCCGTGGGGCGCGGTGGTCGAAGTGCTCAAACACGAGATGGCGCATCAGTACGTCGACGAGATTTTGAAAGTGCACGGCGAAACGGCGCATGGAAAAGCATTTCGCGATACATGCGCGCGCTTCGGTATCGACGCGCGTGCCGCGGGTGTGCCGCGCGAAACAGGCGGAAATGACGAGCGATCGCGCGTCATCGAGCGGGTCGCGCGGCTGCTCGCGCTCGCCGAAAGCCCGAACGTGCACGAAGCGGAAGCCGCGATGGCCGCGGCGCAACGCATGATGTTGAAATACAACGTCGACCTCCAGCACGCGGGGCACGCGCGCGGGTATGGTTTTCGTCATCTCGGCGAGCCTTCGGGTCGCGTCGGCGAAGCGGAGCGCATCCTTGCGTCGATCCTTGCGAAACATTTTTTCGTCGAAGTGATTTGGGTTCCCGTTTATCGCGCGCTCGAAGGCAAACGCGGCAGCGTGCTCGAGATCTGCGGCACCGATGAGAACCTCGAGATGGCCGAATACGCACACGCCTTCTTGCGACACACGGCTGCCGAGCTCTGGGACGCGCACAAAGCAAAGACGCGCGAGCGCAGCAACCGCGACCGGCGCACGTTCCTCGCGGGCGTGATGGCAGGCTTCGCCGACAAGCTCGCGCGGCAAGCAACGAAGAGCACATCCGAAGGACTCGTGTGGGTGAAGGACGCCGACCTCTCGACCTTCTACCGCTCGCGCCACCCTTACATTCGCAACGTGCGCTACGGCGGGCAAAGGCGCACGGCCGCGTTTGCGAGCGGCAAGGAAGCGGGCAAGAACATCGTCTTGAAGAAACCGATCGGATCGCGCGCCGTCGATCGTGGCAGGCTCCTTCCGCCATGATCATCAAGACGTCGATCGGCCCGATCGAGATCACGCACAGCGAGCGCGCCATCACCGGGATCAAGCTCCACGAGCCCTCGGTGAAACCCAAGCGCGACAGCCGCGCTCCACAATTCGTGCATGATGCAGCCATCGCGATTGCGCAGCATTTGTCTGGAAAACCGCAGGATTTGTCGCGCATGCCTCTCGACTACTCGGGGCTTCCAGCGTTTCACGCGTGCGTCTACGACGTGTCGCGGCGCATTCCGTCCGGCAAGATGACGAGCTACGGCGAGCTCGCGGCACGCGCAGGCTCACCGGGCGCGGCACGCGCGGTCGGGCAAGCGATGGCGAAGAATCCGTTCTTCCTCGTCGTCCCGTGTCATCGCATCGGCGCGCCCGACAAGCTCGGCGGTTTCTCCGCGCCCGGCGGCGCGATCACGAAGCGGCGCATGCTCGAGATCGAAGGCGCGTTCCTCGAGCCTCCTCCTTACGACATGAAGCGCGCCATCCGCGAGCTACGCGCGGCCGACCCCGCGCTCGCGGCGCTGATCGATCGCGCAGGCGATCGCCGCCCAACCGTCGTACCGATGCGCACGGTGTTCGAAGCACTCGGGCGCTCCATCGTGTACCAACAGCTCAGCGGTCTCGCTGCGGGCGCGATTCATCGGAAGTACGCCGCGCTCTTTCCCGATCATCGCCCGACGCCCGAGCACCTGGTGAAGCTTTCGGACAGCAAGTTACGCGGCGCCGGCCTCTCCGGATCGAAGCTCGCCGCGCTTCGCGATCTTGCGCTGCGTGCCAATGCTGGAGAAATCCCGACGCTCGCGCGCATGGCGAAGATGTCCGACGAAGCGATCATCGAAGCTCTCACAAAGGTGCGCGGCATCGGTCCGTGGTCGGTGCACATGCTTCTCATGTTCCGCCTCGGCCGCCCCGATGTGATGCCGAGCGCGGACTACGGCGTGCGCAAGGGCTTCATGAAGACGTACAAAACCCGCACCCTCCCCGACGCGAAAACCCTCGAGAAACACGCCGAACGGTGGCGCCCGTGGCGCAGCGTTGCTAGTTGGTACATGTGGCGCGCGCTCGAGTGACGCTCACTCAAAGTGCGCGTCGACGGTAAGCGTGTTCGACGCCATGACCTGAAGAGAGTTGGAGCCGATGGCTAGGGTGATCTAAATCGTCCACTCGAATTGGGCGTTGGTGAGCGCGAGCGCAGCCGGCATCGTCACCGTTTCGGCGAACCCTGGGAAATCGCCGCCGGTCGCGGTGACGTTGAGGACATCGCCCGCTTGGAAAGAAGCGTTCGGCGTGACGTCGTATCGATATCCAAACCCTGAGTCAGGCACCGTCACGCCGCCAGCTGGAAGCGGCGAGTGAATTGTGCATCCACGCGCCCCTGCGGCGCCGTGTGGAATCCTTCGAAGAGATCGGTCGTATTGAACTCTACGAGGCCGTGAACGTTCGAACCTGCAACGCTGGCGTCCACGGTTGGAGGGATCGCAACATCGCTCACGGCGTCGTGATGGGTCGCCGCATCGGGAAGCGTGTGGTCATCGATCACCGAGCCGCACGCGATCGTTGCGACAACTACGAGAGCTGAGCTTCTCAGAACATCCACGCCGCCAGTTTACGCCTTCGACGCGAAAACCCTCGAGAAACACGCCGAGCGGTGGCGCCCTTGGCGAAGCGTTGCTAGTGAGTACATGTGGTGCGCGCTCGAGTGAAAAAGGTCGATGCTGCAATTCGCGGCGCCGTGATAGCAGCGCTCGCGGCGTCGGGCGCGCTGGCGTGTTCGAGCGGCAGCGGCGCATGTAAGGTCACGCGCCCGGATCCCCTTCCCGCCCCGCCTACGATGGTGTGCCATCAAGCGTCTTACACCGTGACCGTCTCGGACGTCGACGCGTGCGGTTTCACGGAGGCGCCAACGAATTGCGACGACGTCTGCGGCCAGAGCGTCCGATCGTGCAGCTTCGCCGGGAACCTCACGTATGACTGCACGCAAGCCACGTTCTGCGGCAAAGCACGCACGTCACTCCGGCGACGGCCCGGCCCGCGTGAGGCGCCGCTCACGGAGCATCTGCGGTCGTCCGTGTGGCTCGAGGCAGCGTCGGTTCATGCGTTCGAGCGGCTCGCGCTCGAGCTCGCGAGCCACGGCGCACCGCGACGATTGCTGCGCGCGGCCCAGCGAGCCGCGGCAGACGAGGCACGCCACACACGTGCGATGGCTCGGCTCGCGAAACGTCATGGCGTTTCGTACGACCTCCCCCGTGCGGCGCGACGACGCGTTCGTTCGCTCGTGAACATCGCCATAGAGAACGCCGTGGAAGGATGCGTTCACGAGACCTATGGCGTCGCGATGGCGCGATTCCAATCGTCGCAAGCAGGCGACGCGTTTACTCGCGATGCGATGCGGCGAATCGCGCGCGACGAAACGCGGCACGCGGACCTCGCCGCGAACATTGATCGCTGGGCCTCGACACGCCTCGACATACGTGAACGCGCACGCGTCGAACGAGCAAAAGCCGCTGCTGCTGCCCGCCTTGCGACGACTGTGCGCGCCGAGCCGAATGCGGAGCTCGTCGAAATATTGGGCCTCCCTACCGCTGCACAAGCGTCGGCGATGGCAGCGATCCTCAGGCGCCATCTTTGGTGTTAGAAACGCGGCACATGCGCCGCATTGTGCTTCTCGGGTTTCCGTTGATGTTCACGCTCGCTTCCTCTGCTCGCGCAGATGAGGGGCTCTGGCCGTTCGACATGGTGCCGAAGGCGGACATCGCGAAGGCGCACAACGTCCAGCTCACCGATGCGTGGCTCGATCACTTGCGCCTCTCGACCGTGCGCATCTCGGCGGGCGGTACCGGATCGTTCGTGTCGAAGACGGGGCTCATCCTCACGAACCATCACGTCGCATCCGATTGCATCGCGAAGATCGCAACGGCCGCGCACAACTACATGGACGAAGGTTTCTACGCTGCGCGCGATGGTGGCGAAGCGAAGTGTCCTGATCTCGCCGTCGATGTGCTTACGGCTTCCGAAGACGTCACCGACAAAGTGCGCGCTGCGAAGACGCCCACGGCCACGGACGCCGAAGCGAACGTCGCGATGAAAGCCAAGATGGGCGAGCTCGAGAAGAGCTGCACGGACAAGAACACGGCCGCCACCAAAAACGGCGTGTCCGCGCGCTGCGAAGTCGTCACGCTCTACGCGGGCGGCAAGTATCACCTCTATACATATCGCCGCTACACGGACATCCGCCTCGTGTTCGCGCCCGAAGCGGGCGTTGCGTTCTTCGGCGGCGACCCCGACAACTTCACGTACCCGCGCTTCGACATCGACATGGCGCTCTTCCGCGCCTACGCGAACGACAAACCGCTCGTGCCCGAGCAATCGCTCAAGTGGAGCCCGACGGGCCCGAAAGACGGAGACGTCACGTTCGTCAGCGGCAACCCTGGCACCACGCGCCGCCTGGCGACGATGTCGCAGCTCGAGCAGCTTCGCGATCTCACGTATGCGCGTGCGCTCGAATCGCTCAAACGCGAACGCGATCTCCTGAAAGAGCTCTCCGGCCAGGGTCACGAATTGGAGCGCGAGGCGCGCGAGGGGATTTTCGACGTCGAGAACTCCATCAAGGCACTCACCGGTTACCTGGGTGGCCTGCGCGATCCGGCGCTCATGAAGATCAAGAAAGACAGCGAGACCGCGCTTCAGAAATCGATCGACGCCGATCCGAAAGTAAAGGCGCAATACGGAACGGCCATTGCCGACGTCGCAAAAGTTCAGTCGCAGATGCCGAAGCTCTACCCTTCGTATGCGGCGCTCGAGCGCATCGGCGACTCGACGCTCCTCAACGCTGCGCGTCACCTTTTGCGCATGGCCGACGAAACGGCGCTCGCGAGCACGCAGCGTCTTCGCGAATATCGCGATTCGAACCTCGACGAGATCAAGCTCGAGCTTTTCTCGTCGGCAGCCGTCTACGGCAACGTCGAGGTCGTCGCGATTCGCGCGTGGATGGAGCGCGTGCAGCACGATCTTCGCGATCAGCCGGACCTCGTCGCGAAGATCCTCGGCGGCAAGACGCCCGCGCGCGCGGCGCGTGACATCGTGATTGGCTCTCGTCTCTTCGACGTGTACGCACGTCGTGCCCTCGAGAGCGGCGGGAAATCCGCGCTCGCGCTTTCGGATGATCCGGCCGTCGTGCTCGTGCGCAACATCGACGAGGCCGCCCGCGCTTCGCGGAAGAAATACGAAGACGCCATCGAAGCGCCCATGCGTCAGCTCGGCGAGAAGGTCGCACAAGCCACGTTCGCGGCGAAGGGCACGTCCACGTATCCCGACGCGACGTTCACGCTGCGTCTCTCTGTCGGCGTCGCGAAGGGTTACGTCGAGGCGGGCAAACCCATCCCGTACGCCACCGACTTCAACGGCATGTACGCCCACGCGACCGGCAAAGACCCCTACAAGCTTCCGCAACGTTGGGTCGACAAACGCGCGACGCTCGGGCAAACGACGAAGGTCAATTTCGTGTCGACCGACGACATCATCGGTGGCAACAGCGGCAGCCCCGTCGTCAACGCGGCGGGCGAGCTCGTCGGCCTCATTTTCGACGGCAACATCTCGAGCCTGCCGAACAACTTCGTCTACCGCGAGGTCACCGAGCGTGCGGTGAGCGTCGACTCCTCGGCCATGCTCGAAGCCCTCAAGAAAATCTACGACGCGGGCGCGCTCGCCCTCGAGCTCACTCAGTAAATCGCGGCTCCTCGCGAGCCTCGCGACGCATCGCGACCCACAAAAAAGGCCCTGCGCGCACGCTGGTCGAGTAGGCTCGGACGCGAATGCGTGGACAGGCCGAGGCGCCCGAGCTCGCCGAAGGAACACGGCTCCTCGATCGCTACGTCATCATCGATCGCGTCGCGGGCGGCGGGATGGCCTCCATCTATCGCGCGACCGACGAGCGCCTTCAGCGCATCGTGTGTGTGAAGCTCCTGCGGCTCGTGCTCGAAGCCGGGTCGACGAGCGGCACGAGCGTCTACCAAGCGACGTATTCGCACTTTCTCCAAGAGGCGCTCGCGCTCAGTCGACTTCATCACCCGAACACGCTCAAGATTTTCGACTTTGGTTACCTCGAAGATTCGGGTCGCCCGTTTCAGATTTCGGAATTTCTCGACGCAGGCAATCTCGAGCAGCACGTCAAGCGCGAAGGGCCCGTGCTCCCGTCGAGCATCATGTCGATTCTCGATCCGATTGGCGGCGCCATGACCGAAGCCCACGAGCTATCGATCATCCACCGCGACATCAAGCCTTCGAACATTCTCTTCGCGCGCATCAACCAGATTTTGATCCCCAAGCTCGCCGACTTCGGCATCGCGCACGCGACCCCAGTGAAGAAGAAGAACGCTGGTGACGACGACGATCCCGTCAGCGTCGTCACACTCTTCTCGCCGCGGTGGGCGGCGCCCGAGCAGCTCGCGGGCGCGTCGTCGGGGCCCGCAACGGACGTCTACTCGTTCGCGCTCGTGACCACGTTCATGCTCGCCGGCCGGCCGATGTTCGAAGGCAAGGAAGTGCGCGCGACGTTCCCCGAGCGCGTCATCGGCGATCGGCTCGTCACGCGTCGGCTCGGTGAGCTCGGGATTGCCCCGCCACTCCAGCCGCCGCTCCTTCGCGCGCTCTCGGCGCGCATCGTCGAGCGGACACCCAACGTGACCCAGTTCGTCAACGAGATGCGCGAAGCCCTCGGCTCCATGGGAGCTTTTCCGGAGCGTGGTCACCGCCGGCGCATGCCGAGCGAGAGCACCGAGACGCTGTCGACGCCGCTCGCCGCACGCCAAGGCGCCGCGGTTCAGCTCGAGCCCATCGAGGACCGAAGCGTCACGCCACCCCCCATCGACCTCCCGCTCGGCTCGGGCGTTCGGGCGCGCGTCGTCGAGGTCGACGATCGACTCGACCTCGCCGTCCCTTCCGCGCTCGGCGTCGACGCACGCGTTCGACTCATGTTCGTCCCGGCCCGTGACGGCTTCCGCCTCAACATCAAAGGCCTCAACTGCTTCATCGTGCGTGATGGCCGCCCCGCCGCAGCCATCTTGCTCGACCGTGACGGCGCAGTCGATTTGATCTCCGGCACGCGCGAAGCGATGGGTCGCTTGACCTGCAATTTTGGGGCAATTTCGGGGTCAGATCGCGTCTTTCCGGCCATTGGCCCGGACTTGGTGCTACCCTTACATCGCGCTCAGCGAGCCGTAGCTGTCCACATCGAATCGACAGGTGAGTTGATCGTGATGTGTTCGTCGCAGGGCTGAATTTTCGCAAATGCAGAGAAACGCGCCGCCCGTCCCCCCGCCGATCGACGTCTCCGACCGTGATTCGGACCGCGAGATGGCCACGGCCATCACGACGCAGGAAGAGCTCATCGCGCAAGCCGCGGCCAACAACCAGCCCGCGCCACGTTTTGCTCGACCCGCAGCGACACCCACACCCACACCACCGCCAGGGCGCCCGATGGCACCTGGCCCGTATGGCCCACCACCATCCATGCGCGCTCCGGAGCCTCGCGGGTCCGGCATCGTCGCTTCGCCGTCGTCATCGGTTCCGCCGCACCAATCTTGGACCCCGCAACCTCCGCAATCCACGCCGGCGCCAACCGGATCGGTCGCGCTTCGATCGGACTACGGCTCGCGCCCCAAAGCGTCCGGTAGTGTTCTCCGTTCGCGATCGTACTCCTTCGTGCTGGACGCGCTCGGTCTGCCGATTGAAATCGGCTCGGGCCGTTTCGCGAAGGCCTTCCTCGGCGAAGAGCGCTGGCTCGAATCGAAAACGGATTTCCGCCGTCACATCGTCATCAAGATTCTCCAAAAAGGCGTGAGCGACGAAGACGCCCTCCGCTTTCAAATGGAGAAGGAGCTCCTCGAGCGCGTTCAGGGTCACCCGAACATCATTCGTTTGTTCGCGTCTGGCGAAGGCAACGATGACGAGTTCATTCCAGCGTCGCTCAACGAACAGGTCGAATCCGAGTTCATGATTCTCGAGAAGCTCGACATGTCGCTCGAGGAGCGCTTGAAAGGCTCGCGCGTCGCCGGGCAAAAAGAAGACTTGCTCGCGCTCCCCATGCACGAGCGCATGTTCCGCGTGCTGGACTACATGATCCCGATCGCATCGGCGATCGAGTACGCGCATCTCATTCGCAACATCTGCCATCGCGACATCAAACCCGCCAACGTTCTCGTCGGCATTCCGGACACGAATCTGCGCGGGTCGACTCTCGAAGTACGTCTGGCCGACTTCAACGTCGCCAAGCTCCACGACGACGACGTCTCCATCAAGATGACGCAGCTCAAAGCCGTCCCCGGCACGCTCTTCTTCCAGAGCCCCGAGCAAGAGACGAACGTCATCGAGCTTTTGGTGAACGTGTTGAGCGGCTCACCCGAGGTCGAGTTCTTCGAGGACTTCTACATACAGATCTCGAAGAACGACACGTTCTCTCTCTTCAACCGCGGCGACCAATACGGCGTCCTCTACGCCGACCGCCCACGCAAACGCATCATGCTCGCGAAGCCCTACCGCGGGCCCACGGAAACGAACGTTCGCGCGCGCATTCAGAAGAGCGTGTCGCGCCCCGCAGACATCTATTCGCTCGGCGCGATGTTTTACTATTTGATCAGCGGCGCCTACGCGAACCCGAAGACACTCTACGACACCTTCCACAAGTTCATCGAGTACGAGCGCAACGAAGAGACGAACACGATCGAGAGCTACCTCGCCCACGAGTACTCGGTGATCAACACGCTGCGCGCGCCCAAAGCCGAAGGCGGCGCCGACGTCGCTCCCGCCGACCGCTTCTTCACGTTCAAGCACTACCTCGATGGCAACGGCGAGCTCATCGACCCGCACGTGATGAAGATCATCGCAAAATGCATGATCCGCTCGAAGCCCGACAGCTACTGCCAAGCGCAAGACGTGGAAACGCGTGGCATCAGCGATCTCGTGAACGACTTGGTCGAGCTCTACACGCTCTTCGGCGTGCACCCCGCGGCTCGCCCGCCGCAGCTCGGCCGCGCCGGCTCGACGCCGTTGAAACCCCGCGGCACAGGCGGCATCGCCGGCTGGTTCAACTCGCTCCTCGTCAAAATCGGCCTCCGCAAGGGCTAGTCAGTGCGGGAGGGCGTCGGTTGCGCCGAGCACTTCGTCGGCGTGAATCGCGGGGTCGACCTTGGGCCACACCTTGACGATTTTGCCTTCGGCATTGACGAGGAAGCTCACGCGTTCGGTGAAGCCCATCGTGCTGCTTACGCCGTAGCTCGCGGCGATTTTCCCGTCTTCGTCGGCGGCGAGCGGAAATGGAAGATTGTGGCTCTTCACGAACTCGCGATGGCTTTGTTGCGTGTCGCGCGAGACGCCGATCAACCCGACGTGTTTGGCTTCGAACTTCGCCCATGCGTCGCGGAATGCGCACGCTTCCTTGGTGCACCCGGGCGTTTCGTCTTTTGGGTAGAAGTAGACGACAACCGGCTCGTGAAGCGATGACAGCATGATGGGCTCGCCGGCCTTCGTGGTCGCCGAGAAATCGGGCGCGACCGCGCCAACAGCGAGGAGTTTTGAGGACCCGGTGCATGCAGCAAGCAGAGAAAACAGAATCGCGTAGGCTACGGGGCGCATGCTCCCCACATTAGGCACGCGGGACTTCGCGCGCACGACATTGCGACCGCGCCAGAGGCGAATGGTTGCCGCCATTGCGGAGGCGCTCTTCGCAACCGATGGCAAAGCGCTCGACCGCGACATGCTCGAGGAGTTCGTGACCAACATCGATGGGTTCATGAGCCCGGCGAGCAAAACACTGCGCTCGGGTCTCATGTTGATGCTCGAAGCGCTCAGGTGGTTGCCCATCATCGTCGTTCGGAAGTTTTCGACGTTCGACGATCTCCCCATTGTGACGCGGACAGAAATGCTCGATCGCATGGATCGCTCTAGTTTTTCGATGTTTCCGCTCATGGTCGTCGCCTGGAAGACCGTGCTGACGGTAGCCTATTACGAGGACGACGCGCGCCTTCGCGAGATTGGCTATCCGGGCGAAGAACGCAAACGCTACCTCACGGTGGTGTCACCCGCTCCGGACGCGCGAGCCTCATGAGCGTCCTTCGCGGTCGTGAAGTCGCGGCGCCGATGCGCGCCAAGGTCGATGTCGTCATCGTCGGCTCGGGCGCGAGTGGCGCGGTGATGGCGCGCGAGCTCGCGCGTGACGGCCGCTCGGTGCTCACACTCGAAGAAGGCGGTTACTACACGCCGGAAGAATACGGGCAGCTCTCGCCTTCGCAGAGCTTGCGTCGTCTCGCGCGCGAAGCCGGGCTCAACGTCGCCATCGGCATCGGCGACACGCCTCTCATCAGCGCGCTTGCGGGTCGCGCCGTGGGCGGGTCGAGCTTGCTCACGGGCGGAATCATTTTTCGAATCCCCGAAGAAATTCTTCATACGTGGTCACACGATCTCGGTTTGGGCGAGCTCACACCCGAAGCGCTCGATCCGTTCTTCACCGAAGTCGAGGAGACCGTGCACGCCGAGCGCGTGCCCGAAGCCATGTGGTCGCGTTCGACGGAGCTCTTCGTCGAAGGCGCGACGAAGCTCGGCATCCCGATGCAAAGTGTCAGGCGCAATACGCTCGGTTGCCGCGGCGCATCGCGCTGCACGTTCGGGTGCCCGAACCGAGCCAAAATGAGCGTCGATATCTCGTTTTGGCCGGACGCATGGAAACACGGCGCAGAGGTGTGGGCCGATGCGCTCGTGCAGCGCGTCGATTTCGCGGGCGGCCGCGCGACCGGCGTTCGCGGACATTTCTTGGATCAAGAAACCGGAGAGCCGCGCGTTCCGTTCGAGGTCTCGGCGAAGATGGTCATCGTCGCCTGCGGTGCGCTTCACTCCCCGCTCCTCTTGCAGCGCAGCGGCCTCACGAATCGCAACCTCGGTCGTCACATGACGCTCCATCCGTCGTTCCGCGTGTGCGCGCTCTTCAAAGAGCGCGTCGACGGTTGGGATGGCGCCATGCAAAGCGCCTACAGCGACGCCATGATGGACCAAGGCATCACGTTCGTGAGCGCCTACAACCCTCCGAGCGTTCTCGCCGCCGCATTTCCCGGCATCGGCAAACCGCATCGCCGCTTGATCGAGCGCGTTGCCCACCTCGCGGTGTTCGGCGGAATGATCCACGACGACGGCGGCGGCCAAGTGCGCCGCTGGATCTCACGCGAGCCACTCCTTACGTACCGCATGAACGCACGCGATCGCGGCCGGCTTTTTCTTGGGATTCAAACGCTCGGCCGCATGGCGTTCGCGGCGGGCGCAACGGAAGTGCTCTTGCCCATTTTCGGCAGCGAGCCATTCAAATCCGACGCGGAGATCGATTTCCTCACGACGAACCCGCCGAGCGCGCGCCGTGTCGAGTCGCTTTCGTTTCACCCGCTGGGCTCGGCGAAGATGGCGATCGACGAGCGCGGTGGCGTCGTCAAACCGACTGGCGAAACGTGGCAAGTCGACAACCTCTTCGTGATCGACGGAAGCGTTTTGCCAACGAGCATCGGCGTCAACTCGCAGCTCGCCATCATGACGATGGCCCTCAAGATTTCCCACGGCCTCTTGGGCGACTGGTCGCGCTACGCACGCCGCGCGGCGTAAGCCCTCATGGTTCGTCGTCGTCGATTTCGATCGCGGGCATTTCCTGCGTTGCGTCTGCTTCGGGCGGGCGCTGCTCGATCGTCGCGGCGGCACGCAAAATGGCGTCGTCGCGCGTGGCGCTCGTGGCGAGCTCGCCGCGCCCGTAGGCGGCCATCACGAGCGCTTGAAACGGCTCGTAGAGCTGACGTTTGGGTCGCTTGAAATCGTCGGCGCCAATCGCCGCGCGGAGGAGCTCTGGTTCGGTCTTCGCCATCGCGAGAAGCGATTTCGTGAGCGTCTCGCGGAGCGTCAGGTCCATGTCGAAGCGCGCGGCGATCGCATCCGGTGGAATTTCGCCGAACGTCGCGATCACTTTGATCGACTCCGCGAGGCCCGACATCTGCGACCACGCGCCCGTGACCGTGCCTCGCACCTTGCGCGCGAAGGTGCCGGCGAAATCGGCGCGGCCCGACGCAACGGCGCGCACGATCGCTTCGTGCCCGCCGTAGAAACGCTCGCGCAACGTCGACAGATCGACGCCCTTCGCAGCGAGCTCGATGCGCGGAAGCACGAATCCCGCGGCGCTGTGGATATCGACCCATGCTGCGCGTTTCGACGCGAGGCCCGCGAGCGAATCGATCTTCGAGCCCGCCGCGACGATGATCGCGCACGGAAAAAACTCCTGCCCTGCACGATGATTCGTCACGAGCGGCACGACGCGCTGATTCTGAGCGAGCGCGATGAGCGGAATCGGAGGCACCCATGCGAGATCGATCTCGCCGTGATGAATGAGCTGGGCCAATCGATCGTACGAAGGCGCCTCGACGACGCTGATGTCCACGTCGGCGATTTCGCCGAGCCGCTCGACGAGCTCCGTCATCCGATCGTGCCGGCGCGCGCGGCCTTCCGGCGCCGCATAACCAAGTACGACGAAATCGCGCGCCACGCTACTTCGAGAATGCCGCCCCGCCCGCGTACGCGGCGCCAGTGCCGAGCTCGAACGCGATGCGGAGCAATTGGTTGTACTTTGCAACTCGGTCGGAGCGCGAGAGCGAGCCGGTCTTGATTTGCCCGGCGTTCGTGGCGACCGCAAGATCCGCGATGAAGGTGTCTTCCGTTTCACCCGAGCGATGGCTGATGACAGGCGCATACCCCGAACGTTGCGCGAGGCGAATGCAGTCGAGTGTCTCGGTGAGCGTGCCGATCTGATTGAGCTTCACGAGGATCGCGTTGGCGATGCCTTCGTCGATGCCCTTTTGGAGCGTCTTCGGATTCGTGACGAACACGTCGTCGCCGACCAGCTGAATACTTTTGCCGAGTTTGTCAGTGAGCGCCTTCCACGTGGGCCAGTCGTTTTCGGCGCAGCCGTCTTCGATGGAGACGATCGGATACTTCGACACGAGCGCTTCGTATTTGGCGACCAGCTCGTCGCCGCCGATCTGTTTCTTGTCGAACGTGTACGTGCCCTTGGTGGCGTCGTAGAACTCGCTTGCGGCGCAATCGAGCGCGATGGAGATGTCGACGCCGGGTTTGTAGCCGGCGCCTTCGATGGCGCGTGTGAGGTACTGGACGGCGTCTTCGTTCGTCGGCAGGCGCGGGGCGAAACCGCCTTCGTCGCCGACCGATGTCGTGTGGTTGTCCTTCTTCAGTGCGGCCTTGAGCGTGTGGAACACCTCGACGCCCGCGCGAAGCGCTTCGGTGAACGTTGGGGCGCCGTGCGGAACGATCATGAACTCTTGAATCTCGAGCCCGCTATCGGCATGGACGCCACCGTTGACGACGTTCATAAGCGGCGTCGGTAGAACGCGCGATTGCGCTCCGCCGAGGTAACGCCAGAGCGGAAGGCCCACGACATCTGCGGCTGCACGCGCGATGGCCATCGACACGCCGAGGATCGCGTTCGCCCCGAGCTTGCCTTTGTTGGGTGTGCCGTCGGCGTCGCAGAGAACCTTGTCGATCTCGGATTGGTCGAGTGCATCGAGCCCGATGATCGCGGGGCCGAGCGTTTGATTCACGTTCGCGACCGCGCGGAGGACACCCTTTCCGAGGTAGCGCGCCTTGTCTCCGTCGCGGAGCTCGAGGGCTTCGTGCTCGCCGGTCGATGCGCCGCTCGGCACGCATGCGCGCCCACGGCCGGACTGCGTTTGTACTTCGACTTCGACTGTGGGGTTGCCGCGCGAGTCGAGGATCTCACGGGCGAGGACTGCCGTTACTTCGCTCATTGTCCGCGTGAACTATCACTCGGGGGTGCGATCTGCATCCAGAAATTCCGCACCTCTTCGAGCGACCGCAGCTTTCTCGCGGGCGGCAGGCTCTGGAGAAGCATTCGGCCGTACGGTTTCGTGAGCGCGCGCCGATCGAGCAGGGCAACGAGGCCCGCGTCGGTCTCGCTTCGAAGCAGGCGGCCAAAACCTTGCTTGAGCGTGATCGCCGCGGCGGGAACCGAATACTTGTAGAATGCACTCTCTCCGAGGCGCTCGACGGCTTCGCAACGCGCTGCAACGATCGGATCGCTCGGGACCGCGAATGGGATTTTGTCGAGGATGACGAGACGCAGCGCTTCGCCAGGGACGTCGACGCCTTCCCAAAAGCTCATCGTGGCAACGAGCACCGCATGCTTCGCCGCGCGAAACTGCGACAAGAGAAGCGACTTCGGACGCTCGCCCTGCACGAGCAGCGGGCCCCACGATGGGCGCTTCTTTTCGGAGAGCCGCGCGTGCATCGACCGCATCGAGCGGTTCGACGTGCACAAGACGAATGCGCCGCCGCCCGTGAGCTCGATGAGCTCGAGCGCGCGCGCGGCTGCGGCTTCGTCAAAGCGCGGATCGGTCGGATCGGGAACGTCGCGTGGCACGTAAAACCCGGCGCGTCCTTCGAAGTCGAACGGCGATTGGAGAACGAGCGTGCGAGCGTCTTCCGGAACGCCGAGCCGCTCGCGCACGAAGTCGAACGAAGGTGTTGCGAGCGTTGCGCTCGTGCAGATGACCGTGCGAACGCGCGCGAAGAGCGATTCGGCAAGCAAGTCGCCAATGAAGATGGGGCTGCGGCCCATGACGACGCTCGACCCGCGGGATTCGACCCACGCGATTTCGCCCTCGCCCTCGTGGCCCGCGAGCACCGTGAGAAGATCGCGCGCACGGCGAACGATCTGCTCGGCGGCCGGGCCCTTCTTCGTTTGTGCATCGTGTGCGATCGCTTCGAGCGCCGACTCGAGGCGTGCGCGTGCCGTCGCGAGATCGCTCGTCCAGTCGTGCGTGGCGATGGCGCGGCGCGACGAAGGCGGGCCCGTTTCGGAGCGCAGCGAATACGCGAGCGCCGTGAAAAACACGCGACCCGCTTCGGAGAGCTGGTCGGAGAGCGGGCGCGAAAGGATGATTTCGTTCTCGAGCGCACGCCGCGCATCCCGCGCAAGCGAATCGATGCGCGCGGTCGAGAGGCTAGTGCCAAAAAAGTTCGTGGCGACGTCTTCGAGCTGGTGCGCTTCGTCGAAGATGACCGCGTCGTACGCGGGGATTGCGCTCGCGCGCTCGCGTTGGTTTCGACGCAAGACGAGGTCGGCGCAAAACAAGTGGTGGTTCACGACGATGAGGTCGGCTTGCTCCGCGTCGCGCTTCATGCGCGTCACGAAGCACTCCTCGAAATACTTGCAGTCTGCACCTATGCGCGTCTCTGTCGACGATTGCACGGCAAACCAGCCGGGATCGTCTTCGGTCAAGTCGGCGAGCTCGCTGCGGTCGCCGTAGTCACTCTCTGCGGCCCAGTCTCGGATGCGCCACGTCGAGGCATCTCCTGCGGCGAGCGCCTCGTTCATGCGGCGCTTGCAGACGTAGTTCGATAGCCCCTTCATGAGCGACGCGCGAAACTTCACGCCACACGACTCGAGAAGCTCGGCCACGAGGGGCAAATCCTTGAAAAATATTTGTTCTTGGAGCGCGCGCGTTGCGGTCGATACAACGACCTTCTTTCCGCTCAAAAGCGCTGGCACGAGATACGCGAGCGTCTTGCCCGTGCCGGTACCTGCTTCGACGAGCAGAGGCCTTTCGTCGGCGATTGCGGACTCCACCGCCTCTGCCATGGCGAGCTGGCCTTCGCGCACCTCGTATCCGGGCAGGAGTCGGCTGAGCGCCGAACCCTCACCGATCAGATCGCGCAGGCGACTCATCTCGAAGCGGATATAGACACAAAGTCGCGCGGGTTGCGCGCGCTTGGTACGATCAAGCCGTGCCCATGAAGCCTCACAAACGGGCGCGAGAGACGCCGCCCCCCGCGAAACGCGCCGCGCGCGCTGCGGTCGAGCTTCGTTTGGCGATTGCGCGCGATGGGCTCGGCATCGAGCTCGCAAGGCCCGCGAAGCTCGGATGTGTCGAGCTCACCGAGCTTGGCGTGTCGCTTCCTGCCGTGAAATTTCCCGTGGATGTCTCGGGCGGCGTTCCGCGTTTTCGACATCGACGCGGTGTGCTCGAAAGGCTCACGCTCGAGCTCTCGGCCGATGCGCTCATGCGCGATGCCGCACCGAAGCTTCGCGGCCTTCTCGGAACCGATACGCCGCACGTGTGGATCGCCGTGCGACCCTGGGGTGCAACGATTGGCGTCGCCGATGATGCGGTGGGTCGGGCGCTCGCGTTCGAGCTCGCAGTCGATTCGTTCGAGGACGAGCTTCGCCTCACGCCCTTCGGCGCGCGGGGTCTCGGGCTACACGCGCCGGCAGTCTCGCTCGCGGTGCACGCGATCGAATGCGTGCTCGGTCGCGTGGCTCGTCGCGAAGGCGTTCGCTTCTCGATCGAGAGCGCGCCTTCGGGCGTGACGCGCGCGGTGATGCCGGAAGCCGGTGCGCGCGCACCCGATTGCCGCGGGGCACGTTTTAGCGCAATCACGTGCGCCGCGGATACATGGATACTACACGTATCTCGCGGAGCTGCCGCAACGCCGACCGAAGAAGCCGTGCGTGCACGCGAGGCCGCCGAGCTGCTCAAAGACGCCGACGAGGCGCGCATCGCAGGCGATGGCGCCCGCGCGCGTGCACTCGATCTCTATTGTTTGGAGCGCGCACCACGTCATCCCGAAGTGTGCCGTCGTATCGCCGACATCGACAGGCTCGCAGGCGGGCGCGCCGAAGCCGCACGCGCTGTGCTTTCCGATTCGAGCGACATGACGTTTTCGTATGCGCTCATGGGGGAGCTCGCATTCGAAGCGCGCGATCCATCGGCTGCGGGCGCGGCGCTCCTTCGCGCGGCCGAAGATGAGACGGTCCCTGCCCTCGCGGCGCTCGCGCTCGAACGCGGCGCGGCCGCTGCACCCGATGCAGTCGAAGCGCTGAGTTGGCTCGATCGCGCCATCGCTCGCGCGCCAACGCTCGCACGCCTTCATTGGACGCGCGCCGCCGCGAGACTCGCCATGGGTCGCATTCGTGATGCGCTCGCGGATGTCGAAGAGATCGAAGCGACGTCGCGTGGCGCGGCGACGAAACACGCCGTGTGGCGCCACGCTGCCGCTCTCTGGACGACCGGCGGCCATCCGGCCGAGGCTCGCGCGCTCTTCGAACGCGCCCTTCGATTCATGCCGGAGGATCCCGAAGCTCTTGCTGGATTGGGCGCTGCGATGATCGCGCAGAACAAAGTCGCACGCGGTGTCGCGCTTCTCTCGCGCGCGCTTCAGCATGCAGAACGAGCACGGCGCCCTTCATCGGAGACTTCGCCATACGTTCTCGCGCTCGCGCGTGCTCTCGCAGATCAGCTCGGGGATCGCCCTGCCGCAATCGCACGCGTGCGCACGATTGGTAGCGCCGATCGCGAAGGCATCGCAGCGCGTGGCCTCGAAGGTCGCTGGCGTGCGGCGCTCGGCGACAAAGCAGGTGCATCGCTCGCGTACGCGCAGATGCGCGATCTCTGTTCGGCGTCGGGCGATCTCGCGCATGCGGTGGCACCATCGTCGACCGATGATCCGCGCGCAATGTTACTCGAAGCCGCCGGTTACGAACGCAAGCTCCGCGGTGATGTCGCTGCCGCGCAAGCGCACCTTGGCGTTGCGCTGCGCCTCTTCCCGCACGATGCCGCCGTGGGTGACGCATTCCGCACGACCTCTGATGCGCTCTCCTCGCCTTCGATGGCCGAGCCCGGCCCGCCGACGACCGAAGCAAACAACGAAGAACGAAACGACGAAGTCCACGCCGACGAGCTCTTGCGCCGCTATCGCTCCGCGCCCAACGACGACCGCCTCGTCGACGAGCTCGCAACGGTGCTCACGCGCCTCGGGCGCAGCCACGAAGTCTTGGCGCTCCTCGGTGCGCGGTACGAGGACGCATCACCCGAGCGTCGCGCCG
>JBBSFE010000090.1:0-28392 GCA_038239005.1 Polyangiales bacterium
GTGCGCTGCGCGAGCACATCGATGCCTACATGCGAAGCTGGAACAAGGCACCAACGCCGTTCGCATGGACGAAGCCCGCAAACGCCATCATCAACTCACACCGTCGAATGCTTGATCGCATCTCGACGGCGGTGCACTAGTTGGTGTAGATGTGAGCGATGCGGTTGGTGGCGGTGGCGGTGTTCGCAGTGGGATGCGTGTGCGTGCGGCCGGTCTTCGCGGATGACTTGCCGTCTGCGCTGTCGAAAAAGCCGACCATTGTCGTCAGCGGGTATGTCGAGACGTTCTATCAATGGAACTTCAACGAGCCGAGCAACTTCATTACGAATTTTCGCGGCTACGACAATCGACACAACACGTTCTCGATCGACAACGCCGTCGTCGATGCGCAAGGCACGCTCGGTCCGGTTACGGCGCGCGTCGCCCTGCAAGTCGGCAATACGCCCGAAGCGTATTACGCCGCCGAGCCTGTTTGGAAAGCGACGGCCGGCGCGGGCCCTTCGAACGCGGGAGTCTGGAAGTTCATCCAACAAGCGAACTTGGCTTACGTCGCGCCCGTCGGCAAGGGGCTCACGATCGACGCGGGCATTTTTCTCTCGCCCATCGGACCCGAGTTTCTCGCCGTCAAGGATTCGTGGAATTGGTCGCGCTCGAATCTCTTCTTTGGTTTGCCCGCGTACCACACGGGCGTTCGCGCGACGTACCCACTCAGCGATCGGTGGACCGCATCGCTCCAGCTCTATAACGGCTGGAACAGCGTCATCGACGACAACGTCGAGCTCTCGCCTGCTGCGCAAATCATCTACAGCGTTCCGAAGCTCACCTTCTCGCTGCTCTACTTCGGCGGCGTCGAGCGACCCGACGGCGCACCCGAGGGTCGCGGCTGGCGCAACCTCTTCGACATGTACCTGATGCTCCATTTGCGAAAGTGGGTATCGACGCTCTTTCACTTCGATGCGGGCTTCGAGCCCAACAATTTCGGTGTTTCGGCGTGGGCGGCTGGTGCAGTCTACATACGATTCAAAGTGAAGCCGTGGCTCAACTTGAGCGCGCGCGCCGACACGTTCTACGAATCGATTCCGACCAACGCACTCGGCACGGCGGCACCCATCTTCTGGGCGGGCTCGCACTATATGTCGTCGGGCACGGCCACCATCGACGTACGACCCAACGAGAACCTCTCCATCCGACTCGAATACCGACACGACGAAACCGAGAAGGATCTCTTCTTCGCAGGCCAAGTCATGACCGACACCACAGGAAACTACATTCCCAACGCACGCACGCAAAACACGCTGACGCTCGGCGGCGTCGCGTGGTTCTGATGGCCATGCCTCACGCCAGCAGTCGAGTCATCGCGACTTGCAGGCGATCCAAGTCGACGGGCTTCACGAAATGTTCGTCGAACCCGGCTTCACGCGAGCGTCGAATGTCTTCGCTCTGACCATAACCGGTGAGCGCAATAAGGCGGACGTCCTTGAGCTCGGGTGAGTGCTTCAGGCGATGGGCGAGCTCGTAGCCGTCCATCACCGGTAACCCGATATCGACGATAGCCAGGTTGGGGACGAAGTCGCCCGCGATGCGGAGCGCGTCGGCGCCATCGTGGGCTATGCGGGTATCGAAGCCGTTCTGTTCGAAAATGAGCGCGAGCATATCGGCGGCGTCTTCGTTGTCGTCCACGACGAGCACCCGCAAGAGTGGTTTGCCCGGTGTCGATGGCCTTGCCCAATGCAACGCCGGTTTTCGATCGCTCGGTGCCGCGGCTTCGTCGAGACGCGGAAGCCGAAACGAAAAGGAGCTCCCTGCCCCAATGCCGCGCGATTCTGCGAGCACGGTGCCACCATGCAAGCCAACGAGGCTTCGTACGATGGCGAGGCCGAGTCCGAGCCCGCCCGTCGCGCGGTCAGTGGCTTGCGACTCTTGCGCGAACAGCTCGAATACGCGCGGAAGCATGACGGGTGCGATGCCGATTCCATTGTCGGTCACGCGCACTAGCACGTCGCCGTCGTCGGCTCGCGCGTCGATCGTCACGTCGCCTCCTTCCGGCGTGTACTTCGCCGCGTTGGTGAGGAGGTTGGCGACGACTTGGGCGAGCCGCGTCGAGTCGCCGCGCACGACGAGGTTCGGCGCGACCGATACGCTCAAGCGGTGATGATGGTGCTCGAAGATCGGGCTCGTCATCTCGACGGCACGCGTGACGATCTCGGCGACATCGATGCGGTCTTGTCGGACTTCGACTTTGCCTTGAGCGATACGTGAGACGTCGAGCAGATCGTCGACTAGCCTCGTGAGATGCGACACCTGTCGCTCGACGATGGTCAGCTCTCGATTGAGCGTGCCGTCGTCTCGCGTGCGGATGAGATGAAGTGCGGCGACGATCGGCGACAGCGGATTGCGAAGCTCGTGGCCCAAGATGGCTACGAACTCGTCCTTCGCGCGGCTCGCGGACTCGGCGCGATCGAGAAGAGAGCGCACCTCGTACTGCCTGCGCCGCGCCCGGAGAGCGACCTTCGCCGCCGCGACAAACGTGCGCACATAGAGAGGGCGTTCGAGCAAGGTGACGTTGAAGCGAGAGAGTGCGCGCGTCAGCGTCACGTGGAATCCGTCTCTGCGATGCGACAGAACCGTGATGGGCAAGTCCGACCATGGTGGCTGTTGATCGAGAAAAGCCGTGAGCACACCGACTTGATCGGGGCGCAGCGATTCTTCAGCAACGACGATCAACGCCACCCCGCGCTTTGCCTCCTCGCATGCAGACGCCAGATCCGGAAAGCACGAAGCTTCGATCGCATTGCGTTCGAGCATGGTTTTGACCGCTTCCGCGTCACGCCCATAAGGCGCGATCACGAAAATACGTTCGGACTCGTCAATCGGCATCATCGCCTTGACCGACGAGATCACGGTCGGGCCCTAGAAAACGTGGCACGCCCGTGAGGACACCGTGAAATTGTGAAAGCGGCGCACCCACCGTGATTCCACGCGAAGTAAATGTAAGCTCGCGGATCGTTTTCTCGTGCTTGCCCGTACGCTGCTTCACGATCGACAGTGCGCTCCGCACTTCACCGCGTGACTCGAAGTAGCGCATCAGCACCACGGTGTCCGTCAGATACGAAACGTCGATCGGTGTCGACATGTTCGAGCCGACGAAACCGTGTTGCGCGGCGACGAGCAACGACACGATTCCTTTCTGCGAGAGGAACATCAAGAGCTCGTGCAGCTGGATGATGAGCGAGGGCTCATCGGGCATCGAATTGATGTAGCCATTGAGGCTGTCAATCACGACGAGCCGCGCGCCGTCTTGCACGCTCCGCCGCACTCGATCGATGAGCTCGCCGGCCGAGAGCTCTGCCGGGTCCACTTGGTTCAGAGCGACCAAGCCTGATTTGACGTGCTCGTCGATCCCGAGGTTGAGGGATCGGCCGCGTGTCATGTAAGCACTCAGACTTTCGTCGAACATGAACGTCGCGGACTTTTCTCCGCGCTTCGCTGCAGTCGCCGCGAACGTCATCGCGAGGCTCGATTTGCCGCTCCCTGGAGGCCCCGCGATGAGCGTGCTCGTGCCGCGCGTGAGGCCGCCGCCGACGAGCGAATCGAAATCGTCGTTGCCCGACGTGACGCGCTCGAGCGAGATTGCATCACGATGCTCGGCTGCAACGAGACGCGGGAAAACGCGCAGGCCTCCCGTGGCAATGATGAAGTCGTGGTAGCCGCCGCGGAATCTTCTCCCACGCATTTTCGTTACGTGAATGCGACGGCGATCGACGCCATAATCGGGCGTTCGCCGGTCGAGCGCGAGCCCGCCGTGCGCGATGCTCATGACCTGACGGTCGTCGGCCTGCGCGGTGCGGTCATCGAGCATGAGAACCGTGCAGTCCTTGTCTGCGAAGTGTTGTTTGAGCGCGAGGATCTGCCTTCGATAGCGAAGCGGTTCCTGCGCGAGCAGACGGATCTCGCTCAGCGAATCGAAGACGACGCGCTGCGGATCGACGCGCTTCACTTCGTCGAGGAGCGTTCGCATGGCCTCGCCGAGCTCCAGCTCGCCTGGATGAAAAACGCTTACATCGCCGCCAAGCGCGGTTTGCTGCGCGGCCTTGAGCTCGAAGATTGATATGCCGTCGAGCGCCCAACCGTGGCTGGTTGCGCTCTCTTCGAGCTCTTTTGCGCTCTCCGAAAGCGTGATGTAGAGGACGCGTTCGCCGCGTCTTTTGCCTTCGAGTAGGAACTGGAGCGCGAGCGTCGTCTTGCCCGCGCCGGGATCTCCTTCGACCAAATAGAGGTGGTTGCGCGCCAGCCCTCCTCCGAGAACGTCGTCGAGCCCCTCGATACCCGTCATTGCGAGCATGGCGCCGGCGCTGCAAACTCCACACCGCGCATTCGCCGCGCGTTTCGCACGCTCGCGTAGCAAAACGTCACCGTCGCGTATTTTTGTCACGAGCGCGCCTACGTCAGGTCACGTATCGCACGCGGCGAGTTGGGCCGCACGCGCGCTGTGAACTCTCGGGCGTCGGCCGTGTTGATCACGTCCTTCGCCTGGAGCCCGGCCCGCTGCGCCAGCGTGATCCCGTAGCGAAGGCTATCGAAGTTGCGGGTGCTGTGCGCGTCGACGGAAATCACGAAGGGAATGCCGCGAGCGTGCGCGAGCTTCGCCCAGCGCGGCTCCATGTCCATGCGATACGGGTCTCCGTTGAGCTCGATCGCAACACGCGATTCTGCTGCAACGTCGAGAATGGCTTCGACATCACACTCGACGGGCGGGCGATGCAGCAAGATGCGCCCGAGAGCATGCCCCCAAATCTTGAACAGCGGGTGGCGTAGGGCCTCGACGATGCGCGCCGTCGTCGCGGTTGAGTCCAGCCTGTAGCGGTTGTGGATGCTCGCGATGATGACATCGAGTTGCTCGAGCACCGAATCAGGATAATCGAGCGAGCCATCCTTCAAGATGTCCGACTCCGTGCCGCGCAAAATGCGAATCGATAGCTTTTCCTGAACGCGCGCGATCTCTTCCCACTGCCGGTAAAGCCGGTCGATCGTGACGCCGTTCGCGTAGAACGCCGAGGGCGAGTGATCCGTGATGGTGATGTATTTCAGGCCACGCTCTTGCGCCGCTCGCGCCATCGTCTCGATGCTGTCTTTTCCGTCGGAGAAATCCGAGTGACAGTGCACCGCGCCGAGAACGTCGCCCGGCTGAACGAGCCGCGGCACGCCGCCGTTCGCTGCGGCCGCCACTTCGCCTTCGCCTTCGCGTAACGGAGGCGGCACCCACGCAAGTCGAGCGAGCGCGTAGATCTCTTCTTCGCTTTCGTACGAGCCGTGCGGATCGAGCGCGAACCCGGCGCGTGCAGCCGCGCGATCGAAGTCGGCGTTGTGCGTGTCCGATCCCGTGAGGCGCTGCATCATCGCGGCGCGCGCGTGCGGAGGTGCGCAGTGCAAGCGAACCGCGACACCTTCGGCCGTGTGTCCGGAGACGAGCCTTCTCCACGTACCAAAGCGTTTCAGTGCCGACGCTGGATCGTCCGTCACCAAGAGCACGTCGATCGCGCGAACGACCTCGAGGCCGCGTCGTACTTCACCGACGACGTCGAGCTCCGCGCGCATGAACTTCGCCAAATGAGCGACGAGCATGAGCGCGTGCGACAGCACCATCTGACCGCGTCGCGCTTCGGCGTCCGCCATTTCTCGCGTGATGCGCGCCTCGGTTTTCTCGGAGAACCCAGGGAGCTCGCGAAGTCGCCCAGTGCGCGCGGCTTCGGCGAGAGCGTTCAGATCGCGAATGCCAGCATGGCTCAGCGTGGCGATTGCTTTGCGGCTCAGCTTCGGTCCGCGTGCGAGCTCGAGCGCACCGACCGGCAAATCGCGGCTCAACGCGTCGAGGAGCTTGGCGCTACCGGTGGTATGAATCTCCTCGATGAGCGGCGCGAGCCTTTCGCCGACCCCGGGCAATTCTCGAAGGCGGCCATCACGAATCATTTTCGTCAGATCGCCTTTGAACGCCTCGACGGCCTGCGCAGCCCGCTCGTAGGCGGCGATTCGAAATTTGCTTTCGCGCTGGAGCCGCAATCCGGCCGCGATATTTCGGAGTGCGCGAGCTACGGTCTCCGCCGGCAACTTCGTCACGCAGCTTGGATGGTCTCGATGAGCTTCTCGTTGAAGGCGGGCAAATCGTCGGGCTTGCGGCTCGTCACGAGCATGCCGTCGACGACGCACTCTTGGTCGACCCATTTGGCGCCGGCGTTGGTGAGATCCATCTCGAGCGATTTCCACGACGTCATCGTTCGACCTTCGACAGCGCCCGCGTCGATGAGCGTCCACGGGCCGTGGCAGATCGCACCGATGGGTTTCTTCGCCTCGACGAAATCCTTCACGAACCTCACGGCATCTCGGTCGGCGCGTAGCTTGTCGGGGTTCATCACACCGCCAGGAAGCACGAGCGCGTCGTAGAGACCCGAGTCGGCTTTCTTCACGGTTACGTCGACCGCGACCTCGTCGCTCCAGTGATCGGTCTTCCAACCTTTGATCCAGCCCGTTTTCAACGACACGATGTCGACTTCGGCGCCCGCCTTCTCGAGCGCGACGAGAGGCTGGAGCAGCTCGTCCTCTTCGAAGCCGTCGGTCGCGAGGATTGCGATTTTCTTCCCGTGGAGATCGTTCGTCATCCCTTCGCTCGTTGCAAACCCGGTTCCACTCGATCACGACCACATTCATGAGGGGCGCCGCCCTGCGCGACACACCGAGCGAAATTGCCACGCGCGCGGGCGTGGCACGTCACTCGCAATTCGGAACGCATGGCGCGCGTCCGCATCGGCATTTCCGGATTCAGTTACCCGCCTTGGCGTGGCGTGTTCTATCCGGCGGGCGTCGCCCACAAGAACGAGCTCGCGTACGCGAGCGCGCGCTTTCCGTCTATCGAGATCAACGGCTCGTTCTACAACTTGCTTCGGCCTGCCTCGGTGGAGCGTTGGTACGAGGTCACGCCCGCGGACTTCGTGTTCAGCATCAAGGGCAGTCGCTTCATCACGCACATGAAGAGGCTCGCGGATGTGCGTGCTCCGCTCGCGAATTTCTTTGGCTCGGGCTTGCTCGCACTCCGGGAAAAGCTCGGGCCGATCCTCTGGCAGCTTCCCCCTTCGATGAGCTTCGACGAGGAGCGCCTCGCAAGCTTTTTCTCGATGTTGCCGCGCACGACGACCGACGCGGCGCGATTCGCGCGCGCTCATCACGATGCGCGCATCGATGGCCGAAGCTCGTTCGTCACGGCATCGTCGCAGCCGATCCGTCACGCGATCGAGCCGAGACACGCGAGCTTCGAGAGCGCCGCATGCAAGAGACTCCTTCGCAACCACGACATCGCGCTATGCGTCGCCGACACGGCCGGCGTGTTTCCCGTGTTCGATGCCGTGACGAGTGATTTCGTCTACGTGCGTCTTCACGGCGACACCAAGCTCTACGAAAGCGGCTATTCGCGCGCCGCCCTAGAGCGGTGGGCAGTACGCGTGAAAGCATGGAAGCGCGCACGCGACGTTTACGTGTACTTCGACAACGACGCACGTGTCCGCGCGCCGTTCGACGCGCTTGCGCTCGATGCGCTCGTCACGGGGAAACGCGCGCGCGCCCGTCCGCGGAACCTTGCACGCGCGGGCGAGCCTGCCCGCACCGAATGGCCGGGTTGGTCTGGCGCCAAACGTGAACGGCCCAGCGCGTGAGCTCCATTCAATGTGCTACCTTCCACGAAAACCAGCGTACAATTCGTCGGTGGCTTTGATCAGTGATTGGCACACTGTCTGGCAGTTGCTTTCCGCCATCCCCCACGAGGAAGAAGCGCACGAAGCGCATTCACTCTTTGGCGAGGTCGCCGCAATCGGGTCGTTCGCGTTCGCGCAATTTATGGGTCTCATTCTGGGTCTTGGTTTCCAAGTGATTTGGCTCATGCGCGATATCACGCGTCGCGTGAACGTCACGGCGCTGGGTGAGATGGTCAAAAAGCTCGTCGATGCGGGCAACACGGAGCGCGCCATGAAGCTGTGCGCGGCGACGAATGCGCCCGCGGCGATGATCCTTCGCGTCGGGCTCGAAGCACTCTCGAGAAAGCTCAATCCTCGTGAAGCGATGCGTGAGCTCCTTCCGAAGTATTTGAAGGTGATGCGCTCGGGCTATCGCGGGACGCTGATCATTGGTGTCATCGCTTTTGCCGAGGGCCTGTCACTTTTCGCACGAGGAATGAAAAAGGGCGTCGGTGAAGAATTCACCACGTTGATGCTGATCATGCTCGGAGCGCTCGCGATCCTTGGGACATTGAACGCGATCCGCTGGGGACGCATACAACGAGAGCTCGAATACGTCTGCGAGCTACTCGCATGAACAATCGACGAATCACTCGAGCGTTCGCCGCACGGCCTCGAACCGCTCGTTGGGTATGGTCAACGCGAGGTTGTACTGCTCGATTCGCCAGGCGCCATCGCTCCCGCGCGTGACGACACCGCTTCCGCGAGCGGGTCCGAGCCGCTCGGTCGCGAGGCGTTCGTCGAACCAAGCGCGATTGGTGTCGCCAAGCAGAACGTGCCGCTCGACCGCGTGGAACGACCACGCCTTGCCGCTCGCGAAGCGTGGGTGGGCGTATGCGCGAAACGCCGGCACGTTCCAGCGCTCCGTAGCATCGGTGCCGAGAAATACACCGCGAGCTACGAAGTGGTCGAAGTACCGTGCTTCGTCGGCGTGCGCTGCCGCGTCGTGCCAGTCGTCGAGCATGACGTTGATCGCTCGCTCGGCGCCTGATGCTTCGACCTCCGAGCGAGGCGCCGGCAACGCCGCGCACGAGAGCAAGAAGGCGGACGCAAAGTGCATGACTCGCGGGTTTCCCATGCGCTGATCTAATCAGCTCACGGCGGGCAGATCGATCCCTTGAAGCAAAATCCGCAGGCATTCGTCGGCACGGTTTTGCAACACTGCTGCGACGACGGGCAAGGATTCACGTTGTCGCAGTCGCCCGCGCCCGTGCAGCTCGAATCAGGCGCGCTTGCACCATCTCCGCTGTCGCCGCCCGCGTCTGGCGTCGTCG
This sequence comes from Polyangiales bacterium, assembly GCA_038239005.1. Taxonomy (GTDB): domain Bacteria; phylum Myxococcota_A; class Polyangia; order Polyangiales; family Polyangiaceae; genus DASXHD01. The sequence continues at coordinate 9,053 of JBBSFE010000090.1, forward strand.
CCGCATCGGCGTCCGAGCTCGAGTCCGCGCCGGTCGATGTGTCGGCTGCGGAGTCGTGTGACGCAGAGTCCGTGTCGGCGTCGAGCCCGTCGTCCGGCGGCCCGGACCCTCCGCATCGGAGCACGACAACGCCAAGGGCCAGCACGCCAAACGAAGTGGAAAGAAGACGGAAGCTCATGTTTCCGCGGTGTCGCCTACGCCCCAAAACGGCTCACGGAAAAGACTCATCGACGCGCTTCTAAGGTGAGTGGACGCGAACGTTGTCGATGTGGACGTTCGTGTCGGCCGAGCTTGGCCCCGTCATGAACACGACGCCAACGACGACCGTCGTGGGGTCTGCCGTCGAGATTGCGGTGGCGATCGGGAGGCTGCAGGTTGTAGACGCATCACCCGTGAGCGTGACGGTCGACGGCGTCATGGAGAGCGTGAAGTGGCCCCACGTCGCATTCGGAAGCTTCGTCCCGAGCGCGCACTGCGCGCTCACGCCCGCGTCCAAGTCGAGCAGATCGACGATGAGCTTCACGTCGAAGCCTGTCGTGCTCGGCGAGAGCTGAATGTACGCTTGGTAGCCGACGACGGGCACCGCCAAGGTGAGCACGTCGACGAAGGGCGCGTCGCTCGCGGCGGACACGTCGATGTCGACCGTGACTTTTGTCGTGCCAGTCAAGGTCGTGCGGACCGAGCCACGCGCCGTCGAGCTCGAGCTCGCGAGCGGGGGCGCCTTCGCAAGCAGTGAGCTCGGCGACGACACCGACGAGACCGAATCCACAGCGGTGGTTCCACCGCCAAGGCTGACCGCGTTCAGCCATCCAGCGGCTGCGTCAGCGCTTTCGTCCCAATCTGCGCAAAACAACGCTCCGGGGTGGGCGGCGCAGAACGGCTGCGTCGCCGCATCGCCGCTCTCCACAGCCGCGTCGGAGGTTCCCGAGTCGCTCGAGAAGGAGTCGGTGTTGCAGGTTGCGACGAGACACAGCGCGAGACGTAGGCGCATCAAGCAAACTGTAACGCGAATCGCCCCTACGCACTTAAGGTCGCGACGCGGACAGTCGTAACGGGTGTGTGAGCAAGCGCACGCAGACAGAGGACGGGTTCTACGACAGTGCTTTCGGACTGCCGGACTTCAGCAAGCCGCAGCCGCCACCTCTGAAATTGCGGGAGGTTGCGCCGGCGAACGCGCGGTCGGACCGCTCGGTGGCGATCACGGTCGATACGCCTGAGCTGCGGGCGCAGGTCGTCCGCGCGCTCAGCAAGGCGGGGCTCGTCGCTGGCGGGCCCGACTCGGTGAGCGACGCCGCACTGATTCTCGTGCAGCTTCACGCGACCGATGTGCGTGTTCAGCTCGAGGCGCTGCGAAGTCATGCTCGACCGGATGCCGCCATCATCGCGATACTCACCGTCGCCGATGCTTCAGCTGTGCGCGAAGCACACGAAGCGGGCGCGTTCGCTTGTTTGCGGCCGCCGCTGGTCGCCGAAGAGCTGCTCGGACACGTTGGCGCGGCGCTCGACTCGCGTCATGCACTCAATCAAGTTGCCGATCTCACGCAGCGTCTCGACATGGAGGCACACCTCGCTTCGATCGGGCGGATGAGCGCGGGGCTCGCACACGAAATCGGCAGCCCGCTGCAAGCCGCGCTCTGGAACGTCGACTCGATGATGGGTGATTGGTCGCGCGTGCGCGAGCTCGTCTCCACACTTGCGTCGTCTGCATCGGCGAGCGCGGCGCATGCGCGCGCGGACCTCGCGACGGTCGAGGACATCGGCGCGAACCTCACCGACACACTCGGCGCGCTCCAAAAGTTGCAAGCCGTGCTCGGCATGATGCGCGGGCTCATGGGGCGTGAGCGCACGGTTCGGCAAGAGCGCGTCGATCTCCGGCAGATCATCCAAGAGGCTCGAAAGATTCTCCAGCACGAGCTCGTCGGCGTGGAGCTCGAGGTCATCGAAGAGCCCGTGTTCGTGCTCGTCGACCCGACGCTGCTCGGACAGATGGTGCAGAATCTCACGGCGAACGCGATTCACGCGGCGAAATCGCTGTCGTCACCGCGCGTGCGCATCCACGTGTACGCGGCAGATGGAATGGCCGTTGTGTCCGTGCGAGACAACGGGCCGGGCATCGCGCCCGAGCTTCAAGAGCGAATCTTCGAGCCGTTCTACACGACACGTCGCGGTCGCGGCGGAACGGGCCTCGGCCTTGCGCTGTGTCGTGAGTACGCACGACAAATGGACGCGAGCTTGTCTCTTTGGAGCATGCCCGGTCGCGGTGCGTGCTTTCGACTCTCCCTGCCCACGGCACGCTCATGACCACCATGCTTCACTCTCATCTTCGTTGTGCCATTTTGCTCATGACGAGCTCGATGATGGGCTGCGCGATGATTTGGGGATTCGAGTCGTCGACGGAAGTTGGCGTCGCGGCCGATTCGTCCGCCGATGTTGCTACGGATGGCGGCTCGTCGTGTCTCGCGGAGTGCGCGCCCGCCGCGCCCACGGATTGGCAAGGACCGTTCGCGATCTTCGAGAGCAGCGGCGCAGCGCCATTGCCCGCCTGCCCGAGTGGCTACTCCGCTATTGCCTATGAAGGATTCGCAACACCGACCGCAGCTCCCGCGACGTGCGCGTGCGAGTGCGACGACCCGGCTGGCGTCGCGTGCTCGGCGCCCACGATGAGCTTCTTCTTCGACAGCAGCTGCACCAACGGCTGCGGCACTGCGAATCAGCCGATTGGCACGAGCTGCACGAGCCTCAACGCTCAAAACTGCAACGGCAGCAGCCGCTATGAAGTGGCGCCTTCCGTGGCGAGCGGCGGCACGTGCATGCCCATCGTTACGCGTGACATTCCCAAAGCGACTTGGAACGACTCGGTGCGGCTCTGCGCTGCGCCGACCGAGCTCGACGGCGTCGGATGCAACGCCAACCAAGTGTGCGCGCCCGCCGTTGCGGCGCCGTACGAGGCGCGACGTTGCGTGATGAAGATGGGAATCGGAGCGTGCCCCGCTGCGTACCCGACGCCGCACGTTTACTACACCTCGTCGAACGACGATCGCGACTGCTCGACCTGCACCTGCGGCACGCGAGCTGGCGGCAGCTGCGCGGCGAGCGTTACCGTATACAAGGACTTCTCGTGCGGCTCGACGGGCACGACGCTCGCAGCCTCGACGTGCACGAGCGCAAACAGCAGTGGCTACTTCGCAAAGGCCGCGGCAGGCGTATTCGCCGGAGGCAGCTGCACACCCGACGGCGGCGCGCCCACGGGCGCATTCACTCCCACGGCACCCACGACGGTGTGTTGCACGCCATGACGTTTGCCGTCGGCACACTCGTCAACGGGAAGTACGAGGTCGAAGAGCACATTGCCGAGGGCGGCATCGGCGTCATCGTTGCTGCGCGGCACGTGGCGCTCGATCAACGCGTCGCCATCAAATTCCTGAAGCCGAAGGCGCGCGCGAACATCGATATCGTCGAACGCTTCGAGCGCGAGGCTCGCCTCACGGCGCAAATGAGCTCGGAGCACGTCGTGCGCGTCCACGATGTGGGGTCGACGCCCATTGGCGGGCCCTACATCGTGATGGAGCTTTTGACGGGTAAAGATCTCGGCGCCGTCATCGAGCAAGGCCCCGTGCCGATCGCGCGCGCGGTCGATTGGGTTTTGCAAGCGTGCGACGCACTCGCCGAAGCTCACTCGATGGATATCGTTCATCGCGATATCAAACCCGAGAATCTATTTTTGACCGAGGGCGCCGGCAAAGTGCCCACGGTGAAGGTCATCGATTTCGGAATATCGAAGATGCCTCAAACACAAGAGCGGCAAGGACACTGGGCGCGCGAAACCGGCACCAACGAACGCTTCGGCACGCCGTTCTACATGTCTCCCGAGCAGCTTCGGTCGAGCGGTAGCGTCGATGCGCGCTCCGATATTTGGTCGCTTGGTGCCGTGCTGTTCGAGCTTCTCGCCGGGTCGACCCCGTTCGAAGGCGAGGACATGGCGCGGCTCTGCACGAGTATCCTCACGAAACCTGCAAAGACGCTGCGTATGGTGCGCGCCGCGGCACCCGAGGGGCTCGAGCAGATCATCTCCAAGTGTTTGGAGAAGCGTCCCGAGCTTCGATATCGCAATGTCGCCGAGCTCGCACAAGCGCTCCTGCCTTACGGTCCGCTCGAGACAGCGACATCTCGCGTGGAACGCATTCGCGCGCTCGTGAGCCGCGCTGGCAAGAGCATTCGTCCGCCCACGCCCGCGACCGCCATGACCGTGCAATCGCTGCTTGCGCTAGCGCCGCCGATCTTGCCGGTGAGGGCTGGCACGATGGACAGCATCGTGCTGCCGAAGGAGAGACATCCCGCGCGCGCGCTTTGGGTTGGCGGGCTCGTGCTTGGCGTTGCCATTGCGACGGTCTCGACGGTCACGCTTCGAACCGGACACGCGACCGCCGCTGCTGCACATGCCGCTTCGGTCGACGCACGACAAGCCTCGTCCGCGACGTTGGTTGCTCCGCCGGAAACGATCGCAACGAGCACGAGCCCAGCTGCCACATTCGCGGCAACCGCGACGACCGCGCGCGCGGTGATCACGATTGCGAAAAAACCCGTTCCGACCGCCACCGTGCGCACGTACGACAAACCGGCTGCTTCGTCGACCAATTCGCGCGCACGCTTCGGTGACCGACAATGAGACGCGTGTTGATGTTCGGCTGCGTGCTCGCCGCGGCGCTCGCAACGACGACCGCATTCGCCGACGCGCCCGGTGATCCGAAAGCAGCCGCGCAAGCTCTCTTCGAAGAAGGTCGTGCGGCGGTGGAGGCCAGCAGGTTCGCCGAAGCGTGCCCGAAGTTCGCGGAGAGCCAGCGGCTCGATCCCGGGCTCGGCACTTTGCTTTGGTTGGCCGATTGCTACGAAAACAACGGCCAGACCGCAACCGCGTGGGGCGCTTTCAAGGAAGCCGCGGCGATCGCGCGACTCCGTGTTGACGCGCGTCAGCAGGTCGCGATCGAACGCGCGGCCGCGCTCGAAGCGCATCTCTCGCGACTCACGATCCTTGCGCCTTCGGGTGCCGTGCTCGCGGGTCTCGACATACGTCGCGATGGCGCGCCGGTTGCGTCGCTTCTTTGGGGCGAGGCCGTTCCGATCGATCCGGGCTCTCACACGATCGACGTGCGCGCGCCTGGAAAGAAGGCGTGGTCGACGGTCGTCGATGTTCCCGTCGAGTCGAAGACCGTGCAAGTGACGGTGCCTGCGCTCGTCGCCGAGAGTCGCCCCGTCGTCGTCGCGACGTCAGTGATGTCGGTGACGCCGTCCGTGAGTCAAACGCAACGCTGGGTCGGCCTCGGCACGGGTGCGCTCGGGCTCGTCGCGCTCGGATTCGGAACGTATCTATCGTTCAGCGCGAAAGCGACGTACGACGCCGCAGCGCGCGAAGGTCACTGCTCGTCGAGCAACGTCTGCGACAAAGAGGGAACGCAAGACCGCAAAAGCGCATTCGATCAAGCCACCGCATCTACGATCGCATTCGTCGCGGGCGCCGTCGCCGTGGCGGGCGGCATCGTCCTTATCGTGACAGCCCCGCGCTCGCCGATCTCGATGACGATCACCCCCACCCTTCGTGGAGCTTCCTTCTCCGCGGCGCTCCGCTGGTAAACCACTCAAGCGGTGCGCGCGAATATCACTCGAGCGGCAGATGCGCACTCGCCGCGTGTTGCGCGTGCGAGTCGGCGTCGCACCGAACAGGCGCGCGACGGCGATGCGCTGAGTGAATCGACGCCGACACCAACGAGCGCGAGCGCGGCGTCATCGTCTCCGGCGATCTCACCGCAAACGGTGACGCGCCGCCCGACATCATGCGCGGCGTCGACGATGCGGCGGACGAGGTCGAGAAGCTGTGCGTCGAGTGCGTGTTTGGCGTGAGTTGCACGATCGGCGCCGAGCGCGAGGGCGGCGAGATCGTTCGTGCCGACGCACACGAAGTCCGCGGCCGCGGCGATCGCGCGCGCCATCTCGACGGCTTGTGGCGTCTCGATCATCGCTCCGACCGGAACTTCGACGTCCGCTGGCAAGAGCGCGCGAACGTCTGCGACATCGCGCACCGAACGCACGAGCGGCAGAAGCACTCGAACCGCGGCGCCCGCACGCCGCGCGCCGGCAATCGCACCAAGCGCGATCGCAAGAACTCGGTCGTGAAAAAAGAGGAGCTCCATACCGCGTGCATCGGGCGCGTCGGGTGGTGCGGGAATCCACGAGAGCGGTTTGTCGCCGCCGGCATCGAAGAGGCGCACCGTGACTGATTCTCCGCGAGCGCGTCTCGCGACGACCATCAGCGCGATCTCGAGCTCTCGCGCGCTCGGACACGCTGCTCGTCCGGCGAACGCGAGCTCGGTGCGAAAGAGCCCGATCCCTTCCGTGGCGCGTGGAATACGCTCGTGAAACGAGCCGATGTTCGCATGCACGGCGACTCCGAGATGCTCGAGGGATTGCCGGTCATCGTCGGTCTGCGTTGCGGCCCACGCGGTGCGACGCGCGCGCGCATCGGCGAGGAGCGACGTGGTCGGCGAGATCCACACGCGCGCCGGATCGTTTGTCGTGTCGACGACGATGGGATCGCCGCTCTGGATCTGCGCAATGACATGGGCCGACACGAACGCGAGTGGCACGTCACGTCCGCGCGCCAAGATCGCGGCGTGCGACGTGTGGCCCTGCCCGCTCTCGTCACTCGCGATGATGCCCACGACGCGCGCCGGAAGAGAAGCGACGATCGATGGTGGCAAGTCGTGCGCGACGAGCACGACGTCGTCATGCACTTCACCATCGAGTGCAGCGAGCGCTGCCCGTACTCGATGAACTTCGCTTCCACGCCCGGCAAGCGCTGCGATGAGTCGCACGCCAGCGTCGAGAATCAAGTCGCTGGCGGCCGTCGCCGGCCCGCCCACGACGGCCTCTGCCTCGACCGCCTCCGCTGCCGATGCACCTGCCGCGATGCGCGCCTCCAGCATCGGCGCGAGCGATCGCAGGATCTCGATCTCCGGTGCGAAGAGCTCGGCCTCCGCTTCTGGTAGCGCATCGACGAGCAACGCGACCTCGGCTTCGGCCGACGCGAGCGCGGCCGTCAGACGTGCGCGCTCGAGCTCGGGTGTGACAGCGGCACTCTCAGGTTTCGTCGACGTCGTGATTCGAAGAAGAGGGATCGCCCGACCGATCGCGATGCCCTCGACCGCCGATGCACCCTCGATAGCTAGCGCATGTGTAGAGGCGGGAAACACCGAACGGATCGGACGCACGTTGCATGCCCATCGAAAACGCGGCTTTAACGCTCACCGCCGGTTCCCGCTTCCATACCATTGTGCGACGTCCTGGCGCGATCGCCCCAGCGGATGAAATCGATTTCACGCCACGTCACGGCTCGGGCAACCGCACGCACGTGGGCACGTATGAGACGTTGGCCATGCCTTGTTTGGCGCTCTTCTGTCGCTCGCTCGCGCTACACGCCGCACACACGCGCCGGCTCGGGAAGCGTCGCGAGATCACCATCCGGCTGTCGTCGACGACGGCCCCACACGTCGGACACGCAACTTCGCTCATCTTCGCCACCACCGTATCGCGTCAATACGTCGCCCAACCAATGGCTATGAGCGGCACGAGCATGACGGCGTTCGGCGTGAACACCGTATGAAGGTCGATGCCGAAAGTCACACCTTGCCGACGCGAACGTAGCCCGCTCGGTTTCGGTGCCCAGAGGCCCACGCGCGCATCGAGACCAAAGAACGTTCCCGACGTGGCCATCGGTCCCGCGGTGGCGGCGAAGACGAGCTCCGGCGCGAGCGAGACATACAGATAGTCGACGTCGACCTCCGCGACTGGCGCGAACATCGCGGTGGCTACCACGCTCGTGGAGATGGTCGTCGTCGTGGCGTCCGAAAATATCGCAACGCCGCCGCCGATGAGCGTCGTGGCCTGTGCGTACATCGAGAAGTACGGCGTGAATTGAACGCCCAGGTGTCCCGAGAGGCCACCGAGCCCGCCACTATCGCCGGTCGTCCGGTAGTAAGGCCCACCCTCGCCGGAGACGCCCCAGCGAAAGCGCGGAAACGAAACGACATCATCAGCCCGCGCCGACTGCGACGCGACGACCGCGGCCATCGCTACGAACAAACCCGAGACGCGCACGAAAAATCCTTCTACCCAGCCGGTCGTTCGACGATGCGCCTTCGCCATTATTCAACGGCAAACTACGCGCAAGCGTTTGCGCTTGGACGTCATAGCGACGTGCCACCGATACGGGAGCGTAGGCGCCGGCGATGTGTTGCCCGTGCGATTCGGTTGTAGGGCAGCTCGCCCGCGAAGTGTCACTGCGCGCAATACTCGTGGACGACGGAGAGAAGCCGTTCGAGCTTCAGCGGTTTTTGCAGGATGCGGGTCACCCCGCTGGGGGCTCGGCTCGGGGCCGACGAGTGAACAACCACGGGGACATCCACAAGCTCCGGGCGCGCTCGCATCTTCTCGAAAAAATCCCAGCCGTTCATGCCAGGCATGAGCAGGTCAAGGAGGACCATACAGAGGTGCTCGATGCCGCCGATCGCGTCGAGCGCTTCCTGACCGTCCCCAACAGCGACGACCTCGTAGCCGTTCAGTTCGAGCGCTTCGCGCATCATCTCGCGAAGCTCCTCTTCATCTTCAACGACGAGCACCGTGTGAGTCATCGCGCGCCTCCCTTAAATTGAGGGTAGCGCGGCCGACGTCAGAGGCAAGAATACGTGGAACGTCGTCCCTCCAGAGGAAGTTGACTGGACGTCGATGGTGCCGCCTTGGGCCACGACAATTTCGCGAGAAATATAGAGGCCCAGCCCCAGTCCCGCTGTCTTGGCCGTCCGACTATCTCGGCCTCCCCGTCGGAAGGGGTCGAATAATTTTGTAAGAAGCTCCTCGGCGATGGGTGGACCGTCGTTGTGAACGCTCACCGACACCATGCTCCCGTCCTGACGTGCTTCGATCGTGACGGGGCGGTCCGCGAGGCCGTGGTGAATCGCGTTGCTGACGAGGTTTGAGAACACTTGCTCGAGCCGATCTGCATCCCAAGTTCCGTGCAACGATGAGCAACGAAGGTCGATTGTCCTTGAGGGGTGCGCCGTTCGCACTTCGTCGACGATCCCGTGGAGCGTGTCACAGAGGTCGATTGGCGCAGGATTCATTTCCAGACCACCCGCCAAACGGCTGCGCGTGAGGTCGAGGATTTGTTCGATCATGCGCGACATTCGCGCCGTGCTCGACTCCATTCGGCCGAGGATGCGCGTGGATGAAACGTCGTTCGCTGGACGCTGCTTGAGCAGCGCCGTGCCCATGGCGATCGCAGCAAGCGGGTTGCGCAAGTCGTGGCCGAGGATGGCCAAGAAGCGCTCCTGGAACTCCTGCGTGCGCGCCTGCTCGGCGAGTCGTGCGTTCTCGGCCGCCAAGTTGCGAAGTTTTTCCTCGGCCGCCACGTGCTCCGTGAGATCGCGCACGACCTTTGCGAAGCCCACCACCGCACCTGCCTCGTCGTGCATCGCTGTCGTCGAGACGTTTGCCCAGAATCGCGAACCATCCTTGCGGACTCGCCACGCCTCCACCTCGAATAGGCCGTGGGCACGTGCTCGTTCGAGCTCCTCCTCGAGCTTGCGTTCGGCGACCTCTTCGGGTGGATAAAATTTCGCGACGGACTTCCCGATGATCTCGTGCGCCGTGTATCCCTGAATTCGTTCCGCTCCGGCGTTCCAGGACGTGACGTTTCCTTTGGGGTCGAGGATGAACGTTGCATCCTTCACGCTCTCTACGAGCAGGCGATAGCGCGTCGTTTCATCGATCGTTCGGCGGAGCTCAGAAACCGCCACTTCGAGTTTCTCCCCTCGCTCCTTCGCCAACGCAGAAACCTTCGACAGCGCGAGCACTTTGGGCACGAGTGGAAAGATGAGGATCGCTGTTCCAACGGACGCGACGGCCGTGACGACCCTCACCGCAGCATCGGCCCAGTAGATCGGGTGCCAGACCGTCGCGACGTCAAGGAAGTGCGTCATGCCACACGCGAGAATGAAGACGCCAAACGCGATGTACACCCACGAAAACGGCAGCTTCGCTCGATGAACCAGATACGCCAACGTGCTCGAGATGGATAGATAGGCGAGCCCGATCAGCCCGTTCGAGATGACCTGCGTCCACACCATGGAGGGGGTCCACAGGTAGCAGTGCCCGTGCGGCATGAAGCCGCCGCCGAAGACACGCTCTAGGAAATTCCACATGTGAGCTCGGGCATCCAGCCGAGACTAGGCTCCGTCGAGTGCGATTGCGTATTCGGCGAGCATTTCTACAGCGCGTCGTGCAAGCAATGAGGCATCGCCGTCGTGGTAGAGAGCGTGAACTGCCGCGATCCCTGGTTCGAGCGTGAGCAGCGCCTTCACACGGCCAACGGCGATCGCGTCGCGCGCCACACTGCGCGGCACGAACGCGACGAACCCGCCTCGGATCACCGCCTCGAGCAGAAGGAGTGAGTCGTCCGTCTCGCCGACCAGAGTCGGTCGGTAGCCCCGCTCTTCGAGGAAGTGATCGACTTCCCATCGGTAAGCCGACCCTTCGCGGTAATGCAGAAGCTGTACGTTGTCCCAGGTCTCGTTCGGTTCGAACGCGGGATTGCTGACGGCAACCAATCGTGGGCGGTGGAGCGTCGTCATCGCGAGACCACGACGTGCAGGCTCTACAGGCTCGGTATCGCACAGGATGAGGTCGAGCTCGTGGCCGCGTAGATCACGCAGCAGGTCCGTGAACGTCGCGGTCTGGATCGACGGGAAGCATTCCTTCCAGGCGAGGACGGGCATCAGGAAGTCCGCGGCGAGCGTGCGCGAGACCGTTGCCGTGATCCCGATTTGAAGGGCGAGCGGCTTTTTCCCAACCGGTCGACCAAGAGCCTCCGCGAGGCGCTCACCCGCGCGAAACATGGTGGAAGTGTGCTCGTGAGCTTGCTGCCCCGTCTTGGTCAGCCGCATGCCGCTCGAGGTACGCTCGAACAGCGGAACCCCCAGCGTGCGCTCGAGGAGTCGGATCTGCTCGCTGACGGTAGAGAGTGTGACGCCGAGATGCTCGGCTGCGGCGGTCATCGAACCCTCCGTCGCGGCCAAGTGAAAATAGTAGAGGTGATTGTAGTTGAGCAAAGGAGCCTTTCCGTCAGTGCGAGCTCGCTTGCGAGCCATCGCATTCTACGCGGGGCTACTGGAAGCGAAAGCTGCTTCCGCGCAGGCCATTCCGCACTTGGCGCGCAGGCAAAACCGAAGTTCGTCAACTCATGCGGAGCCCTAGACGTGCGGCTCCGATGCCTCGCGCTCGTAGACGCTGACGTGCATTCCGCTGAGCGACGAGAACGGTCCGCGCCTCCAGTTGGACCATCGATCGCGGAGGCGAAGGCCGGCGAGCTTCGCCATCAAGTCGAGCTCCGACGGCCATGCGTAACGCAGCCGGATAGGCATCAACTTGTTCCCAGTCGCTCTCTGAAGAATGATCTGGGTGTTGATGGTCTGCGATGCGCGGTCGTGTTGACTGGCTTCGATGATCACGTGATCGATATCGACCTCGATCGTTTGTAGTCTCTGCCCTTGGACGAATCGCGTCGGGTCGGGAACGAACGCCTCGATGACGAACACGCCACTCGGAGCGAGTTTGTTCGCGACATTGCGAAAGCAACGAAGTTGCTCTGCCTGCGTCGCAAGCGCAAAGAAGGTGTTGAACGCGACGAAGATGGCCCCGAATGGGCCGTCGACCGCAACGTCGGCGAAGTCGCCGCAGGTGGCTGCGATCGCGTCTGCGCCGGGTTTGCTCCGCAGCCGCTCGAGCATGGCCGCCGACGCGTCGATGCCGTAAACCGAAACTCCACGTGCGGCGAGCGGAAGAGCGAGCCGTCCAGTGCCGATCGCGAGCTCGAGGACGCGTCCGCCGTTCGACAGATCCGCAACGAGCGCGACTGCGTCAGTTGGGTCCAGATTGCCATAGAGCTCGTCGTAGACGTCCGCGATGGCGTCGCCGTACGAAGCCGTTGTCCACTGCGTCATCAGCGAACGCTACCTTCAGAGTGCGCCCGCCATGTGAACCATTTCGTGGCGGACGCGGGCGCCCAACGCGATGAGCGCTTCGGCAATGTTGGGTTGATCTTCGATGGTCACGTTGAGGAACGTGTCTTCGGGACGCGCGTGCGGCCTCAGCGCGCCCAAGAGCGCGACTGCGAGCTCAGGTCGCGCGGCGCGAAACGGCGAGGCACCCGGAAAGCGCGGATCGAATACGGCCGCAGCAACGATTGCGTCCTCGTCCTCGAGCATGACGAGGACGTTGCGACCGGTGGCACGCGCCGTCGCGAGACGTCCCGGAACGAACCGCATCTCGCGTTCCACGCGCTCGTCGTCATCGCGATCGATCAAGCGCGCGTGTCCGCTCTCGCTTGGGGGCACCCGAGACCAGTTGAGGCGCAGCGCGAACGATGCAAAGCCACGCGTCATCCCGACGCTCTCGTAAAGCTTCGTCGCGGCCTCGTTGCCGACCATGACGTTGAGCCGCCACGTCGTACAGCCTGCGCGTCGGGCGATATCGGCCATCTCGTTCATGAGCGCTCGACCCACGCCGCGACGTCGCGCTTCGGGGGCGACGACGATCTGACGGACGTGCAAGTTCTGTCCGAAGATGACGTAGTACGCATAACCACCGTCGCCTGCGATGAGCGTGAACGGCATCATCTCCTCGATGAAGCGCGCTTGGTCCCACGGAGGATCGTCGACGCCGAGCTCTGGGAAGAGTCTCACGAAGGTCGCGTGGTCCCCTGCGACTGCGGGTCTGATGTTTCCGCGCACGCCTCCAAACGTAGCGCGGTACGTTGTCAGTGTGAGCACTTGGGTTTTTCTCGTTGCAGAGCCTTCGCAGAAGCACGATTTTTGGCGTGTCGCTCGCGCGCACCACATCGAGCCCGTCGGCGCGCCGAGCCTTCCCGCGCATGTGCTCGTGGCGTGTGCGGATCTGGGCAAAACCGAAGAGCTTGCGCGTGCGATGTCGCGCGAGCTCGACACGGCGTGCATCGCGTTCGAAGGGCAATCGGGCGCGGACGCGTACGGTGTCTGGGTGTTTCGCGGCGGCGAGTGTGTCCGCAAGCTCGTCTACTCACGCGACTACGGCGGGTGGCTCGAGCAATCCGGCGATGCGCAGCCATGGGAGCGCGCGTTCTTCTTTGGTGAACGCGACATGATCGGCGACGAGCTGTCCGACGCGGATCTGGCGCGTTACGACCGCGCGAAGGAAACGGGCGATGCGGCGGCGGTGATGGACATCCTCGCGCCATCGTCGCTCGGCGCATTCGGACGCATCTTCGAGTCGCTCGGCGTCGATCCGGAGAAGCCTCACGGCCGATTTCACAAGCCGTCGCTCTTGGGTCGTCTCTTTGGAGACTCGCTCTAACGTACGAATGCGACGGTGAGAACGCTGACATTGCCGCTCAACGCACTCACGCGACGCGAAGCTTGACCATCAGCGGCGCGCGTTGCATCTCACGCCACTCGCGCAGTTGTGGCCCCTGTCTCTTCACTGCCGCGTGTTGATCTGTTCGCTGGTGTGACCCGCGCCGAGGTCAAAGTAGAAGGTGAGCGTGGTGGCTGTGGCCGTGTAGCTCGAGGTGGCCGTGGCGTCCGTTGGGCACGTCGCGTTGGTCGTGAACGTCGTCGCGCTGGTGGTGAACGTGTTCGACCCTCGATCCGTCGCGATTCCTTGCTCATCGGTCACGTGCTGCATGTCTGACCCCTGAATGACCATCGTGCTACGGCGGCCCAGCGCGGTCGGGCCGCCGCTGCCGTACTCATTGAGTGTAGTTAGGAAGTAAGTCCCATCGACGACCGTTCCGCCTTGAGGTGTTGGAGCGGTGCCGCTCTTCGCGGTCGAATCGACCGCGGGCGCATCGTTGGCGAGCCCGTTACAGCCACCATGGTCACACGCGAGGAGCGCGAAGCCTGCGATCACGACAAGGCTACCGACCACGCACGCCAACTTCAGGTGAAGAATCACTGACATCGCTGGTGAGTATGCCCCCGCTCATGGGTGCGTCAATGCTCCACTGCTAGTGCGCGCGCCGAGCCTTCCCGCGCATGTGCTCGTGGCGTGTGCGGATCTGGGTGGCTCGAGCAATCCGGCGATGCGCAGCCATGGGAGAGCGCGTTCTTCTTTGGTGATAGCGACATGATCAGCGACGAGCTGTCCGACGCGGATCTGGCGCGTTACGACCGCGCAAAGGAAACGGGCGATGCGGCGGCGGTGATGGACAGCCGTCTCTTTTGGGAGTGGCTCTAACGAGCGCACTCTGCCTCAGCGGCGACGTGCTCGCTTCGGTTTCTTTTTCGCGACAGCCTTCGCCGCGAATGCGGAGCCGGTGGGGCTGACGGCGCAAAACGAGAGACACTCAGCGAGGCTCGCTACGCGCTTTTTTTTCGAGTCGCGAGACGGCCGTCGAGGAGCGTCTGCACGGCGCCGTAGAAGTGTCCCGCATAAGGCGGCGGTGAAGCGTGAGAGGGGAATGCGTCGTAGACGCGCAGCGCCTGCTGGAGCTCCTTCTTCGTCGACGTCGGGCTCGTGGCGATCCGAATAGTGCGGCCAAGCGCTTTTGCATCGTGCGTGGTCGCGCGCTCGAAGACCGGCTTCCACGTCTGCATGCTTCGTCATCGTCGTTGTCGAAATCGCCGACGCTAATGTCGAGACCGAGGCGGAGGACCCTGACGATGGCGAGCGGCTTGGACGGATCTCCCGCGTTCGAGACCTTCGCGCGGAGCCACGCGAGCACCTTGGGGCGAGACGGCGAGACGTGCGCCAGAAGATCGTCGAGTGAGGGAGCGGGCATCGGCGATTGAGTGTTACGTCGAACGACGTTACTCCAAAGACCACTTGCCAACTGTAACTCGGAGTCTGATCGCGAAGCGCTGCGTCGCCGGAGGCGACGTCGACTACGGCGCGCTCGCCGATGGCGTCTACACCGGACCCTGAGCGCGTTCGGAGCAACTAAGCCAAAAATAGGCGTTTGCGAATTTTACGGGCGCCCGTAAAGTTTCGGACATGGGGACGAACAAGACGGCGTCACGACCGAGCGCGCTCGCGCGGGCCGAGCATGGTGGGCCACCGGTGCATCTCACGGCGACGCAGCGCAAGGTGCTCGATCGTGCGCTGCGGCTCGGCGAAGATTTGCGAGAGGAGCTCGAGTCGAAGACGCTCGCCTATGGCAGGTGGCTGCTCGAAGAGGTCTTCGACGACGACACCGCCGCCGCGCTCGACGACAAATCGAAGAACCCGATCTGGCAAGAGCTCGTGCGCCGCGCCGGCGGGCCCACGCTCGGCATCACGCAGCACCTGCTCTACGTGGCGCTGCGCATCGCCGCGCACGATCATCGAATCTCCGCCGCGACGTGGCGCGGCCTCGACGCTGGACGCAAAGAGCTTCTCCTGCCGCTCCACAACGAGCGCGCGATGCTCTCGGCCGCCAAACACGTCAGTGAGATGAACCTCTCGCAAAAGAAAACAGCCGAGTACGTGCGCGGTCTCCGAGAAGCAGCCGGCAAGCCACGCTCGGTGCGCATCACGCCAGCCACGTTCGCAACGCGCGTGAAGCGCCTTCGCACTGGACTCGGTGGTGCCGCCGCCGTGCGACGGCTGCGAACGCTAACGATGCAACCAGGCGACCGCGCCATCGTGGTGAACGAGCTCGAAGAGCTGCGAGATGCCGTCGGCGAGATGCTCAAGGCGGTCAAGGGAAAGTAGGGCCAAGGATGAACGCGATCGCGCGCTCGTGGGTGACGCGTCAGTGGAGCGAGCCGCCGCGAACCCAGGCCTTGCCGTCGCCCTTGTAGGACACGCCGTAGAGTATCCACTTCGCGCCGTCGGGGACGTCGGCCGTCGCGTCGCATCGCATGAAGCCCGAGGTCGAGCTCGCGGCGGGAGCGACGTGGACGAGCGCGACGTAGCGGTCGCTCTTGGAGCTCTCGATGCGAACGGCGTTGCCGTCACGCGCGAGCGCGTAGTCCGGAGCGCCAACGCCGGTCATCAGCCAGTCGTCGATCGTCTGCTCGCCGGGGTATGCAGCCGTCAATGCGACGTCGCTGCCGACGAATTCGATCTTTGGATCGTCGATCCAAGCTTTGCCAGGTCCTGCGATGCCGATGCCGTACTGAACTTGCGAGGCCTTCTCATCGACATCGAGCACGATGGTGCGCGCAGTCCAGTCGGATTCGCCGAGCGCGATCGAGCGCGCGCCGAGTCCTGGTCCGTCTCCAGGTGAGTCGCGTCCTTGGACGCGCACCCAGAAGTCCGCTCGTCGTGTGGTTCCGACGGATTTCGTGAACGCCGTGATTCGCACACGCTTGGCGCGGTAGTCTGGAGCGTCGATGCTGCGCATCCACGTTGCGTAACGCCCCTGCGTGTCGGCGATCGGCGCGAGCCTCAGCGTTGGGTGGCCGTCGCGCGTCACGTCGGGGTCGAGCTTGATCTCGTATTCGGCGCGCGCACCACCAGACATGACCCAGCCCGGCAACGAATCGTCGCCCGCGACGGTTTCGCGCTGACGCCCGTCGACCGCGTGCGGCGTCTCCGCAACGTCGCGACCGACCTCGTCGATCGTCGCCGGACCAATCCACGCGCGACCCGTGCCATCGAGACCGAGCCCGAAGGCGATGTTCGACGTCCCGCTCGGCACGTCGAGCACGCAGCTCAGCGGGGTGAAGTCGTGCGTGCCCTTCAGTCGCAGATCGGCGGGGTTCTGGAGATTGCACAACGTGCGCTGACCCTCGTGGTCGACGCGGAGCCAGACGAACGCGCCATCGATCGCTCCGTCGGTCTTCACGTTCGCCGTGAGGCGGATGCGCTTTCCGACGAAGCCGCGTCCGCTGATGTTCGCAACGGTCGCCGCCCACGACGCGTTGCTGTGAGACGCGACGAGGGCGCGGGCCGAGTCGATCTCGTGACTGGTGTCGCGTCTTTCAGGCGCGGCTCGCTCGAAGCGCATCGCCTGTCGGCCGTGATCCAAGACGCTTGGGTCGGGTGACCACGTGTAGAGCTCGGGCTCCTGACCGGTCTTCACCCACGTCGACGGGTCTGATGCGAGCAAAACGACTACGTCGTTGTGCGGCGGGAAAGCCGTCTTGGCGACGCGTGCGTGGCCACAACCCGACATCGCAATCATGCACGCGACAGCGAGGTCCCGGATCATCGTCATAGCGTACGCCTCCGCACGCTCAGACGGCCAATATCATCGCGGCATTGGGTAGGAGAGCGCATTGCACGATGCTATCCGAGCGCGCTTGGTAGTCTTGGTCGTGAGGTTTTTTTACGCGATTGCCTTGGTTGTCCTCACGTGGGCCACAACCGCGCGGTCGCAGGAAATATTTCTCACCCGGCCACTTCTCGACGCCCCACGGCCGCCCGAACCCATCGACAACGAGGTGCGCTTCTTTCTTCGCGGCGGCTTCGCATACGCGATGCCCAAACGCGTGCCGCTCGTCTCGTCATCGCTCGGGGCAAGCATCGACGTGCGTCACATCACGCGACGACTGACGCTCACGTGGATCATCGACATCGACGATCGACGCGGCGCGTTCGCGTCGACGAGCTTCGGCACGGGTGTGGGGTTGTTCTATGGCGTTCCGCGTCACGCGGCATTCGCAATCGAGAGCGCCGTGGCGATCGACTGGACCGGCGACACGTTCGCCGGCCCGGGCCTCTCGACGCGAATCGTCATCCAGCCGTTCTTCCTTCCGTTGCGTCTCGCGAATCGATGCGCAGGTGGACCAGTGATGGCCTTCGTCGTGAGCGCGCTTTCCGTTTGGGGCCTCGCGCGCGTGGACTTCACCGACGCGGCGACGCGCGGCTCGACGCTCGCATTCGGCGCCGGGCTCGATCTCATGCACTTCATCGTCGCGCCCATCGTCGAGAGCACGCACGGCTTCGCACACTGTTCGGTGAGGCTGTGATGACCGCGTGCAGTCGATTCCCGACGCGAGAAGGCGTGTTTTTCACCGTCGGCGTCGCGTGATTGCGGCGCGTACTTCCGGTGGCGGCATGTCCTGCGGCGCCGATTCACAGCCGGGACGCGCGAAGTCGAAGAGCAAAACGCCGCGTGGGGTAGGTGCGCGATTCCATGCTTCGTGCTCGGCGGTGTCGTCGAAGACTGTGCAACGTTCGCGATGGCGCGCGCGGTTCGCGGGCAGCCGCAGTCGTCGACGCGGGAACATTTCCCGTTCACCTCGTTGCGGTCGAGACCGCAAGCGCCCTAGTTTGGAAGTGAGTATCATGATGTTCGGTCAAGTCGGTGTAGCGTGAGTCGCGAGTGACAGTCGACGATCTCGAAAAACAGCTCGAGCAAGCTCGAGAAGCGCATGTCGCGGCGGTGAAGGCGTGGAGTCTATCGCACGCGAGGCGCGGGCCGGAACGTGAGGCGTGCAACACGATGAACCGAGCAATGCTCGAGGCCGAGAGAAGGCTCGCCGCTGCACGCAACGAAGAGTACGCCGAGCCAATCGCCTTTCCCGTCGCGTGGGACGTCGGCGCTCCCCTTCCGCATCTACTGATGAACGACTATCGAGCGTTCCTGAGCTTCTATACGCGCGTCGTGGACCCGAATTGGGACGGCACATACGTGACTGTAAAAGATCCCGGTGGCGCGACGACGGAGTCTCTCGCTCTCGTCGAATTCGAACGTTGCATCGCCGCGAAGCTCGGCGCGCCAAACGACGAAGTCTTCGCCGGACATCCGCTCTACGGTAAAGGCGCCGACTCGTACACCGCGCAGCGTGTTCGAAATTCGCGCTGGCTCGCCGAGATCGAAAAAATAGAGAGCGTCCACCGACAATACCGTCCTGAAACCTGGCGCACGCTCGAGCACTACATCTTTTGGTTTCACGACACGACGTTCGAGTGCATCGCAAAATCGTTCGAGGTCGAGCGTCGCGCCTGTTCGATGACCGAGCTTCTCGCCGAAATGGCCCGTCGCGTCACCGGTTGAACCGTCGAGTGGCAAAGCGGCTCATTGGTAGAATGCGCAGTCCTCCCGTTCGAGCTTACCGGCCACGGACTCTCTGACGCCGCGTGATGGGTGCGTTGCCGCGAGCTTCGTTGCTTCGGCCTGCGCTTCGGACGTCGGGATGCACGCGATCGCTTCGCCAGCTTTCTGTTCGAGGAAATCGAGCTCTGCGGCGGGACTTGGAAGCGGCCGCCATACGAGCGCATCGAGCCGCACGAACGCGTTCGGGTCGCGTAGCGCACGGATCATTCCAAGAGCGAACGCGGCGGGTTGCCAGTCGGTGCACGTCGCGGTCATGCCGTCGAATTGCCAGCCA
>JBBSFE010000091.1:0-28362 GCA_038239005.1 Polyangiales bacterium
CAACAAATCGAAGTGCTCGCGCGACTCGAACGCGACGCGCGCTCACGCGGCCACGATCACGAGGCCCAACTCTTTCGTGATGCGATCGCCCAAATGGGCGGCGCGATCGAAGCCTGATCCAAAGCCTAGTTGAATTGACCGTGTCGTGACGTATTCGCGATCGACCGGCGGCAGCGAGACGACACCGGCGAGGCCGGCGCGTGGATGGTCTCAGATCGCGCAAACCGCCAGGTTTCTGCCATAAGCGCATGCCCGTTCGAAAATTCGGCGGCCCGGCCGCGCTTGCCTCGCTGCCGCCAATCGAGCGCCACGCCGTGGCAAGACTCGATCGACTCAAGTGACATTTGCTTTATGCCGACGAGAGCGATTTTTTGACGTCGTCCATCGCGAGATCGACGTCGGCCGGCGTGAGGCTGCACGCGGCGGCGAGCTTCAAGAGCACGTTGCGTTCGACGTCGCTGACGTTCTCTCTTGCCTGCGCGAGGAGCGATGCGATGCGAAGAATCTCCTCGCCCTGTGCGCGCTTCGGGGCGCGATCGGCGACGGCTTTGACGCGCGCATCGAGCCCGTCTTCGGCGAGCTCATCGGCGAGATCGCCCACGAGCGCGGTGACTTGCTCCTCGGTGACGATGCCACCACAAGCAGCAGCGACGACCTTCTCGAACGTCTGGCGTTCGCTTGCGTCGATGACGCCATCGGCGCTGGCGACGAGGTAGGCCCCTTCGACGATCGCCTCGAACAACCGCGCAGCATTGGGGTCGAACCCAGTGGGCACGGTGGAGTCGTCGTTGACGCGGGCGCCATAGGATGCGGCCGCCATCGTGAGGATCGACGAGTGAGGGCTCGCGGTCTTCATAGCGCCCGGCGAGCGCGCTACTTTCGCGAGCAAATTGATGCGGTCGTCCGTTTCCATCGCGGCCCTACCATACACGCACTATGGATCGAGTGGCGCGACGAAAAGTTGAAATGCACCAACCTCGTCGGTCGTCGTCATCCCCACCAGCCGCGCTGCACGCGTCTGCGCAATCCCGCCGTCTGCTGCGAGAACGGGCGCTGGAAACACGTATGCGCGGACGATTGTGTTCGGTAGCGCGTTGCCGACCGAGTCGGTCAGGATTCGCGGGAACGCTTGCGACGAAAATGTCTGCTGGTAGGTCTTCTGGTCGTAAGGCGTCGGAAGCGGAACGACGATCGTTGGCAGCGTCATCACCGACGCCGGTCCACCATCGCTGACGTCGCTTGCAAGGACCGTCTTGTCCGTCAACACGACCCACGGAAAGTTCGTGCCGTCACGGGGACGAATCGAGATGTCCACGTGGCCGGGATCGGAGCCGACATCGAACGACCCATTAACGTCGGTCGTCCCGCGCGACGTGCGCGGACGCGCGAGCGGATCGTAGCCAGGCTGAAGGGGTAGGTCAGCTGACGGATCGATCACGACATCGGCCGCGAACACCGGTGTGCCATCGCCGAGCGTGACGCGTCCCTGGACGCGCGTTTTCGGATTGACGAATACGCCTTTGCCCAGCTGCGGTGAGCTCCCACTGATGACGGAATAGTTGTCGACCGTTGTGAGCGCAACGTCGGGATCCGTTGGGGATATGTAGACACGAAACACGCCCGGAGGGAGGTGCACGCCGGCGGACACCGTGCTTCCAGCCACCTCCGAAAATTGAGCCCCGGCGGTGGTGGTGATGCCCTTCGTGAATAGGAGCGTGGGCGCCGGCGTACCGTCTGTTTGTGTGACTGAATGTGAGGCGTCACCCGCTCCAGGGTCTGCAACAAACACGACGTTCGCCACCGTCGGAATCAGCGTGTCGGAGCGGCGAACGATTCCGTCAACCAGAACCTGTTCGGGGAGCGCCGGGTAGGTGAACGTTGGACCAACGATGACCTCCGAGGTGCCTAGCGTGTCTGCAAAGTAGCGTGGAAGCTCCACACCAGGCGGTGGGTCGAGATACAGCCGATGCTCCTGCGGCGCTTGATTGCCGGTTGCTTCGTAGAGGACGATGTTTTTCTTCGCGCCTGCCGGAAGAATCACAGTCCCTGAAACGCGAAAGCCGTCCGAGTTAACAATGTAGGCACTCCAACCTTCGAGACTCGTTGGAGGCGACTCGTCGATCTCGAACGTTCCGCTGCGAGGCGCGACGAGAACGCTCTTGTCGCCGGAATTGGGCTGTGCGAAGTCCGGTACGAAGTTCCTGAGCTCCTGTACGAGCACTCCCAGTCCTGCAACGGGGGGCTGCATCGATATCGTCGTCAAGAACGGCGGAAAAGCCGTGTATGGAGCGTCCGGCGTAATCTCCAAAAGGTAGAGACCAGAGGGGTCGTTGGGCGCGAGTGATTGCGCAAGATGCGCCGAGAACCCCATTCCAGAAACGTTGCCTGAATCCAGCGTTGTCGGGCCGGTCTTCCCAAACAGCGGATTGGACTCATCTCTCCCGTTCACATCGGCAAGAGGGAGACCGAGCTTCGTTGCAAGAACGAGCGTTCCTGTCGCGTCTCTCCAAAGCGGGTGAAAGACGCCGTGGACAGGCAAGGTCGTGTTTAGAAAGTCGAGCTCACTTGGGCGCAATCCCGCCGGTGGCCATAGTGCGACACCCAACCCTTGTGCAACGGTGATGAAGCAATTCTGTGCGATGCCGAGAGGCGGAAGAAAGTCGCACTGCGCCGACGCCGCGCTACACGCCAAAGACGGTGTTGTGGTCAGCGTCAGGTTGCTCGAAGAGAGCGCGAACGTGTTTCCGCCAACGTCGGTGGGTCCCAGCGGCACCGACACAATGAGAATTGGGCGCGGGCCAGCGCCCATGCACACCCCGTTAACGCAAGACGCGGTGAGACCCGCCTCACGAAACTTCTCATCGCACGCCGCCGCACTGTCGCATGAATTCACGATGGGCGAAGCTTCGGATGCAGGCGGCGTGATCAAGCTGCAGGCGAATGCTCCCACGGCAGCAAGGGCGAGAGCACTTGCGACGATCGCGACGCGGCTCATTCGGTCGGTCCGTCGCCGCTGGCATCAACGACATACGTCGGCGGGCCACCATCAACATAGCTGCAATCCGCCGTCGGCTCGTAGAACCAAGTCACACTGTCGCCCCCCGGCGGAATCGGGCGCTGAGTGAAGGCGTCGAAACCATATGCGACGAAGATGGTGAAACTGTGGCAGCCCGCACCTATCAGGGGATCGGCCGTGTTGATTTGGAAGGTGATGCGACGCGTCGCGATATCCGCATCGCCGATAGCGATGCCCCCGTCCTCCGTCCCTTGCAACGATTGAAGCGTGGACAACATCACGACCTTTGTTTGATCGAAATCCAAGTAGACGCGAAACTGCAGCGCCTGATCCGGGTCGACCTTCACCGGAACCGCAAACGTGAGCGTGTCCGGTGGAGATGGCGCCTTTCCGATTTTTTCCGTGAGCGGCGGGGAGACAGAATCGTGTTCGATCGTCGGCGCTGGACGAGGTGGTGCGGGAGCCGTGGGGGGCGGATCCGCAAGCACACATGCGATGGCGGCGCACGCGCCCCCTACGAACATGATGGATGTGCATGCGATCCAGCGAACGCGTCTCATAGGATTTTGAACCGTCCACTCGAGAGTGTGGCACGCGGGCCGCCTTCGGGCATGGGGCGGAAGCGGGCGTCGGCGTATTCGGCGCTCACGGCTAGGCGCACGAGGTCTGCGATGATGGGGGAGGCGTTCACGAGCTCGTGGAAGTGGTCGAGCGTGAGGAGCGCTTCGGGGAGTGCGAGCTCCGTTGCAACGACGCGAAGGACGTAGCCGATGTCGCCGCACAAGAAGAGCGCGACGCGGCGACCGCTTTGGCGCGAACGTTGGAAGGCGGCGTCGAAGTCGGTTGGGGCTTTGGCCAGGAGCTCTTGCAGCCGGCGCTGCGAGCGCGGCGGGATCGTGTTCCAGAAAGCTTGCACGAGGCGCATCGCGGATGGGTCGCTGAGCTTTCCGAGCTCGGGCGCGCCGAATGCGGCGAGCATCGCGTGCCACAGCACGCGGACTTCGGCGTCGGGGAGGCCAATGAGGAGAGCACTTTGCGGGAGCGCGGCGGCGAAGGCTTGGCCGAGTGCGTAGCGAAGCGCGGGTGTGTCTTCGCGAACGTCGCCGAGCACCATCGCCGATGGTGTGGGCATCAGCGCGACGCCGCCCGTGAGCCGCGTCGGGGCGCTCAGTGGACCTCGGCCGGGTGGAGGCATCGATGCGGCAGAATGTTTTCGCGCGTAGAGCGGAACATTCGGCACGCCGAACAAACGTGATGCGAGCTCGTAGAGGCGCGCGAGCGCAGAGTGCGGGCCTGGCGAAATGCGCTCGACACCAGTGAGCGCGTAGCTCTGTGCGTCGCGTGAGAGAATCGACGACGCGCCCTCCCACACGAGAGCGAGCGCTTCACCGACGCTGTCGAGCGCGGGTCGCGCGAGCAGTTGCAACATGCCTGGGTGCTCGACTTGTGCCGAGAGCGGCGGCGGCGGCAACACGCCCGCGCCCGCGTCGAATGCGCGCAAAACGTGATCGATCGCGCGCGCATGCGTTGGGTTGCGATCTTGGAGCGCAGCGTTGCGTAGCGCCGCCAGCAACTTGAGATCGCCGGGCGCGTGCTCGACCTGCAGACGGCGCACGCGCATGAGATCCGAAACGCGCGACTCGTCGCGCTCGAGGAGTGTGGCGAGCTGGTCGCCCGCTTCGACGTCACCTTCCGCGAGGCATTCGAGCAAAAGTGATTCTCCGACCGCGACGTCACCTTGTGCGAGATGCGCGCGTGCGAGATGCGCGCGTGTGCGCGTTCGCTCGGGGCCAGGCGGCGCTTCCGCGACGGTGCTCGCGAGCTGGCCGAGCGGTGTCGGCTCTTGAAGCAGAAGGTGCGGCTCCGATGGTTCGTGCTCGAGCGGTTCGCCGCGCATCGTGAGAGCGCCGAGCTCGGCCTCGAGCTGTGCGCGCAGCATGGTGTCTTCGGGTGCGGCTGCGATCGCTTGACGAAAGGTTGCCGTGGCGTGCTCGGGCTCGCCGCCGAGTGCGAAGAGCAGCCGACCGAGTGATGCGAGGACCGTGGCGCGGTCTTTCGTTTCGCCGCGCAAGATCTCTTCGAGAGCGCCACGTGCACGCGCGAGATTTCCGGCCGACGCCGCAACGTGCGCCAGACGCTTGAGCACTTCTTCGCGTGCAGTCGGATCGCTTGCGGCTTGCTCGAGGATCGCCATGGCGTCGTCGAGGCGCTCGGCGCGCACTGCGGCATCGGCGGCTGCGATCGCAACGGTCGCTGGCGGACGCAGACCGAGCATGTTGCCCGAGAGCGCTGCGGAAAAGTGCGGAATGGCGTCCGCGAATTGGCGATGCTCGACGAGCCGCTCCGCAATCGCGACGTGCACGAGCGCGTGCGACGCCGCGGGCTGACCCTCCGAGGCGCAGCGCTCGAGATACCGGAGGCCCGCATCGCCGCCTTGCGAGACGTCGAGTGCTTCGGCGCGAAGGAAGATCCCGAGAGCGCCATCTTCGGGGCTCAGCGCGTCGCTGACGAGATCGAGCTGCACCAGTGTTTCGCGCGCTTGATCGGGGGTGCCAGCGCGACGCAGTCGATATTCGAGACCGCGCGCGAAGAGCTGCGCGGCCGCGCGATGTGGGGCGAGCGTCGCGGCGCGTTGAGCGTGATCGAGCGCGAACTGCACGTTGCCCGCACGCGCCGCAGCTTGCGCGGCTTCGATGAGCCAGTCGCTTCGCTGCTCCGCAGTTTCGGTTGACGACGCCGCGAGAGCGACGAGCGTCTGGGCGACGGTTGCAAAGTCGTCCTTTTCGCGCGCGAGCTCGCCGAGCAAGAGGAGCGCAGGCGCGTACCCGGGACTTCTCGCGACGAGCGCACGCGCGATTTCGTCGGCGCGCTCGCGATTGCCGCCGCGACGCGCCGCGTTTGCCGCGCGAACGAGGAGCTCGCCGCGCGAGAGCTCGTCGGATGCGAGCGAACCGAGGCGTTGATAGACGTCGACTGCGCGTGCGAAATCGCCTTGCCGCTCGAGCAGATCACCAAGGTAACGGAGAGCGCTGTCGTTGTTGGGCCACTCGACGACGACGCGCTCGAGCTCGGCGCATGCTTGCTGGAGCAAACCGAGGCGTTGTTCGAGAATGGCCGCGCGTCGCAAACGAACGACGCGGAGCATTTCGCGGCGATCGGGAAAGTGCGAGAGACGCTCGGCGCGTTTGTCGAGATGGTCGGCGAGGCGCACGTGCTCGTTTTGGCGCGCGAGGAGCTCTTCGATGGCGAAGTCGGCTTCTTCGTCGTCGGGTTTGAGCGCGAGAACGCGGTGCCACGTGCCTTCGACGGCTGCGAGATCGCCCGCCTCTTCATAAGCGTGCGCGAGACGGCGGAGCACGGCGGGTCGCGCATCGATCGCAACGCGCGATTCGATTTCGTTGAGCGCTTCGGCGCGCACAGCTGCGTTGCCCGCGAGCGCCGAAACGCGCTCGAGTTGGCTCCAGCGTTCGAGCGGCGTTGGGTCGAGGCGCGCAGCGAGGCGGAGGGATTCGGCAGCGGCCGATACGTCGCCGCGACGTTCGCGAAGTTGCGCGACCTCGAGCCACGCGCTGACGCGTGCGTCGACCTCGACCTCGGCGTCTTGTGCGACCAAGAGTGCGCGGCGCTCGAGCTCCTCGGCGCGGCCTGCGAGCTCGAACATGGCGCGCACTTGGCTGTCGACCTCGACGCGTGCGTCCGGCGCGCTCAGCTCGGACACGCGTTCGAGAGCGGTGATGGCTTGCTCGAATCGACCCGCGCTGCGCTCGACTTGCGCGTACGCCTGATGTGCGGAGATGCGGCGAGCGACGCTGAGCTTCTTTTCGAAGCGTTCACGCCATGGGCCCGTTGCAGTTTTCGACGCAAGGTCCGCGACGCGCACAAGCTCGTCGTCGTCGCTTTCGCGCTCGGCTGCAGCCATGCGCATGCGACCTGCGGATTCGCCGTCGCCTGCGAGATCTGCGAGCGCGCCGAGCAAACGGAGAGCGCCAACGCCAACGTTGCTGAATGGTTTTTCTAGAAGCGCGATGCCTTTGGCAACGACGGCGCTCGCCTCCGCTGCACGTGCGAGCGCGGGCGCGCGCGGGAGCAAGAGCACGTACTCCTCGAGGTCTGCGTCGGAGTCGAGTGCGCGATCGAGCGAGCCCATCGCTCCGGCTTCGTCGTCGAAGAGCTCGAGCGCGAGCGTGGTGAATGCAAGCGCGACGCGCGCGCCGTCTGGGCCGTGAAGTTTGGCGGCGAGAGCGCGGTTCGCTTTCGAGAAGCGCGATTGCAAGACAGGGCGCTCTTCCGGTGCGCGAACGAGGAGATCGCGTGCTGCATCGCCAAGGAGCGCGAGCGTGCTCGGCATCGGTTGGAGAAAGGATGCTTTGAGGAGCATGTCGACGCGCATGCGCGCACCTTCGTCGCCGCCGCCGGCGAGTTGCGCGGCGCGAAGCAACCAGCCCGCGCGCACGGCGGGGCGCGGGGATGCGTCGGCGACTTCTTCGATCGTGCGAACGGCGTAGGTGACGTCGCCGGTGCGTTCGGCGATGCGCGCGAGTTGGAAAAACGTTCCGCCTTCGGAGGGCACGGCCGCGAACGCTTGCGCGGCGTGTTTGAGGGCGAGGTCCGCTTCGTTGTATTGGTCGAAAAAGCGGGCGCCGCGATAGTGCGCGGCACGACGGCCGAAGCGGCCGCGGGCGCGTGAGCCGAGGCCGTCGTAGACGCGCGAGAGATCGCGGACGCGGCCCGCGGCGACGGCTCCGCGTTCGGCGAGCTCGATGGCGTCGGCGACGAGTGGGTTCTTCATCAGCGCGGTTTCGGCGAGCTCGAGCGCCTGTAGTGGCGCGCCAATCGCGAGCGATGCGCGTGCAGCTTCTGCTGCGATGGCGCCGGCGCGAACTGGATCGCGTTCGCCGGCAACGAGGCTTTGGAGTTTTTCTAGCGCCGGTTGCGCGCCGCCGAAGCGAGCGAGATCGACGCCGAAGGCCGCGTAGCCGCCGCGGGGTGCGATGCGTGCGGCGCGAAGCCATGTCTCGAGCGCGCGACGTGCGTCGCCGGCCATGTCCCATTGGAACGCGCCGAGCGTGCGGAGAGCACGCGCGGCTTGCTCGGCCGATGTGTCGAGCGCTTGGCGCGAGGTGCGCGAGGTCGGGGCTCGGCGCGACATCGGGGAGGATGCTTCGGCTTCGAGGGCGGTCGCGCGGATTTCGGCGCGCCAGAGCTCGGCGTCCGCGGAGGTTGCCGCGTTTGCGCCTTCGGCTGCGGCGGCGACGCGTGTCGCGTCGGCGCCGAGCGTCACGGCCTGGGCGAGCACGCGCAGTGCACCGTCGGGGTTGGTTTGCATGTGGAGCTCCGCGAGCTCGAGGAGCATGAGGACGCGCTCCGGTGCGGCCGCGACCGTCGCGATGCGACGGGAGAGGAGCGTGGCGGCGAGTGCGCCGTCACCGGCGCGCTCGCTGACACGCGCGATTGCGGCCGTGAGTGCTTCGTGGCGTGGACCGAATGCGTCGAGGGCGCGGCGCGCCGCAGGCGTGCCGCGGTTTGGGTCGAGTGTCGCGAGCGCGTCGAGCGCGCGCGCTACCAGCGGGGCCAGCGCGGACACCGGCAGTGGCTGCGGCAGCAGCCACATGACGGTGTCCATCAGGCGGGCCGGGTCGCCGAGCGCGACGACGCGCTCGACGAGCCGCGCAATCACGCCGGCGTCGCCTGGCCGCAGCGCCACGAGGCGCTGCGTCCACACGACCGCGTAGTCGCGCTCGCCGAGTGCCTCCAGAGTATCGGCGAGCGCCTCGCAGTGCTTTCGCACTGCGAACACGCTCGTCGCGACGCGCTCGAGCACCGAAGCCGCAGCGCGATCCCGCTCACCACCAAGAGCGCCGTTCGCAAGCGCGACGAGCGCGCGCACGGACGATGGCTCCGCCTCGCAAGCTGCCTCCGCAAGCCGACGCGCCTCGGCGCCGAGCGCGAGCCTCTCCTCACCTGTCCCCTCGCCGCGCGCAACGAGCTTCGCGAGCCCATCCGATGCGCACGCGAGCAACATCGCGCGCACACCCGGCGCGCTGAACGATGCGACCGACTCCATCGCTCGCGCACGCACGCGCGCATCACCGGCGAGCGCCGCATTCACCCAAGCAAGGCTTGCGGCCCGCGCTCCGCTTGCTTCGCTTTCCGCGCGCTGCTCTGCGAGCGGCGCGGCAACCGCGCATGCCTCCGCCAAATCCCCGCGTTGCCGCGCAGCCGTCGCGAGCTCCGCTCGCGCCTCCACGGCGTCGGGCGGCGACAAATCCTGTCCGAGCAGCCAGCGCCCGACCCCGAAGTTGTGGCTATCACGCACGAGCGCATCTTCGAGAGCGCTGCGCCATTGCTTCGCCTCGCTCTCAGCGGTGGCCGCCGAGAGCCGCCGAATCGCACTATCGATATCGCCAAGCCCGGCTGTGAGCTCGAGCGCGCGCGGGTCCGCGGCCGCGAGCTCGCGCAACCTCTCGTAGGCCCACTGCGCGAGCATCGACACTCGCAACTTTTCTTCCGCGAGCACGGCGAGTGCTCGCGCGCAGTGCGCCCGCGCTTCGGCGTCGCCTTTCGGCGCGGCCGCACCTCGCACGAGCGCCTCTACGAGCGGCGCCTGATCGACCGTATCGGCGTACTCGCGCAGCGCGAGCAACGATTCCTCGCGCCCAGGATCCTCGGCGACCATGCGTACGTGCTGCTGCATCGCGCGCGGCGCGCTCCCGAGTGGCCCGCCGAACAACCGCGCGAGCTGATCACGCAGAGCGCGCCGATCTTCGGGCCCCGCACCTTCGACGCGCACTTCGAGCCGCGCCGCGAGCGCCTCGAGCAATCCGAGGCGCAACAAAATGCCATCGAACGTGGCGGCGTCCTCGCCGGAAAATACGCGATCGAGGCGCGCATCGAGCGCCGCGCCGAGCGCTTCCAAATACGCCTGCGACGCAAGTCGCTCGGACGTGATGCGCGCAAGCGCGCGCCGCGATAGAGGCCCGTCGAGCGCGAGCGCATGCGCGCGCGCTGCGTAATCCGCCGCCGCGTTCTTCCCGCGATCGCGCAGCGCGCTCTCGAGCGCGCTCGCTGCTGCCTCCGATTGTGGATCGACATCGAACGCACGAAGCGCATCCTCGAGCTCGCCGTTGATTGACCCTGCTGCCTTCCGACGCCCCGCCGCTTCGGCAAACGCGCGCGCTGCCGTGCGCACATCGACGGCGTCGGGCGCCCACGCAGCAAGCCCACCGCGAAGCTCGAGCGCGCTCGCGTCGTCCGGATCGAGCCGCGCTGCATCCTCGAGCGCTGCGCTCGCGCCGCGGCCATCACCTGCGCGCGCGAGAAGCACGCCGACGCGCACCATCGTCGATGCGGCCGCGACGCCGCTCTCCGAAGTGTTCCGCAACATCATCGCGGCTGTCGCTGGCTCGCCGAGCATCTCGAGCCAAGATGCGACGTCCTTCCGAAGCTCGACATCATCACCACGATCGAGAGCCGCAAGTCCGAGCTCCACGGCTTCGTCGAGATCGTGCTCACGCGCCGCGAGATGCCGCGCAAGCTCGATCGACGCGCGGCGCTCGGCGTCGGAATCGCCGTTGCTCTTTGCCGATTCACGCGACGCACGTAGCGATGCCTCTTCAGCCTTACGCCCCTCGCGACGCGCAATCGGATCGACGATCGACGGCGGGCTCTCCGGCACAGCGGCGCCCGCGGGTGCCCACTCCGGCGGGGGCAGCGTCACGCGCGTGTGGACGTTCGGATCACCGCTGGTGGGCATCGGGCAACACCCACGATACCGAAAAAGTGAAGGCCTCGCAGAGCGTAACGGGTCAACGCACAATCAACGCAAACGGCAGCGCGCATGCCGCGCGTTCGTGAGTGGCGAGCGGCGAGAGGCTCGCGGCGAAAACGCTCACCTCGGGCGCTGTCTCGTTCATCCACGCGACCCACGGGCTGGGCGCTGCGAGCTTCGAAGGATCGATGTTCGGCGCCTGACCTTCGACGCCATCCGATCCGTAGATCACGTCCAAAAGGCGTGGCGACACCGGAAACACGCGCACGAGCGCGTCCGAAGGAAGCCCGCCGAGCTCCTTCGCGCGAGCCATTGCCGCGCCGAGCCCGCCGAGCGTGTCGATGAGCCCGCGTTTCTTCCCCTCGACGCCGCTGAAAATCCGCCCTTCCGCGGAAGGCCGAATCTTGTCGACGGACGTCTTTCTCCCCTTCGACACGCGATCGAGAAACAGCTCGTAGATGCCTTGCATCGAGGCGAGCACGCGCACGCGTGTGGCGTCGTCCCACGGAACGAACGGCGACTCGTACGCGGCGCGCGCCTTTGCGGCTTCGTCGCCCTTTTTCGCAGGAAACGTTTCCACGTGAACGCCAACGTGCTCGAGCGCGTCGCCGATTCCGATCTTGCCGCCGACGACGCCAATCGAACCGACGATGCTCGATGGCTCCGCGAAAATCTCGTTGCCCGTCGATGCGAGGTAATACCCGCCGCTCGCGGCCATGTCGCCGACGCTCACGACGATCGGTTTCTTGTCACGGAGCTTCATGAGCGCGTGCCAGATGAGATCGCTTGCGAGCGCGCTGCCGCCGGGCGAATCGATGCGCAAGACGACCGCTTTCACGGCGTCGTCCTCGGTGACGTGCTTGATCTGCCGCACGAGTGCTTTTTCGGTGATGCCTTCGTTGCCGAAGAAGCTCGTGCCGCCGCCCATCGTGATGCTTCCGATCGCGCGAAGCACCATCACTTGTGGCGTCGATGAGTCGTCGCCGGAAAACGCGCGAAGCATGTCGTCGATGTCGAGCGCACCGCCCGAGCGCTGGCCGGCGCCGTAACGTGAAACCTCGCGCACGGCGTTCACCGCGGTCTTCGCGGCTTCGCGAGCGTCATCTTCGTAGGCGATGTCGTCGACGAGGCCGCGATCGCGCGCGGCGGGCGCTGCGTACGGCCCATCTTCCGCTGCTTCTTTCGCCTCGGGGTGTTTGTCTCGACCCTTTTCGATCGATTCGAGCCACGCGGCGCGCAAGTCGACGAGCACGCTTTCGAGCGATTCACGCGCCTCGGGGCTCGGCCCATCGCGCGTCAGTGGTTCCTCGGCGCCTTTGAATTTTCCGACTTGGAGAATGTCGACGTCGACGTGGAGCTGCTCGGTGAGGAGCTTGTGCATGTAGATGACCTGCGCGGCGATGCCGACCGTCTCGACCTCACCTGCCGGCGAGAGCGTGATTTTCGTGCACCCGCGCGCTGCCGCGACGATCGACGTGTTGCCGAGTGATTCGGCGTGACAATAAACGGGAAGCGTCGCTCTTACATTGGCAAGGGCTTCACCAAGCTCCTCGGCGCGTGCCATCCCGAGACGCGTGGATCCGAAGCGAACGTAGAAACCTTTGGTGTCCTTGTCCTTGCGAGCCTCTTCGATGATCTTCAAGAGCGAGTCGAATGCGCGCCGACGCCCAGGTGCCGGGCCGAGGATCCCGCCCTCCTCTTTCTCCGGCACTCCGGCCGTGAGATCGAACACTGCGAGCGAAGGCCCGCTCCGCGGATCGCGCCCTTTGCTCGAGCCCGAGCCGGTCGAATGTGGCCGGCCCTCGCACCCTGCACCGAGCGCGAGGCTCGAAGCGAGCGCGAGCATCACTGCGGCGCGCCTTCCGCCGTCGGGGATCGCGAAGCGCGTCATGTGCCGCCCGGCTCCGCTGATGCCGTGGCTGTGGCTGTGGGCGCGGCGCCGCCGCCTTCGGTGGCGCGTTGCTTCACGCGCGCCGGAATCATCGCGTCGGGCAATCGATCCACGATGTCCTTGTACATCTTCCGAGCGCCGGCGTGGTCGCCCGTGTCCCACAGCGTGTCGGCGAGGCCGATCAGCGCAGGCGTGTACGTGTTGTTCGCGCTGAGCGAGCGCTGATAATACGTCTTGGCGTTGTCGAGATCGCGCTGCGCGTAGGAGCAATCGCCGAGCCCTGCGAGCGCTTCGGAATCGCTTGGGCTCGTCGCGAGAACGCGACCGTAGAGCTCTTTCGCCTTCGGATAATCGCCGCGCGTGCGGGCCGCATCGGCCTGTTGATTCAGCGAGCGCGGATCACCCGCGACGTACGTGCCGCCCCCACCTCCACCACCATTTGGAAGCGTGTTCACGTCGACGACGGTGACTTGCCCCGCATCGCCACCGGCTTGGGCGGCCTGCGTCGTGCGATCGACAAGCGCACGAAGCTCCGACTGAAGCGGATGCTGCCGCGGCAAGCTCAGTAACTTCTCGAGCTCGCGACGCGCGGTGGCTGCATCACCCATGCGAGCGAGCGCATAGACGAGCGCCGCACGCGCACGCCCGAGATTGCCTTCGCTCCCCGCTGCATCGCGCAATCGATCGATGGCTTGCGTGGTCGGTGCGCTGGACTCCGCGAGATCGAGCGCGGCAAGAACGTATTCCGTCTCGGGTTGCGACCCGATCGACGACGTCGCCATTTTCGTGACGAGCGCGCGTGCCTGCGCGAGATCGCCCGCGATGCGAAGCGCATCGATCTTCGAGCGCGCCGCCGCTGGATCATCGGGCGTTGCCACGAGCGCTGCATCGGCGGCCTCGCTCGCCTTCACGGAAAGCTCGTCGAGTTCTTTCTTCGCGCGCGTCTGTGCTTCACCCGCTGCCGCGATTTTCCAACCGAGCCACGCGACATCGGCGCGCGCTTCGGCAACGCGTGCGACGTCGAGCAAGATGCGCGGATCTTTGTCGGCGAGCACGCTGGCTTTGTCGAAGCTCTCTTTGGCGAAGTTCAAGTTGCCATCTGAAAATGCGCGCTCGCCGTCGGTCAAAAGCTGCTGCGCCTTCGGATCGAGCGGCGCGAGCGATGCCGCCGGCTTCGTGCCGTGCATCAAATACGGTTTCGCGACGACGAACCCGAGCACGCTCACGCCACCCATCAGGACGAGCGCGACAATCCAGCCACCGACACGCCTTCGCGGCGGAGCAAACGCTTCCTCCGGAAGTGATGGATGCCCCGGGTGAATCGATTCATACGGCCCGCGATGCATGGGCGTCAGTGGCGGCGGAATCGGCGAGCTGAGCAGCTGCCCGTGTGGTTGGTGTTGCTGCATGGGCGGTGGCGGCGTTGCACGCGGCGCGGCCGGCGGCATCGGCATCGTGCCGTGCATCGATGGTGTTGGAGGAGGCGTCGGCACGGGCACCGCGTAAGCTGGAACCGTGGCCGATGGCTCCGGTGCGCTGAGCGGACGCGGCGCGAACGGCTCCGCGGTCGGTGGCATCGACACGTGCTGCAGCGTGCTCGCGAGCGCGCTCGATGCGTTCGGAACATCGCGCGGAATCGCTGGTGGCGGCGCCGCCGCAATGTTGTTCTGCGGACGAAGCGTATCGATGCGCGGACGCGGCGGATCAAGCGGCGGCAGCGACCCCGGCCGCGTCGAAGGTTTGCGACTCGTGACGGGCTCGGCGTCGGCGTTCGGCGGAACGCTCGCACGCTTGTCGAAGAACGGCTCGAGCTCCGCGATGGCGCCAAGCAGTCGTGGTACGGCGCTCCCGCGCGAGAGCGAATCACTTCGCGCGACTTGTTTTCCGAGAATCGCTTTTTGCAGCTCGCGCAATGACGTAAAGACGAGCGTTTTGCCCGACGCCGTCGTGACGAGCCATCGATCGGTGCCGCCTTCAGGTGCCGTCGCGCGGCGCACCTTGAACTGGTGGCCGCACTGCGTGCATTTGACGGTCGTGCCGCGTTCGCTGACTAGAGCGTCGTCGAAGTCGTATTCCGTCTTGCAACGCTCACACTGGACGTACATTGGCTATCCGGGACCGTCAGCCCGTGCACCTTACGAGGAAGCGGGCCTTTGGTCCACATCGCGCGTGAACCGGGGTCCACACCGGCCCCTCAAATCACGTAGTTTCCCGCCGATCACGGATCGGTTGTCCAGGGCACGTAGATTGCTACAATCGGGAGCTAGGACCATGAAACGAATCCTTTCGTTCGCTGTGCTCGGTGCTTTGGGCGTGATGCTCGGTTGTCCACTCTACGGAGGCGACGGTGGGTCTACGACCACCTGCAACTCCAACGCAGAGTGCCCATCGGGAAGCACGTGCGTCGATGGTGCTTGCGAGGTCGGTGATTGCACCGTCACTGGCTGCTCCACTGGCTCCACTTGCAAGCTGCAAAACGGCACGGCCTCGTGCGTCGCCAACTCCGACGGCGGCGGCGGCGACAGCGGACCCGGTCCGTACTCGGGTTGCTTCGCCGACACGGAATGCTCGAGCCTCGGCTCAGGCGCGAAATGCCTGAACGCCCAGTGCACGTCAGCTGTCGACGAATGCGCCGACGAAACCCAGTGCGGCGCCAACGAGAAGTGCGCCCAAGGCGTTTGCACCGCGTCGTGCAGCGCGAGCGTCGCCTGCCCCACGGGCTACGGCTGCGACACCACGAACGGCATCTGCTCGCAGAACCCCACGGCATGCACGGTTCCGGGCGGCGCGTGCGGCTCGAACGGCATCTGCGTCGAAGGTCATTGCGACGCAAAGTGCGGCACGGGTAACACCTGCGCAACGGGCTTGGTTTGCGTCAACGGCGGCTGCATGCCGAACGAACGCGCAAGCTTCATCTGCACGACCGAAGGCGTCCAAGACGTGTGCGCGTCGGGCAGCATCTGCCTCCGCCACAACTGCTACATCTCGTGCGCCGGCAACGTCGACGCATGCAAGACCGCAGACGAGTTCAACGTCTGCAAATCGGTCACGCTCACGAGCGGCACGTATCAAGTGTGCGGCTCGAGCACGAACCTCGGCAGCGACTGCGATCCGACGATTGGCAAGAACTGCCCGGCAAGCGGCGTCTGCATCGACGGTTACTGTCATTAGCGGCGCGCGACGGCGCAACCGACGTGCACGCTGAGCTCGAACTCGCCTTCCGACCAATATTTGTCGATGGCATCGCGCACGTAGCCGAAGGGTTTCGTGAGCTCGTCGCGGGCGTCCGTTTCGCCGCGCGTGATTGACAAGTTTTTCCGGAACTCCGGCATCAAGAGCAGACGCGTGATCGGATCTTCGACGAACGCGCGCCCGTTTGGGAATGCGACAGCGGCCGGGCGAAGGGTGACGTCGACGTCGTGGAAACCGGCCTCTTCTATTTCTCCGGAGAAAGCTTCCACCGTTGGGCGCTGCCCCATCGCGCGTTCGACGGCGGCAGACAAAGCGGCGTCGTCGTTTTTCAGCGCGCACTCACGCAAGAGATCGGCGACCTCACCGAATGATCCACGAAGCGGCAGCGCGATCAGCAGCTGGCCGCCCGGCGTGAGCACGCGCGCCATTTCCGCGATGAGCTGCGCGCGATCTTCCGGTGCGGCAAGCGGATGAATCGCGATCGCGTGCGAGAACGAGCCTTCGCCGAACGACGTCGGGTAGCTATCGAACAAGCGATATTCGGCGACCATATCTGGCATCGTCGCGGCCTTGGCGCGTGCGAGCTCGATGGCCGCCGGTGATTCGTCCAGCCCGAAAATGCGCGCGCCCGACAAACGCATCGCGACGCCCCGATCCGGGTAGCCCGTGCGGCAGCCGAAATGGATGACGTCCGCGCCTTCGGTTTCCGTGAGCGATTCGAGCGCGAGCTCGCCGAAGAGCGAGAGATAGCGCGGCACCACGAACGTCTCGAAAATGGCGGCGTCGGCTGGGGCGAGGCGCGTCGAGCGTGGTTGCGCTCCGTCGGGCGCGGATGCGCTCATTCGTCGGCTCGGGCGCGCCGCAAGAGGTCGATGGCCTCGCGTGCGAGCTCACCGATCGCGATCTTCGTTTCGCCGGCGACGTCGACCTCGCGTTCGTCTTTCTCGAGCGGCGACAAAATCTTGATGGCCGCGGGATCGCCCACTTCGACGAGCGCTTCGATCGCCGCGCCCACGGCATCCGCCGACTCGAGCTGGAGAAATCGCGCGAGGAGCTTGTGCACGCCCGGCTCGGGCAGCTCGGCGAGGAGATATGGAAGCTCTTGCAGGGCGACGTTGTCGGGCTTGAGGCGACCGAGCGCGCGTTCGACGGCGAGTGCGAGCTCCTTGAAGCGCGAGTAGCCACGCTCTTCGAGCGCCTCGCCCGCCGAGAGCCGCGCTTCGCCTTCCGGGCTGCCGAGAATGTCGACGAGCAAATCGACCGCGCCCTCTCCCGGAACTTCAGCGAGGAGCTCCGCAACGCGGACGAGCTTCGCGTTCGCGTCGGCGGCGTCGGTGCTCGAGAGAGCAGCGCGCGCGAGCGGCGTGATGGCGGCGAGAAGCTCGGCCGGCTCGACCGTCGCTAGCTCGTCGTGGAGTGCCCGAACCTTTCGCTCGGCCTCGAAGAGATCGCCCAGACGCGCGGCCACATCCATGACGTTCTTTCTTACGCGAGACTACGGCTGGAACAACGGTTTTTCTCGTCTGTTAGGATTGCATAGTGCAACGATTCCTTGCGCTCGGTGCAGCGCTGCTCTTCGGGCTTGCGCTCGCGCCGCGAGGTGTTGCGCCCATGATTCGAGCGATTCGCTCACGCGCCGTGCCCGAGGTGACGGGCGGCGGCGCACCGAGCGTCGTCGAAGGGTGTAGTGCTAGGCTCTTTCCCGACAATGGCGCGTGCGTACACATCGAGCCCGAAGACGAGAGCGATGCGCCCGTCCTCAGCAACGCACATCGCGACAAATCCGGGCGATGGGTGCTCTACGATCAAATCCCCCGGCGTCCTGATCGCACGGCCGACTACGACGCGTACATCTACCCTATCGCGCCCGGCCTTCCCGATGGCCACAGCGTGATTTCCGGCTACGACCTCGATCGGCCCGACGAAACCCAGCGACGTGGGCGGACACTTCACGCGGTGGGTCACGGCGGCGTCGATCTTCCGCAAGCGCGCGGCACGCCCGTTGCGATGATCACGCTCGACCACCAACAAGGCGACTCGGATGTCGTCTACACAGGCCCGCTCTTCGGAACGACCGTCGTGACACGCCACACCGTTCATGAAGGAGGAGGACTTCGCGACTACATCCTTCTCTTTGGACACCTCGACGCTATCGCAGCCGGCATCGTGAAAGGTGCGACCGTGCACGCAGGTGACGTCATCGGTGCCGTGGGCGACACGGGTTCGCCCGAGCTCATCCACCTGCATCTCGAAGCGCGGCGTGTGCGAGAAGGTGTCGATGTGATGACGGTCGCGCAGCCCTATGCGCTCCTTGCGGCGGAAACTTCCGTCGTTTGCGACCCACGAAACGTGCTGGAGTTGCGGCCCGGCCGGTAATCGGGCTTGCGCGCGAGGCGGAAGGGCGCGATCATTTTGGGGAAGTGTCGCTTCCGACGGCTCGCCATCAATCGGACGCAACGGTGCCGTCCGTCGACGACCCCCATGCGTTGGTTTGCCCCCGTTGTGGCCTGCGTTTCGACAAGCGCGCCAAAGCGCCGTCCCATTGTCCCAAAGATGGCTCCCTTCTTTTGACGGATGAAGAGGTGGCAACGGCGAAGGCCGATCCCATGCTCGGGCGAACGCTGAGCAACCGCTTCACGATCGTCGCCAAGCTGGGTGCCGGCTCGATGGGCGCGGTCTATCGGGCGCGTCAGGCGAACATCAATCGCGAAGTCGCGATCAAGATTTTGCGGAGCGACAAAGCGCTCGACGAAGCTGCGAAGGCGCGGTTTCTCCGCGAAGCGCGCGCCAATAGCGTGCTCGTGTCGCCGCACACCGTCACGGTGTTCGACTTCGGGCAGAGCGAATCGGGCGAGCTCTACCTGGTGATGGAGCTTCTCGATGGTGAGTCGCTCGGCCAACGCCTAGCTCGCGACAAACGTTTGTCCGCGGATGCAGCTGTCGATCTCGCGTGTCAGGCGTTGCGATCACTCGCCGAAGCGCACGCGAAAGGCATCGTTCACCGCGATCTCAAGCCCGACAATTTGTTTTTCGCGCATGTCGTCAACGCGAGCGGTGTTGCCGAAGAGATCGTCAAAGTGCTCGATTTCGGCATCGCCAAGATGTTCGGCGAAGGCGCTGGGCCAATGAACGCCATCGAAACGCAGGCCGGAACCGTCTTCGGCACGCCGCGCTACATGTCGCCCGAGCAAGCGCAGGCGAAACCGCTCGATGCGCGAAGCGATCTCTATTCGCTCGGCGTCATCCTCTATCACGTGCTCACGGGTCGCCCGCCGTTCACCGATGACGACGCCATCATCGTGATGGCGCGCCACATCAAGTCACAGCCGAAACCGATGAACGAAGCGTGCCCCGAAGCGCGCATTCCCGTCGAGGTCGAGCACGCCGTGATGCGCGCGATGTCGAAGCGCGTCGATGAGCGCCCGCTGAACGCCGACGAAATGGGCGCCGAGCTCGTCAAAGCCATCGAAGCCTCGAGCGGCTCGACCAGTGGGGTGCGCAGCGCGATCGGCGCGACCACCCGTGTCGACGGGCGTCGCGTGCTGACTTCTTGGCGCCCCCCCGTCCCAACCACCGAATCGGGCGATAGCCTCGAGCTTGCTGCGGCGCCTCACTCTCACCGCGAGCCTCGCGCCGCGCCTGGCCGGTCGACCACCATGGTGCTCGTGGCACTCGTTTTGGCCACGGCGGCCATCGCGATTGTGCTCGGATTTGCGCTCCACCGTTCGGTTCCGAAACCCGAGTCTTCCGCACCCATTCCCACCGAAACGCACGCAGCGGCCGCTTTGACGGACATCCCAACGCCGTCCGCGGTGGTCGAGCTCGGGACTGCGGCAGCCGGGACGTCCGCCGGGCGCGCGCTCAAGCCACTTCATGGGCCGGCGATTCATTCGAGCCAAACGGCCAAAACGGTGGCGCCGCCCACCTCGGCGGTCCCGAGCGGGACGACACGCTACGGGATTCTCGAATAAGCAAAGCAGTGTTAGCCTCCGCGCGCACATGGATCCGAGCGAAATTGAAGCGCTCGTAGCGCGCCTCGTCGCCAATCCTCATGATGAGGAAGCCCTGGCCTACGCACATCAGGCCGGTGGCACGGACCCGAAGAGCTACGCCACGCTTTTGGAACGCGTCGGTAACGAGACCGGCGATCCAGCGTACGCAAGCCACTGGCTGAGCGAAGCCGCCAACGTTTGGATTACCGCGCTCGGCGATGCGCATCGCGGCGCACGCGTGCTGATGACGGCCATCGACAAAGACCCGACGCAGCAAGTCGCCGCAGATCGACTCGCGCAGCTTTATCGCGAGAAGGGCGACGTGAAGGCGCTGGTTGCGTTGCTCGATCGGCGTGCGAAGTCGCTCGCGCCAATGGCGCAGCAAGATCCGAATTTGCGCATGCAGCTCGGCGCGATGCACGAAGAGCTCGGCCGACTCTGGGCGGAGGCGCCGCTCTCGCAGCCGCGCAAAGCGATCGACAACTACAAGCGCGCCGCCGAGCTCGACCCGCAAAACGCTCTCGCGATTTTCCAAGCGCGCGAGCTCTTGAAGGCGCAAGGCGCATACGACGAGGCGTATCCATTCTACGAGGCAGAGCTCGCCATCGAAGGCGACAACGCGCGGCGCGTAGCTCTTTTGCGCGACGAAGCGCTCACGCGACGATCCGGCGGCGATCTCGCCGGCGCGACGCGCGCTCTTTCGCGTGCACACGAAATCGATCCGCAAGACCCAGCGATTCAGCAAGAGCTCGCATCGAGCGTGCTCGATCGCGTCGCGGGTGGTGAGCCCGTCGGGCCGGCGGAGCGCGCGACCGCATCGGAGATGCTCGTTGCGCTCGCCGAAGTCTACGACGGCGAGCACGGTCTCGCGTACGCCGCGGGCGCGCTCGACCTCGACGCTGGCCACGATCGCGCACTTCAGCTTTTTTCGTATTACGCGCGCACGCTCACACGCGACGCAGAGCTGCCGCCTCGTTACCTCGCGTACATCGGGCAAAACCCGAACGGCGCGATGTCGGTCGAAGCGCGCAACGGGCTCGCGGCGTCGTACGAAGCGTCGGGTCAGCTTCCCGAAGCGATGGCGGTGCTCGAGCCGATTCGCAGCATCGACGCGAACGCGGCAGAGCGTCTCGCGGATCTCGCGGCGCAGGGTGTGTCGCCAGGCGAAATACCGGTCGCGCCACAAGCTCAGATCCACGTACGCGCCGGAGGAAAAGACGCAGAGCCCGGAGCGATCGAGCCGAAGCGCGTCAGCGGCTTGGGACCCGACCGCCTTCAAGGCGTGCTCGACGCAGCGCAAATGCTCGCCGGCAAGGGCAAGAAGCCCGAGGCGTATGCAAAATACAAAGAGGTGCTCGAGGGCGATCCGGCGCACCCCGAAGCGCTCGCATGGGTCGAGGACTACTTGCGCAGCAAGCGCGATTACGGCGCTCTCCGCGACACGCTCCTCGCAAGCGTTCGCGCGGTGTCCGCATCGCACGAGTCACTAGACACGCGCAAAGAACGTCTGCGCGAGGTCGCCGGAATTTGCGAAGGCAACCTCCGCGACATCGACGGCGCCGTGAGCGCGCTGAAGCAACTTCTCGCTCTCGATCGCAGCGACGAGACGGCGCGGCAAGCGCTCTCGCGCATTCTCGAAAAAGCACAGCGCTGGGACGAGCTCGCAAACGTGCTCGAGGCCGAAGCGAACGCGGCCGGCGAAGTCGAAACCAAGATTGCGCTCGAGAAAAAGCTCGCAACGCTCCACGAGCAACGCCGCCGTGATTTCGGCGCCGCGGCGGAAGCGTGGGGCCGCATCTCGCGTCTTGCACCCGAAGACGATCGCGCCCTCGCCACGGCTGCCAAGCTCTTCGAAAAAGCTGGGCAGCTCGAGCAAGCAGCGCAGGTCATCGCCGATG
Organism: Polyangiales bacterium; assembly: GCA_038239005.1. Taxonomy (GTDB): domain Bacteria; phylum Myxococcota_A; class Polyangia; order Polyangiales; family Polyangiaceae; genus DASXHD01. The sequence continues at coordinate 21,758 of JBBSFE010000091.1, forward strand.
GTGCGCCGTCGCTCGAGGACGTCGCCGCGCGTGGGCAGCTCCTCGAGCGTCTCGGCGAAATTCGCGAGCAGCTTGGCGACGCATCGACCGCCGGCGACGCCTACGCCGAAGCCGCCGAGGCGCAGAAAGCCACCAAGCTCTGGGAGAACGCCGAGCGATGTTTCGCCGCCGCCGAGCGCTGGGATCGCGCAGCTGTCGCAGCGACGCAATGCGGTCAGCTCTCGGGCGAGGGGCGCCTCGAAGCGCAAAATTACGCGCGCGCAGCGAATCACTACCTTCGCGCCGGCGACGAGCCCGCTGCTCTCGAACGACTCGAGAAAGCGTGCGATCTCGACCCCACGGCCGACGAGTTCGCGACCGCATTGAGCGAGCGCTACTCCGCCATCGAAGCATGGGACAAGCTCGTCGCGTTCCTCTCGAAGCGCGGCGACCGCGTCACCGACAAGGGCAAACGCGTCGCCATTCGCCGCGAAGCCGCCGCGCTCTACACGACGCGCCTCGCCGACAAAGACGGCGCACGCGAGCTCTGGCTCAAAGTCCTCGAAGACGGCGACGACCGCGACGCTCTCGAGCGACTCGTCGACTACGCCGTCGAACGCGAAGACCACAATGAGGCGACCACACTCCTTCGCCGCCTCGGCGCTCTCGCCACCGACAAATCCGAGAAGGCGCGCGTCGCCCTTCGCGAAGCCGAGCTCCTCGCCGAGGGCATCGGCGACGTCGACACCGCCATCACCCGCTACGAGCAAGTGCTCGCCGATTTGGATCCGACGTGCCGACCCGCGCTGCAAGCCATCGCCGATCTCCAGGAGACGCGCGATCAGTTCGCCCCCGCTGCCGACGCTCTCGAACGCGAGCTCAAGCTCGTCGCCGACGCAGACGAGCGCGCGCAAATCGGCAACCGCCTCTCGCGGCTGTACGAAAAGCTCGAAGACCCTGGGAAAGCCGTGCGCGCGCTCGATGTCGTGCGCAAAGCCGATCCCGACGATTTCGACGCGCTCGCCCGACTCTGCGAGCTCTGCGAGAAAACCGAGCAATGGGATCGCGTCGCCGAGCTCCTCGCGCAACGCATCGAAGTCGAGGGCGACGAAGACGAAGCGAGCGGCATGACACTGCAGCTCGCATCCATCCTTGCCGACAAACTGAACCGCGGCGACGAAGCGCTCGCGACGCTCACCGAGTTTGCCGATCAAGGCATCACTCCCCTTCGCGACGCCTATGTGGAGCTCGGCGATAGGCTCGGCTGGAAAGGCCTCGTCGCTACCAAGCTTGTCGAGTGGTGGCTCGGCTCGCGTAGCGCTCCCGAGCGCACTACGGCATTGCGCGGCGCGTTCGATCGCTTCGTCGATGTCGGGCGTCATCAAGATGCAACGCGCGTCGGCCTCGAAATCGTGCGCGCACGCGGCGCCGATCGCGAGCTCGCGACGAAGCTCGAGGAGCTCGCGGTCAAGACGAACGACCAAGACGCGCTCTTCATCGCCCAAGATTTGTTGATTCGCGAGCTCACCGGCATCGAGCGCGCGACCGAGCTCGTGCGCCAAGCCGAAGCGCGTGTTGCCGCGGGCGCAACGCGCGGCGAAGCGATCGCACACGGCGAGCAAGGGCTCGGCGGAATCGCACCGAACGACGCAGAGAAGCTCCTCGAGCGCCTCGCGCTCATCGCAGACAAATCGGGCGATGTGGTCGATCTGTACGAGCGCCAGGTTTCGCGCTGCAAAGTGCCCGCCGATCGCATGCGCGCGCTCGCACGCGCGGCGCAAGTCGCTGGCGCTCGCGGCCAGCTCGATCGCGCGCGGATATTCTTCGAGCTCGCGCTTTCGGGGCTCCCTTCGGACGAAACACTGACGCTCCTCGAAGATGCCGCCTCCGAAGGCGACAAGGTCGCATCCGGCGAGAAACAACGTCGCGCACTTTGCCAAGCGCTCGCTGCCGGTGGCGGTGGCGCACGCGACGGCGGCAAAACGCGCGGTGCGCTTCTGCGGCGCGCAGCGAAGCTCGCGTATCACTCGCTCAAAGACACCGATCAGGCATTCGCGTGGATGGGTGATGCGCTCGTCGCATTCGTCGACCCGAGCTCGCTCGATGCGCTCGAGGAGATGGCGCGCGAAGTGGGCGATCTCGTGCGCGCGGAGGCCGCGCTCACGCACGCACTGACCGAAGTCTTCGACGGCCCGCTCGTGCGCCAGCTCCTCTCGCGTCGCGCGAAGCTGCGCCGCACCGAGCTCGACGACAAAGCCGGCGCCGCCGCCGACCTGAAAAAGCTCCACGACCTCTCGCCCAACGAGCAAGCCGTGATGGACGAGCTCTCCTCGCTCCTCACCGAGCTCGGCGACTACCGCGGCATGGTGCAGCTCTACGAGGACCAAATCCTCCGCGGCAAAGACATGACGACGCGTGCCGAGCTTGCTCGCAAAGTCGCTCGCATGTGGGAAGAGCAGCTCGCCGATCCCCGCGAGGCCGCCGATGCATGGCGGCGCGTTCTCCGCATGAAGCCCGGCGACGCCGAGGCCACCTCGGGTCTCGACCGCGCCAAGTCCAACATGCTGAAGAAGCCGGACCCCGACGCGCCGGCCGACCAATACGCGCCGCCGCGCATTTCGGTGGCGCCGCCGTCGCAGGTCACGCAAGTCGTTCCGATGCCGCCACCCTCGGCGACGAACCCGACGAGCGGCCCAACGCAGACTCCATCGCCCTCGCCCTCACCGCCTCCGTCGGCGCCAGTCGTGCGCGAAATGCCAACCGACACCGGTGCGATCGTCGCAGCGCTCACCGACACATCGGAGACGCCCGCCGGTCAGGATGCGCTCATCAAGCACGAACCCTCCAATGAGGAGAAGCACGACTCCGAATTCCCAACGATGGCGCTCCCCGCAGAGCAGGTCGCCGCGCTCCAGAAGAAAGCCAGCACCGAAGGCCCACTTTCGGAGCGAACGCAAAACGAGCCCGTCGTGCACGTACCCGGCGAAACGCTCAGCACCACCGACGAGCGCCCCGCCTTCGACTTCAACGACGAAACCATTGCGCGCCCATTCGTGCCGCCTCCCATCGACGACGAAGAGGACGTCGTGATCGTCGATGACATCGCCGAGGTCGTGGAAGAGGACGAAGAGGACAAGAAACCGCCGCGATCGTTTCCTCCGCCCATTCCGCGGTCTTGACAAATAGAACGATCGTCCTATTTTACTTAGGGTGAGCAAAGGCGAAGCTACCCGCGGCACCATTTTGGAGTCTGCGCTTCGTTTGGCGAGCGAAGCCGGTCTTTCGAACACCACCATCGGCGCCCTCGCGGACCGAACGCGGATGTCGAAGAGCGGGCTCTTTGCGCATTTTCAGTCGAAGGAGAACCTCGAGGTCGCCATTCTCGAGGAAGCGATTCGCCGATTCGTCGAGCTCGTGATCAGCCCCGCGCTCGCCCAGAAGCGTGGTGAGCCTCGCGTGCGCGCGCTTTTCGAACGCTGGCTTGCTTGGCCGAAGCAAGATTTTCAGCCGGGAGGCTGCATTTTCGCGGCTGCCGCGGCCGAGCTCGACGACCGACCTGGCCCTGCGCGTGATGTCCTGGTCAGCGCGCAGAAGGACTGGATCGGCACGATCGCGCACGCTGCCCAAATCGCCGTCGACGAAGGCCACTTCCGGAAGGACCTCGACGTTCGCCAGTTCGCCTTCGAAGAGTTCACGCTCGTCTATGGCTCGCAAATCGTGCACCGGCTCGCCCTCGACGGGCGCACCGGTTCGCGCCTGCGTACGGCCTTCGACCGCCTCGTCCGCGAGGCGCGCACCTGCAAGCTAGTCCTCAAGAATTAACGCCACGAGGTTTCCACATGAGCGGCTCACTCCTCTTCCAAAATCGCACGAACGTTCGTACTTCTATTTCGGCCCCCCTTCGGGGATCACGAAGCGCGGCGGTTCGCGCAGCGATTCACGCGCTCGCACCCGTGTCGGCGGACCTCGCGGCACGCGTCGCGACGGAGGTGTTCGTGCGACCGCGTCGGTTCCCCACACCCTCGCGCGAGAAGGCCGCGCTCGCCTCTGCACGGTTCTCGCGCGTGCCATTCGGAGGCGGCTTTCTCCCGACGTGGACGTGGGGGGACGACGACCTCCCGGCGGTGCTCCTCGTCCACGGGTGGGAAGGCCGCGCGGGCCAGCTCGCGTCGTTCGTGGAGCCGCTTCGCAAAGCCGGGTTTCGTGTTGTGACGTTCGATGGGCCGGGCCACGGGCGATCGGCGCTTACGCGCTCGTCAGCCGTGCACATGGCTTTGGCGGTAGAACGTATGGCGCATGCGATGGGGCCATTCGCGGGCCTGATCGCACACTCGGTCGGCGGCGCAGCGACGGCGCTCGCGCTTCACATGTCACGCGGCGCGCTCGAGCTCGGTCGCGTCGTGTTGCTCGCGCCACCAGTGAGCGCGAAGCGGTTCTTTGATGCGTTCTGCAAAGAGCTCGCGCTCGAAGGTGCGATCCGCGCAACCGTCGCTGCGCGGATCGAACGCGAGATCGGGATCGGCATCGATGACGTCGACGTTCGCGCCTGTACGCCGCATCTGCACACCCCGATGCTGCTGCTCCACGACACGGCTGATCGCGAGGTCCCTTTCGAAGACGCACGAACGTTCGTTTCTGCGTGGCCCGGCGCGCAGCTCGTCGCCACGAGCGGGCTCGGGCATCGCGCGATCCTGCGAGATCTGGATGTCGTCGATGCCGCCGCTGCGTTCATCACTGGCAAGGAAGACGTCGCAACGGGGCTTCCGTTCGGATCCCTCGAGCGCGATCTGTACGACCGTTCGCGCCGCTGGCAGCGATCGGCTTGAATGCGGGCGCGGCGGCATGGCGCATCTTTGCGTTGATCACTCCGCTTCGCTACGTGATCATCCGCCGTCGTGCGGGTAGGTCGACTCGCAGAATTGTAGGCCTGTGGGGTCGACGACCGCGTCAGGAATTGTCGGCGGCGTGAGCTGCTGCGGCGTCGAGAAATCGAAGAGGTCCATCATCGCGTCGGCGTTGGCGTCGCGGTTCGAGACGGCGGGGATCTTGAATTTCGCCTCGATGAAGCGCGCGATGCTCGTGTGGTCGTACGTCGCGTGACCGACGTAGCCCTTTTTGGCGTACGGCGAGACCACGATGAGCGGTACGCGAACGCCGTAGCGGTCGAAGCTACCGGCTATCGTGTCTTGCGTCGTCAAGTTGAGGATCGTCGGCAAGCTGTCGGGGACGCACGCGGGCGGCGGCGGCAAGTGATCGTAAAACCCGCCGTGCTCGTCCCACGTGATGAAGAGCGCAGTGTGCGCCCATTGCGGGCTCACCATCACCGCGTGAACGAGATCACTGACCCACTTTTGGCCGATGTGAATGTCGGCAGGCGGGTGCTCGTCTTGCCCGTCGGAGTTTTCGTGTTGCGTGTCCGGGTCGACGAACGAGATGCTCGGAAGCTGGCCGGCCGCGAGCGCATCGAAGAAGTCCGTCTTGTCCGACAGTGACACCGGGTTCGGGTGAACGCGGCGTTGCGGCAATCGCGCGTAGCGATTCGCGAGACCGATGCCGTACACGACTGCGGCCGTCGGTAATGCGTCGGCGTAAATCCACCAGTCGGCGTGGCGCTCTTCGAGCTCGTCGAGGATGCCGACCTCGCTTCCCGCGACATCCGGCGGAAACGGAGACTTGCTGATGTCCGGGAACGTGTTCGCGGTAACTCCGAAGCTCGTGCCGGCCCAGAAAAACATGCGGTTCACCCACGTCGGTCCGAGGGCGCTCGCATGGTAGTGGTCCGCGATCGCGAAGTTTTGTGCGAGCGAGTAGTAGAACGGCAGATCGGTCTGGTCGTAATAAAACATCGAGCGCGCGCCACTCGCGAGAGCCGGATCGGGCGGGCCACCATCGGGTGACGCCACCAAGTCACCGGCCGACCAACCTTCGTTCTCGATCGCGAAGCCGCTCATGCCGCCGTCTGCCCATTCGAGATGGGTGCCATCCCATTCGTGATCGGTGTCAAGCGTGCAGAGGTGTGGTGCGTGTGTGTATGGCGCGACGCTGCCGTCGGTCGTGAGGTTGCCGGCGTCAGCGGGGGCCGATTCGATGTCCGTGCGACCGAGAAACTGATTGAGGTGGCCAAAGTAATTGTCGAAGGAGTGGTTCTCCATCATGACGACGATGACGTTCGTGATCGGAATGTCTTTGTCGACGGGCGAGCTCGAGCCGAGCGTCGCGGCGGGCATGTCGCCTCGTTTGTACGTGCAGGCCGCGCGGTTTTGCGTGGCCGTGGTGTCGTCGGGGCGCGTGACGGGTTGGTCCCACGAGCATGGCGTCGCCGCGAGAGCGCCATCGGGGATGTCGCCGCACGCAACGGAGCCGTCCGAGTTGTTGTCGCCGCCGCTGCACGCCGAGAACGACGCGACACCATAAGCCACGAGTGGGATGCCCACGATGATCGAGCTCCAAGCGAGCGCTCTACGCATGCGGCGCACTCTAGCTTATTAATATTTGGCCTACCTGAGCTTGATGCGTGCGTCGTGCAGGCCTTCTGCGTGAAACGAGCCCGTCATCGAATCGACATGTCCGGTGAGGACGCGCACGACCTCGGTGCGCGGCCCTTGAGGCGGCTCTGCGCGCATGAC
>JBBSFE010000092.1:0-27637 GCA_038239005.1 Polyangiales bacterium
CGACCGTCTGAGCGTTACCGTACCCAGCGAGCTCGGCGCCGCTTTGCGCGCTTTGGCAAAAACGCGCAAGGACACCGTGTCGACCGTCGTGACGGACGCAATCGCGCACGAAATTCGGCTCGCCGCGCTCGATCGCGCGCTCGCGCAAGCCGATAAGAGGTTTGGTGCGATTCCTGAAGCGCTCGTGACACACGCGGAATCGGAGCTCAAACGCGCCATGGCCGCGCCGCGCCGCCGACCGCGCCGTCGATGAGTCGTGTTGTTCTCGACGCCGGCGCCTTCATCGCGTTCGAGAAAGGCGACACCGTCATGCGCGCGCGCCTCGCCGCCGCTCGCCGGCTCGGCGTCGACGTCGTCACGACGGCGCCTGTCGTTGGGCAAGTCTGGCGCGATGGGCGCCGACAGGCACTGCTCGCTGCACTCGTGGCAGCTACGAACGTACGCGCCCCCGATGCGACATCGGCCAAACGCGCGGGAGAGTTGCTCCGGCGAACGCACGGCAGCGACATCGTCGATGCGCTCGTCGCCGAGCTCGCGCGCAACGGCGACACGGTTGTCACCAGCGATCCGCGCGACTTGGGCGCGCTCATCGCTGCGGCGGGCACTCGTGCAGCGATTGTTACGGCCTAGGAATCAAGCCGGCACACGGATTCATTTGTGGTGCGTGAGAAGAAAGTCGAGCGCGGCTTCGGAGAATTTCGCATCGAACGAGGGGACGTGTCCCGAGCCGTGCATGCGCCAAAGTGCGACGTCGACGCCATGGGGGCACTCGTACGATTCGCGCGTGGTTTCGGCGCCTGCCGACGCGTGGTCCAAATCGAGCGCGGGGCCCGCGGGTTTGCGAGACGCGCCGCACCCATCACGCTGCGCCCACATCGCGACCGCGCTCTCGGCCGATGGATACGGTTTCCCGTTGCCGAACGAGCTGCCGCCCGCGAAATCAATCACGCGGTCGGCGTCTCCGTGAACCTGAAGAACGCTCACGCCGCGCGCCTCGCATTTCGCGCCGGCCGCAGGCACGCCCGCGAGCGCGACGATGGCGGCGACGCGTGAAGGTCGCTCGCACGCATAGCGGTGCGCCATGAACGCGCCGTTCGAATGCCCGATGATTGTCACGCGTGCCGGATCGATGTGCGCGCGCTTCGATGCGTCGTCGATGAGCGCGTCGAGGTAGGCCACGTCGTCCACCGAAGATTTGTCAGCGTCGAAGTCGCAGCATGCGTCCGATGCGTTCCAGAATTCCTTGCCCGTGTGATCGCGGGTGCCATCCGGGATCGCGAGCGCCGCACCGCGCGCCTTCGTGAGACGCGAGAGGCCGAAGTAGATTTCGTGGCCCGCGCCCGTCGAGCCGTAGCCGTGGAGGAGGATCACGAGCGGGATCGCGGATGCGTCGGCGGCCGCGGGGAGATCGAGGCGGTACGGGCGCGACGCGATCAGATCCGTCGCGTCCGCGTCACGCGTGGGCGTGAGCGTTTGCGTTTGCGTTGGCGTGAGCGTTGGTGTTGGCGTTTGCGTTTGGGCGAGCGCCGGCGTCGGCGGGTCCGTGCGACACGCCACAAATACATTGAATGTAACGATCGCGACCGCCTGAAAGCCTCGCAGAGCGGCCGAGCGGATCACACGCCGGTCATTTTTGCGACTTCGGCGGCGAGATCGTCTTTGACTTTCTCGATGCCTTCGCCGAGCGCGAAGCGGACGAACGACGCAATGCGGACTTCGCCGCCGAGCTTTTTGCCGAGCTCTTCGCGAAGCTTTTCGACCGTGTTTCCAGGGTGCGTAACGCTCTCTTGGCCGAGCAGCGTGACTTCCGTGAACCACTTGTTGAGCTTGCCGTCGATGATCTTGGGCCAGGCGGCCTCGGGCGCTTTGAGCGTGCCCGCGGCTTTCTCTTCCTTCATCTGCGCTTCGAAGATCTCTTTTTGTTTGTCGGCCGTCGCCGTCGCGATCTTGTCTTTTGAAACGACCATCGGATTCATCGCTGCGATCTGCATCGCGGCGTTGTCGACGAACTCGATGAGCTCTTTGTTCGTCGCGTCCGGCCCGTAAGCCTCGACGAGCACAGCGAGCTTGCCGCCCATGTGGATGTACGAGTGCACGATGCCGCCCGACGTCGCGTTTAGCGTGTCCCAGCGGCGGATGACGGTGTTCTCGCCCGTCTTGGCGACGAGGTTCTGGCGCGCGATGTCGACGGTGTCGCTCGTGCCCGGATACTTCTGCGCGAGGATGTCGGCGCCCTTCTCGATGCCGTCGGCGACCTCGAGAGCTTTGCCGACGAACTCGCGAAAGGCTTCGCCGCGAGAGACGAAGTCGGTCTGCGTGTTGACCTCGATGATGGTGCCGCGTGTGCCGCCCTTGCTGACGAGCGTGCGCACTTCACCTTCGGTTGCGACTTTGCCAGCGCGCGCCGCCGCCTTGACGATCCCCTTCTTGAGGATGTTCTCGATGGCCTTGTCCATGTCGCCTTCGGATTCGACGAGAGCGTTCTTGCAATCGCTCATGCCGGCCTGCGTGCGCTCACGCAGCTCTTTGATCATTGCGGGTGTGACCGAAGCAGCCATGTCAGTTCGGCGCCTCTCCGCCGGCCGGGGGAGCCTCGGCCGGACCTGCACCACCACCACCGCCGCCACCGCCACCACGACGACCGTAGACTTCCGTCTGGCGTCCGCCGCCGCCACCGTCGCGTTCGTCGGTGTTGCGCTGGGATTCCTTGCGGCGCTGCGAGCCTTCGACAGCCGCATCGGCGATGCGCGACGTGATGAGCTTGATCGAGCGAATGGCGTCGTCGTTGCCGGGGATGACGTAGTCGACGAGATCAGGATTGCAGTTGGTATCCGTGATCGCGATGACCGGGATCTCGAGCTTGCGCGCTTCTTCGACGGCGATGGTCTCCATCGACGGGTCGACGATGAAGACAGCCGCGGGGAGCGACGTCATGGCTTTGAGGCCACCGAGATATTTATCGGAACGCTCGCGCTCTTTTTCGAGACGCGACACTTCCTTCTTCGGAAGCTGAAGGTGGGTGCCGTCTTCGCGCATGCGCTCGAGCTGACGAAGGCGATCGAGGCCTTGCTTGATCGTGCGAAAATTCGTGAGCGTGCCGCCAAGCCAACGATTGACGACGAAGAAGGAGCCCGAACGGAGCGCTTCCTCTTGCACGATCTCTTGCGCTTGGCGCTTCGTGCCGACCATCAAGATGTGGCCGCCGCGACCCACCGTCTCTGCGACGAAGTTATAGGCGCGCTGAAAGAGACGCGCTGTTTGGTCGAGGTCGATGATGTGAACGCCGTTGCGCGCGCCGTAAATGAAGCGGCGCATTTTCGGATTCCAACGCTTGGTCTGGTGACCGAAGTGGACGCCGGCGCCGAGAAGGGTTTCAACGGGGAGCGGATACTCGCCACGCGCGGGCGGAAGAGCGCCCTGGTTTTCCATCGTCTGGGTCATGTTCGCGCTTCCTTTTCGGTTGATTTCTAACGCCCCCGCTCTCGCCAGCACTTGCGTGCACCGGGCTTCGAGCTTTGCGCCGAGGGCGTGTGAGATGGGTGAAATTCCCCGCAAAATTGCGGGACGCGGACCATACGCGATGCCTGTGAATTCGCAAGGCCTCTCGCGCATCGATTGAGAGGACAGCGGCCGGGCCTTACTCCAATTCGAGGATCCGCTGAAACTTTGGGCCTTTTGTGTGGTTGCCGCGCTGCTCGTCTCAACGAGCGCGCGCGCGGGAGAAATTCAAATCGACGCAGGAACGGCCATCTTGGGCTCGACCTGGCAAGGCGATCTCGCCGCCGGTGGGCTCTTGCGGCTGGGCTATCGGTTCAAGCGCGTGCTCGCGATCGACATCGTTGGTTGGGAGCAAGCCGCCATCGTCGACAATCGCTTCGACACCGGCATCACGTTCGGCCTGACGGGGTACATCCCGCTCAAGCGCGTTCGTCCGTCGCTGCGTCTCTTCGCGATCCATCAACACGAAGAGGGCGCGGTGTCTGTCGCGCAAGCGCCGGTTGGGCTTTTGTTCGGCATCGGCTCGGGCATTCGGCATCGCGCTGGAGGCGGGCTCACGCTTGGCGTCGAGATCCCGTTCTTGAAGCGCGCCGATCTCGAGTGGGTCGTTGTTGCGGAGCTCGAAGGAATTTGGTTTCCCGATCCGCTCGGGCCAAACGGCTACTTCGGCGGCAACATCGGAATCGGCTTCAACTACTCACTTCCGAAGTTGCCATGAGGCAGAAAACCATCGCGCTCTTCGTGGTGATGATCGCAGCGGCCGCGGCCGCGTGCAGCTGGGAAGACATGTCGAGCCACCCCTGCCCTCAAGGCGGCACGACGCTCACGTACGACAACTTCGGAAAAGCGTTCTTCGACGGCAACTGCGTGCGATGCCACGGCGGACCGAACGGCTATAGCTCGCGCTCCTTCACCGACGTCGACACCATTCGCGCGCAAGCCGCCGACATTTTCAGAAACGCCGCCGAGGACAACACGTCGATGCCGCCGGGGCCCGACAACCCGCCACAAGACGAGCGGTACAAGCTTGCCGAATGGCTCTCGTGCGGTGCTCCCTAGATTTGTGGCAAGCTGCGGCGCGATGAAGCTCGTCCTGTTGATCGTTCTTGCGTGCGCATGCGGAGGCGCGACCGTGGGTCCGCTGCCCAAGGGGCCTCCGCCAGAATACGAAGAGGAGCCTTCGGTTCAAGTCGACGCGGGCGCGAGCGCGCCAGTCTCGCAAGATGCAGCGGTAGCGAAGTGATCGATCGCAAGACCGTGATGCGCGTCGCAGAGCTTGCGGCGCTTTCGCTGGAAGATGCCGAGATCGACGCGCTCGCGAAAGATCTCGATGCGATCGTGAAGCACGTCGATGAGCTCTCGATGGTCGATACCCACGGAGTCGAACCGATGCGTTCGATCGCCACGGCGGGAGCGCTTCGCGCAGATGTTCCCGCTCCGAGCTTGTCGCGTGACGATGCGCTCGCAGGCGCGGAAGCGTTCGTCGTGCCGGCGTTCGTGGAATCGTGAGCCTCCTCGATGCGAGCGTGACCGAGCTCGCCGAGCGCGTTCGCAGCGGCGCGGTGTCCGCGACCGAAGTTGCGCGCGCGTGTCTCGAGCGCATTGCGTCGCAACGCGATTTGAACGCGTACCTCGCCATGAACGACGCGCTCCTCGACGACGCTCGGAAAATCGACGAGCGACGCGCACGTGGCGACAAGCTCGGGCCACTCGCCGGCGTGCCAATCGCGCTGAAAGATGCGATCGCGACGCGACACCTACAGACGACTGCGGGCTCGAAAATTCTCGAAGGCTACGTCCCTCCTTATGATGCGACGGTCGTGGCGCGCCTTCGCGCGGCCGACGCGCTCTTGCCCGGCAAGACGAACATGGACGAATTCGCGATGGGCTCGTCCAACGAGAACAGCGCCTACGGCCCTTGCAAGAACCCACACGACGTCACGCGAACGCCCGGCGGCTCGTCCGGTGGAAGCGCAGTGTCGGTCGCCGCTCGGATGACGCCCGCGGCTCTCGGCAGCGACACCGGCGGATCGATTCGCCAACCCGCGGCGCTCACCGGCGTCGTCGGGGTGAAGCCCACGTATGGACGCGTATCGCGTTACGGGCTCGTCGCGTTCGCATCGAGCCTCGACCAAATCGGACCCATCGCGAGCGACGTCCGCGGCGCCGCGCGCGTGCTCGATGTCATCGCCGGCCGCGATCCACGAGACGCAACCTCGATCACCGCAGCACCTGCCGCATGCGAAGCCGCCTGCGATCGCGATGTGCGCGGTCTCCGCATCGGCGTGCCCGACGAATATTTCGGCGAAGGCATCGACGCCGAAGTCGACGCGAGCGTTCGCGAGTCCATCTCGAAGCTCGAGCGCGCCGGTTGCACGATCGAGCGCGTGAGCCTGCCGCACACGCGCCTCGCCGTCGCCACGTACTACGTCATCGCGACGGCCGAAGCGTCGAGCAACCTCGCGCGCTTCGATGGCGTCCGTTATGGCAAGCGCGTTGACGCCGCGGATTTGAAATCGCTCTACGGCAAAACGCGAGACGCCGGATTTGGGCGCGAGGTGAAGCGCCGCATCTTGCTCGGCACGTTCGTTCTCTCCGCCGGCTACTACGACGCTTACTATTCGAAGGCGCAGAAAGTCCGCACGCTCATCGCGCGCGACTTCACCGCTGCATTCGAGCGCGTCGACGCCATCGCGTGCCCGACCTCACCGACGCCCGCTTTCGCGCTCGGCGAAAAATCGGGCGATCCGCTCTCGATGTACATGTCGGACGTGTGCACGCTTCCGGCGAGCCTGGCGGGCCTTCCCGCAATCAGCGTTCCGTCTCGCGCCGCAACGTCGAACCTTCCCATTGGCTTTCAGCTCGTGGGGCGCTCATGTGACGAAGTCATGCTCTTCGCGCTCGCCGCCGCATGCGAGCGAGCTTCACGCTCTCCGCGAGCCTCATGACGATCTCCGTCGTGGAGCTCGCGGCTCGGCACCTCGATGCGCTCTCCGATCTTTTTCGCGCCTGCGAATGCCCGTGCTTCTGTCGCTACTGGCACTTCGAGGGCGACAAGAATACGTGGCTCGAACGCTGCGCGACGTCGCCGCACACGAACGAAGCCGAGCTTCGGATGGACGTCCTTCGCGCAGAAGCGCGCAGCGCGGGTCTCGTCGCGCTCGAAGGCGACGTGGCGCGCGGATGGATGAAGCTCGCTCCGCGCGCGTCGCTCCCGAAGCTTCGCGCGCGACCGGTGTATCGCTCGCTCGACCTCGGCCCCGACGACGGCGTGCTGTCGATCGCGTGCATGCTCGTGCATCCAGATGCGCGTGGCTCGGGCGTCGCTCGCGCGCTCGTCACCGAAGCCGGGCCGCTCGCGCGAGAACGCGGCGCTCGGGCCATCGAAGCGTACCCACATGCCATGGCGGGCCTTGGTCCGCATGAATCGTGGATGGGCCCGCACGCCCTTTTGGTGTCCCTCGGATTTCGCGCTGTCGCCGGCGAAAATCCGTATCCCGTCATGCGGCTCGACCTGTGACACGTTACATTCACGTGCCTTTCATGTAACACTCCGCCCACGATGCTGTGGCGATCGGTGGCGCTCTCCGCGAGCCTCGGGCTTGTCGTGGGTTGTTCTCCCTCTTCGGGAAACGATGACGGCGGCACCGATGCGCCGGTCACGTTCACGTTCGCTCCCGCTGGCTGCTCGTACACGGTGACACTTCCCGACGCGCGCGGGTTCGTGTCCGCCGCACAAGACGACGGCGCCGCGATCACCGACAAGGTCGGTGCTGCGCCCGCACGCGTGAGGCTCGGTCTCGGCGGCACAGCGAGCGGCGCGGACCCAACCACGACCGCCGTCTTCACGTGGGAAACGCCGGGCGCTTCGAACGCCGCACAAGCTCGCATCGGCGCAAACACGTACAAAGGTTTCTCGTGGGTCACGCCCACACCGACCGTGGGTTTCGGCACGACCGAGCCGCCCGTCAACATGCACGAGGTTCACGTGTGCGGTCTCCAGCCGGGCACGACCTACTCCTATCAAGTCGGCGGTGGCGCATCCGGCGCGGACGTCTGGAGCACGGCGCAAAGCTTCACCACTCTCCCCGCGACCGGCAAAATCGAAATCGGCGTCTCCGGCGATTCACGCGACGACGCAAGCGTCTTCAAGATGGTCCAGCAACGCATGCAAACCGAAGCCGTTTCGATGCAGGTTTTTTCGGGCGATTTCGTGCTCTGGGGCGCGCAAGCGTCGCTCTACCAAACTTGGCTCGACGCCGCGAACGGCGTCACGCTCGGCCAGCAGCTTTTTCTTCCGGTCGCCGGCAATCACGAAAATAGCTCCGCGCAATTCTACGGAAACTTCGCTCTCCCCGGCGACGGACAATACGCGGAAAGTTTTTACTCCGTGAACATCGGCTCCGCGCACATCGTCATGTTCGACGATCAAGAAATCTCGACCGAAGCAACCATCGACGAAGCCACCACCGCGATGAAGTTCATCGACGACGATCTCACCAAGGCCGAAGCGAACCGCGCGGCCGTCCCTTTCTTGATCGCCATTCATCACCGCGCCGAGTTCGGTACGGGCGTTCACTCGGACGACCTCGACGAGAAACAAGCGCGCGCTCTCCTCAGCCCGATTTGGGACAAGCACCACGTCGATCTCGTCATCAACGGCCACGAGCACAACTACGAACGAACGAACGCCATCACAGGGCCTCCACTTGCCCCCGTCGTCCAAACGGACACCACGAAGGGCACGACATACGTCGTGTGTGCTGGCGCCGGCGCGACCGCCGAGTCGTCAGGCACCGCCGCGTACGATGCAAAGCAAGTTTCGTTCGACGGCACCACGCCTTACGTCGGCGTCTATGCGTTCATGTCACTCGACGCGCACTTGCTGACGTGGACAGCGTATGGTCTCAAAGCCAGCGGGACCGATGATTCCATCGACACGTTCACGTTGACACGCTGATGTTCGGACAAAAGAAAATCCGCGATCGAGATTTTTTCGACGCATTCACCAAACACGCCAAGCTCTGCGTCGCCGGTGCGAAGGCGCTCGTCGACTTGCTCGGCGATCTTTCGTCAGCGGAAAAAGTGGCGCGCGAGATCAAACGACTCGAGCACGAAGCCGACACCATCACGCACGAGACCGTACGTGCCCTCCACGAGACGTGGATCACGCCGCTCGATCGAAGTCACATCCACGATCTCATCACCCGCCTCGACGACGTCCTCGACTTGATCGAAGCGGTGAGCGAGCGCATCGTCATGTTTCGCGTTCGCGAGAACAACCCGGTCGCGCCAGAGCTCGCCGCCGTCCTCCTCAAGGCATGCGAGGCACTCGCCGGCGCGATCGAGCTGATGCCGAACTTGTCGAGGCAGGCTCCGAAAATTCTGGAAGCTGCGGTCGAAGTGAATCGCCTCGAGAACGAAGCCGATCACCTCTATCGCAAAGCGCTCGGTGAGCTCTTCAATCCGGAGCCGGGCGCCGCAATCAACGCGCTCGAGATCCTCAAGTGGCGCGAAATCTTCGACTACCTCGAGAACGCCACGGACCGCTGCGAGGACGTCGCCAACGTCCTCGAAGGCATCGTGCTCGAGTACGCCTGAGCGAACGATGGCCAACGTCTCCACGACGCTCGTGCTCATCGTGGCGCTCGCGCTCGCGTTCGACTTCATCAACGGTTTCCACGACGCCGCCAACTCGATCGCTACGGTCGTTTCGACGCGCGTCCTTTCGCCGCGGCTCGCGGTCATTTGGGCATCGTTCTTCAACTTCATCGCGTTTCTCGTGTTCAGCACGCACGTCGCGGGAAACATCGCCAAAGGTGTCGACTCTCACGTCGTGACGCTCGCGCTCGTAGCGTCCGCGCTCGTCGGCGCGATCATTTGGGATTTGCTCACGTGGTGGTGGGCGCTTCCCACATCGTCGTCCCATGCGATCCTCGGCGGGTTCGCGGGCGCCGCGGTCGTCAAAGCGGGCTTTCACTCGCTCGACGCTGCGTTCTTCGGAAAAACTGCGCTCTTCATCTTGTTGTCACCGCTCATCGGCGGCGTGCTCGGCTTCGCGGTGATGAAGACCGTGATGTCGATCTTCGGCGGCAAACCGCAAGGCGCGATCGACACCACTTTCCGAAAGCTCCAACTCGTTTCGGCCGCGATGTACTCGATCGGTCATGGCGGCAACGACGCACAAAAGACGATGGGCATCATCGCCGCCGCGCTCGTCGCAACGCACAACCTCGCAATTCCCCCTGGCGCAAAAGGCCCGAGCATTCCGCTCTGGGTGGTGCTCGCGTGTCACGCCGCGATGGGCCTCGGCACGCTCAGTGGTGGCTGGCGCATCGTCAAAACGATGGGCATGAAAATCGCGAAGCTCCAACCGGTGGGCGGCTTCAGCGCCGAGACCGCGGGCGCGATCACGCTGGGCATGGCCACGTTCGGCGGCATCCCCGTCTCGACGACACACACGATCACCGGCGCAATCGTCGGCGTCGGCACGACGCGTCGCTTCTCCGCGGTGCGCTGGGGAGTTGCGACGCGCATACTTTGGGCGTGGGTTCTCACCGTTCCCGGCGCTGCATCGATCAGCGCCATCACGTGGCTCATCCTCCGCGCTCTCGGCGCCGATTAGTCCCAGCCGTTCGTGTGAACGAGCTCGCACGAGAGGCCGATGAACACCGCACGTAGCACTTCATCGGGGTCGGCGATGCCGCTCGCGATGAGACGATTCACGGTGAAGGTTCCGTTGACTTGTTTGAGCACGCGCATCTCGCTCTCTCGCAAACGAAACGCTTCGAGGCGCACGGGCGGCAGCGCAACGGGGTCGAGCACGGACTCACCGAACGCATCGAGCAAGCCCTCGAGCTCGCGTGGGTCGTAGCCGTCGCGCACGCCGCTCGCGATGAGCTCGTACGTATCGACGCCGAGCGGGAACGTCTCTTCTTGGGAGCGCGCGCCGCGCACCCATGCGATCTCGCCCTTCTTCCATTTGTAGATCTCGTGGAAGCGATGACGCGTCTGCTCGTGGATCGCGCGAAAGAGCTCGATCGGCCGCAAAACACCGAGCCCGACGAGCGCGTCGCCGATGCGGCCGCCGAAACGCGGGAGCATCGCCAGCGCCATCTCGACTTCCATACGGAGCACTTGGCCGCGCGCGATCAGGAACTCGCCGAGCAGCTCGCTTTTCTCGGTCGATGCGACGAACTCTGGTGCGCCCTCGACGAGAAAAATCTTTTTCCGACGCGGCCCGTCTCGCACGAGGAGCACGCCGGTGTCGCGTGCGACGGCGAATCGGAAAATCGTGGTCGGCAGCGTGCGGCGGTCGATCGGGCCGCGCATCGTTGCGTCCTTGGCGACGTCGTCGTCCCAGCGGAGCGCGGGGCTCGTTACGAAGCGGCCGAGCTCGGCGTATTTGTCGGCGAGCTTGAACGTGCCGCTCTCGCGCGCGACCGACGTCGTCGGGCCGGCGCGACCCGTAGCGAAGAGCTCGACGAGACGCGGATAGGACATCGGCCCCATCACGGTGCCGTCGGTCATTTGCACGCGATAGACCTCGGGCGAAACGGACGCTTGCTGCCGCGGTGAGGTGGGTCGCTCCGAATCGGAGCGGATGGAGTGGATGTCGACGTCGATCACCGACGTGATCGGTCGCGCGGCTTCGCCCGTGTCTTCTGCCGGCGCTTCGCCTTGCCCGGTGAGGCCGAGTCGCTCGACGTATGCGCCCGTACGCGATGGCCCGACGTTGAGACGGCGACGACGAATCACTTCCTCGAGCGCCTGCGCGAAGCTCGCGGCGTTCGGGTAGCGCTCCGCGGGATCTTTCGCGAGCGCACGAAAGAGAACGCCGCGCACGTCGTCCGGTACGCGACCGGCGTTGCGATCGAGCGCGCTGACGTCCGCGTCGCGGATGCGGAGCAAGACATCGAGCTCACGACCACCCGAAAAAAGAGGGCGAACGGTGATCATCTCGGCGAGCACGATGCCGAGCGTGAAGAGATCGCTGCGTGCATCGAGCTCGCGGCCAACGACTTGCTCGGGAGACATGTATCCGAGCTTGCCTTTGAGCTGGCCGACATCGGTACGGCGCTCGAACTCGGCGGCGCGCGCGATGCCGAAGTCGGTGAGCTTCACGGCGCCGGAGCGATCGATGAGCACGTTGCCCGGTGAGACATCGCGGTGCACGAGGCAAAGCGGTTTTCCGTGCTCGTCACATGCGGCGTGCGCGTACTCGAGCCCGCGAAGCACGGAGAGAGCGATGTGAATCGACACTTCGAGCGGAATGTCTTCGCTCCGAGCTGCAGCGGCGCGAATGAGGCGCGCGCCGGTGGTGCCGTCGACGTACTCCATCGCCATGTAGAGCTCGCCATCCTCTTCGCCGAAATCGAAGACGGACACGATGTTCGGGTGCTGGAGCCGCCCCGTGACGCGCGCCTCATCGACGAACATCGCGACGAAATCAGGGTCGCTCGCGAGCTGCGGCAAAATGCGCTTCACGGCGACCTGCTTGGCAAATCCGTGCGGCCCCGCGCGACGCGCGAGATACACCTCCGCCATGCCACCAGTGGCGAGGCGTTCCACGAGCTCGTACGGCCCGAGGCGCGTAGGGGTGGTCGTCATCGCGCTGCCCTTCGAACGTACCACCGGGGGGTTTTTCGATGTAGTTTGCCGCGCGATGGCCGTCCTGAAGCCCAAGCGCAAGGATCCGAACGGCAAGCTCGAGCCGACCGCGCGCGATCCTGCCGCTCTCCAGGAGGCTCGCGTCGTCGTCGCAGTGACGGGCGCGTCGTCGTTCTTGGGGCAAAACCTCATCGCTTCGTTCGAGGAAGATCCCGCCATCGACCGCGTCGTCGCGATCGATATCAAGCAGCCCGCTTCGGGAAAGAAGACGCGCTTCTACGAAGTCGATCTCACGCAGACTGCCGCAGAGGCGCGACTCGCCGAGATCTTCGCGGCCGAGCGCGTCGGCACGCTCGTGCATCTCGCATTTCAGGCATCACCTTCGCACGCGACCGCCTACGCGCACGAGCTCGAGAGCGTCGGCACGATGCACGTGCTCGTCGGCGCGCGGCACGGACGCCTCCGCAAGGTCGTGATGGCGAGCTCGACGCTCCTCTATGGCGCGCATCCCTCGAATCCGAATTTTCTCGGCGAGCACCAACCGCTCCGCGCGACCAAACGCGAGTCGTTCTTCACGAACAAAATCGAAGCGGAGGCCGAGCTCGCGCGATTCGTCGAGCGCTCGCCGGAAACGGTCGTCACCGTTTTGCGCACCGCACCGATTCTCGGGCCAACGGTCTCGAGCTTTCTCACGAAGTTTCTCTCGCAGCGCGTGATCATGACGATGATGGGCTTCGACCCGCTCGTGCAATTCATCCACGAGCTCGATGCCATCGCGGCGTTCAAGCTCGCGGTCGACCGCGACGCACCCGGTACGTTCAACATCTGCGCCGATGGCGTGCTTCCGATCTCGACGGCCATTCGTCTCGCGGGCCGCATCTCGCTTCCCGTGCCGCATCCGATCGCAGAGCCGCTCGGCACGGCCCTGTGGATGGCGCAGCTCACGCCTGCGCCATCGACATTCCTGCCCTATTTGCGATTCTTGTGCGTCGCCGATGGTGCGCGCGCGAAAGACGTCATGGGCTTTCGACCCGCGTTCACGACACGCGAAGCGCTCTTGGATTTCGCGCGCGCCGAGCGCCTGCGCGAAGTGAAGCTGCTCTCGGAGGTGTACTGAGATGGAACCCGTGAAGCGAAAGCCGCGTGCGAAGCCGAAGCCGCGCGCTCCTCGTGCTCCGAAGAAAAGCGCGTCCGTCATCGTGTCTGCGCCACCCGCCCCGCCGACGACGCCCGTCTTGCGCGAGCGCAACGAAGAGGTCGACGACTTCGGTTACGACCCGGCATACGACGCGCGCATGACGCCGTTCTTCGATTTTCTCTACGAACGCTATTTCCGCGTCGAGTGTCGCGGCATCGTGAACGTCCCGACCGATGGGCGCTGCATGCTCGTCGCCAATCACTCGGGAACGATCCCATTCGACGGACCCATGCTTCGCACCGCAGTGAAGCGCGAGCACCCTGGCAAGCGCGATGTTCGCTGGCTCGCCGAAGATTTCGTGTTCCACTTTCCGTTTTTGGGCTCGTTCGAGACGCGCATCGGTGCGGTGCGCGCGTGCCAGGAAAACGCCGAGCGACTCCTTCGTCACGAGACGCTCGTGGCCGTCTTTCCCGAAGGCACCAAGGGCATCGGCAAGCTCTTTCGAGAGCGTTACAAGCTCCAGCGTTTCGGCCGAAATGGCTTCGTTCGTCTCGCGCTCCGCACGCAAGCGCCTATCGTTCCGGTGGCGATCATCGGTGCCGAGGAAACGAACCCCATGCTCATGCGCCTCGAAGCGCTCGCGAAGCCGTTTGGCATTCCTTACTTCCCCGTCACGGCAACGTTCCCTCTGCTTGGCCCGCTCGGGCTCCTTCCCGCACCGACGAAGTGGCGCATCATCTTCGGCGAGCCCATCCCGATGGACAAACACCACCCTGAGAGGGAGGGCGACGAGACGCTCGTAGCGCGCATCGCCGAGCGCGTGCGCGACGCCATCCAATCGATGATCGACGCCGCGCTCCGCGAGCGGAAGAGCGTCATCTTTGGGTGAGGTCGTCGATGGTGTGGTGGTCATCGACAAGCCTCGCGGCCTGACGAGTCACGACGTCGTCGCGCGCGTGCGCCGCGTCTTTCCAAAAGGTACGACGATCGGTCACGCGGGCACGCTCGACCCCATGGCAACCGGCGTGCTCGTCGTTGCGATCGGCCAAGCGACGAAGCTCGTGCCCTACTTGACGGCCGCAGACAAAGAATACGAAGCCACCATCACACTCGGCATCGCGACGGACTCACTCGACGCCGATGGGCGCGAGACCGCGCGCGCGGGGGTTCCATCGACGTGGCGCGCGGCGCTCGACGGCGCGCTCGAGATCGAGCGAAACCGAATCATGCAAGATCCACCAATCTTTTCTGCAATTCATGCACATGGTGCACGATCGCACGAGCTCGCTCGGCGCGGCGAAGCGGTCGAGCTCGCCGCGCGCGCGGTCGCGGTTCGAGAAATCGCGATCACGAAACTCGGCGAGGCCGAAATATCCGTCCGATTGGTTGTTTCAAAGGGGTACTACGTAAGGGCATTTGCGCGCGATTTGGCGATCGGCGTGGGCACCGTCGGCCACCTCAGCGCGCTGCGCAGAATTCGATCGGGCGCGTTTTCGATCACCGAGTCGATCGAGCTCGCGGCGATGACAGGTGCGCCGCCGAAGTTGGATCTCGCGTCGGCGGCCCGTCGTGCCCTTCCCGTCATCATGCTGACGGACATCGGAGCAGCGCACGCAAGCGCCGGTCGCAAAGTGCCGCTCGACGACATGTCAGCCGTCGCGGCCGGAGAACACGCGTGGATGGACGCCGAAGGTCACCTCGTCGCGGTCGGCCGCATCGAAGACGGCGCGGGCTGCGTGGTGCGCGGATTCACTCGACCGCCACCGTGATCGCCGTCGTGTCGTCGAGCGTGCCCGCGAGGTGCGTGCGAAGTTGCCACGCGCCGGGCATCACGAGCACGACACCACTTACGTCATAGAGGCCGCCACCACGCGCGGTGACCGTTGGGAGCGTCGACGCACCGTGGCTCATCGATGGCATCCAAGGCGTGATCGAGATCGCGAGCCCGTCGATCGGAACGCCGCTCGCTGTGTTGCTGATGTCGAACACGAGCGACGACGCACCACGCGAGAGCGGATCGGACGGACCGAGGACGCGGACGGTCGCGGCGCCCGAGTCTGTCGTGACCGTCGCGATGGACGTCGTCGGTGCGCCCGATGGATCGCCACCGGAGCACGCCGACGCGAACACGGTGATGAAGACTGCGATGCGCTTCACGGTACGTTCACGAAGAAGGCAGCGTGCCCGTGGGGTGAATCTTCGAGGTCGTCGGAGCATTCCTCGAAGAAGTGGAACCGCACCGTCCACTTGCCTGATTTGTCGAACTTCGCCGGCTGCGTCACGTACGTTCCGGGCGGCCCTTCGGCCGAATCGACGAACGGCGTTGGCGATGGGTGCGTGAGGTCCAGAAAAACCTCGACGTCCATGTTTGCGCCCGTGAGCGGCGTGCCGTCGCTTTTGCTCGTCGCGACGACCGTGAACACGATGCCGTCGTTCTGGCAGACGGGGCTGCTCGTCCATGAGATGTGGTACTTGCAATCGTCATCGTCGGCGGACGCGTTGTCGAGCGTCGGGCCATACGCGCCAGCACCATCGGGCGCGGCCGCATCGACCGGATGACACGACGCTTGAGTCGTCGTTTGGACGATGGCCGCGCCAGCGTCGCCCGCGCAGTGATTGTCGGGCGCCGCCGAGACTGCGCCGCCAGGCGTCGGACACGACGGTCCGCTGTTGCAACTCCATGACAAAGCCACGGCCGCGAGGCCGAGCTCGAATGTTTTGAGCATGAGAAATCTCCGCGTGAAAATTTGGGTGATCGCTTCCAAGCGATCAGCCGCGTGGCGGAGGCGTGCTCGGCTCGAGCAAAAATTGAGACTCGAGCGGGCCCTTCGAGAACACGAACATGGGCTCACTCGGCGCGGACGCCACCACGAGAGCGCCGTCGCTCACCGGCACGGCAACCGGAATCGGCGACGCGCGTACGAACCCATCGTCGTCCTCGCACCCGCTGCGAATCATCGCGGTCGCGTGCTCGCGATGGTCCGCGCGGCGCTCTGCTTCGAGCTTCTCGCAATCGGGACACCCGCATTCTCCACGCTTCATGCCGCACATGCACTTGTGCTCCGGCTCGCCCCCGAGCCACCGAGTCACCGTGCTGGTCGCCGGCCCGAGCGCTATGGGCATCGCCGCGATGAAGACCATCGCAACGAACCAAACTCGCAAGCGCGCGACGACTTGCACGCGAGGAGCTTAGGGTTGCGACGCTCGCCTGTCGACCCGAAGCTTAGAGCGGGCTGTTGAGAGTTTGCCACTCGATCCAATGCTTGATCGCCGTGTCTCCATTCGTGTCGAAGCCGACTTCGGCATCGAGGATCTCCATCGATCGTGCGTCGATGTCCATCGTGAAGGGGATCGCAGCCGCCGTCGTCAATGAGCCGAGCGACAGATAGAATGAATCGAGCCCAACCGTGTAGTTGATCTGATGGTGCGTGACCCAATCTCGCAGGTCCGCGACCGTCGCGGGCTCACCTACTACTTTTCCGTCCACGAGCAGCTCGACGAATACGACACCGAGTGGCGCGAGCTCCTTCGCCCAGCTCGCGCCGCCCGTATTGGCGCCGGTGTAGTTCGCGCCGGCAATGAAGTCGGTGTACTCGTTCGACGGACCGCACCACGCAGTCTCGACGAGCACGTGAATGATGGTGAACCCCTTCCCGGCGGGACCAAGAAGCCGCTCCGGATCGTAGTAGTCGGCAAGGGAGAATTCCGTCGTGGTCGTCGTGTCGACGACTGCGTCCACACCCTCTGCCCTGAAGCCGACGAACTTGAAGTTCGGGATTCGGTCGCCGCGCGCTGCGCCGGTCATCGGAGTCGTGCCGACGCGCGCCGGGTAGCACGTGCCATACGGGTTCGTTTCGCATGCGTCCGATGTCTCTGTGGGTGCAGCGGTCCCTTCTGACGCGCCATTTACACGGCCGCCACATGCGGCGACGAACAACACGAGACCCACCCCCCACATCGACCCATCCCTCATGGTGGGAACACGGCCCAGCGGCGGAATGGTTTCGCTTATTTCTTCTTGCCGCCGTTTTTGGCGATGACGAGGGCGTCTTGGGCGGTTTTGGCCTTCGGGCCCGTGGGTTCGAGCTTGAGATAGGCCTCGAGCTCTTTCGCGGCGTCCGCCCATTTTTTCGCGCTCATGCGGCGCGTCGCTAGCCAGTAGTGTGCGAGGCCGTATTTTGGATCGGCTTGCACGGCGGCTTCGAGATCGGTCGTTGCGCCCGCTTCGTCCTTTGCGGCGAGCTTGCATAGCGCGCGATCGGTGCGAAACTGCGCGCCCATCGCGGGCGTCGTGCTTGGTTGAATCGCTTTGTCGAAGGTCGTGATGCAGTCGGGCACGGCGCGGAGCACGAGCAAGTCGTGCCCGATCGATCCGAGCAAATCCGATTGCGTGGCGGCATCACGTGCGGCCTTGAGCTTCGCGACTGCCGCTTCGCTCTGGTTCCACGTCGCGAGCGTGTGACCGTACGTATAGAGGAGCATCGCATCGGTCGGCGTGATCTTCAGTGCGGCATCGAACGCTTTGCCCGCGCTCGACTGATCGCCTTTGCCTGCATACGCGAGCGCTAGGTTGAAGAACGCCGGCGCCGAATCGTTTCTGCGCGCGGTCGCAGTCTTCAGCACGGTGATGGCTTCGTCCCACTTTTGTGCGTCGACGTAGAGCGCGCCGAGGTTCGCAGCGGCTTCCGCCAAATCGGGACGAATGGCGAGCGCGGCTTTGTATTCGCGCTCCGCTCCGGTTTTGTCGTTGAGCTTCTCGAGCGTGACGCCGAGGTAGTGGTGCGCGTCTGCGTCGTTTGCGTGTGCGGCGATGGCAGCTTCGAAGGAAGTCTTCGCGGCCGGATAATCTCCGTTCTGCAGCGCTGAGAGACCCTTCGCCGCTTCGGGGCTCGTCGGCGAGGACGCCGTTGCGCTCGGGTCGGGCGCCGCTACGGAGGTCGTGGCACTTGGGTTCGTTTGCGGATCGGTCACCGCCGGTTTGTCGGGCCCGCACCCGCACAACGCGAAAGCCACGACAGCGAGACCGAACGACAGCGAGGTGGGCATGCCCCCGAGCCTCACTTAACGAATCGCTTCGAGCAAGCGCTCCCGGATGAAGGCGAGTCGGTTTGCGGCAACCTTTCGACCATCGACCTCTTGGACGTAGAACACGTCGGCGACCTTGGTTCCCTCGGTGTTGATCTTCGAGAGAACGATGCTGACGCCAGCCGCGTCGAGGGCGTGCGCGAGCCTGAAAAGCAGACCTGGCTCGTCCTTGGCGAAGACCTCGATGATGGTGCTGTGAGGGGACGTTCGATCGTCGAAGACGACGCGTGTCCGAACGTCCGGGGTTTTGCGCGTGGCCCAGGGCAGGCTCTCGCCGAGACGCGATGCCACGAGATCGCCCGGCGCCACGCGGTCCTCGCAAAGCTCGATCAAATCGGTCTCGACCTGAGCGAGCTTCTGCCCGATGGATTCGCCGGGGTCGCGCACCACGAAGATGTCGACGGCCTCGCCTTCGCCGCGTGTGTTGATGAACGCCGCCGATACTTCCAGGCGCGACGCGGCCAGCGCCGCAGCGATGCGCGCGAGAAGACCGGGACGATCGCGTGCAACGACGCACACTTCGACGTGTGCGGCCGATGGATGCGGCCCGAGCCCAACGGCAACCTGGCGATGGCCGCGCGAGCGCGCGATACGTGCGTGTGCCGCGATCGATTCGGGCCGCGTCGCGAGCACGTAGCGAGGGGGCATCGTCGACACGAACGCGCCAGCGTCGGCATCGTGCATGAGCACCTCCGCGCCAACGGCCGCGATTCGCTCGGCATCGATCGTCGTTGGCGCGCCGGCGAGCTTGTCATCGGCGCGCAAGTAGAGCTCTTCGAGCACGTGCGCTTTCCATGACGTCATCGCCCGAGGAGCTGTCGTCGTGATGTCCGCGACGGTCAGCAAATACAAATCACGCAGACCCTCGCGCCCGCGGACGATGCGGCAAAGCTCGTCGATTGTCGCGGGGTCGTCGAGATCGCGACGCGCTGCAAGGTGGTACATCGCGAGGTGATTCAGGACGAGCGCGCGTGCGTCGGCCGTCTCGCTCGCGGTGAAGCCAAGCCGCGGGAGCACGACATCGCAAAGCTCGGCGCCGCTCACCGAGTGGTTCTTGCGCGACCCATCGCGATCAGGGTGCCCTTTTCCGACGTCGTGGAGCAGCGTGGCCAAAAAGAGAGGGCGTGGCCGCGCGATCTCGGTGGCGAGGCGCGACGCGAGTGGATGCGCTGTGGCGAGCTCACCCCGCGCGAGCGCACGCAAGCAATCGACTGCTGCGACGCTGTGAACGTCGACGGTGAGCACATGGTAGACGTCGTGATGAACGCGACCCGTCACCGGCAAGAACTCCGGAATCATCGCGAGCAGGAGCCCGACGTCGTGGAGATCGCGAAGGGCCGTGCCCAGAGCAGCCGGCGTCTCTGCGACCATGCACGTCAGATCAACGAACGCCGCACCCGACTCGCGACTTGCACGAAGCCCTGCGCCAAACTCGGGCTCCGCTGCAACGCGCATGATGGCGTCGCGCGAAGCGTCGTCGAGGGGCGCTCCGAGCCGCGCGCACGCCGCGTAGGCTCTTAGCGATATCGCCGGATCGGCCATGATGCGTGCGGGATCCGCGATCGACACCACGCCGCTCGAGAACGCAAGGCCGCCCCCGAGATCTCGTGCGTGCACCTTCTTTCGCGAAGGCACGCGCGTGACGACCGAGATCGCGCGGTCCCGCACGCGCGAGATCGCACGCGCGTGTACGTAGTGGTCTTGCATGAAGCGCTCGGTCGCTTCGGCTCGAGCGTCCTCGCCTTCACCACGCACATAGCCGAGGTCGCGCGCGAGCGACTCTTGCGCATCGAACGTGAGACGATCCGAACGCCGACCTGCGAGCGCGTGGAGTCGATTGCGGACGCGCCACGCGAACTCTTCTGCGGCTCGTGCGGCGTCGAGCTCGCGCGCATCGAGCGCACCGCGTGTCACGAGCGTTTCGAGCGGATCGTCCGGCGCGTGTGCCCGACATCGCAGCACCCAGCGCGCGACATCGAGATCGCGCAGCCCACCCGCGCCGAGCTTCGAGTCGGGCTCGAGCAAGTAGATCGAGTCGCCGTAGCGTTCGTGCCGCTTCTTCGTGTCATCGGCGAGCTCGCGGGCAAACGCTCGCGCGCGACGACGCATGCGCGTGACGAACTTCGCGACGAGATCCCTCACGCGCTTTGGCGCCCCCGCAACGGTGCGCAAATCAAACAGCGTCGTTGCCGTCGCCATGTCGGTCTCGGCGAGAGTGAGCAGCTCGCTCGGCACCGCGAGCTGATGGCCGATGCTCAACCCGGCATCCCACAGCGGGTAGAGAAACGCATCCGCGAGGGAGCGCGCATCGCCCAACCCCGTGACGATGAGACGTACGTCGACATCGCTCTCGAGCGCCATCGCTCCGCGCCCGTAGCTTCCTGCAGCCGCAAGAACGACCGGCGCACGCTCGACCGCCACGCCTACCCTTCCGCACGCATCATTGAAGTGAGCCTCGAGCGCTTCGTCGAAAAGCCGCGCGCGAAGCCTCGATAGCTCGAGCCCGTCACGCCCGCGCGCGAGCATGTCTGCGAGCGCTCGTTCTCCCTCCTCCAGGCGTGTTTGAAAAGGCGCTTGGAACACGACCGAAACTTCCTTACCCTGACCGGCGCTTCCTACCAGGAGATCGACGATGCGCCATGTTGCCCTTTTGATTGCAGTGATTTCGGCCGGTGGACTGATTGGCTACGGCTGCGGCGGTGGTCAGGTCGAGGTCAAGACCGAGCCAACCGCGTCGTCCCCGCCCCCGCCAGCTTCTTCTTCGGCCGTCGTCGAAGCGCCGCCACCGGAACCCGTTGCGGTGCGTAGCGCTAGCATCGAGGGAACACGCGTCAGGATTCCCCACGAGCTCGAGTTCGCGATCGACAAATCGACGTTCGATGATAGCAAAGAGCCAAACAAAGAGATCCTCACGACCCTCGTCGAGTTCATGACGAAGAACCCGCGCGTCACGAAGTTGCGCATCGAAGGCCACACGGACAACAAGGGCGCAGCCGCGCACAACATGGAGCTTTCGCAAGCCCGAGCCGACGCCGTATCGAAGTGGGTTGCCGCGCACGGCATCGACGCCTCGCGCCTTCACACCGTCGGTCTCGGCGACAGCAAGCCCGAGGTTCCGAACGACACCGACGCGAACCGCGCGAAGAACCGCCGCACGGAATTTCACATCGAAGAGATCAACGGTCACCCGCACGTTCCCGGCCAGGGCCGTCATCATGATGCAGCCGGCGGCGGCGCGGCAGGCGGAGCGGGAACTGCAGCACCGTCGGCTTCGGCCTCGGCCTCGCCCGGCAAGAAGTAAAGTAGTGAATGCCTCTTTCGCGCGCGCGTTGTAGCTCCTGCTCGCAGCCGCTCGCGGATCAACCGCACATCCACGTGCCGATGGCTTGCTCGTCGTGTGGCAGGCAGACGTCTCTCGTCTTCGCCGCCGACGGGCAACCCGTCGATTTCGATGCAGCGTTTCCGGCGCATCGTCTGCTCACGTGGATGGCGGCGGGGCGGCGCGCGATGGCATCCGGAATGCCAGGCGTTGCCGTGGGATCGTGTTCGAGCTGCGCGATGCCGCTCGTGATCTCGTCGAAGCAACCCGTGACGCTGCCCTGCCCGCACTGCAAAGTGCCCGTGCAAGGTCCCGCGGAAAAGATCCTCGTCGATCAATGGCCCGAGCCTTGGTCCAAAATCGAAACGGGCGGCATCTCGCTCGAGTATCGCCTCGCATGGGTCGACGACTCCACCGCGATCACCGCGGGCTGCGCGGGTTGCGGCGCACCAACTTCCGTCGACGACACCTCGACGACGTGCCCGCGATGTCGCTCGGTGACGTGGGTCGATCGCGACGTCGAGGACGAACACTCACACGAGCTTCAAAAGCGACGCATGCAGCTCGGTGTTCGTGTCAACGGCATGCGGCAAGATCGCCCGTACAACGTCATCCTTTCCATCCCTCAAGGTGAGGCAACCCTTCGCTCCGACAACGTGATGTCGAGCACCGCATCGTCGTCGAGCTCGCTGCTTGGCGTGACCGGCATCGGCTGCGCGGTCGCGCTCGCGCTTTCGCTCTTGATGATCATCGGCATCGCGATCCTTGCGCACTTCTCGAAGTAGAACCAAAGCGGCGCGCTCATGGCGGTGTCGTAGACGCATGAAGAAGATCATGATTGTCGCGGCCATGCTTCTCTCCTCGAGCGCGGCCTTCGCCGACGGCACATACACCGAGAATCAAGACGGCAAAGACCAAAACGTCATCTTCAAAGACGACCCGCTCGCAGCCGGCGGCTTCGGCCCGCACGACGCACGCATCATGGTGATGCCCACGCCCAAGCGCGTGATGCTCGTGCGCCCGCGCACGCAGTTCGTCACGGAAATGCTGAAGTCCGTCGAAGCGCTCTAGTTTTGCAGAAGCGCTAAGATGGCGCGCATCGATGCAAGGTTACCCGACCATCGTGCGCACTGGCAGCCACGACCTCGACGTACAAACCGTCGAGCAGCATCGACGCGCGGCCGCGGCGCAAGGCGTCGTGCTCTTCGTGCAGCCACTTGCCGGCGGCGGGTTTCAGATCAGCGCAACGAACGAGACGGTCGCCGCGGCAGGTTCCGCGACGCTCCCGTCGAATCAGCAAAATCAAAATCAGGCGCCTCCGCATCGCGCTTCGCAAACGCCGGTGCCCGTTTCTATCACCGACGCGCCCCTCGGTGATCCCGGCGGCACGCTCCCATCACGCTTCGCAGCGCACGCGTACGCGCAACCCGCCGCTCCGCGCGTCGAGGTCATCTTGCGCGCGGGCGAAGGATACTGCGAAGCGTGTCATCGCGTGGGGCACCTCAAACAAGCTCACTTCATGCAGAACATCGGCGTCGTCGTGCTCCGTTTTCCGCGGACGGTCTCCGGTCAGCTTTGCAAGTTCTGCATCGACAAATATTTTTTCCGCTTCACCGCGGTCACGATGCTGCTCGGTTGGTGGGGCATCATTTCGTTTTTTTATTCGTGCGTCGCCATCCCCGCAAACATCATCAATTGGGTCGGCTCGTTCGGGCTCGTGCCTCCGCAGCACGACGTCGATAGTTATCGCGAGCGGCGCTCGCGCGGTTCAGCGGGCATTGCCGTCGGTGCGCTTGCCGGTGCGTTCGCGCTTCTCACACTCGCAGCAGGTGCGCTCCTCGCAACGACGGGTGACGACACCGGCGTTGTCGCGCTCGCCGTGCTCGGTGCGATCGTCGGGCTCGTCGCCGCGGTGATCCTCTTCTTCGGAATTCGGGCGCGCGTTCGCGCAACCTCGGGTTTGAAGCGACTCGGCGCGCTGCGCTAGTTCACTTCTCTGTCACAATAGCTTGGTTTAGGCCAGACCGATCGGTTTGCCGACATCGGAGCTAAATCGAGATTTCCTTGCATCTTCGTGAATTTCGGCGCATGGACCGTTTGTGAATTGGGTGTGACAGGTAGATGGCAGCAGCACAGGTTCTAAGACACGTAACTCCGGCTCTCGAAGCGACAGCCGAGGTCTCGAATCCGGTCGCCCATAACGTCGAGAGCCGCCTCGCCATCCACGACACGAGCCGCCTCGAATGGGCCGTGTCCGTTCCGCTTCCACGCACTGGCGAGGCCGAATACTCAATCGAAGTCGATCTCGAAGTGCCCGCGCACGTCATCACGCCGCACTCCCCGTGGAACCAACTCCAAGAGTTTGCCCGGCTTGATGGCCCAGACGACACCACCCCGTCGGTCGCCACCGTTGACGGCATGCGCCGCTTTGCAGTTGGCGTCGCGGCGAAGCTCGCTCGTGCGCACGAAGGCTTCGGCCGCCATGCGCGCTTGGTCGTGTCTCCGTTCACCACCGAAGACCCCGCACACCACCTCGCCGCCCTCGAAAGCTGGATCGCCACCGCCGAGCAAACCATCGCAGACGCGCGGGTTCGCCTCAGTGCCGCCCCTCACTCTCTTCGCGAGCCTCCGCAGCTCGATCTCGCACGCGAAGGCCGCCTTGCTGACGAATATTTGAGCCTTCGGTTGCTCGAGCTTCTCGCGGGCAGCGAGCAAGCACTCGCCTCCGTGGTCGACCACATCGCTCATCCGAAGGTCGCAGATGTTGGTGGCGCCGTCGGCGAAGCGCTCGCGCGCGAAATGGAATACCGCGCAACCGCCGATTACCCCGAAGCCGACATCGATTCGCCGCACGGCCTCGAGCGCTACCTCGATCGCGCCAGCCAGCTCAAAAAACACTTCCAAGAGGTCTTGTTTCTCGAGTCCGAACGCTTCGCCGTGACCGAGCGACTTCATCATTGGGTTGCGGGCGCCGTGGCCATCATCGCTTCGACATGGGCGTTCGTCGGCCAGCTCTATCTCACGCGTGGCTCGTCGTCGGCTCGGCTCGGGTCGAGCATCATCATGGTGTGCGTGATGGCCGGCGTGATCTACGCCGTGAAAGACCGCATCAAAGAAATCGGCCGCGCGTGGTTCGCCGCCAACGTTCACCGCTTCTATGCGCAGCGCATCGCTCGTTATCGTGCGCCCCGCAAAACCTGCCCTGACCGCGACATCGTCGTGCGCGCACGCGAGTCGTTCGTCAGCGAGGACCAAGCGCGGCCCGATCCGCTCAATCCGCACAGCGGCGCCACCGTGCCTGTGACGAACCTCCAATATCGGCATCTCGGCACACTCGAGGCCTCCAAGACGCTCAACGCCGCCGGCATCTCGCGGGTGAAGCATGTCTTCCGTTACGATTTGTCGCCGCTCTTCGCGCGCCTCGACGACGCAACGAAGCCCGTCCCGATTTTCGACGCACAAGCGCGCCGCGTTCGCTTCACGCAAGCGCCGCGTTGCTATCGCGTGCCGGTGAAGCTCGTCGTTCGCCGCGGCAACGAGATCGCATCCCAGCAATCGGGCGCGTTGATCTTGCACAAACGCGGCCTCGAGCGCATCGAGCTCGTTTAGTTGCCTGGTCCGGCGCCTCTGGCGCCGATGGTAGCGGCGTCGCTTGGCTTGACGCGCCTGGGTCCAAGAGAGACGATGAATCGATGGCGAAACACACCCTCGATGCGCGCGGCCGTGCGTGCCCGATGCCCATCGTCGAGCTAATGCGCACAATGCAAACCATGACCGACGGCGACACCGTCGAGGTCATGGCCAACGACCGCGCTTTTCCCGCTGACGTCACCGCGTGGTGCAAGAAAACGAGCAACACGCTGGTGAGCCTCACGCTCTCCGCGAGCCTCGTCGACGAAGGCGTCGATCACATTGCCGTCGTGAAGAAGGGAGCCGCCTGATGGCCGCCGCAACGACACTGCCGAGCGAGTTTGCCGAGATCGCTGCGCGCCTCTCCGCGCTCGAAACGAAAGTCGCCAAGCAAGGCACCGAAGATCGTTTGTCGATGGTCGTCTTTTCGGGCTCGCTCGATCGCATGCTCGCCGCGTTCATTCTCGCCACGACCGCCGCAGCGAGCGGCATGCAAGTCGAGATGTTCTTCACGTTCTGGGCGTTGTCCGCGCTGCGCGATCCTGCGAAAACCGCAAAGAAGGATTTCATCGGCCGCATGTTCGGCTGGATGCTTCCACGCGGCAGAAAGAAGCTCCCAATGTCGCAGATGAACATGGGCGGCGCCGGCCCCGCGATGATTCGTTACGTGATGAAACACAAGAAGTTCGCCTCGCTCGACGACATGCTCGCGATCTGCGGCGAGACCGGCGTGCGCATTTGGGCATGCGACATGTCACGCGAGATCATGGGCATCAAGCCCGAAGAGCTCATCGACTATCCGAACATGGGCTACTGCGGCGCGGCCGCGTTCCTGGAAAAGGCGTCGGGTGGCCGCGTCACGCTTTTCATCTAGAGGCGACGCGAATCCGGCGGGGGCCAGCACGACGTACCGAGAGATCAGTGCGATCCTCGGCAAGTACGTCACGGTCATTCTCGTTCACTCGACATTGAAGAGCGCGCTCGAAATGCGCAGCATCGCACCACAAGGTTTCTCTCGCGTCGATGCGCCCGTCGTGATCGAGCACGCGATGGTCGGCTTGCGGCTATTCTGTGATCCGAAAGAGCTTCCAGCGCTGATGCTCGAGCTCGCCGACTACTGCACGAGGATCTCATGAAAAAACTCATCGCCACCGTCGCGGTCGTTTGCTTCGCGTGCTCCAGCGACGACGCATCAAACCCCGACTCGGGAACGCCGTCCGACAGCGGAAAGGATTCGACGACGACCTCGGATGCGAACCCGAGTGACGCAGGCCCCACGAGCGACGCTTCGAACGACGGCGGCATGCCCGCGGGTTGGCTCTACACACAAGGCGGCAAGATCCTCGTGTCCACCGGCGCGGGCGGCACGCAGTGGATGGGCCGCGGCGTGAACATGGATGACCTCTTTTTGTGCGGCTACAACTACGATCTCTCGAAGGCGAGCGCGGAAGCAACGCTCACCACGATCGCGTCGAACCTCGTCACGCAGTGGAAGCCGACGTTCATCCGCGTTTCGCTCGGCATGGCGAGCTACACGGCCACGACGGTGAGCTGGCTCACGAACCCCGCGCAATACAAGACGCCGATGACGAACGTCATCAACTCGATCGGCACGCACCCAGGCGTGTACGTGCTCGTCACCTTGCGAAGCGACACGTCGATGGGCCTCCACGACACGGGTGATCCCGAGCCTACGGGTGCTCCCGCGGCAGCGACCGACGCCGTGTACGTCGCGCTCGTCGATACGTTCGCGCACTCGAGCTTCGTGCTCTTCGGTCTGAGCAACGAGCCTGGTGGCAACCAAGGGACGAGCACCACGATCGGGAACGCGATGGATCACGCCGTGGGCGTCATTCGCGCGGAAGAGGACAAGCTCGGCGTGCCGCACCACATCGTGTCCGTGCAGGGCATTGGCTACTCGAGCGACATCTCGTTCTACGCGACGGCGCCGCTCGCGCACGACAACGTCGTCTATGAGGTGCACGGCTATCCGCCATCGACGAAGTCGTACACGTACTCGAACATCCCCGTGATTATCGGCGAGTACGGCACGCTCGGTTCGGGATCGGCGGCGTTTTTCGCCGACCTCGAGACGAAGGTCATCCCCAACCTCGCGTGGGATTTCGAGCCATACAGCAACTGCGCTCCTGATTTGGTCGACGTCGACTACGACGCCTCGGCGCTCAACCCAAGCGCATCAGGCTCACTCGTCAAAGCGTATCTGCTCGCCCACTAACCAGTGCGAAGGACGGGACTTGAAACCAGCAAGCGAGCCGCGCCAGCGGCGAGTGCTTGTCCAAGACCCGCCCGCCGCGCGAACGAAGTGAGTGCGAAGGACGGGACTTGAAACCAGCAAG
>JBBSFE010000093.1:0-27599 GCA_038239005.1 Polyangiales bacterium
CTCGATTGAGACAGCTCGAGACTTCGCCAGCGCCCGTTGTCACGAAACAACCTCCTCATCGACATGCGCCGCTCAGAACGCGGTCACAGAGGGAGAGCTCTATCTTGACTGGAGGGCCACTTCATACTCGCCTTGGCGGCTGTCTCAGGTTGCGGATCGCAGTGCGGTGAGAAGCTCGTGAAACCGCGAGTGCACGGGGGTGTGTTCGCGTTTCCAGCGGGCGCGGAGGGTGCGGGCGGCTTCGACGTAGTTTTCTTCGGGGAGGATTTGTTCGATGAGCTCGCGGAGGAGGCGCGTGAGGGCTGGCGTTTCGCCGCCCGAGGAGATCGCGATCGTGATCGCGCCGCGGCGGACAATCGCGGGGGAGATCGCGTTCGTGTTCGAGAGATCGTCCACCGCGATGACGAACGCGTGAGCTCGGGCTGCGCACTCGGCCACGTGAGCTTGCACGCTGGCGTCGTTGGTAGCCGCGATCACGAGCCATGCCCCGTCGACATCGTTTGGCTCGAAGCAACGCTCGATGCGCTGCACCGATTCGGGAAGCTCGCCCGTGAATGCGGGCGACACCACGGTGACTCGGGCGCCGGCTGCTACGAGCTCGACGGCTTTTCGAGCGCCAACTGCACCGCCACCGACGACGAGCGCACGCTTGCCCGCGAGCTGCAGAAACAGCGGGTAATACATGGCTTCACTATACGAAACTATTGTTCACTAAACAAGCGGTGCGCTAGTGCACCTCATGCATCAAGCGTTTGAGCGGCTTGATGAGGATCGCCAGAACCGCCGCACCCGCGAGCGACGTCCACACGAAGAGCCAGAAATACGTCATCGGCGTCACGCGCCCCCACGACTCACCAATGCTGCCGCCCGCATATTGCGCGAGCGAGCTCGCGAGGAGCCACACGCCCATGAACAGCGAAGCGAACCTTCGCGGTGCGAGCTTCGTGACCATCGAGAGGCCCACCGGCGACAAACAAAGCTCGCCGAGCGTCGCGAAGAGATAACTGAGAAGCAACCACAGCCCGGTATTGCGCGCGTTTTTGCTTTTGTCCTCGAGCGCGGTCACGGCTTCGCGGAAATCCGGCGGCGGCGCTGCAGCCGCGAGAGCGGTGCGGACATCGGCGGCAACGTGCTTCGTGAATCGCAGCGACTGACCATCGAACGACACGCCCGCTTCTTTCGCGGTTGCGTCGTCGAGCATTTTGAACGTCGTTGCTGCCACGGGGACGCTCACGGGCGCGTCGGGTTTGGCGTTCTTCGTGACGTCGTCGAGTGACTTCACCCAGTCGACCCAACCTTCGGGCGCCGACTTCTCGAACATTTCTTGGACGACGTAGTGCGCGAGAACGCCGCGCACCTGAAGATGATCGGGCTTCATCGTCAGGCGTCCCGCGTCGAACGTTTTTCCTTCGAGCGCTTTCGGTACGACGAACGGCTTGGTGATCTCGGTGTCGATGGCGTCCTCGCGCGCTGCACCGACGACCATCACGCCGAATGACGCGGCCATGAAAATCATCGCGATGAAAATCTTCGTGGGCGTTCTTGGCTCCCAACCGCGCTTCGCGAGCATCACCCACGCTGCCGAGAACACGGGCGCGAACAGCAGAATGAAAATGGGGTTGGCCGACTGAAACGACTCACCCGTATAAGAGCTCGAGCCGATGTGGCGATCGGTGAAGAACTCGGCCCACAGATTGAGCGCGTTTCCGGCCTGTTCGAATGCCATCCAGAAGAGGACGACGAAAATGAAAATGATGAAGATGACGATGCTCTTGTCCTTCGCGGCGCCGCGGATCGTCCGCAGCAACATGCCCATCGCGACGAACACCAGCGCGAAGGCCGTCGGCATCACGAGGGCAATCGGTTTCTCGACGTGCGTGGCGACCAGCCAGCCGTAATACGCAGGGAGCCCCATCGCCGCGAGGAGCAGCACGTACGGATACGCACGCGACAGCAGCGCCGAGAGGCCCGTCACGCCGGGCTTGTCATCGTCTTCACCGTCAACGGCTTTCGGCGCGTCGGACGCTTCGGTTTTGGGCGCAGCCGCGGCCCGTTTGATTTCGCGCATCGTGCGAAGATCATTTCCCGCGTCCGTCACGGCTTTCGTCACCGTCTTCTGGCCGATGAGGAAGTTGACGAGACCGATGATCATCCCGAAGCCCGCGAGCGCGAAGCCCCAGTGAAAGCTATGCGTGCGTTCGCGAATGGCCGCACACCAAATCGGTGCGATGCCCGCGCCCACGTTGATGCCCATGTAGAAAATCGTGAAGGCGCCGTCGCGACGTGGGTCTTCCTTTTTGTACATCTTGCCGACGAGCGTCGACATGTTTGGCTTGAAGAACCCATTGCCCGCCACGAGACACGCGAGCGCGAGATAAAAAATCGGGATCGGCTCGAAGGCCATCAAGAAGTGGCCCATGGCCATCAGCGTTCCGCCGATCACGATCGACGCGCGAAGCCCTAAAAATTGATCCGCGAGAAACCCGCCGATGAGCGGGGTGAGATAAACGAGGCTCGTGTACCACTTGTAGACGCTCGAGCTCTCCTGCGGCTGCCAGCCGTGGTGCTCGATCAAATAGAGAACGAGCAGCGCACGCATACCGTAGTAACTGAAGCGCTCCCACATCTCGGCGCCGAACAAATAGTAGAGCGCGCGCGGGTGCTTGCCGGCTTCCACCGTGGCAAACGTGGCGACCACGGCATAAGCGAGAAGCGCGAAGGAGACGACGAGCTCGAGCACGCGCAGATGGTATATGATCGAGATAGTGGGACGCTCGGGGAAGATCATCATGGCATGCGTCGCCGGCGCCTTGGCGCTTGGCGCATGCGCGGACATCTTTGGCATCCACGAAGGCACCACGGACGGCGGCCTCGCCGACGGTGACGTCTTCGACGGTGGCATCGACGATGCAACGCCGGACTACGTCGTCCACGACGCATTCAGTGTCGACGTGAACACCGCCTTGTGCGACGCGAGCATTCCGCTCGTCGCGGACAACCTCGCGATGTGGATTTCGCAGCGTACCGGTGCCGACACGAAGTCGTGCGGAACACGCATCGCGCCGTGCGCCACGCTCAACCACGCGCTGCCGATTGCACTCGCCAACGACGCCGGCATCAAGACCATCTATCTCGACAACTCCGACTTCGTCGAAGACATCAACCTCGGTAGCGGCTACGCGGGCTACACGATCCAAGGGGGCTGGATCATCGACGACGCCGGCGTATGGACTCAGAGCTGCAACACGTCGCTCGCGAAGATCATCGGACCAGACGACGCAGGCCCCGCGACCGTCTACATCCACAGCGTCAGCACGACCGGCCTGACGCTCCGCCTCCTCGAGGTTCACAGCAAGGCGCAAGGCGTGAACGGTACGGGCGAATCGCTCTACGCCGTCACGGTCGACAACTCCGATGTCCTTCTCGACAACGTCACGCTCATCACACAGAACGCGGGGCAAGGCGGCTTCGGCGGCGTCGGCGATGCGGGCCTCGGCTGCTCGCCGCTCGGTGGCGATACTGGCGGTAACGGAAGCGTTGGCATCCCCGGCGCTCCCGGCACGTTCGCAGCCGCGCCAAGTGCGTACACACCTGCAACCGCGGGAGCGGGAACACCAGGTCTCCACGGAACGGTTGCCGCCGGGCTGAACGGAACATGCAACACCAATTGCGTGCAGTCATGCCAATGAGGTCACGCCTCATCGCCCTCCTCGGCACGACGATGTTCGTCGCTGCGAGTGTGTTCGCGCTCGCGTCGGTCACGCATTCGAGCGCACCCACCTTCGACGGCGGCCCCGACAGCAGCATCGGATGCATTGGCGCTCCGACCTACGAAACGATCTGCGGCGACGATGGCGGGCCTGGGTGTGGAGGCAACGGCGGCAATCCGGGAACCGGTGGTCAAGGCGGCGGCGCGTCGATCCCTCTTTACGCGAGTGGCACCTCACACGTGACGATGATCAACGGCGCGTTCTTCGTCGGCTATGGCGGCACGGGTGGCAACGGCGGAAGCGGCGGTGGCGGCGCGCCGGGCCAACCCGGATCGGCGGGCAACAAACAGACATGTTTCACCGCGTGTGAGGCAGGCACGTGCATGGCGATTGGCCAAATTGCGGTCTTGGGTGGCAACGGCGGAGCCGGCGGGAGCGGCGGAGCCGGCGGCGGTGGTGGCGGTGGCGCCGGCGGTCCGATTTATTTTTACGTCGCCGCGACGCCCGCAACCGTGACGCTCCAAAATCCGTCGTTCACGCT
Organism: Polyangiales bacterium; assembly: GCA_038239005.1. GTDB lineage: Bacteria > Myxococcota_A > Polyangia > Polyangiales > Polyangiaceae > DASXHD01. Next base: position 4,252 of record JBBSFE010000093.1, read on the forward strand.
CGGCGCGAGTCTCTTCAAAGGCTCGCCTGGTTCAGGGGGTCCCCCCAATGGCCCAAACGCGCCAGACGCAGCCGTTTCGGGTCCGTAGGACGTTTCGCGCGTTTCGGTACATAATGGAGCGCTTTGCGTCGATTTCTTACGAGAGCGCTGCTCGTCGGATTGCCCATCGCGGTCTCCGCCGCTGCGTGTGCCGATCTCTTCGGCATTCACGGAGGTGAAGTCGCCGACGGAAGCGTCAGCAGCGTCGACGGCGCAAGCGACGACGTCATCGACGAAGACTCCGCTCCATTCGACGGCGGCCACGTCGACCCCGACGCGAACTACGCCGATTGTGGCTCGGGCGCGCGCGGCGTGAACGCCGACGCCGGTTTGTTCGTCGCCGTCGGCGGCTCACCCGGATCATGCTCTCTCGCCGCGCCGTGCGGAAAGTTCTCGGACGCCATCAAAAAGGCGACGGGTGGCACGACGATCTACGTCGGACCAGGCATTTACACCGAAACGATCGAGCTCCCGTCATCGACGTTGAAGCTCTCATTCGAAGGCGGCTGGGACATCGCAGACGCTGGCGTGTGGGTCCCGCAATGCACCGCCAACGCAGCGACGATTCAATCCGACGGCACGCACGCATACACCGTGCATCTCGACAACGTTGGGCCGCTCGTGACGTTCTCGCTCTTGAAGATCGTCAACACGCCGACATCGGTCGCGCAGGGCGCATCGCTTTACGGTTTTCTCGCGAACAACTCGAACCTCGAGCTCGACAACGTTTCGATCTTGGTCGGCAACGCCGGCATCGGTACGACCAGCGTCGGTACGTCCGGCGTGGGCACCAACGCGAATTGCAGCTCACCGGGAAGCGGAGGCACCGGAGGCAGCGGCGGCCCTGGTGCCCCAAGCATCATCGTTGCAACTGCAACTGGTTTTAACATCGTTCCAGGCAGCGCCGGCTCCGCGGGCGACCCCGGCGAAAACGGAATGGCCGGCGGTCCGGGTGCGTGCATCGCCTGCGCCAACAAATGCGTGAACGACGGCGGTCCCTCGTGTGATGGTGGTCCGCCTCCGGCGTGCTCGCTCGCGACAACACCCGTGTGCGGTGGCGATGGCGGATGGGGATGTGGCGGAACCAGCGGACCAGGTGGCTTGTCGGGCACGGCCGCAGGCAGCAGCGTCGGAGTGTTCATGTATGCGGGCAACCTCACCGTGAACAACGGCGCTATCGATGTCGGCACGGGTGGCAGTGGAGGCAGTGGTGCAAGTGGCGTCTCGGGTGTCGGCGGAAGCAGCGGTATGTCGGGCCTGTCGTCCACCTGCTTTGCGTCGGGAGGATGCTCGATGTGTTTTCCGACGATTTGCCAGCCCATGAGCGGCGGCTTCTTCGGCACGGCTGAAGGCGGCGCACCCGGCACCTCCGGGGGGATGGGCGGGGCGGGCGGAAAAGGCGGCGGCGGCGCAGGCGGCTACTCGTACGACTGCTTCAAAGCCCAAAACGCACTCGTCACGCTGAACGGAGTAACCTTCCAATACGGAGCTCCCTCGTCGGGCGGCTCCGCTGGCGGTCCGATCGGGACGTCCGGCCCAGTGAACGATTTCTAAATGAACTCACCCGTCGAAATCGGCGCCGTCATCGCCGGGAAATATCGCGTCGAGCGTGTGCTTGGCCAAGGCGGCATGGGTGTCGTCGTCGTCGCCATGCACGACGAGCTCGACCAACGCGTCGCCATCAAGTTTCTCCTTCATCACGCCATCACCGACGTCGAGTGGGTGGCACGATTCGCACGCGAGGCTCGCGCCGCAGCACGCATCAAGAGCGAGCACGCCGTGAAAGTCTACGACGTCGGCAAGCTCGACACCGGCGCGCCGTACATGGTCATGGAGTTCCTCGATGGGCGCGATCTACAAACCATCCTGAACGAGCGCACGAAGCTCCCCGTCTCCGAGGCCGTCGAGTACTTGCTTCAAGCTTGCGAGGCGATCGCAGAAGCGCACGGCGTCGGCATCGTGCACCGCGATCTCAAGCCCGCGAATCTCTTCGTTACACACCGCGCAGATGGCTCATCGTGCGTGAAAATTCTCGACTTCGGCATCTCGAAGATGAGTGCCCTCACCGGCAGCCGCGACGAGCAAACCGTCACCAACACTTCCGCGATCGTCGGCTCGCCGCTCTACATGTCACCCGAGCAAATGCGCGCGTCGAAGAACGTCGATCGCCGCACCGACATTTGGTCGCTCGGCGTCATCTTGCAAGAGCTCGTGTCGGGGATGCCATCGTTCGTCGCCGAAACGACCGCCGAGCTCTGCGCGCTCGTGCTGACGGCCCCGCCCACGTCGCTGCGCGATACGCTGGCTGATTTGCCGCGCGGTCTCGATGCCGTCATCGACAAGTGCCTCAAGAAAAACGCAGCCGAGCGTTACGCGGACATCGCAGAGCTCGCGAGCGCGCTCGAGCCGTTTGGTCCGCCATCGGTGAAGATGTCCGTCGAGCGCATCGTGCGATTGAGCGGCCCAAAGAAAGACGCCTCGGCTTCGAATGCCGTACGCACGTCCGTGCCCGACGCGACGCCCGCGCCAGCGCCCGTGTCGATCGCGTTCGGTCAAACCGAGCTCAGTGATTCGGCCGCATCGAAGACGATGCAGAGCGCGGTCGCCGGCACCGCCGCTGCGTGGGGCACGTCGCAAGCCGTCCCGAAACGATCGCGCCTCCCGCTCGTGGTTGGCGGCTCCGCGCTCGCGGCGTTTGCAGTGCTGATCGTCCTCTTCGTCGTCTTGAAAAAAGACGCCCCCGCGCCGACGACTGCCGCCTCTGCAACATCGACAACGTCGAGCACCAACGCCAACGCCAACGCGAACGCGAACGCGAACGCGAACGCGAACACGAACGCGAACGCGACAGGAACAGCGACGGCAACCACCGCCGCCACCGAAACGGCTGCTGGCTCCGCCGCCATTGTGCTCACACACACGCCAACGGCGCATCCAACAGCCACGACGCGCCCAGCGACGAGCGCTTCGCATCGACCGAACGTCGCCCCAGTCGACACGACGGGCTTCGGAGGACGCAACTAATGCTCCACGCGAGGCGCTTCATGCGCACACCGATTGTCCTGCTTGCTCTCTGCGTTGTGGCTGCGCCCGCCATCGTGCTCGCGCAATCGGCGCAGGAAAAGGCCGACGCAGAAGTGCTGTTCAACGCCGGCAAGGCCGCGCTCGCCGCGGGCAATCTGAACGACGCGTGCCCGAAGTTCGCGGAGAGTCAGAAAAAAGATCCCGCAATCGGCACCGCGCTCTATCTCGCCGAGTGTTACGAGCGCACGGGCAAGATGGCGAGCGCATGGGCAGAGTTCCGACAAGCCGAGGACATGGCCAATCAGCGCCATGACAATCGCGCGCCCGTTGCGAAGGCGCGCGCCGATCGTCTCGTGCCCTCGAAGCTCACGATCGTACTTGCACCCGGCGCAGACGCGGCCGGCCTCGAAGTCAAACGCGACAACGAAGTCGTTGCGGGCGCGCTCTTCGGGCTCGCGTCGCCGATTGATGGCGGGCGTCACGTCATCATCGCCACGGCACCCGGGCGCAAAGCGTTCGAATGGTCCGGCGAGGTTGCCGAGCAGCGCGGCGTGGTCACCGTCACCATTCCGAAGCTCGAGGAATCACGCGGCGCGCCCATCGCATCCGCCACGGGCACGGCCTCCGTTCCGACCGCAACCGCGACAACGACAGCAACAGCCGCACCGACCACGACCTCGACCCCGCCACCCGATACCGGTGGCGGCATGAGCGGCGGAAAAATCGCGGGCCTCGTCATCGGCGGCGTGGGTCTCGTCGCGCTCGGCGTCGGAACGACGCTCGGCGTCGTCGCCAAAGGAAACTACGACAGCGCAACCGGACCCGCGAGCGGATGCAACGCCGCGACCGGCGTCTGCCTGACTCAATCCGGCGCGGACGCGCTGAGCTCGGCGAAAGGTCTCGCCGACATATCGACGGGCGTGTTCATCGGCGGCGCAGTCGCGCTCGTCGCGGGCGTCGTCATCTTCTTCGTCTCGCCTAAGAAGAGCGCGACAACGAGCGCGCTCACACTGACGCCGCTCGTCGGCAGCCAGGGCGGCGGCGCCGTGCTCTCCGGCCGATTCTGAGTGAAGTGAGCGACTCGAAGGCGGACGACGCACAGCTCTCGCGGCTCGGCTACGCGCAGGAGCTCCTCCGCTCGATGGGCGGCTTCTCGAGCTTCGCGATCAGCTTCTCGATCATCAGCGTTCTCACGGGCGTCTTCTCCACTTACAAAATCGCGATTCAAGCGGGAGGACCCGGCGGATTGGGGATCGGCTGGCCCATCGCATGTGCCGGCGCGATGCTCGTGGCGCTCGCGATGGCCGAGCTCGCAAGCGCTTTCCCCACCGCGGGCGCGCTCTATCATTGGTCGGCGCTGCTCGGTGGGCCGGGCGCGGGATGGATGGTCGCCGCGATGAATCTCGTCGGCCAAATCGCGATCGTCGCCGCGATCGATTTCGCGTGCGCCAAAGCGCTTGCATCGACGCTCGCTCTCCACGATTCGTGGCGGTTGCCGCTCTTCTTCGTGGTGCTCGCGACGCATGCGGTCATCAACCTTCGCTCGATGCGTCTCGTTGCGTGGCTGAACGATTTTTCCGCGACTGTGCATGTCGTCGGCGTCGTCGTGCTCGTCGCGCTGTTGGCGTTCTTCGGTCATGCGCAGCCGATGAGCTTCCTCGCGCAGACGGAGTTCACCATGCGCGACGATCACTCGACGACGCTCGGATTTCTCAACGCGCTCACGCTCGGCATGTGGACGATGACCGGCTTCGACGCATCAGCACACGCGAGCGAAGAGACCCACGACCCAGCAAGGCGCGCGCCGCGTGGCATCGTGTCATCGGTCGCCGTGAGTGCAGTCGCCGGATATTTTCTCGTGTGTGCGCTCACGCTCGCCATCAAGGATCTTCCAAGCGTCGCGGCCGATGACGATCCCGCTCTCCGAATCTTGCGTGACGCGCTCGGCGGAAGCGCGGGCCGCGTTGCGATGGGTGCGGCGATCGTCGCGATGTGGTTTTGCGGTCTCTCGTCGGTCACGAGTGCGTCGCGAACGTTCTACGCGTTCGCACGCGACGACGGGCTTCCCCTCTCGCGTTTCATTCGCAAAGTGAGCCCGCGCTTTCGCACGCCTCCGCCGGCGATTGCGCTCGCATCGATTCTTCCCGGCGTGCTCGTGCTCGTCACGAGCCGCTTCAGCGACAGCGTCTTCGATGCCGTCACTTCCCTCGCGACGACGGCACTCTATGCATCGTATGCCGCGCCCATTGCGCTTGGAATCGTCGCGCGCCTTCGAGGCACGTGGCGCCGGAAGGGCCCGTGGAATCTCGGCGCGGCCGGTCTTCCGATCGCCGCTCTTGCGGTCGCCTATTCGCTCTTCGTGCTCGTGTGTTTCTCGCTTCCGCCGAACGTGATTTACGGCAAGCTCATCGGCGCGATTGCCGCTCTCATCGTCGTCACGTATTTCGTCTTCGCGCGTCGCAACTTTCGCGGACCCAAGATCACGCTCGCGTCCGTCAACGACGAGAGCTGACCGCGATCCATGCGCTCGATACGCTCCTGGATGATCGGCCTCACGGTCGCAGCATGCGGCGGTGGCAACGCGACCCAAGACGGCGGAGTCGACGGCAGCACGACGGCACCAGCGACGCGATGGCGGACGTCGGACCGTCGGACGCGGCGATCGATGCGAGCCTGCCAACGTTCACGTGCACGCAGCACGTCACGACGAGCACGTTCAAAGCCGCCTTCACCGCGGCCGGGCCCGGCGTCTGTCTTGCACCAGGCAACTACGGCAACTGGACGGGCGGCATGAAGACATCGATGGTCGGTCGTGACACGAAATAGCATACGCTCCAAGCGTGGCGCGCAAGTTGGAACAGACTGCGTCTCCGGCGCGAAACTTCACGCTCACCACGGCCGAGCGCGTCGGTGCGATCGTCACGGGGCTACCCGCATGGGCGCGGCGGCGGAAATTCATCGAGGACCTCTACACGTCGATCCCCGAGCTCCATCGTGCAGGGCGCGTGCGCGAAGCGCAGAAGCAACTCGACGAGCTCTGCCACCTCATCGAAGCGCACAACACGTACTACCCAATGGAGGCGAATTTACCGCTCGATCAAGAGACGAGTCGACTCATGGAGGGCGGCACGCCTTGGAAGCCGATGCCGCGGCCCACGCTCGAATCCGTTCTCGCGGCTGCGGAGCCGAAAGAAGAACCCTCCTCACTCTCGTGGTCCGATACGCGCAGCGTGCTTGCCGTTCGGTTCCACGCGCACGGTCGTCGGTACAGGCTCGAGCTCGACGACGAATCGCTTTCGTGCGGAAAGATCTCCATGCCCACGCGCGACATCGAGGAGATCCGCATCGCGGATGGCTTTCTGGAAGTACTGACGGTCGACACCAGAACCGTGCGTTTCCACTTCGAGCTCGACCCGGCATTGCTCGAAACGATCGCCTCCGAGCTCGGCACGCGCCTTCGCGCCCTACGCGCGGCTACCTCGGACTATCGTGGTGGCGCTTCGTTCTAGATTCGTTCTCGTCACATCGAGTCGACGAGGACGATGAGCGGTGTCTCCGAAACGTCGACCGTGACGCTTCCACTCACCGGTGTGAGCGGCGCTTGGACGCCGTTTTGCTGTTTGTCGGTGAGCGTGACAGAGCTCACGACCTTCGCAGCGCTCGAAATCGACAACGCATAGCCGCTGACGACGTTGGCCTTGCTCGTCGGCGACCACAAGACATACGCGCCGGCATTTCCGGAGGCGTTTTTGAATTTGTAAATCGTGACGCTCGCGTCGCTCGACGTCTGCTCGCCGGCAAACGCCATCGCGGCGAGGCGCGCGCGAAAGGTTGCGATGAAATACCACGAAGGCTTCTGCGTGCCCGTCGACGTGAGAAGCCCACACGTCGTGAATTGGCTCGCATTCGGCGGGCCGGTGTCGTCGAGCTCGAAGAGCGTCGCGCGATCGATGCCGAGTGCGAGCCCAATCAAGAGATCACGCACCAACCATTGCGCTTGCACGATCATCGCGGAGTTCGCGCCTAGCGCGGGCGCACCGAGTGGTGATGCCGAATCGGTGTCGTACCCGAACTCCGTCCACCAAAGCTCTTTGCCGGGAAGGTTCGCGTCTCGATAGGCAACGATCGCGGCGAGCTTTCCTTTGACGTCATCGGCCTCGGGGCTCGGCGCCGCGCCGCCATTGCCAAAGCTATAGAGGTGAACGTTCACGACGTCCGCGGGGAACGAGCCGCCGCGATGTGCAGTGGCCCACGTGCGCATGCCGTCGAGATAGTCGGTGATCGACTGAACCCATTTCGTCGTCGGATATTTTCCGGAGAGCCCGCCCATCACGAGCTTCGCGTTCGGGTCCGCGGCTTTCACACCGAACGTCGTGCCGAGGCGACCTTGATCCCCGTCGTAGTCAGCGCTCGCCATCGCCGCGAAAGCATCGGGCGTGAACGCCGCAGCGTTGTCTTGCTCATTGAAGTCTTCGAAATATTGCACCGTGCCCAGGCCCGAAGAGCGCGTTTGGTTGGCCTTCAGCTTGAGCTGCGCATCCGCGACTTTCGTCGAGCCGTAGCGCGCGGCGATTTGAAACATGGCGTCGGCGTGCGCGACGTACGACGCCGCAGCCGTCTTGTCTGCGGTCGCGAGCACCGGCGGAATCGCCGAATTGTTCATCCACGGCACGCTCCCCTGCACTGCCGGAAAAGCGCTCACGCCCTTCGACTTCAGCCCGGCGAAAAATACGTCCCAGTCCCAGCCATTGAAATTCATGAACGTGTAAAGCATGTTCGGATACGGGGGCGACGCTGCGTAGTTGTCCGCGATCCAACCCCAATTGTGGTACTCGCGCACGATGCCGATGGGCGCGAGCATGTCGAGCGAGTCGGCGATGAGCCCGTTCACGCCGACGTAGTTGCCAACGGTCTTCGTCGTGGGCGCGCCGCCGTCGGTGTTCGTGTTGCCATCGCTCGGTGCGTCGTTCGGCGCGTCGGTCGTGGTGGCGTCGGAGCCGCCGCCATCGGTGTTCGTCTTGTCGTCGTCGCCGCACGCGACGAGAGCGCCAAGCGCAACGAGCGGGAGGAACGAAGTGCGCATCCCTAGAAAGTACCACGCGCCCCCCTTGACGGATGCGAGCGGTCGCCGTATGTAACTAAATGGTTACCAACCTGGAGGTTTCATTCACATGCCCGTCGACACGCTCAGCGTGACGCTCTTCGCGCTCGCCGATCCCACGCGCCGCGGCATCCTCGCGCGACTCGCAACGGGCGACGCCACGGTGAACGAGCTCGCCGCGCCCTACGACATGAGCCGCGCCGCGGTCTCGAAACATCTCAAGGTGCTCGAGAGCGCAGGCCTGATCTCGAAGGGCAAGACCGCGCAATGGCGCCCGTGTCACCTCGAGGGCGCGCCCCTTCGCGCCGTATCGAATTGGCTCGACTCGTATCGCCGCTTTTGGGATCGCAGCCTCGACGCACTCGACGATCTCTTGGACGAAATGCAGCACCCGAAGAAGAAACGGAAACGCCGAAAGGATTCACAATGAACCTCGTCGACATCGACTCCACTTCACGCGAGCAGCCGCTCATCGTGATGACGCGCACGTTCGACGCGCCACGCGCCGTCGTCTGGGAGGCGTTCACGAATCCGAAGCATATCGCACGCTGGTTCGGCGGGCACGGGTTCGTGACGCTCGAATGCGAAATGGACGTGCGACCTGGCGGGCTATGGCATCACGTCATGCGCCTGCCAGATGGCGGCGAGCTGGTCATGAACGTCGTCTTCACGGAAGTGGTGAAGCCCGAGCGCCTCGTCTGGCAAGACGCCGACTTCGGCAAACGCGAGCGCCGCGGTCACCCCGCGAGCATCATGATCGAGATCCCGCTCGGCGGCCCAATGCGCCTCGAGATGAACGGGCTCGAGCTCATGCGCGATTGGTCGTTGCCACAATTCTATTTTCACGTCGTCACGACGTACGCGATTCTTCGCCACAACGGAGTCGATCTTGGCATTCGCGACTACGGCAGCGCCGTCGGGCGTTACATTCGCCAGTGACAGCAAGTAAGCTCGGCCAAGCTCGTGAGGCCGCACGTCGATCAACTTCGCATTCAGGGCTTCGGCTGCATCACCGACGCCACGCTCGCGCTGACGCCGCTGCACGCGATCATCGGGCCGAGTGATAGCGGCAAAACCACGGTGCTTCGCGCTCTCCGCGCGCTCTCGAAGTACGCGCAGCAACGAAACGTGCAAGCGACGATGACGGAGTTCGGCCTCTACGCTCACGAGACTGCGCTCCTCGCGGCGCGCGTCACGGGTTCACGCTTCGCGATCGTGCAACGTGATCGCGGCGGTTGGGGCGAGCACCACGTCGACGATGAAGCGCGCGATGCGCTCGGTGGCCATCACACGATTCGTCTCGAGCCCGATGCGCTTCGCCAAGCGAGCGCGCTCATTCCCGAAGGTGCGCCGCTCCGTTTCGTCGACGAGCGCGGCTTGGGCTTGCCCGCCATTTACGATGCGATCCTCTCGCGCGACGTCGCCAAGTACATGTCGGTCAGCAACCGACTAGCGGAGCTTTTCCCGTCGGTGAAGAACGTGAGCCTTGTGAATCCGAACGAGCAAACCAAGGCGCTCGGCGTCACCCTGGGTGACGGCACGTTCGTATCGGCCGCCGCCGCGAGTGACGGACTCCTTCGTTGGCTCGCGTTCGCCGCGGTGCCGTATCTCGCGCCGGCTGCGCTCGTTCTCGTCGAAGAGCCGGAGAACGGCCTGCACCCCGCGGCCATCCGCGACGTGATGGCGTTGCTCCGCGAAGTGTCGATGCGCATGCAGGTCGTCATCGCAACGCACAGTCCGGTCGTCGTGGACGAGCTCGCGCAAGAAGAAGTAACGGTGCTGCGTCGCGAAGATACCGCGGTCGAAAGCGGCAAAACCCGTGCGCTCGATCAAGGCTGATTCGCACAACTTCGGGCGGCGCGTCACCGAGCGCGGCCGATGGATCGTGAAGCCGCGCCCCGTGCTGTGGGAGCAGCTCATGCTCTCGCGCTCGAGCCCACTCAGAACCTTTCTCGAGACGGTTGCGAAGGGCGACTTCGATTTCTTGCCGACCGTGAAGGTGTCCGGCGACAAAGTCGAGCGCATCGCGCTGGCTCCGCTTCGTTCCGCGTCTCGCGACACACGAAGCGCGCTTGCGACTATCGTGGGCCGCTCGCTTGCGCTGTGGTCATGGATGGGCGTCGCGGATCTTCATTGGGAGAATCTCGTGCTCGGTGTCGACGCGCGCGGTCGCATCGTGTTTGGTCCGCTCGACATCGAAATGATCTTTGCGGACCTATCGCTCCCAACGCAGACGAAGCTCATTCCCGATGCTGACCCAGAGTACGCGGAGGTTTGCCGCCACTCGGCCGGCATTCGTCGCGTCTTGTCGTATTTGGGAAAGCCCATCCGCGGAGGCGATTTGCTTTCGATCGCCGGCGCGTATCGCGACACGCTCGCGCTTTTGGATCAGCACGCTCGCGCGATCGCGGACATCATCGGCGCCTTGCCAGCGCTTCGAACGACACCGATTCGCGTTCTACTGCGTTCGACGGGTGACTACATTCGCGCACTCTCCGACCCGATTTCGCCGCCGCTGCTCGATGCGGAGGCCGAGCAGCTCGCGCGCGGTGACATTCCGTATTTCTTTCGCGTCTACGGAGAGCGCGGCATTCGCTACTACCAAAACGCGGACCTCACGCGCATCGGTCGGGTCGGACTGCCGCTCGATCCGCTGCTCGCGTTTGGTCGCGGGCTTCGATCGCGATCGCGTCGAACGCTGCGCGAGCAAGGGCTCTTCGCAGTGGTGGGCGCGTTCGATCATCCATCGCTTACCGGTCGCCACGAGAACGCGACGCTCGCGCTCGAGCTCCGGCAGCGATCGATCGTCGTCAAGCTCGCATCGGGCGGAGAGCTCGAGTGCCCACGAGACCTCCGCGCCATCGTCGGCAGCGTGTACCTCCCGTGTCGCTGCGGCGAAGCCCGCGCGGTGTTCGCCTAGCTCAGCGGCGTTTCAGTGCGGCCTCCGCCCATTCGACGACGCGGGTGCGATGGGGTGACCACGCGCGGTGAACGGCGGTCGCCCACTCGGTGGCACGCGCCGTGTGCTCCTCCAAATTGCCTGCAGAATGCACGTGTTCAATCGTGAGCGCGCCGAGGGGCGGCACGGGCTCGAGCGGGGCGATGTCTGGCTTGGCCGGGAACACCTGGCCCATGGCGCGAGCGATCACCGCGCCATCGAGCTTTCGTTCGAGCGCGAGATGAAGACCGACGAGATGCACCGCGACCGACCGGCGACCCGACGGCGTCGCGAAGTTTGGGTGCTGCGCCATGTACGCGTCGACAATGAGCCGATGCACCGCGGGATATCGGTACTCGCCGTAGTCCTTCAAGGTCACGTCGTTGAACGCAGCCCAACACGCGGCCGACGCGCCGCCGTATGGATCGGTGGGCCCATCGACGCGCGCGCGCACGAGACCACAACCGGGACATCGCTCGTCGCTCATTGCGCGCCCATGTTAGCCCAACGCAATGCGCGGAAGCCGCGTTACGATGCAGGCCGCATGGACAAGCTCACCTTCGGATACGCGGACCCCGAAATCGGCGACGACGCCACACGCTTGATGACCGAGCTGATGACGCTCGTCGGCAAGAAGGCGGATGCGAGCATCACGGTCACGGCGCTTCCGAATTACGATCGCGTTGCGCAGCTCGTGCACAAAGGCGAGCTCGACCTCGCGTGGGTCTCGCCGATTCCCTTCATCGCGCTCTTGCACAACGAATCGGTCATCCCGCTCACGAGCCCGCAGCGCGGTGGCACGCACTACCACGGCGCCATCGTCGTCGGCGCAAGCTCCGCGGTCGGCGATCTCGCGTCGCTTCGCGGCAAGCGCGCAGCGTGGGTGGATCGCTACAGCGCCGCGGGCTTCGTCGTTCCGCGCATCGAGCTCGCCAAGGCGGGTCTCGACGTGAAGTCGGCGTTCTCTTCGGAACGCTTCTTCGGATCGCACTCGGCGGTCGTCCGCGCCGTCGCCGACGGCTCAGCGGATTTCGGCGCGACGTTCGTGCGGCTCGCACCGAACAGCGCCATCGTGGGTGGCCCCTGGCTCGACATCCCAGCGATCGAAAACAAGCTGCGGATCTTCGCGACCTTCGGCGAAATCCCGCCCGACGTGATCGTCGCTCGACACGATCTTGCCCCCGGACCGCGCGACCGCACGCGCTCATCGCCCTCACCAAAGACGTCCGCGGCAAAATGCTTCTCAGCACGGTGTTTGGTGCGGAAGGTTTCTTCGTACCGAACACCTCGAGCTACGAAGCGCTCCGCGAAGATGCCGCCGCCGCCGTCCACGAGAACCTGCTCGACGTCCACTAGCGCTGGAAATCCCGTGACCGCGGGGAGCATTTCAGCGCGTTTTATGAGCGCTCGTAGACCCTATCCGCGAAAGTGCCCTTCATGGGACTGCTGGTTTTTAGCATCGACGACGATTGCGACACCGACCTCGACACGCCCGTCTGGGATGCGTCGTTTCACGAAGTCGTGCGGTACGACGCGCTCGCGCGCGAGGTCGAGCGCCTCATCGCCGCGGCGACCGATAGCAGCGTCGTTCCGCCGTGCCTCGGAAGTCTCGCGCTCCTTGCGGCATCTCTCCGTCGGCTCGCGGCCGGCGCCGCAAACGGGACCTATTACGAGCTCTTCGCGAGCGATGGCATCGTCGGCGGCTACTTGAACGCGGCCTACGCCGCCGCGCGCTCCGCATGTGATCATGTGCGCGCTCCCGAGACCGCGCCGATCGCGCTCGACGCAGTCATCACCGCGCACCAGCGGCTCGACGCCATCGCCGACGAGCTTCCCGACGAGCTCCGCACGCCCGTGCTCGAAGTGTTCGTTGCGTTCTCTCGCTTCCGTCACGACCTCGCGTGAGTCACTTCTTGGCCGGCGGCGGCTCGTGGATGACGACGCGCGTGCCTTTGTTCGCGTCGGTTTGGAAGACGCCGTGCCAGCCTTTCGGAAGGCGCGGCTCGATCCAGAAGAAGATCTCGCGCGCGTCGATCGGCGACATGTTCACGCAGCCGTGGCTGCGCGTCGTCCCGAAGAAGTTGTGCCAAAACGTTCCGTGGAGCGCATAGCTGCCCGAGAAGTACATCACCCAGGGCACGTCTTCGATCGAGTACGGGCCATCGGAAGCGACGTCGCCGTCCATCGTTGCCGAGACGTGCTTTTCGTAGATGCGATACGTGCCGGTGGGAGTGGGTCGATCGTGCTCGGGGTCCCACGAGACGCGGCGGCCCGACGAGATGCGCGTCGCGTACACCGGATGCTTGCCTTCGAACGCGACGAGCGTTTGGTGCTCGAGGTCGACGTCGATCCATTTTTCAGAATCGCCGACATCGCTGGGCGGCTGCGTGTGCGCAACGAGCACATCGGCGAGGCGAACCCACGTGCCCGTTGTGGTTTGCTGAAACGCTCCGCCGTCGATCGTTTCCGGATCGCCCATGAGCTCGTACGCGCTCCATCGCACGAGGCGCTCGCCGTACGCCATTTTGCCTTTGTCGTTTTTCGAATACGCCGCCGCAAACTCCGATTTCACGAGCACGGCGGCGCCGGCTCCCTCGCCTGCCCCATCGGCGCGCTTTACCCACGAACCGTGAAAGCTCGGCGAAGAGCCTTGCAGCATGAGTCGCTCGTACGGAATCGCGAAACCTTCTGCCGTGCGCCACCAGCGCGCGTGCGCTGCGGAAAAATCCCGGTCGAGCGCAACGTAAAAGCCCTTCATCATTTTCCGAACGAGAACACCGCGACCTTTGAGATCGCCGAGCTTCACGATGCCCGCTTCCCTCGGTTCACCGGCATCGACGATCTCGCTTTCGTCACCTGCGTCTTCGCGCGGCGGCGGTGGCACGAGCCACGGTTCGTACTTGAGGCGATCGGCGAGCGACAGCACGCGGCGATAGACGGGCGTGTCGCGTCCGAGCGAAAATCCGTAGCGATAGGGCATCGGCGCTTCGAGGTTCGGCGCATTCGCCGCGAACTTCACGGAGGGATCTTTCGGGTCGACCGACGCGTGCTTGCTGCACACGAAGCCGCCCTCGAGTAGCTCGAACCAACCCTCGGGGCACGACTCGTTCACCAGCTTCTCCGCGAAGACCGGAACGTGCGACCCGTGACGCAAGTAGCCGAGGCGATGGAGCTCGGGCGGCGCGACAACGCCGGCATCGGCATCCGGTGGCCAGGCGGGCATGCTCATCACCGACGTGCGCGTCGCCGCCGCGTAGAGCTCGGGTCCGCTCCACGTGCCCGCATCGAGCGAAGCTCGCGCTTGGTCGAGACGCAGCGCGCGCGCCGCTGCCGCTGCCGCATCGAGATCCGAAGCCTCTTCCGCAGCATCGACGATGACCGGCGCATCACTCGCATCGACCGTGACTTTCCCCTTGCCGCACGCGCAGAGCACGAGCATCGCAATCGCCGCTAGGCTCTTGGCTCCGGTCGTCAGCGACGTTACTTGTCGTAGAAGTAGCCGCCGAACGACGTGTACACGTTGCCGCCGGCGTCACCGGTGTCCGGCGTTGCGGCGGCGTCGTAGTAGTCGAGGTAGGGCGTCCACGTGGACGTCGCGGTGTCTTCGACTTCGCCGAGCACCGTGACTTTGAAGCCCGTGCCTTTGATTTCGGCGCCGTATTTTCCGATGCGTGCGGTCACGCCGAGCGTGCCGACGTCGGCGAATGGGATCGGTGCGTTACTCGCGTCGACGATCGTGATCGTGAGCCGGCCGCTGAGCGGTGTCTTGGTCGTATCGGCGAGCAAGATGTTGGTCGCGTTGGTGAACACGAGCTTGCCGTTCCCGAGCTCCGAATCGGTGGCGCTGTACGACCAGTTTTCCGATGGAACGTCGATGGGCCCGTCGAGCGAGAGGCCGCACACGTCGGCGGGATCGTCGCAGACGATCCACCAGATGTGGAACAACGAACCGCGATTGATGCCCGTGTACGTCCACGTGAGGCCGCCCGCGCGTCCCATGTCGCCGGTGGGCGTCCACGTGAGGCCGTAGGGAGGGAACGTGGGCTCGAGCTTCGCTGTGAGTTGCGAGTCGGAGCAGCCGTCCTTGTTGACGACTGCCTTCGACGGCGTGTTGGGGCACTTGTCGTTCGGATCGGTGACGCCATCGCCGTCTTGATCACATGCGCCGCCATCGCACTTGGCCCCCGACGAGTCACCGACGATCGTTCCGTCTAGGGTCGAGCCACCGTCCAAAGGGCTGGTGTCGTCGTTGGCTTGGCCCTTGGCGCAAGCTGCGGCCAGGACCATCGCGAACGTTGAGCCGAGGATGCGATTTTTCAAGCTCGTTGCCTCAGGATTGCACAACCACCCAACACGTCAATTACACCGCAAATATCCCCGAATTTTCGCGGGTGCGCCGGGCGCGATGCGTCGGATTTTATACGTAGTTTGATCGAAATCTACGTATAAGACTCCAAAATGGAAAAGGCCTCCTTGTGGCGTCCCCGCATCAGCGCAACACCTTCGCGAAGTCCGCGAGCCCAGCCGGGCCCGCGCTTGGCGGCGGCTTTCCACGCACGATGAAGATCGCCCGGGCGTAGCTCTTCGAGCGCGACGACGAGATGCGCTGCCTGGAGCAGGTCCTTGTCGCGTTTGGTGTGGAAAGCCGCGGCGCGGCGCTTCGCGATGATGAGCTTGTGCAACGCGAAGTGCGCCGGATGCGGAACGTGCACCAAGATACCGCCACCGTTGACCACCGCAGCCGGCTGCGGGTCCGCGAGGAGCAACTCGACGAACGACAGCGGCGCTGCGGCCGCATTGAAGCGGTGAATCGGAACTGCGCCCGCCTTGCGACTCTTCGAAGGTGTGATGAGGTCGAGCCGGAGCGCACGACCGCGCACTGCAAACGACGTTGACGGATCTCGGTGCGAGAAGCTCGGTATGGGTAAGAAGCCCATCTTCAAGCTGTCGAGCGTCGCTGGCACGTCAGCGCGCAGCTCGGGCACGGCGATCTCGAGTGCGTTCGACGCGATGTCGATGTCTTCGGTTCGCGCGTGCGCGCCGGTCCATCGCACGCCGAGCATGTTGCCGAGCACCAAGAACGCATGTGTACCCACGAGCACGCCACCAAGCTTGAACACCCCCGAGTCCGCAAGCGCACGAAGCACACGCGCGGATGCGGAGTCCGTGACGCCTGCGCCCGTGCGCAAAATCGCGCAGAGCCCCCGCACGTGCTCGTCATCGCTTCGTCGCTCCGCGCGGCCCGCTTCGTATTCGCGGACGAACGCCGTCATCGCTCGGCTCGCAATCCCGAGATACGCCTGCCGCGTCGTGCCGCCGGGCGTCGAGTACTGAAAGTAGTGATACGTCCGACCGCCAATCGTTTTGACGACGAACGTCCCGGGTGCATGCCCGATCGCCCGACGCGCATCGAGCCCAATGAGCTCCTCGACAAGCTCGGCATAGGCCGTTTGTAGGGCAACCGAAAGCGTGTCCATCTTATACGTAGAATACTACTACTCTACGTATAAGGACGCTACCCGGAATCGGCTACACTCTTCACAGTGTCGCGCCCGCTCGCTGCCTTGTTTCTCGCTAGCTTTCTCGCAACGACGGCAGCCCACGCGCAGGTGTGCTCCGAATCGAATCGGTGCTTCAACACCATCGGCAGCCCCGGTCGCTACGCATCGATCGGATCGCACCGTATGCTCTTCGCGAACGGTGAGCTCGTTTGGCCGAGCTTCGTCGGCGTCTATGCGCTCGATCTCCTGACGGGCCGCACGCGCACGCTGCCGCAATGCGGAACAACCGTGAGCGACATCGCACTCGAAGGGTCGACGCTCTACATGCTCGCGGACCACGCAATGCTCTGCCGCGTTTCGCTCGCGACGGGCACGCAACACGTCCAGATGCTCGTGGCGTCGCCCAACGCCGTGATTCAGGGTTTTGCCGTGTCGGCTCTCGTGGTCGCGTACTCGCTACGTCGAATCGGCGATCAGCCCGAGGTGCGCGTCGTGGCGTGGTCGAACGGGCAATCACGCACGTACCCAACAGCACTCACGGCCGAGCACATCGTCGTCGACGCGACCAACGTCTATTGGATCGACGCCGGCTACCCCATTCGCACTTCAATCGCGACCGGGGCAAAGACCGTGGGGCCCCGCATCACGAGCAACGTCGCGCGCATGCAAGTCGATCACGGTATTGTGTACGTCGCGACCGATCACGAGGTGATGCGCCTCGACAGTGCCGCTACATCATGGACGACCGTCGCGCGTGAGAGCGCGGACGATCTCGTCGTCGATGGAAACGACGTCTACTGGGCGAGCGCATCGCGCGGCACCATCACCAAGGTCACGACGACGCGCGGCGCCGCTACACGCACTCGGCTCGTGACGACGAACAAGCCGTATGCGCTCGCGCTCGACACCGTGTCCGTGTTCGTCGCCGAAGACGATCCTTTCGGCATCAAACAGGTCGTTCCGCGTTGACCGTGCTTCCGGACGTTCTCGCCAAACCTCCCTGGCCACCGCCGCGCAAACGTGCGGTGCTCGTGCTCGCGCCGATCGCTTGCGAGGACCGCATCGTATTCGCCGATGGTGAGCGCGAGAAGTGGGCGCATCCCGGCGGCGGTGAAGAGAAGCGATTGGAGGTGTGGCAGCGCGAAGAGATCGTCACCAAGCTTCGCATGAAAGACATCTTACAAATCGACGCGGCGACCAACCTCGAAAAGGACGATTTGCTGCTCGCGCTGCGCGAGTGCGACGTGCGCTTCATCGAGCACTATGGAATTGCGCGAGCTCTATTCGCAAAATACGGGCTCGATGCGATCGACGCCGTTTTCGCCCTCGTCGAGCACGCGCCATCGTCCGCGCTGGAAGTCATTTTGCATTTCGATTCGCCGCGAGTTCTTCGCAGCGTCCAGCGCGATTTCTTGCTCGAGCGCTGGTGCGACCGTTTTCCACTGACTGCAGCGATCGAGCTCTTACCCGCCGCGCTCGGCCACGAGAGCGACGAGCGAGCGAAATCTCTCAAGCTCCTCAAGCGGATGCGCCGAAGCGGCCATGTCGATGTCATCCGCGAAGCGGCGACGCAATACGGCAACGAGGCTCTCGCGGAGGTGGATCGCCTCTTCGGGCCCGAGCGGTTGCCATCGCATCCGCCGTCGATTCCGTCATTCGTTTCCGCAGCGACGCTTCCACGCGCGCGATTGCTGGATGGTCAAACGATCGACGGCGAGGCGCACGAGAGGCTCGTTCAGCTCGCCACGCTCTTGCCGATGCAAGCGGCGCGCGATGCGCTCACGCCCGTGAGAGATGCGTGCGATCGCGAATCGCTCGGTGTATTTGCATCCGCGCTCGTCGATCGATGGCTCGCGGCCGGCGCGGCCATCGAAGAGAAGTGGGTCTTGCTCGCCGCCGGCGTTCTCGGTGACGACATCGTCGCGCGAAAGCTCGCCGACTGGACGACGTCGTGGACGAAGGAAAAGCTGCATGCGCGTGCGCGCGCTTCGCTCGAAGCGTTGTCGATCGCCGGCAGCGATGTCGCCCTGATGCACGTCGAGCGTCTCTCGCGCACGATGAAGAAAGGCGCCATTCGCGACAACGCGGCCGCAACGCTCGAGGCTATTGCGAAAGATCGAAGCCTCTCGCAAGAGGAGCTCGCCGACAGACTCGTCCCTAGCTTCGATTTGGACCCGAGCGGCGCGACATGGCTCGACTTCGGCCCACGAAAGTTTCGTGTGAGCTTCGATGAAACGCTCGCGCCCGAGCTCTTCGACGAAACCGGCGCGCGACTCGAGCGCCTGCCGCGACCGAGCTCGTCCGACGACGCGACGCGCGCGGCACACGCCGCTGCGATGTACAAAGGTCTCGCCGCTGACACGAAGAAGATCGCGCCCGACCAAGTGCGGCGCCTCGAGAGCGCGATGTGCACCGAGCGTTCGTGGAGCATGAACGAGTTCCGGCGATTTTTCGTCGAGCATCCCCTCTTGGTTCACATCGCACGAAGGCTCGTGTGGCTCACGGCAAGTGGCGCCACGTTCCGCATCGGCGACGACCGATCTTTTTGCGACAGCAGTGATCGCGACACCACCGTGGGCGACGACCAGCGCGTGCGCATCGCACATCCGATCGCAATCGCGAGTGAAGTCGGTGCGTGGTCCACGCTGCTCGGGGACTATCACGTGGTTCAACCTTTTCCGCAGCTCGGCCGCGATGTGCTCTCACTCACGGCAGACGAAAAGGCGGCCACCATCCTCACGCGATTCGTCGGCGTCAAAATTCCTGGAGCCCGCTTCTTCACGCTCAAGCACCGCGGCTGGTCGTTTCGCGATCACCAACTCGGAAAATCGATGCGCGACGGAATGGTTCTTCTCACGACCGAGCCTGGTTTGGGTTTTCTTGCGTCGCGACCCGAAGAACAAACGCTCGGGGAGGTGTCGCTCTATGCGAACACCCACAAACCCGCCACATTTGGCGATCTCACGGCGATCGAAGCAAGCGAGCTTCTCCGCGATCTGGAGCTACTCAAGAAGTAACCCATGACGGCGGAACCTTGCTCGATGCGACCACGCGAGCCCGCAACCCGCGTGGATCGGCACCCGTTTGCGTCGAGTGCCGTCGAGTACATGGCCGCGTCGATCAACGGCCCATGGCACGATCAACGCACAGACAACTGGACCGCGCACCTGATCGGCATGTGCCCGTAGCGAATCACTGCGGCTCGTGGACGATGCTTCCCGAGCCGGAGCGGACTTCGGAGATCACCTTCGAGCTTCCGGACCAGTGAATCGAGCCTGAGCCCGACAGATTCAGCGAGGCGGTGCCGTCGTCGAGCTCGGCGTGCATCGAGCCGGAGCCCGAAAGATCGAGCTTCGAATCGCCGCGGCCCACGAATGCCCGCGATTCGACGGAGCCCGAGCCAGAGAGTGACATCGTGAGCAAGCTCGCGGCGCCGTCGAGCGTCGTCGAGCCGGAGCCATCGGCGAGGACATCGAGCGCGTCGGCGTGAATCGATGCCGTGAGGTGACCCGAGCCCGAGTTGCCGAGATGCATGCTCGGCTCCGTGAAACCACTGACGCTCATCGCGCCGGATCCGTTGGCGTCGGCGGCAACGAGATCGGGAACCACGATCGTGATGAGGGAGGGCACCTGCGTGCTGATCGCTTCGGTGTCGCGAATGCGCAACGTGCCGCCGACGACGTCGGTGGAAATCCGCCGGAGGAGGTTCGCGTCCGTGGTAATCGCGACCGACGCGACGTCTCCACGCGTGACGACGACGTCGAGCGACGTGTCGGCAACGATTGCGTCGAACGCGCTCATGGTGCGCGTTTCGGAGGCCGAAGTCCCGTCGCCCCAGACGTCCGCACACCCTGAAATGACCGAGATGAAGATGATGCCCTTGGATAGGTTCATGCTCGGGGAGTGCCCGAAACGCAGCCAAGCGTTCAAGAAAAAATAGTTTTGAACGGTTGACGCCGGAGGGGGCACTTACAGTAGGCATGACGACGTTGTTTGGGCTCGTTCCATTGTTCGCCGAGCGAAAAGAGGGCGTCGATCTGCTCTCGCGCGTCGCCGCGGGATCGACCTCGGCGCTCGGCGCCGTGTACGACGCACACGCCGACCGGGTGTATGCGTTCGCGCGCCGGCTCGTCGGTGAGGACGCAGCCGCAGAGGACCTCGTGCACGAGGTGTTCATCGCGCTTCCCTCGGCCGCGAGTCGCTATCGCGGTGACGCGAGCATTCGCACGTTCTTGCTGTCGATCGCACACAACCTCGCGCGCCATCACGTGCGCGCGGCGGCGCGGCGGCGCGCAGCGATGGGCCGGCTCGCCGTTGTCACCGAGACGCATTCGGAAACGGCCGACGCGCCTACCCATCGGAAAGAGCTCGCGGCGCAACTCCAGCACGCGCTCGACCAGCTTCCGCTCGATCAGCGCATGGCCTTCGTGCTTTGCGAAGTCGAAGAGCAGACCGCATCCGAGGCTGCCGCGATCGTCGGCGCACCGGTCGCCACAGTTCGAACGCGACTCTTTCACGCGAAGAAAAAACTGCGCGATCTGCTCGAGGAGCGAACATGACGGACATCCTCGAGCGCGCGACGAAAGCCGCGCGAGAAGACGGCGAGCTCGACGCAGCACGCAAGCGTGCGCTGCGGCAGCGCGTGCTCGCGAGCCCGAAGAAAAAGTCCGTGTACATCGTGCGGTTCATCTTGCCGGCCGCAGCCGTGTTGGCCGCAGCATCGGTGTGGGCTGCGGCGGCGAAGCGCCACGTCGAGCCGAGCGTCAGAGAGGCGGTCGTCACAGTCGCGCCAGTCGTTCAGATCGCGCCCGTCATCACCGCGCCGACTGAAGAAGCGGCAGTCGATGTTCCGGCGCCGGTCGCGGTCAAGCCCAAAGCTCGAACGCCGGTCGTCGACGACTCGGAGCGGCGCGGGCTTCGCGCCTATCGTGATGCGGAGCGTTTTCAGTTCACCGACAAGGACTACGCTGCCGCGCTCGAAGCTTGGGATCGCTATCTTCCGCTCGGCGGCAAGAGCCCTCTCGTCATCGACGCGCGTTACGATCGCGCGCTCTGTCTCGTTCATCTCGGCCGGCGTGAGGAAGCGCGCGAAGCGCTCGGGCCGTTCGCACGCGGCGAGCTCGGCGCGTATCGCCAGGCCGAGGCGCAATCGCTTCTCGACGGCCTCCAATGAACGAAACGGCTGCCTTCGGGAACATTCGCGCATGAAGACGCTGTTTGCTCCGCTCGTAGCTGCCGCTCTCCTTTGTTCATCGAACGCGCACGCTGCGGACGTCGCGATCGATCTCGACATTCAAGCTCCTGGGTTCGACGTCATCGCGCTTCGCGCGCGTCTCTCCGCAGATCTCGGGGAAGCCGTTGCGGCGCCAGGTCAGGGCGCATCGATTCATTTGTTCGTCACCGAGATCAACGGCAAGCTCGTCGTCGGCATCAGCCAAGGCTCGCGGCAAGTCACGCGTCAGATCGAGCTGCCCGCGAATCATGCCGTCGCCGAAGAGACGCTCGAGCTCTTGCTCGCCGCGATGACGCGCAGCGAATCGATCGAGCGCCCCGCAGACGTGCCCGTCGTGCTCACGCCGCCTCCGCCCCCTACGCTGCCTCCGCCCGTGGTTCGCGTCGTGTCGATCGCGCCGCCGGCCATCGTGGTCGAACGCGAGCGGACGATGCCGGTCGCGATCGATCTCTTGCCGTTCGTCGGATTCTCGTCGGCGACGCGCGCACGCGACACACGCTTCGTCTCGATCGGTGCCGTGGGCGCGATCCAGCGGAATGTCTACGGCGCGAGCATCAACGGCGCTGTCGGCGTCACCACGGCCGACGTACGCGGCGCGCAGATCGCCGGCGCGGTCAACGTGATCGCCGGTGAAACGGACGGCGCGCAAATCGGCGGAGCGGTTAACGTCTCGGGCGCGGTTCACGGCGTTCAAATCGCCGGCGCGGTCAACGTCGTCCACGGCGACGTGGATGGCGCGCAAATCAGCGGCGCCGTCAACGTCGCGAGCGGGCATGTTCGCGGCCTTCAGCTCGGCGTCGTCAACATCGCCGACGAATCCGACGCGCCGATCGGTCTGGTCAACGTCATCGCGAAAGGTCGCCACCACGTCGACGTGTGGGGCTCGGAAACCGGCCTCATCATGGGCGGCGGTCAATTAGGTGGAAAGTACACGCATGCGATTTTGGGCGTCGGCGTTCGCCCCGGTCCCGACGGCGTCCGGTTCGCCTTCGGCGGCGGCATCGGCTTTCACGCCGACGTCAGCGAGACGCTCGGCATCGACTTCGATCTTTTGCACCACGATCTCTCCGCATTTACCGCAGCGCCGAAGCTCGTCCAACTTTCCCAAGCGCGCCTCCTCTTCGACTTCGCGCTCACGCGTGGCTTTCGATTGTTCGCGGGCCCAACCTTCAACGTGCTCGTCTCGAACGACTCCACCGACGTGAACCCGAGCGTGTACGGCTCATGGACCGTGAGTCACCCGGGCGATTTGCACGTGGCCCTTTGGCCCGGCATCACGATCGGCAGCCGGCTCCTCTAAACGAGCTAACCCAAACCTAAGACAGCCGCCAAGGCGCCAGAAGAAGAGAATTGGGTTCGAACCGCGCGTTACGTTGGAGTTCCCTCGGTTTCGTTGACAGTCGCGGTTACGCAACGGCGATGTAAGCGGACTCGACTTCGGCAGGAGTGCGGTAGTCGAGGGCCGAGTGCAGGCGGCGGCGATTGTAGAAGGTTTCAAGATAGTCGAAGAGA
>JBBSFE010000094.1:0-27450 GCA_038239005.1 Polyangiales bacterium
ATGGTGTTCGACTCGGGCAAAATCTCCGCAGAGTTCGTGCGGAATTTGATCTTCTGGAGGATCAAGATGTCGTTGCCCTGGATGATGACGTTGCCCTTGTCAGGGCAGCCGTCGTCGTCTTCGAAGCCGTTCCAGGTTTCTTTGGTGTCCTTGCCGGCCTTCACGGTTTCGTCGGTGCCGGGGCACTTGTCCTGCTTGTCCGGGATGCCGTCGTTGTCGTTGTCCGGATCGGGGCAGCCGTCTTCGTCTTGGAAGCCGTCTTTGTCTTCCGGATCGTTCGGGCATGCGTCCTGTTTGTCGAGGATGCCGTCCTTGTCGTTGTCCGGGTCGGGGCAGCCGTCGGCGTCTTCGAAGCCGTCGCGGTCTTCGGGTTGGTCGGGGCACTTGTCGCGCGAGTCGAGGATGCCGTCGCCGTCGCGGTCGCCGTCGTTGCCTTCGGGGCAGCCGTCTTCGTCGTGATCGCCATCGCGGTCTTCGGGTTCGTTGATGCAGCGATCGTCGACGTCGGGGATGCCGTCGTTGTCGTTGTCCGGATCAGGGCAACCGTCTTCGTCTTTGAACCCGTCGAAATCTTCGGGCTCGTCGGGGCATTTGTCGACGTCGTCCTTGTAGCCGTCACCGTCGCGGTCGCCGATGGAGGGCTCGTAGATGAAGCCGACGAACCCACGCAAATCAGCGCCTTCGAAGCCGGGCGTGTAACGCGGGCCTGCGCCGAGCATGAAGTAGCTGTTGCGGTCGACGAAGAGCTTGATGCCCGCCGTCACTTCGTTCGACGGACGGAGCGCATCGCTCATCTTCACGCCGGGAATCGAGGGCTCGCCGATCAAGTAGGTGCCGTAGGTGTCGAGCACGAGATCGAGAACGTCGGTCGCGCGATACGAAATGCCGAGGCCGTACGTGATGCGGTGGCCGTCTTGCATCGTCGATGCGGTCTTGTCGCTGTCGGTCATACGCGCGTCGACGGGCGTGAGGTTCGTGTTCGAAACATCGTGTGCGCGGAAGCCGGCGTTCAAACCGATTTTCAATTTGCCCGTCGCGCCGAAACGTTTTTCGCCGATGAGCTGGGGCCAGAGAAACCAACCGCGATCGCCCATCGCTTGCCGATACGCATCGCTCACGGCGACGCCCGCTTGAAGCCCGAGCGCGATGCCGAATCCTTTTTCGACGCGGAGGATGCGCCACTTCGCGTGGAGCGCGAGAAACTCGACGTTCTGCGCGGTGAGCGAAGTTGCTGGCTGGCCCGGCGTGAGCGAGTCGCCCCAACCTTTGACGCCCGCGATGTAGTTCGCGCCGCAACCCGGAGTCACGTTTGGCGTTCCGCCGGTAGGACAGGCTTGGTTGAAGTACTGCGGTGCGCCGTCAGCGAGGACGATGGGGAGATCGAGACCGACCTCGACCTTGTTGAAGAGTCCGAGGTTGAACGAGAACGTTCCCTGAAACGAGTTCGAGATGAGCGTGTCGGTGCGGCCTGCTTGGTAGTTGTTGTCGAGACGACCGATGGTGCGTCCGTAGTCGACGACGAGGCCGATCGAAAAATCGAGGTGGCCGAGGATGTCGCTACCGTTCGTGGCGAAGAACCCTTTCGAGTCCATCGCGGGCCGGAAGAGGTGTGTGTCGAGGCCGTCGTTGTTGCCGAGCAGCGGGTTGTCCGCCCGCGCGCTCTCGACAAACGACAAACCACCGAGTGCCGCAGCCAACCCAAGGACCGCCCCGTAGCGTTTCATCGCCGCGGAAACTAACACGAAGCGGCCGCAGAAAGCTCACTTTTGGCCGACAAGCAAGAAAGTCTCGACAGCGTGCTAGCCTCCGAGCCAGTTTCTGATGCCGCGCGCGCGAATCGAGCTCGTCGTCCCGTTTTCGGTCCTCTTCGCAGCGGTTGCGCTCGCCGACTACGACGGGCAATGGAAGCAAACCGCGCTCAAAGAAGAGTTCACGGTGCAGCAATGGCTTCCGGGCTGCGGCCCCGCGCCTGCATCGCACTCGACCGGCGGCGGCGAGACGATCAACGTCACACAAGAAGGAGACGAGCTCAGCTTCGTCGGCGCGGGTCGCGTCTTCAAATCGAACCAGTGCTACGACGACATGCCCACGCTCGCGCGTGAATCGCATTCGCGCGATCCATCCGGAAAGATCTGGAGGACCCACTGTTCGACGCCCGCCGGCGATCCGCGCCGCGCGACGATGAACACCCTCATCCAAGTCACCAGCGACAGCCACATCGACATCGTCGAAACCGGTCGCTACGAAATTTCGCTCACTGACGGTAAGTGCACCGCCGACGTGAAGCGTTCGCGCTCGTTCGATCAGGTCAAAGCAACGCCGGTCGCGAGCGCGACGGCAACTGCAACCGCAACGGCCACCGCACGCCCGAAAGTTTGCGAGCACGTCGGCGAGCCCGCGCGATTCGAAGTGCGTCCCTCGCGCAAGCTCATGAAGACGGGCGACACGTTCACCTTCAACGCGCTCGTTCTCGACACGAACGGCTGCTCGATTCCAACGAAGACTACGTGGAGCGTCGAATCCGGAAGTGGCATCACCGTCGACGGCGCAGGTCTCGTCACCGTTGCAGCCGACGCCGCCGAAGGAAGCGCAACGATCGTCGCAACCGCCGCCGGCAAGAGCGCGAAAGTCACGGTCGACGTTTCGTCGCCTGCGCACTACGCAGACTTGCTCGCGAGCTCGGGCCTCAACGCTTCGGGCGAGAGCGATGTCGCATCCACCGTGACGATCGCTTCGTCGTCGCTCGGCACCGAAGGTGCGCGCGCGGAAGACACCGCCAAGCGGCGGCGCACCGTTTTCATCGCGGTCGTTGCTGGCATCACGCTGCTGCTCGGCATCATTGCGTTCCTCGGTTTTCGTCGATCCAAAAAAGCCGAACGCATCGCGCGCGAAGCCGCCGAGCGACACGCCGAGCGGATGGACGAGTTCGAAGCACGCGAGCGCAGTCGCGCCGAAACGCACGCGGCTGAGCTTCGCGCGCACCAAGCCAGCGTTCAGCATGTGGAAGCGGTGAAGGCGAAGCGCGCGGCCGGAGCGCTCGAGTGCCCATCGTGTCGTCGCGAATATCCGGCCGGCAGTCAGTTCTGCCCGATCGATGGCAGCGCGCTGATCCCCCAAGGTGCGGTCGGCGCGCCGCTCGGAAACGTCTGCCCGGTTTGTAAACGCGGGTACGACTCCCACACCAAAGTGTGCCCCGCCGACGGCGAAGAATTGGTCCCCCAAGCGGTCTTCGGCGCGACCGCACCGCCTCCCGTGGCGAAACCTCGCGGCAAGATCTGTCCGACCTGCGGAGGCCGCTTCGAAGGCGAGGCCACCTTCTGCGGCAAGGACGGAACGGCGCTCGTATTGCTGAACTAGGCAAAAAACCAGGCGTACACCGACTTACCCAAGTGGATCGGCCGGCGCGGTTCTCTCAGATCGTCCGCCTCGGAATGTCGTACACTTCTTTAGTACGGGGCCACGCGCGCGCGGCCTCGGCGTCAGAACGTTGATTCAGCTCGATCCAGCTCGCTATACTTTGCTCTCACCCACGCTCGAAGGAACCGCACTGCCGTGAAAATCTCCTGTCAGTCGTGTCAGGCCAAGTACACCATCGCGGACGAAAAAGTCCTCGGGAAGATCGTCAAGATCCGCTGCAAGAAGTGTGGCGCGACGATCGTCATCAATGGCAACGAGCCGGACGCCGCGACACAAGCTCATGACCCTGGCGGGGCACAACCCGGTGGCGTCTTCGACTACACGTCGCAACAAGGTGGAGAGCCGTGGACGGTGAACATCTCCGATGGTGATCAGCGAAGCATGACGCTCGCCGAGATCGTCGCAGCGTTCCAGTCGAGCGTCGCCAACGATGAAACGTATTGCTGGAAAGACGGCATGGCCGATTGGCTGCCGCTCCGCGAAATCCCCGAGCTCTATCAAGCGTGCACCGCGGGTCCGCAGCCCACGATGAACCCCGACGTGCAACCGCCCACGCTGGGCACGACCGACGATCAACCGACGCAAGCTGGCTTCAGCTCGCTCTTCGGTGGTGGTGGTCAGCAGCAACCGCAAAACGGTGGCGCATCACTCTTTGGTGGTGGCGCAGCGGCGGCCGCGGCTCCGCAAGCAACGACCGCCGCGCGTCGCGCAGGTGGGCGTGGCGGTGGTGGCGCGGATTTGTTCGGCGGCATCGCGCAAGCGGGCGGCGAGCAAGACGTCATGACGAGCGCGGCGTCGAACCCGCAACCCGTCCCCGACGCAGGCGGCGCATCGACCGGCGCACGCAACGAGAACAGCGTTCTCTTTTCGCTGGCAGCGCTCACGTCTTCTGCTCCGGAGAAAAAAGACGTATCGCCAATGGCGCAAGGCGAAGGCTCGGGCCTCATCGACATCCGCGCTCTCTCGGCAACGATGGAGCAAAAGAAAGACGGCAGCCGCAAAGTCGACGACATCATGAACCTCAGCGGCGGTGGTGCATTCAGCGCCGCGCTTGCTGCGCCGGTTCTCGCGCCCGCTCCTTCCGACATGGCCGACTTCGGTGGCCAACCGGGTGAACGCAAGAAGAGCAACGCAGGTCTTTTGATCGGCATCATGGCTGGCTTCGTGATCGTCGGTGTGCTCGTCGCCGGCGGCGTCTATCTAGCGATGTCGAAGAACACAACACAGAGCGTGGCCACGAATCCGACGGCGACATCATCGGCGACGGCAGCATCGACCGACACGGTCGGAGCGGGCGGCGGCGGCGGTGGACCTGTCGGAAGCGGCGCACAAGCGACGAACGATCCAACGGGTGCCAACACGGCGACGAAACCCGGCGTCGGCGCATCCGGCGGCGGCGCGCATCCGCCCACGGGCGGCGGCGGTGGTGGAGCAGCTGGTGGTGGCGGTGGCGGCGGTGGTGGTGGCGGTGGCGGCGGCGGTACAGCCGTCGTGCCGACTGCAACGGCAGCTGCGGGTGGCGGCGGCGGAAGCAAATGCGCGCCGGGCGATCTTCAATGCGCGATGGCTGCTGGCGCCAATACTGGCGGCGGCGGTGGAGGAGGCGGCGGTGGTGGTGGAGGCGGTGGCGGCACGGCTCCGTTCAACTCCGGCAACGCTTCGGCGGCTCTCGGCAACGTGATGGGCTCCATCGGCGGCTGCAAAAACGCGACCGGCCCAACCGGAAACGGTCACGCCAAGATCACGTTCCAACCGAACGGCACGGTCTCCGCAGTCGAAATCGACGGCGGTCCGTTCCCAGGCACCTCAGTCGGCGGTTGCGTTGCGGGGAAATTCCGCGGCGCGCACATGTCGCCGTTCTCGGGCGGCGCAGTCACTGTCGGTAAAGGTTTCTCGATCTGAATCGGGTCATCCTTCTGGTGCTGATCGGCGTCGTGTTCTTGCTCGGCGTGCGGGTGGGCTATGCCCTGCGTGGCCGCACTTTGGCCAATCGCAAGCGCTCCCAGTAGACTCGAGGAGTGCGGCGTGCGCTCCTCCTCATGTGCGTAACGACTTCGGCGAGCGCGCAACCGCGGCCGGTCGAGCCCCCGTGGACGTGGTCCGCATCGACGGCGTCGGGCGCGCGCACCGCAGACCCGACGCTCACGGATCGTGAAGCCGAGCTTCAAAGAAAATGCGGCATGCCGGAAGACGGGCTGCGTCTCGTCGCCAAACGTCTCGTGATGCGCAAGGCACTCGATCTTCCGTATCTCGATCTCGACGGGCTCACGTTCGCGCAACGCGTCTCCGGTGATCCGCACGTGTGGCCTCGCGCATGGATCGTTTCGGCGCGCGCGATGGATCACGAGTCGACGGTGAAGAAGCTCGAGCAATGGCGTCAGACGTTCCACGACATCGGCGAGCGCCGCTGTGGTGTCGCTTCGGGTGTTGCACGTGACGGAACACAAATCGTTGCGGCGATCGCGCTCGATGCGATTGCCGATGTCGCGACGTCCATTCCCACACGCACGCATGTGGGCACGTGGATCAGCGTGGATGCGAAGATGCTCGTCAACGCGACGGGCGCTCACGTCGTCGTCGTCGGGCCGGGCGGCGAGCCGCACACCATCCCGTCATCGTTCGACGGAACGAACGTACGCGCGCGCTTCGCTCCCGATCGCGGCGGCGCGTTCACGGTGCAAGTCGTCGCGGACGTCGCGACGGGTCCGCGCCCCGCTCTCGAAGCGCAGCTCTACGCCGATGTCGATCCGCCGCAACAAATGCCGAGTCTCTCCGCGCCGGGTGAGGCCGCATCCGCGGGCATCGCCGACGAACGCGCCGCGCTCGCCGCGATGGTCCAAGCGCTTCGCGCGCAGCAATCACTCGGGCAGCTCCGCCGCGACGCGCGCCTCGACACCATCGCAGCCGCGCACGCGCAACGCATGAAAGACGCCCACACGATCGGTCACGACGTCGGCGACGGCGATCCCGCGCAGCGCCTCCAAAACGCGGGCCTCACGGCTTCCGAATCGGGCGAAAACGTGGCGCACGCACAAAGCATTTTGCTCGCGCACCGCTCGCTCTGGCAAAGCCCGTCGCACCGCACGAACCTCCAACATCCCGAATACGACACCCTCGGCATCGCGGTCCTCGACGACCCCGACGGCAGCGTCTGGGTCGCGGAAGTCTTCGCGCGCAACCTCCACTAACCCATACCTTACGAAACCTGAGACAGTCAGTTGAGGCGGAAGTCGACCGTCCAGCGCATGCGGACGGGGACGACGTGGCCTGCGCGGGTGGCGGGCGTGAAGCGGTAGGTGCGGAGGGCCGTCATCGCGGCTTCGTCGAAGCCGTAGCCGGCGTGGTGGAGGGCGCGGGCGGATGCGACGCGGCCCGAGGAGTCGACGACGATCTCGAACGGGAGCGGCGAGCCAAGCTCGACACCTTGCGCGCGCGCGTCGGACGGATACACCGGCGACGCGCCACCGACTTGGCGTGCGCGCTCGGTCACATCAGAGTCGGCGACGACTTCGCTCTCGCCTGCGACGACGGGCGGCGAATGGATGGCACCTTGAGGCGTGCCCACTTGCGAAGCGAGACCCATCTTGAAATGCATCGGTGCCGCCTGCGTCGGAACCGGATCCGGAACGACATCGCCCGTCGCTGCGGCTGCCGCACCCGCACGCGCGAGAAGGTGAACCGGATTCGGCGTTCCGCGTGACGACTCCTTGGCGGTCGAAAGCTTCGACGTCGCTTCGGGCTCTTCGTCACGAACCTCGGGGGCCGCGCGCTCTTGTTCGATGTCCACGGTTTGACCGGCCACCGCACGCTGCTCGCTCGCGCCATGGCTCGAACCAAGCGCGCTCACGCCCACAGCCGCGATGGCGTGGACGGCGAAAGCGCCAACAAAAGCGATGGGAAAGACCTTCACGGGAGAATTTACGTTCGTAGCACGACCGAGCTTCCCCGTGCTACGCGCAACCTTATTACGCGCGAACGGCCCGGTTGGATCTGCGTTTTTTTGGGTGAGAATGTCCCGGATCGTGGGCGTGATCGTGGGGGATGTCGGTGATGACCTCGAGACCCCCTCGTTTGACGCCCCGTGTCGCCAAAATCTGATTGGCCGCGCGGCGCAGCTCGTCAGCGCGGCCGTGCATCACGACGACCTCGAGGCAATAGTCCGCGCTCAAATGCACGTGCATCGAGGACCTTACGGCGGCGCCGAGCTTGTGCTGTAGCTCGGTCAGCTTTTCGGTCAGATCGCGGACGTGATGGTCGTAGACGATCGTGAGTGCGGCGACTGCGTCGGCGCTGCTCGAGCCCTTCTCACGGTCGACCTCCGCACGCGCGAGATCGCGCAACACCTCGGAGCGGGTCGAGTGACGCGCGTCGACGATGCGGTCCAAGTCCTCGAGGAGATCGCGCTCCATGGCGACGCCGAATCGAACCAGCTCCATGGCGCGCAAGATAGCGGATCCGCCGAGGGCCGCCGCGCGTAAGAAATCGTGTCACGAACTTGAACAATCGTGTTACTCCCGCCGCGCATGCGTCGAACCCTTGCAACCGTTGCCATCCTTCTCGTCGTCGCGCACGCACACGCAGAAGACGCGGGCGTGGATGGATCGGTGCCGGTCGTCATCGCGCCGACGCTCGAAACACGCGTCGATGCGCTCTATCCCGCGGACGCGCTTCGTGAGCGCGCCGAAGGCACCGTGGGTCTCGAGCTCGCCGTCGACGAGCAAGGCCACGTCACATCCGCGCGCGTCACGACCTCGATCGGGCATGGTCTCGACGAAGCGGCGCTCGAAGCCGCGAAAAAATTCGTCTTCAAACCGGCGACGCGCGCGGGTGTTCCGATGGCCGCGACGGTCGACTTCACGTACGAATTTCACCTTCCGCCACCACCACCGCCACCGCCGCCGCTCGTGCAAACGGGCGAGGACCAAGCGACGGTCGTGCTCGCGCAGCGCCCGATCAGCGCGGCATCGTCGTTCAGCGTGCGCGATCGCGATTTCCAGCTTCGTCCGATCGGCAGCGTGCAAGACATCCTTCGTGTCACGCCCGGGCTCGTGATGGTGCAGCACTCGGGCGGCGGCAAAGCGAATCAGTATTTCTTGCGAGGGTTCGACGCCGATCACGGCACCGACATCGCGTTCTCGATCGACGGCATCCCGATCAACATGGTGTCGCACGCCCACGGCCAGGGCTTCTCCGACACGAACTTCATCATCCCCGAGATCGTCGAGCACGTGGAGATCACGAAAGGCCCATACTTCGCCAATCAAGGGGACTTCGCGACGGCCGGCGCGGTGAACCTCGTCTCGCGTGATGCGTTCGAGCAATCGTCCGTCGGCGTCGGCTTCGGCGGCTCACCGGGTCATGGCGCACCAAGCTATCGCGCGCTCCTCATCGCAAGCCCGCATCTTGCCGACAACATCAAAGCGACGTTCGCGGTCGATGTCGGTCGCGCGAACGGGCCGTTCGACAACCCCGAAAACTGGGACAAGTACAAACTCTTCAACAAGCTGACGTACGTCATCT
This sequence comes from Polyangiales bacterium, assembly GCA_038239005.1. GTDB lineage: Bacteria > Myxococcota_A > Polyangia > Polyangiales > Polyangiaceae > DASXHD01. The sequence goes on from JBBSFE010000094.1 coordinate 8,938, forward strand.
CGCCGACGCAATCGATCTCGCTCACCGAGATGAGCTACGGCGGCAACTGGCACGGGTCGGGACAAATTCCGGAGCGCGCGGTCACGCTTGGTCTCTCGCGTTTTGGCTCGATCGATCCAGACGAAGGCGGTGACTCGGCGCGTCACCAAGTCGCGCTTTCGTACAAGCTTCGACCGACGGAGAAGAGCGAGCTCAAGGCGATGGCGTACGTCGCGTCGTATCGCTTCAATCTCTTTTCGAACTTCACGCTCTACGCGCGCGATCCGCAAAACGGAGACGAGATCGAACAGGTCGATCGCCGCACCTTCTACGGCGGCCGCGCGAGCTATCGAACCGTGAACGAGCTTCACAAAGTTCGTTTCGACACGACGATGGGCGCCGATCTGCGCAGCGACGACATCCACAATGAGCTCTGGAACACGCTTCACCGCGTGCAGCTCTCGAACGTGCGCAGCGACGACGTCCACGAGACGCTCATCGGTGCTTACTTGAACGAAGAGATTTCGCCCTGGAAATGGCTACGATTCGACGTCGGCGGCCGTGCCGATGCGATCTCGTTCGCCGTCGACAATCGCCTCGCAACGACCGACCCGACGAATCCACGAAGCGGCACCGACGGCACCGCGCAGCTCAGCCCAAAGCTCTCTGCGATCGTGACGCCGCTCGACAAGAAGAACGCGCAGCTCGAATTTTACGTCGACTACGGACACGGTTTTCACTCGAACGACGTGCGCGGCGTCTTCGCCAACCCGGCCGTCACGCCGCTCGTTCGCGCCATCGGCGAAGAGGTCGGTGCACGCACGCGCCTTTTCGATCGATGGGACTTCGCCGCATCGCTCTGGATGCTCGACCTCGCGAGCGAAACCGTGTGGAACGGCGACGACGGCACGACCGCGGCGAGCGATCCAACGAACCGCTACGGCGCCGAATTCGAGACGCGCTTCGAGATCACGAAGTGGCTCGCCGCGGATCTCGACATCACGCTCACGCACTCGGCGTTCACGGTGAACCACGGCAACGCAACGGGAGCGCTCGCGCTCGCGCCGAAAGAAACGTGGTCGGGCGGACTATCGGCGCGCCACAAGCTCGGCCCCGGGGTGATTCGCGGCGGCTTCCGTTTCTACGGCATCGGCGATCGCCCCGCTTCGGACGACGGCGCCATCACCGTGCCCGGCTGGACGCAGTTCGATCTCCACGTCGGCTACAAACACAAACGCTTCGACGTCGCGCTCGACATCGAAAACCTCTTCGACGGCCACTACTACTCGGCCGCATTCGACACCGTCTCGAGGCTCCGCACAGATCCCGCAATCGGCGCGCCCATTCCCGCGGGCTTCTCGTGTGGCGGCAACGCTCGCGCGACGGCCACGGCATCGGGCGGCTTCGGCGGCTGTGAAGGCCTCGACTTCACACCCGCGTATCCCTTCACCGCGCGCCTGACCGGCACGTTCTACCTGGATTGATCATGAAGAAACTCCTCCTGCTTGTGTTGCTCGCTTGCGACGATCCGACGATGATGATCGTCGACAACACCTACGCCGACGGAACCGCGATCGACGCAACGTGGTGGTCCGAGACCTACGTGCCCGACGTCATCGCGCCCGGTACGTCATCGCCGACGTACCGAACGATTCCGAGCGAGGACTACGCGTACGCCGTGATCGATCGCGGCGGCGAGCTCATTGCCGTGCGCACGAAAGACAAGCTGACCTCTGAACGCGGAGCGACGCTTCACGTGACATTCGCCGCGACGTCGACAGTCGGCGACTGCGCGACCGGCGAGACGCTCACACAAGCCGAAGCCGATCTCGTGACGCAAAGCATCTTCCCCGACATCTTCGCCAACACGACTTACGACGCCGCTACGTGCAAGCTGGTCCGCTCGAGCCCCCTCGACGCGAGTCCCGACTGACGATCCACAGCGCGAGACCGAGAACGAGCGCCACGACGATTGCGACGAAGCGCTTCTTGCTCGGCGGTGCATGCTCGCTCGAGCTCGTGAACGTGTACGACGCCCAGGTGCTTTCCCAATCCGCATCGGTGCATCGGTCGCAACGCGTCATGTGAACGGTGCGCACCAACCACTCTGCGCGTCGGTCGATCGTGATCGACGCGCGTCCGCGGTCGTCGGTCGTGTAAGCCTTCGACTGAACGTCGTCACCGACGCGCGAAAGCGCATCGAATCGCGCGCCTGCGAGCGGCTCGCCGTGGAACTTCATCGCGACGCCCAGCGTGCTTCCCGGCAGAGCGCGTACGGGATCGCGATCTGGGACGATTTCGAGCGTCTGGTGGGCGTCGAACGCGAACGTGTCGTCGTGCGCGTCGCCCGTTTGCACGAGCGCCTTCAGACATCGGCTGTAGCGTTCGCGGCCGGGAAGGGAAGACTCGCCACGGCGCGCGCGCTCCTCCACCACCGCATCGAGCCCCTCGGAGTGGAGATAGGTCTCGAACTCGGCGGGTGCAAGCGTGATGGTCGCCGCATTTCGATCCACGACCAAGAGATGTCCGCCCACGCTGGCGACGTTCATACGCAAGAACGGCGTCGCACCTTCGACGGTCTCTGCGGGCTCCTGTCGCCCTCGATGAACGACAACGGCTCGCGGGGTACGCGCACCTTCGAAGTGCTTGTCCTCCTGAATGACGAAGTCCTCGCCGACGACGAGGCTTACGGGAACGACGTCGCCCTCCCGCGAGAGAGGCACCAACCAGTAATCATGCGCCGCCGCCGCGGGCGCAATTGTCGCCAAAAACATCGTGGCACGAATGATAATAAACGTGCTACTACGTGGACGTGGCTGGCACATGCGGTCAGTTACCACGGCCCCGGCGGACCTCCAAACCGCGCGGGGCCAGCGTTTGTCTAGTGGCACGATAGTACTCAGCCGTGCTACTAACTCGGTCCCGATGAGCCTTGCTGCCATTCTCACGCTCGGCTTCTTTCTCGGGATGAGGCATGCAACCGACGCGGACCACGTCGTTGCGGTGTCGACAATCGTGAGCCGTGAGCGGTCGCTGCGCGCGGCGGCGCCCATCGGCGTCCTTTGGGGGCTCGGGCACACGCTCACCATCGTTGTCGTTGGCGGCACCATCGTCGCGTTTGGAATCGTCCTTCCGCCACGCATCACAGGCGCGATGGAGTTGCCCGTTGCGGCGATGCTGCTCGTTCTCGGCGTCCTGGCCATTCGCGGGCGCGCGAGCCACAAGCCCGGAGCGAGCGTGCGACCCCTCGTTGTGGGTGTCGTGCATGGGCTCGCAGGCTCCGCGGCGCTCGCGCTGCTCGTTGTCGGCGCCATTCACGATCCGTTGTGGGGAATGCTCTACCTCGCGCTCTTCGGCGGCGGAACGATCGCAGGCATGTTGCTCGTAACCACCGCGCTCGCCGTGCCGATGCTCGTGCTTGCAAAACGCTTCGAGCACTTCCAGCGCGGACTCGCTGTCGCGACCGGAATCGCGAGCGTCGCGTTCGGATGTTTCGTCGCCTACGGAGCGACACGTTGACTCAGGTGCGGTCCGCGTACACGAGCGTGGTCGTCGTGATGTCTTTCCACACGCGGTAGTAGAGGCGGCAGCCGTCGGGCGAGAGCCATGTCGGTCGATCGGGTGCTGGTGACGCAACGACGGGCGCCGCGATCGGCGTGCTCCATGTGCCGCTCGAGAATCGGGACTCGAACATTGCCGCTGACCCCGAGTCGATGCCAACGCTGTAATAGAGCAGCGACTCCGTACCATCGACGACGACGGCGTTGGCCTGGATGGAAAGCGTTTTGCCGAACGCAGGCGTGCTTTGGTTGACGGGTGAGCTCGTCGACGAGATGTCCGTGCGACGAATCGTGTTCGTACCGTCGGTCGTCACGAAATACATTGCCCCCGGTTTGGGCACGTACGGCATGGAGTAGTTGGTGGAGCCGCTCAGAAACGGAAGCTCGCTCGCGCCACCACCGATGGTGTCCGAAAAGATCGCTTTCAAGCCGCTGTTGTCTTGCTCGAAGAACAGCCGCTGACTGCCGACGTCCGGCGCAGGTTGGATGTGAGCCTTGCCAATGTCGGTCAGGATTTCGTTCTCGCCGACGAAGTCAGCGTTGCGGTTTGCGCGGGTCGACGTGTAGATTTTTCCGGCGACCGGATCGTCGAAGAACATCGTGAGCTCGTCCTGCGAGAACCGCGCGACGCCGTGAATCGGAATGATCGGCGATGTCGGCGACGTGTCGCGGAAGATGACGTCCTGCGGCAGGCCGAAATTGTGCGTCGAGTTGCAACGGCCACCGTCGCTGGTCGCGCCGTCGTTCGTGACTGCGGCATCGTCGGTCGCGAAGGTATCGGGCGTGCAAGAAGCGACGAGCAGCGCCGCGAAAAGAAAATGCCATGAAGACATCTTCGTAGAATGAAGACTCAGGCGCGTCGACGCAAGCGCGCGAGCACGGCGAGGAGCGCGAGCATCGCGATGGTAACGACGTTGCCGCGCGTATCGCCAGCAGCGACGCATCCGCACCCGCCGCCTCCTCCGCCTCCGCCAGCGTCGCCGCCTCCGCCAGCGTCGCCGAGCCCGCCGCCGTCTCCGACTCCGCCGTCCGCCGGTTGCGCCTGGGCGCCGAGGTCTTCGTCGCACGTCACCTTGCCGCCGCCGTCCATCGACGTGAGGTGCCCACCGAGGGTGCCGGTCTTCGCGAACTTCACGGTGTACTTGCCCTGAGGCGATGTGACGGTCACGGTGGCCGAGTCGGAATCTTCGGTGATGGTCGATGTTGGCGCGCTCGCGCCGGTGCCGATGACGTGGAGAAAATAATCGCGCGTCTTGCCGGAAGGCGCGACGACCTCGATGCGCGTGCCGAATGATTCGTTGCCCGTGGCTGTTGGTGGATGTGCGGTGCCGGCGACGGCGAAATTCGTGACGATGTTGGCCGCTGCGCCGGCGGGAAGCATCGTCTCCGCGTAGAGCGTGCCGCCACCGTTCGTGAGCGTGTACTTCGAGCCGGCGACCGCTGGATTCGGCGGGGCCTGCAGTAGAAATCGCTTCGCGTACGTCGCGTCGAGCGCTTCGACGCGATCGAAAACGACGAAGACATCAGGCGGGACGAACACGAATTGGCGCGACACTTCGTCGAGCTTCGGCGTGTTGCCGTTCATCACGTGGCCGGGCGACGAGTACGCATTCGTCACGTTGCACGCGACGTACGAGTGGCAGCTCGTTTGTTCGAACGTCGTGATGTCACCGGTGTCGACGAAGGGCGCCGCGGTTTTGTGGCTCATGTACGCGGGCAAATCGGGATTCGGAAACGACGTCCCCGTTTTGTCGCGCCGCATCGAGCGCTGCCCGCCGTCGTTCACGTTTGCCGATGCGCCGTTTTGAAGCGTGTGGAGCGTCGGAAAATATTGGCCGGGCTGATCGTCCGCGATCGTGTTGGCGTGCAACGTGTGCAGCGAATAATAGTTGTCCCAGTGATCGGTCTCGAAGCTGTCGTAGTAGCCGGTCGCGCCGGTGAGCTCGGCGTTTTTGAAAATCTGAAAGCTGCCCGCCTCGTCGTGTTGCTGCGCGCCGAAGTAGTCGCCGCACGCCACGTAGATGAACGTGTCCGTCTTGCTCCAGCCCGATCGCATGATCGCAATATCGGCTGCGCCCGGGCTCATCCAACGCGATGTCGCGAGCGAGCTCCGTGTGGTTTTGGCGCCGTCTTTCGTGGCGTCGTAGAAGAGCGCGAGCATGTACGCATCGGCGCCGGAGTAATCGTAGGCGCCGGGCGTGTTCGCCAAAATCTCGTCCGACAAACCTTGCCCGAGCGCCGACCCGGTGCCGAGCGTGAGCATGTCCACGAGCGGGCGCGTGAAGAGCTGAATCGATTGCTTGTTGTCGGCGGTGTCGCCGAAGTACGCGTAGTTGTAATCGGGTCGCATCAAGTACGCGTGAAAGTCGATGTAGCCGCCGTAGAGCTTCGGCTCGTTCTTGAAAATATTTTCGTCCGTCGCGATCGACCACGCGAGCGCGTAAACGATCGCGGAGCCCACCGCGGGTTGCACGTACGTGAAGCCCTCGTGCCAGAAGTCGCCTTCGTAATCGAGCGCTGGGAAAATCACGTTCTTCCACTGCGCGTCGGCTGCGGCGAGATACGTCGTGGCCTTCGCATCTTCCGTGGTGCCTTTGAGCGCGAGGCCCGCGAGCGCGACCGAATTCCACACGTTGTTCATGTCGTCGTGAAAAACATCGAGCGCGTAGCCGCCCATGCCGCTCAGCACCCAATCGGCGTAGCCGGTGATTTTCCCTTGGATCCACGTCTTCTGCGGGCCGCTGAGCTGCGCGTCGCACCAATCGCGGACGACTGCGAGCTGGAGCATGGTCCGGCCGTTGTTCGAGATGTAGCTGTGTGCGTCGGGTTGGCCGGGCGTGTCCGCGGCGACCGTTTGCAACGTCGCGTAGGCCTGCGTGCATCGCGCGGCGTCACCGTTGACCACGAAACCCGCGGCGTCGTTCATCGCTGGATATTGCCCGCCACCGACGGTGAGAGCGGTCGCGCAACGCTGCTTGTAGTTAGCGTCGTTCGTGCAGCGATCTTTGAACGTCGCGGCGGATGTTCCAAGCCCGCCGTTGCCGAGCAAGATGCGCGGGCGATCGGTCCTGACGTTTGCCGCAGCCGCCGCGCTCGAAACCAAAAACACGGCGAGCGCGAGTCGCATCTCGAAAGAGCTCACGTTGTTGGAAAAGGCTCGCGTTCGGCGTCCTCGGGGTTCGACTCGTCGACGCCGTCGGCGAATTCGGTACGGCCCGTCGTCTCGACGAACGGCCCGCCACTCTCTTCCTCCTCGACGGCGTCTTCGGCGTCTTCGCCTTGGTCCTCACCGGAGGTCGCTTTGCCAATCACTTCTTCAGCGAGCTCCTCGGCGTAGGCATCCTTCTTCACGCTGAACGCGGTGCGCTTCGAGTCGCCCTTCGTCGTCTGCCCGCTCATCGCGCGAAGCTGCTTTGCATACGTCGGATTGAGGTGGCCCGTTCCGTCACGTCGTGACACCGGCGCTTTTTTCTTCGCTGGTTTCGCCTTCGCCTTCGCCTTGGGTTTCTTGATCGCCTTGGGTTTGGCTTTCTTGATCGCCTTGGGTTTGGCTTTCTTGATCGCCTTGGGTTTGGCTTTCTTGATCGCCTTCGGCTTCACCTTCGATTGCGGTTTCGACGTCTTCTTTTTTTTCTTGGCGGCCATGCGGACGCCGAGCATACGTCAAAACGGCTACTTCTTCTGAGTCTGGTTCGAGTCCGATTGCTCGAGGATCTTGAACTCGACGCGCCGGTTTTTCGTGCGACCGGCCGGTGTGTCATTTGTGTCGATGGGCTTGTCCGGGCCGTAGCCGTGGGCTTCGAGCCGCGCCTTGTCGATGCCCTTGTCGACCATCCAGTTCATGACCGACTCGGACCGCAACTGCGAGAGCTTGCGGTTCATGTCAGCGGAGCCGGTGTTGTCGGTGTGACCTTCCACGGCGAGCCGCTTCAAGTTCGCGTTCACCTTGATGAGGTTCACGACGTCTTGAAGGATCGGGAAGCTGTCGGCAAGGATCGTCGCCGAGCCAATCGCGAAGTGAACCTGCTGCACGAACTTGATGACGCTTCCTTCGAAGACGTACGTCGTGGGGCAGCCATTCTTTTTCGGATCAGGATTTCGTTGGCCGGGTTGCTTCGGGCAGGCGTCTTCGGTGTCGGGGATGCCGTCGCCGTCCGCGTCGGTCTCGGGGCAGCCGTCGCCGTCGTCGATGCCGTCTTTGTCTTCGGGTTGGTCCGGGCACTTGTCGTAGATGTCGGGGATGCCGTCATTGTCACGGTCGGAAAGTTTTGGACACCCATCGTTGTCCTTGCTGCCTTTTTCCATCGGGCAAGCGTCGATGTCATCGGGGATGCCGTCGCCGTCGGAGTCTTCGGCGTGCTGCGAGCGCCACTTCTCGCGCATCGCGAGGCGTCGCTCGTGCTCCGTTTGCGTCGCGCCTGATCCGGGAAGCGGAACGTATGCGCCGAGAGCGGCAAAGATGCGCAAATCAGGTGCGCCATAACCCGGAACCACGAGCGTGCCGATGGTCGCGCCGGCCCACCAACGTTGCGAGCCGCCGAACTTCATGCGGCCTTCGACGTTCCACTCGACAGGTGTATTCTGCAAACGAAAGAAGGTGTCGCCTGTCGTGGAGTCGGCGTGGATGCCGGTCTGCCCGAAGATGTTGAGGCCGAGGCGATACTTGCTGTCCTTGAATGGAATGAATGCGCCGAGCGCCCACGACCAGTCGTCGCTCACGCCGAGGCCGTTGTGGTTCACGGGGTCGTTGATGCGAATCGTGGGGCGCCCGATGTGAAAGCCCGTGTTGAACATCAGCACGAGCGGACGGAAATCGTATTCGCCCGTGAGCTGGAACATGTACGACGTGGTGCCGTCACCGCCGAACGCGGTGCTCGAGCCGGTGGGCGCGAACAAGCTGATGCCGCCGCCGACTGCGCCGCGCAAATTCGGAGTGCGCGCGATGACGCCGCGGATGTCGATGCGCATGTCGTCGGTCGTTGGACCGTGCGCGTCGACTTGCGTCGTCGTGACGTTGCCGCTGAGCTTGTTCGACGCGTAGTTCGGGTTCTGCCCCGTCTGGAGTGGGTTCCACGGAAAGTTCACCGACGCGATGAACCGATTGAAAAGCTCGAAGCCTGCCGACCCGTAAATGGTGAGTTGGGTGTCGATGACGTTGGCGGGCGAGGGCTTGAGAATGGAGCCCTTGTTCTGGATGATGGTGTCGCTTCGGAGCGGCGCGTACTGAAAGCCGATACCGAGCTGCCCATAAAAAATATTGTCGGGCTGCGTCACGGGTCGCCACATGACGATGCCGTCGTCGGGCGCGCCGGGGACCTGCAGGCGATCGAGATAGAACGTGGACTGCTGGGCGTGCGCCTCCCGCGAAAGGAGACTCGCCGCCACCCCGAGGATCGCTACCGCCGACCCACGCAAGATTTTCGAAAAGAAGCCCATCTGACCGACGAAGCGATTATCCCAGACGATACACCTCCGCGAGCAAAATAACTGTGGAGTTACAATTGACGACCGCGAGCTTTGGTGCTTAGTTCCGCCCCTCCTTCCGCTCTGCGAGGCTATCGTGAAACGCACGTATCAACCCCACAACGTCCGGCGCCTGCGCACACACGGGTTTCGCACCCGCATGGAAACGCGCGGTGGCCGCAAAGTGCTCGCGAATCGTCGTCGTAAAGGGCGTCAGCGCCTCACCGTGTCGATCTACAAGAAGTAGCGAACGTGATGGCGTTCGCGTTCGGTCGCGACCGGCGCATTCGCAAGCGAGTCGAGTTCACACGTGCTCAGCGCGGCGGTGAAAGCGTCCGAACGCCCCACTTCGTCATGATCGTGCGCGCGCGCGAAGAAGGCGGACCCACACGTCTCGGCGTCGTCGCCACCAAGAAAACCGGCAATGCAGTCGTGAGAAATCGCATCAAACGGCTCTGCCGCGAGTGTTTTCGGCTCGCGCCCGCCATGCTTCCGCCCGGCATCGACCTCGTGGTCATCGCGAAATCGGGCGCTGGCACGTTGGGGCTGCGCAATGTGCAGGCCGAATGGACCGCGGCGCTGCCACGCCTCCGAGCCCATTGTGAAAAAGTGCTCGGGCCGCGACCGTGACGATTGCGCCCAGCCCCGCGAGGCCCCATTTTGGCGCGCACAGGAAGATGTTCGCGCGGTTTCTCATTTTGCTCATCCGCGCTTACCAGCTCACGCTCTCGCGGCTGCTCGGCAACGTGTGCCGGTTCGAACCTTCGTGCTCGCGGTACGCCGTTGCGTGCCTCGAAACCCACGGCGCTTTCCGCGGCAGCTTGCTTTCGGCGGTGCGGCTGTGTAAGTGCCACCCGTTTCACCCAGGTGGCGTGGATATGCCGCCGCCTAAGAAAATCTAATGGACCGCAACACGCTGCTTCGCACGCTCGTCATCTTCGGGGTGGTCCTCCTCGTATGGAAGGTCATCTGGCCGGCCATGTCGGGCGAGTCGAAGGACAAAACGCAGCCGGTCGCCGAAGAGTCGTACGTCAACGCCCCCGATTTCGCCCCCGACCCTGCCATCGAACGTTCGGATCCGAACGTTCCGGTCCCCATGGCGCCAGAAGAGGCGTGCCACATCCACGGCAACCGCTTCGAGGCCGACCTCTCGACACGTGGCGCCGCGCTCACGAACCTCCAGCTCAAAGACGAGCAATACGCAGAAGTGAAGATGATCACGAGCGCGAGCCCGACGAACGCCGTCGAGCGTTGGCGCCCGCTTCGCACGCTCTTCCGCGGCGCCGATGCCGGCGATTCGTCTGGCGGAGCCTGGCAGCTCAAGTACGATCGCTTCAACTGGAAGCTCGAACGCCTCGCCGACAAGGGCTGCAAATTCACCTATTTCGAAGACGGCGTCGTCCAAATCGAAAAGATCGTGATGGCGGGCGAGCGCCCGTTCGAGCTCACCGTCGACACGCAGCTAAAAAACCTCGCCGACGGCCCACGCAAGCACCGGTTTTCGATCGAGACGTTCGCCTTCTACAAGAACGAAGAAATCAAAGGTCACTTGGGCCGCGTCTCGCCGTTCATCTCGGACGTCGCATGCGGTCACGGCGGCGACGTTCTCCGCAAAGGCAAAGACGACTTCAAAGAAGGCTGGGCCTACCAAGGCGGCGCCGATCGCTTCGCTGCCGTCTCGAACTATTACTTCGCGAGCGCGATCATCCCGCAGGGCGCACCGGGCACGTGCGAGGTCCTCGTCGAAGACTGGGTCGCCGAAGGCCAGAAGCGCGATGACGACGAAGCCGGCGCCGTCTATCACGCGCGCCTCACGTACGACTCGACCACGCTCCAAAAAGACGAAGTCGCGTCCTACTCGGAGATTGCATTCTTCGGCCCGAAAGAGCGCGACACGCTCAAGTTCGCGGGCGGCCCCGGGAAGAAGCTCGGCGATCTCATCAACCTCGGGTTCTTCTCACCCGTCGCCAAGGTGCTCGTCGGCACGCTCGTGTGGCTCAAAGATCACGTGACCCACAACTGGGGCCTCGCGATCATCCTTCTCACGCTCACGCTCCGCACGGTGCTCTTCCCGCTCCAGTGGAAGTCGATCAAAGCGATGGTCGGCATGCGCCGCCTCAAACCGGAGATCGACGAGATCACGAAAAAGTTCTCGGGCGACATGCAGTCCAAGAACCTCGCGATGATGGAGCTCTACAAAAAGCGGGGAGTGAATCCGCTCGGCGGGTGTTTGCCGCAGCTCGTGCAAATGCCGGTCTGGTTCGCGATGTACACGACGCTGCAAACCTGCGTAGAGATGTATCATACACGCTTCTTGTGGTTCACGGATCTCTCGGCCCCAGACATGCTTTTCGGCGCGCTGCACTTGCCGCTCGTGGGCACGTTGCCGGCGCTCGGGCCGCTGCCGTTCGTGCTCGGCGGGTTCATGATCCTTCAGCAGCGCATCGTCCCGCAGCAGGGCATGGACCCCATGCAGCAGAAGATGATGACGTACATCATGCCGGCCGTGTTCATGGTCATGATGCTCTTTCTGCCGGCCGCACTCGGTGTTTACATGCTGACGAACAGCGTGCTCGGTATCGTGCAGCAGCTCGTCGTCGAAAAATTCGCACCTCGCGATCCGCCGCCTACTCAAAAGAAGACGGCAATCCAGGTGACTACGTAGGAAAGGGAAACGAACGTGTCCGAGGAGAAAACTGAAATCGCCACCGCCGACGAGACCACGCTCGACAACCAGTCGAAGCGCGCTCTCGGATTTTTGCGCAACCTGCTCGAGAAGATGGAGATGCAGGCCGAAGTCCACGTCGCGCCCGATGACGGCGAGAGCGAAGAGGGCGAGGTTCGTTTCGAGATCGAAGGGCCGGACGCAGGCCGCATCATCGGCAAGCGCGGCGCCGTGCTCGAGGCCATCCAATACCTCACGACGCGCGTCATTCATCGCCCCGGCGAAGATCGCAAACACGTCTCGGTCGACGCGGAAGGTTACCGCGCTCGCCACGAAGACCAGCTCTCGGAGATGGCGCGTCGCCTTGGTGCGCGCGTCGCCAAAGAGGGCAAGGTCATCACGTTCGATCCGATGAGCGCGCGCGATCGCCGCGTCGTGCACAAGGCACTTCAGGATTTCACGGGCGTGCGCACCGAGTCGAGCGGGCAAGGGTCCGATCGCCGCGTGCAGATCATTCCGGCGAAGGGCGATGAGCCCGCGGCGGCCGGAAGCGCACCCGACCCGTCTTGACTGCTCTGCGAGGCTTGCGCGGGCGCGGCTCGTTACGCTCTCCGCGAGGCTACACGAACCTCGACGGAACAACGCCGGACAAGGGTCTCGGCGATTTGCTCCGCTGGCAGCTCAATCGAAAACGCACTTCGCCGTATGTCACGCCCATGCGCGAGAACGACGGCGCAGCGCTGCACGACGCATCGCCGAGCATGACGTGGATCGGACACGCGACGTTCGCGCTCCGATTCGGCGGGAAAATGATCGTCACCGATCCGATCTGGAGCGAGCGCGTCGGTCCGCGTCGACGCAATGCTCCTCCGGGCGTCGCGCTCGCGAAGATGCCCGCGATCGACATCGTGACGGTCTCGCACTCGCACTACGATCATTTGGATTTGCCGACGCTACGCCGCATCGGGCCCGACGCGCTCTATGTCGTGCCGAAAGACGTCGGCGAGATCTTGCGTAGTGCGGGGCTTCCGCGCGTCGTCGAGCTCGATTGGTGGGAGACGCACGAGCACGAAGGCGTGCGCATCACGCTCGTGCCCGCGCAACATTGGTCGATGCGCGTCCCGTGGGATCGCAACAAACGTTTGTGGGGCGGGTTCGTCATCGAGCACGAAGAGAAGCGCGCGTATCACGCCGGCGACACCGCATTCAGCGAGACCATGTTCCAAGAAATCTCGAAACGCATCGAGCCGATCGACTGGGCGATGATTCCAATCGGCGCATACGATCCCGTTTGGTTCATGGGCTCGCAACACATCGGCCCCGAAGACGCCGTACGCGCCTTCGAGATTCTCGGCGCGCGGCACTTTTGTGCGATGCACTGGGGCACGTTCAAGCTCACCGACGAGCCCCTCGGCGAACCGCCCCAGCGTGTGCGTGCCTTTTGGAAAGAACGCGAGCTCGATGCGTCGCGCCTTCACGTGCTCGACATCGGCGAGACGATGCCCCTGTGACGCGCTAGGCTTCTCGCGTGCGTAAGACTTTGCTTCTCGTGTTCGCCGCGATGGTCGGCTGGGCGTGCAACGGTGACTCCACGACCGATGGTGGCACCGACGCAACGACCGAACCGCCGATCGACCTCTGCTCCCAGTTCACCAACGCTGGAGCGACATGCCCGCACGCGTCGAACGCAATCGTTTGCTTTTACGAGCCGAGTTGTGAAGCGAGCAACGGCTGCACGTGCAGCGCCTCGAGCTCCGGCCCGGTGTGGAAATGCAACACCCCGCCCGAGTGCATCCAGCCGTGCGGCAACAGCAGCCCTCTCGCCGATGCCTCCTGCGAGGCGGGCGACGCATCGCCCAAGGATGCGGCAATCGAAGACGCCGGAACCGACGCAACCGATTCCGGCGCCGACGCACCCGACGGCGACTAGCGCGCGAGCGAGCTCCCCTCACGTGGGTGCGCTCGTTTCATTTTAGCGCCGCCGATCGACGGGCCCGTCGAGGGGCGGTCGTTGCATTTCGCCAAGCGCGGAGACGCGTGCATGCGCGGGGGCGACCGTGCGAGCGAGCTCGGGATCGTTCGAGCCGAGTGCGACGACGAAGCGTGCGTCGTCGCCGAGAGCGGTCAACAAATCAGACGCGGATACGATTGGACGGACGAGCACGTGGCGGCCGCTCGGCGGATACGCGGTCGTCGACATCACGCCGACCGCGCACGATGCGCCGCGATGCAGCGTGCCTGCGAATTCGACGGTCGATGCCCACCGCGCGAGATCTTCGAGCTCGTCGTGATCCAGCTTGCCGCGCGGAATCGATGCGGCGCGCGATTCGAGCGCATCGAACAAACGTTTACCGAACGCGATGGCGTCGCCGACGACGAAGGCGACGCGCGGGCTGAGACATCCGCGCTGATCGAACACGACGACGTCGTCCGCGAGCGCGGCAGCCGAGCGCTCGAAATCGCCCGTGACGAGCGCTGCGCCCATCCCCGTGCCGTGTCCGCGAACGATGACGCCGCTCTTCGCGTGCGAACGAACGGTCGCGATCGTCGCATCGAGCCCGTAGACGTGGATTTCACCCGCGTCCACGTCGACGTCGCCGAGTGTCACGCACGAATCTCCGAGCTCGCGAACGAGCGCTTCGGCAAACACGGGCTCGCGTCGTGAAGGCTTTACCGTCACGCGATCGCTTGCGGCGAGAGCGAGCGCGATCGCACGAAGTGGCGCGACGAAAACGCTCGACGATAAAATCACATGCACGTGCGCCGCGGGCGCGACGCTCTCGACGAGCGCATCGACATCGGCGTCGGTTGCGCGCTCGAGATGACGCGCGAGCCCGAGCTGCACATTTTCGAGCGAAAGACCCGTCGACGCCACGAGCGCTCGGGCGATCGTTGGATCGCTTGCGACACGCTCGGCCGCATCGAGAAGCGCGTGAAGCCTCGCAGAGCGTGAAGACCTCGCAGAGCGTGAAGACCTCGCAAAGCGTGAAGAGAGCTTCACGTGCGCATCATCTCCTCGGTTGCAATCGAGCACCCGCGTGGTGGCGCGCCCGCTGTGCGTCCGAGCAGCTCGAACCCGCCTTCGACGCGACGCACGCGATCGGCGGTGACGATCGCGAATGCGCTGTCGACGTTTAGCAAATCCTCGATGCGCGCGATCCCGATCTCGCCGCTCGCCACCGGCGCGAGCGTTTCCGGGTCGACCGGCACGACGCGCGCCCACGGCGGCTCCATGTACACGTTCGGCTTGCCGGGTCGTTCCCAAAATTGACTCGAGAGCTCCGTCATCCCGTACTCCGCGATGATGGCGCGCTCCTCGATGCAGAGCGCGCGCGCGAGATCGCGACGGAGCTTTTGCGCGTCGATGTCGATCGTCTTGCCCTTGAAGCCGCCAGTTTGCATCACACGTGCGCCATCGGGTAGTCGGAACTTCGATTCAGCGAGCGCATCGAGCCATTGCACGTAGGCGAGCGAGGTTCCGAGCACGAGGAGGTCGCTCACGCCCGTTACCATCAATCGTGCGATGCGTTCGTCGAGCGCGCCGAGATCGATCACGCCGTCTTCGATGAAGTATGCGGTCTCGTCGCCCGTACCGAATTCACGAACGAACGCATCGATCATGTGAACGAGCGACGAATCGGGTTGCTCCGCCGGCGATGGCCCCATCACGAGCACGGGCATTCGCGCGTGCACGTCGAGCGCGCGTCGACCGAACGCGAGCGCGCCGGCATCGTAGGTATCGCACGTGCGAAACCAATGTGCGCCACGCGCGCCCACGGTCGTCCCGCTCGTGCGAAACACGATGGGTGTGCTTGGTTCGTCGAATGCCGAGACGCGCGCTGCTTTGAACGCATCGGTCGGAACCGCCGGCGCCGCTTCGCCACGCGCAGCGCGAAGGCGCGCGTATCCCTCGACCCAGCGACCCTGAAAATCAGCCAGATCGCGAGCGAGCGCCTCGAAGGTTTCGGGCATTGCCGCGTCGCGCTCGAACGCATCCACGAAGGCGCGTGCTCGCGCGTGGAGTCCGTCGCTTTCGGTCTGCTTCGACATCGCGGCTTCTAGTAGAGTCGCGTCACTCATGGCGCGCAAGCTCATCGCCGTCATCCCAGGCGACGGCATTGGTCCCGAGGTCATCGCTCAAGCGGTTCGCCTGCTCGAGCTCGTACGCGATCGAAAAAAGCTCCCGCTCGAGCTCTGGCCGCTCGACCTCGGCGCCGATCGCTACCTTGCCGACGGCACCACGTTTCCAAAAGACATCGCCGATCGAATCAAGAACGAAGCGAGCGCGGTTCTGCTCGGCGCGCTCGGCGATCCGCGTGTACCGAATCTCGAGCACGCGCGCGACATTCTCTTTGGTCTCCGATTCGGGCTCGACCTCTACGCCAACATTCGCCCGGTGAAGGCGCTGAGCGATCGCCTCGTGCCTCTGAAGAATCGGTCCCGAGCCGACGTGAATCTCGTCGTGTTTCGCGAAAACACCGAAGGCATTTACGTCGGCATGGGCGGTCAGTTCAAACGCGGCACGCCGGACGAAATCGCCATCAACGAAGACGTCAACACGCGCAAAGGCGTCGAGCGTTTGATTCGTGCGGGCTTCGAATACGCCAAACGCACCGGCAAGAAAACCGTTCACATGGCCGACAAATCGAACGCCATGGCCTTCGCGCACGAGCTTTGGCGCCGCGTCTTCTTCGAGGTTGCGAAAGAATATCCCGGCATCACGGCGCATCACGTCTACGTCGACGCGCTCTGCCTTTACCTCGTGCAAGATCCGTCGCCGTTCGAGGTAGTTGTAACCTGCAACCTTTTCGGCGACATCGTCACCGACCTCGGCGCCGCTCTCCAAGGCGGTCTCGGCATCGCTTCGAGCGCCAACGTTCACGCAAGCGACCCCACGCGCGTCGCGATGTTCGAACCGGTCCACGGGTCGGCTCCACCGCTCGCCGGGAAAGACGTCGCCAACCCCATCGCGAGCTTCCTCAGCGTCGGCATGCTCCTCACCCACCTCGGCTTTCCCGAAGAAGAGCAGCGCATCGAAGCCGCGTGCGCCAAAGCGCTCGACGAGCTCCAATGCACACGCGACGTGGGTGGCGCGCTCGGAACACGCGCCGCGGCGGATTACCTTCTTGCGCAGCTGTGAGCGTCATCCCACGTTGTCTCACCTATTTGTGGTGCGATGGGGATCGTCACCCAAGCCACTACGTAGAGAGAGGTGTCTCAGCTTTTTCGGGAACCTTCTCGCCCGCGTCTTTGTCTAGGGTTTCTGGCACACTGAGGTGAGGGAAACGATGGGTCTGCGAGCGCTGAACACGGTTCTCTTGGTTGCGGCGTTCGTACTCATACTTGCGAGCGGAACGCAGCGTGAAAAAGCCGTCCTCGCCGATGGCCACGAGAATGCAGTTCGCTCTCTCGAGACGAGCTACGTCACGATGCGCGATCCCGAGGCGCTCCGTTTGCTCGCGCAGGGCTACCTCGATGCAGCCGCTCCCGGTCTCGCAGTGAGCGCCATCGAGAGCGCGCCGCCAAATCTCAAGAACGACATCCGCGTTCAACACACGTATGCACGCGCACTTCTCGATTCGGGTCGCGCCAGCGACGCGCTTACCGCGGAGCAAGGTGTCTTGAAGACGTGTGAAGACCAAGGTTGTGACGCATGGCTACTCGCGTCGGCGACTCGCAGAGCCGACATCTTGAAGGAGCTCGAAAAGCTCGGCATCGATGACGCGCAAGCGTATCCGGAGAGTGCTTCGGTCGCTTATCACGCAGCCACCCGCCAAGCTCGTCTCTCCATTCAATGAGGGTCGCTCACCTCATCGCGAGCCTCGCACTTACCGGGTGCTGGCATGCTCACGAGAGCAACGTGCGCCCAGCCGCAAAGCTCGACGACGACACGCTCAGCAAACGATTTTTATTTCCGCCCATCACGCTCGCAGTTCCGGAAGACGCCATCGTTCGCATCGTGGGTCCGGTGACGACATGCAGCGGCACGCTGGTCGACGAAGATCTCGTGCTCACCGCACATCACTGCGTCGTCGGCCTCGGCCCACGCGGAGAATTTCTCGCAACGACGCTCCCCGCCGCCGACATGCACATCGAGCTCGGCGGCGATTATCTCCCGTGGGGCACGGTCTCGGTGAAAGACGTGGTCACGCCTCCGTGCGGTGAGCACGGCGGTCGCGGCGATCTCGCGATTCTCGTTTTGTCGCACCGCCTCATCGGCATCACGCCGTACACAGCCCGGCTCGACGGCGCACCCGTGCTCGGCGAAACACTGGATCCGGCAGGTTTCGGCCGCTGCGCGCTCTCACCGGACGGCATTCACCGCACCGTGCGTCAAGGTGGTGAGGTCGCGGGTCTCGCGAACGGCATCATCCGCATGACCGCATCGATCTGTCCCGGGGACTCGGGCGGTCCCGTGTTCGCGCGCGGCAGCCACGAGATCGTCGGCGTCGTGAGCCTCAGCGCGATGGACTCCGACGAGCGCACCCGCAACGCCTCCATCATGGCCCGCGTCGACTCGTTCCGCCCGCTCTTCGGCCTCGCGCGACAAATCGCAGACGGCGCATCTCGCAGCGAGCTCCCGCCGGTGTCCTGCGGCGAGTAAGGCGGAGACGGAAACGGAGCCGGAGCCGGAGCCGGAGGCGGAAACGGAGCCGGAGACGGAGCCGGAGACGGAGGCGGAGGCGGAGAGTGGTGACTGTTAGGTCGGTCGCTCGGCTGTCTGATTTTCGCACGGTGCTCGGGCGGTTCAAGGACGACGCCAGGAGGCGTCGCCGCTTCGCTGCGCTACGCGGTGCCTTCGGCATCCTTGAGCCGCCCTGCGCGCCGTGCGCTGGGGGGTGCAGC
>JBBSFE010000095.1:0-27300 GCA_038239005.1 Polyangiales bacterium
AAGACAGCCGCCAAGGCGCCGCGGCGCCCGAAGAAAGGTGAGGCTCAGAAGGGCCGACCACGCATGTGCTCGGCGAGCGGCACGAGGTCCGCGCACGCGGAGGTCCCGAGATCGTCGAGCTCGTGCGGATCGCGTGAGACGTCGAAGCAACCCCACGCGTGATCGCCTTCATGCGCGAGGAGCTTGCGCGTGCCGGAAATGGCGCCCCAATTCCGAAACGCGCATGCCCAGAGCTCGCTGCAGTTGGTCATCGCGACGGCCGTCTCGGGAGGTGTGCCGCCGCGAAGCAGGCTGTGACCGGGCATGGGCTTCTCGAGCGCGGCGAGCTTCGGATCGTCCCACACGCCCATCAAGTCGAGGAGCGTCGGAAGCACGTCGAGGTTGGTGAGGGGCGTGCGCTCGAGTGCTCGCAGACTCGCGGCTTCGCTCTCCGTGAGTGTTCCCTTCGGTGCGTCGACCCAGGCAGGGATGCGGATCTCCTCATCCCACAGAGTTCCCGTGTGGCCGACCGCGCCCTTCTCGCGCATCTGCTCGCCGTGATCCGAAACGAACACGATGACGGTCCGCTCACCCTCGGGCCGCGCGCGCACCGCTTTGATGAGACGACCGACGGCGACGTCCTGGAGATAGATCGAATCTTGATAGCGATTGTGGATCTCGTTTTCGTATCCGGGGCCCGTCGCTTCCTCTTCGGGCAAGAACGGCGAGTAGCGCGGATCGATTTTGTACGGAAAGTGCGTATTAGAAAGATGCACGACCGCGACGAACGGCTCGGGCACTTTGTCGATGTCGCCGATCACGTAGTCGACGAGCTTGCCGTCATCGGCGCCGATTTCCATCGTTGCTTCGGGCTCGATTTGCGTTGCGTTGATCGTGCGCTCGAGCGGCACCGATGCGATCCACGTACCCGAATTTCCGAAGAGGAGATTTTGCGATGTCCAGTACGCGGTGTGAAATCCGGCGGCTTTTGCGTACTCCCAGAGAAGCGGTGCCGAGTGGAGGTCCTCGCGGCGCGCCGTGGGCAAAAGGCCGCCCCACATGATGGCGAGCGAGATGGCCGTCGTCGAGTCGAGGGCGCGCATTTGTGTGAGCCCGAAGCGATCGGGCGTGAGCGCATTCGAAAACGGCGTCCACTTGCACTGCGGATCGTACGAGACGCATGTCGACTGCGCGCGCACCGACTCGGTGATGACGAAGAGGATGTTGCGCGGCACGGGCTGATGCGCGACGAGCTCGGGCACCGGAATGGGCGTGCGCGGCCCGGGGTGAATGCGCTCGACCGTTTCGTTGTGGTCCCAGTGGGCGCGCGTGAGCTGGCCCATCGCCGAGAGATACAACACGTCGGGCGTGGCGATTTGATCTTCGCCGACGTTGCCGAACATCGAGACGACAATCGCAAACGTCGATAGATCGAGCGCGAAGAGCGCATCGCCGCGACCGATGTTTCGGAAGAAGCGAGAGAGAAACGGAACCGCGAACGCAAAGAGGAGTGGCGGCGCGAGAGCCGCAGCGAAGCCCCAGCGATCGCTCCAGAGCTGTTGGCGAATGCTCGGAAGCATCGACGTGCCGACGAGCGCCGCGCGATGGTCGAGGTACGCACCGTAACGCGAGAAAATGTACGTCTGCCCGCCGAGAGCGAGCGCCGCGCCAAACACGAGGAGCGCGCGAGCCCACCACTTGAGCCACAGCGCGCGCGCCATCGCGAGATACGCGAGCGCGCCCCAAAGTGCAGCGCCGACGAGCGCCCACCACACGTACATCGACGTCTGGCGCCGCCCGAAGTGCATGATCTGATCGTGACGACGCGAAAAGTCGATCGCGAACCCCACGAGCCCGGGCCCAACGAGGACGACGCCGAGCGCGAGCGCACGGAGCCATCCAGACTTCTGTTCGGGGGACATCGGGACGCGTTCTTTACCGCGCCTTGAGGGTTGCGTCCATCCGTATAGATGTATATATGCACGGTGTGCTCGAGGAATCGTCACGGTCTCTGGCGGCGACGCCGCAGCGCTGGGAGCTTTACCGGCTCCTCTCCGAGCCGATTCGGCTGCGCATTCTCGCGCTCGGCGCAGAGGAAGAGCTGTCGATTGGCGAGCTCGCGGATGTGCTGGGCGAGAGCCAGCCGAACGTCTCGCGTCACGTCGCCACCCTCAAGCAAGCCGGTCTCGTCGCGCTTCGCCGCGAGGGCACGCGCGCGCTCGTCAGCCTCCGAGACGACGGAGACTTGGTCGTCCGCGACGCTATTGCGACGGGCCGCGCGATGTGCGAGTCCGACGGCAGCCTCAAGCGTCTCGCGGACGTCATTCGCGCGCGTGACGCCATCGCCCGCGACTATTTCGACAAAGCCGACGCATCACCCCGCAGCAAACCCGACGCCGCAGGCGCGATGGGCGCGTACCTCGCTGCGCTCGCCCCGCTCATCGAGCATCGCGCGCTCGCGGTCGATGCGGGCACCGGTGACGGAAGCATGCTCGAGGTCCTCTCACCGATTTTCGATCGCGTCATCGGCGTTGACCGCTCGGAGACTCAGCTCGCGATGGCGCGCGCGCGCGTCAAACACCACGGCCTTACGAACGTGACGCTCGCACGCGGCGAGCTCGACGCACCCGAGGTCGCGCGCCTCGCGCTAGGCAAAGCCGATGCGGTGTTCGCGGTTCGCGTGCTCCACCACGCTCCGAAGCCCGCAGCGGTGCTCGGCAAGCTCGCCGATTTGTGTCGCGAAGGCGGCGTCGTCGTCGTGATCGACTACGCCCGCCACGACGACGAACGCATGCGCGAGCAAGCCGATCTCTGGCTCGGCTTCGGCGACGCAGAGCTCAAGAAGCTCGCGCGCACCGCGGGTTTGCATAATGCACACATCTCGACGATCCCCGCGCGTCTGACCGGCAACGGCCCGGACGCGCATCTTCCCTGGAAAATGCTCGTAGCAAGGAGACAGAAAAATGGCTGACGGTTCATCGTTCGTTCCCGGAAAATACAAAGTCGCTGACATCTCGCTCGCAGAGTGGGGTCGCAAAGAGATCGAAATCGCGGAGACGGAGATGCCCGGCCTCATGGCGCTTCGCGCGGAGTTCGGCACGAACAAGCCGCTCAAGGGCGCGCGCATCGCGGGCTGCCTCCACATGACGACGCAAACGGCCGTCCTCATCGAAACGCTGACGGCCCTCGGCGCCGAAGTCACCTGGTCGAGCTGCAACATCTTCTCGACGCAAGACCAAGCAGCCGCGGCGATCGCCAAGACCGGCGTTCCCGTGTTCGCGTGGAAGGGCGAGACCGAGCCCGAGTACTACGAGTGCATCGAGATGCAGCTCAAGGCGTTCAAGGACAGCAAAGGTCCGAACCTCATCCTCGACGACGGCGGCGATCTCACGGCCGTGTGCCACGACAAGCACCACGTGCTCTTCGAAGGGCCCGAAGGCATCCGCGGCATCTCGGAAGAGACGACCACGGGCGTTCACCGCCTCTACGAAATGTTCAAGAAGGGCACGCTCAAAGTTCCCGCAATCAACGTCAACGACTCGGTCACGAAATCGAAGTTCGACAACCTCTACGGCTGCCGCGAGTCACTCGCCGACGGCATCAAGCGCGCGACTGGCGTCATGTTCGCCGGCAAAGTCGCGGTCGTCGCTGGCTACGGCGACGTCGGCAAGGGCTGCGCGCAGTCGCTCCGCGGTTACGGCGCTCGCGTCGTCATCACCGAGATCGATCCGATCATCGCGCTGCAAGCTGCGATGGAAGGTTACGAGGTCACGACGATGGAAGAGGCCGCTCCGCGCGCCGACATCATCGTCACGGCCACGGGTTGCCTCGACGTCGTCCGCCAGGAGCACCTCCTCGCGATGAAGGACAACGTCATCCTCTGCAACATCGGGCACTTCGATTGCGAGATCGACGTCGCGTGGATGGAGAAGAACGGCACCGAGGTGAACATCAAGCCGCAAGTCGACTCGTTCACCATGAAGAACGGTCGCCACATCATCCTCCTCGCGCGCGGTCGCCTCGTGAACCTCGGTTGCGCCAACGGGCACCCGTCGTTCGTCATGAGCTCGAGCTTCACCAACCAAGTTCTCGCGCAGATCGCGCTCTGGACCGAGAAGTTCAAGCCCGGCGTGCACATGCTCCCGAAGAAGCTCGACGAAAAAGTCGCCGCGCTCCACCTCGACAAGCTCGGCGTGAAGCTTACGAAGCTCACCGGCAAGCAGGCCGAGTACCTCGGCATCTCCGTCGAGGGTCCGTTCAAGCCCGAGCACTACCGCTATTGAAAAAGTGTCTTCTGCTCGTGTTCGTTGCGTGCTCCGGCACGTCCGCTGATCCGATCGACGGCTCGGCGGACGTCGCCCTGCGCGACGCGGCAGCAGAAGTCTCACCGGGTGTCGACGCGGGGGGCGTCGACGCATCGGACGCCGCTGCGCCGGGTCTGCACATCGATGTGTCGCAGACTTCGGTGTCCGGCATTTCGTCCGGTGGGTTCATGGCCGTGCAGTTTCACGTCGCGTTTTCTTCCATCACGAAGGGCGCGGCGATTTTCGCGGCCGGCCCATACATGTGCTCGAAGGGGTCCGTCACGACCGCGCTCACGAGCTGCAGCTCGGGGTATCCCGCGATCGATGTTCCGGCGCTCGTCACGCTGACGAATCAAAACGCGACGGCCGGCGCGATTGATGATCCCGCGAATCTCGCAACGCAACACGTTTACATTTTCGGCGGCGCCAGCGACGCCATCGTGAGCCCGACGGTCGTCGATGCGCTCGACGCGTATTACGCATCGTTCATCTCGAGCGCTTCGATCGACTACGTGAATCGTAGGCCGGGCACGAACCACACGTGGCCGACGCTCGCTTATGGCAACGCGTGCAGCCTCTTTGCATCTCCGTACATCGGCAACTGCACGTACGACGGTGCCGGCGCGGCTCTCGCGCAGATTTATGGAACGCTCACGCCCATGGCGACGACGCTCGGCGGAATGTTCCTCACGATCCCGCAGGCTCTCTTCATCGCCGACCCGGGGTCTTACTCTCTCGGGGACAACGCATACGCGTACATTCCCGCAGCGTGCGCATCGGGCGAAACGTGCAAAGTGCACGTATCGTTTCACGGGTGCCTCCAGAACGAGACGTCCGTCGGCGATGCGTTCTACACACACTCAGGGCTCGACGAATGGGCCGACACGAATCACATCGTCGTGCTTTACCCGCAGACGGTCGCGACGAGCGCGCCGCAAAATCCGGAAGGCTGCTGGGATTTCTGGGGCTACTCGAGCGCCGACTTCGCGAAGAAAACCGGCCCGCAGCTCGCAACCGTGCGCGCGATGATCGACTGGCTCGCGTCGCCTAAGTAACATCGCCGGATGCGGATCCTGTACGGCGTGGTGGGCGAGGGGATGGGTCACGCAACGCGCAGCAAAGTGACGTGCGAGCACCTCGTCGAGCGCGGGCACGAAGTGAAGATCGTCGTGAGCGGGCGTGCTCACGGATTTCTCGCGAAGAGCTTTCCGGACGTCATCGAGATCAAGGGTCTCACGATTCGCTACGTCGACAACCGAATGGACCGCGACGGCACCTTCGCGCGCAATGTCGTCGCGGCTCCCGGGCTCATCAGCGACAACGTGCTCGCGTATTACGACAAGGTCGTCGGGTACGAGCCCGACCTCGTCATCACCGACTTCGATTCGTTCGCGTTCCTCTTCGCGAAGCGACATCGCTTGCCGGTCATCTCGATCGACAACCAGCAAATCATCAGCCGCTGCAAACACGACAAAGCCATCAAACGCGGCGTCAAGGTCGACTACCAAATGACCAAGACGTTCGTGCGCGCCAAGCTCCCGGCGTGCGACCACTACGTCATCACGACGTTCTTCGAGCCGGCGATCCGAAAAAAGTTTCGAGACAACACGACGCTCGTGCCGCCGATTTTGAGGAAGGCGATTATGGACACCAAACCCACCGTGGGTGAGCACGTGATCGTTTACCAAACGTCGACCAGCGACGATTCGCTCGTGCCTTCGCTCAACGAGCTTCGCGAGCACAAATTCATCGTCTACGGCATGCGCAAGAACGCGAAAGTCGGCAACTGCACGCTCAAGGAATTCAGCGAAGACGGCTTCGTTCGCGATCTCGCATCGTCGCAAGCCGTCGTGTGCAACGGCGGGCTCTCGCTCATCGGCGAGGCGCTCTATCTCGGCAAACCGATCTTCAGCGTGCCCGTGCGCAATCAATTCGAACAAGTGATGAACGCGCGCTACCTCGAGGAGCTCGGATACGGCCTCGGCGCTGACTCGATCGACCCGCAGCTCTTGCGGCTATTTCTCCGCGAGCGCGACAAGTACGCATCGCGCGTCGCGAAGCACAAACAGAAAGGCAACGCGCGGCTCTTCGCAGTCGTCGATGGCCTCATCGACCAAGCGACGCGCTAGCCAAGCTACTTGCTGTCGAGGCTCTGAGCGATTTTGATCGTCACGGCCTGGTCGGCTTGGCCGGGCGATTTCTGGATGATGTCGTTTGCGGATGCGCCGTCGACTTTTTGGGAGACGCCATCGAAGCGAATCGTCACGGTGTAGCTCGACGTCGCGGTGCGCTGAACCTGCGTGCCTTTGGGCGCGCGCGGATCGTTGACGGCGATCGTGCCGCTGTTTTTGCCTTCGACCTTGAGCGTGGCCGTTTGCGCGTCGCGTGCGAGGAGCGTCGCGGTGACGTTGCTCGAAACGGTCGTGCCTTCGTCAGCGAGGTGTTTGCTTTCGGTCTTGCTCCACTTGGCGCCGATGCCGACAGCCTCGTCCGGAACGGGAACAACGAGAAGCTCGAGCGCTTGCTGAACGAGGTTCGTGAGCTCGGCCGCGCCGCCTTGCGCCTTGCTTGCTTCGAACTGCAAATCGGTGACGTCGCCGTGGGCGGATGCATCCATGTGGCCCGCGGTGCCGACGAACGCTTTCTCGACCTGCTCCTTTGCGGTGGCCGCCTGCGGAGGCGCGCCGGGCGGGAGCGAGATTTCGACCTTCGTGATTTTGAGATCGATGGTGGCGTCGCCGGAGAGACCGAACTTCGCTTTCGGCGTGGCGGTGAACGTGAACTTGAAGGGCTGCTCTTGCCCGTTTTGTGAAATCTTGATCGTCGCGTTGACGGTGCGTGTCTTCGGGGCGAACGCATAGACGAGTGGCGCCTTCGGATCGGCGCCGGCGTTGTCGAGCTTGACGCTCGAGGGCTTGCCGGACGGCACGGCGGTGCCGCTGCTACCTGCGTCGCTGACGATGGCGAGCTTCGCGCCGTTCTTGTCGTCCATGAACGAGTTGAAGACGAGATCGCTCGGGATCGGCTCGGCCGACGACGGCCCGCTGCCTTGCGCTTTGGGCTTGTCGCCGTTGCATGCGGGGAGGAGGCTCGCGGAGAGCGTAGCCGCAAGCAAAAACAAGAACGGTACGGGTCGCATCGAGGCGCACCTTCGCGCGGGGTGACACTCCGAGTCAAGCAGCTATAACCCTGAGATGCGCCTCCTCGTGATGGGCTGCGGCGGGATCGGAGGCGTCATGACTGGGCTTCTCGGTCAGGCCGGCCACGACGTCACGGCGTTCACGACCAACCGCGCCATCGCCGAAGCCGTTCGCACGCGCGGGCTCGAGATGCGCGTTGTCTGCGAGATCCCCGAGAGCGAACGTTTCGACGTCGTGCTCTTGTGCACGCAACCGCCGCAAGTCGAAGAAGCCACGCGCACGGCGCTACCGTTTCTCTCCGAGGGCGGCGTGATGGTGTGCATGCAAAATGGTTTGTGCGAAGACCGTGTCGCCGCGATCGCGGGCGCATCGCGCACGATCGGCGCAGTCGTCGCGTGGGGCGCGGCAATGCCCGAGCCCGGTCTCTACGAGCGCACCGCGGACGGCGGATTTGCAATCGGGTGCGTCCCCCCGTCGGGGATCGCGCAGCGCGTGGATGGTGCGGTGCCGCGCGAGCGTCTCGAAGAGATCGCGCGTGTGCTCGAAGTGGTTGGGCCCGTCGAGATCACCGCGAACCTCGCGGGCAAGCGCTGGAGCAAGCTCGCGATCAACTCGGCCATCTCGGCGCTCGGCACGATCGGCGGCGACCGGCTTGGCGCGCTTCTTCAACACCGCTTCGTTCGCCGACTGGGGCTCGAGGTGATGACGGAATGCGTGCATGTTGCACGTAAGCTCGGCGTGCGCCTCGAGAAGGTCTCGGGCACGATCGACCTCGATTGGCTCGCGCTCACCGAAGACGAGCGCACCGCTTCGGGCTCTCCGGGGCTCGTGGCCAAACACGCCATGCTGCTCGCCGTGGGGTTCCGATATCGGCGCATGCGAAGCTCGATGCTCGCCGCCATCGAACGCGGGCGCGTCCCCGCGATTGATTTTCTCAACGGCGAAGTGTGCACGCGCGGTCGCGATCTCGGCGTGCTTACACCGGTGAACGATCGCGTGCGCGAATGGGTGTGGTCGATTGCGCGCGGCGAACGAAAGAGCAGCCTCGAGACGCTGCGCGAGCTTACGCGCGAAGCGTGAGCGCTTTCGGGACGACTTCGATCGTGAGGGGAAGGCCGCCGAGAGGCTCGCCATCGACGTCGAGCCGGAACGTTTCGCGTGCGTCCTCGTTGTCGAGATCGACCTCGATGCGCGAGCACGTGAAATGCGTCACGAGCGGCGAGCGCATGTGGGAGCCGTCGTAGATCTTGCGGGAGAACGTCGCGAACGCGAGCTTGCTCGGTGCGTCCATCGAGACGACCTCGAGCTTGCCGTCGTCGAGCTTGGCCATCGGCGCGACGTGCATGCCGGAGCCGAAGTACTGACCGTTGCAGAATGCAATCATGTACGAGTCCATCCGGCGCGTCTCTTCGCCGTCCACGACGCATCGAAGCTTGCCGCGCTGGGTTCGCATGAGCGCTTTCGTGGAAGCGAGGAAGTACGCGGCCGTCGGACCGAGAGCGCGTGAGCCTGACGCCACATACTCGTCGACGAGGCCGCCCATGCCGGCCGACAAGATGTTCACGAAGAAGTGGTCCATGTGCCGCTTTCCCGGCGCCAAGGCCGCGCGCGCGGCTGGAAATCTCGCTTTGCCGACGTCGATGACGCGCTCCTTCTTCGACGCGATCGCGTCCAAGTATTTGTCGAGGCGATGATCGATGCCGAGTGACTTGCGGAAATCGCCGCCGGTGCCTTGGCCGATGATGGCGACGCGCGTTTTCTTGCCGCTACGCATGACGCCGTTGACGATCTCGCTGAACGTTCCATCGCCGCCAACCGCGATGACGAGCTCGCGGTCCTCGCGCGCGCCGGCTTCGGCGAGCTCGATACCGTGACCGGAGCGCTCGGTGAAGACGACGTCGACGTCGCCGAGCCGCTTCTCGATGGCCCCGCGGAGATCACCGAACGTGCGACCGGTTTGCCCGCCGCCCGACTTCGGGTTGACGACGAGGAGCGGTCTCGTCACGCGCCATCACGCGACACGGCTTGCGTCGTGGGAGTGGGCCAGACGGCGCCACGCTCGCGGAGATCGCGAACGGTGTCGGCGAGCGTCTCGTTCGGATCGCGCGGCACCCATGCAAGCTCGCGTTCGGCATGCGCGCTCGAGGCATACCAATAGTAGTGAGCCATCTCGAGGCTCACCGGATCGATGGGCAGCGAGCCGCCAATGCGCTTGAGTGCGCGGTCGACGAACGACGCGGCAGCTTTCGTTGCGGGAAAGAACGCGCGCGGCATCGACAAGATGGGCGCGCCGATGCCGGCCATGCGCGCAACGCGACCGAAGAGCTCGCGAAGCGTGATGTTGCATGCCGTGAGCAAGTAGCGATCGCCGGGGGTGCCGCGCTCCATCGCGAGGATCATTCCTTCGGCCGCGTCGCGTGCGTCTACGAAGCTCGCGCCGCCCGGAGGCACGGCGGGAATGCGCTGCTCGAGCACGAGGCGGATGTCTTCGGTGGAGGAGCCGTTGTCGTCACCCGGGCCGAGAAGCAGCGACGGATTCACGCACACGACCTCGAGCCCATCGCCGTTCATTGCGAGCGCAGCGCGTTCGGCGAAGAGCTTCGCGCGGTAATAAGGAAAGCGCGCGATGATGCCCATGGGGGCGTCGTCTGATTCGGTGGCGATGTGATCCGGATCGTCCGAGATGGCGACCGTGCCGCTCGACGACGCAACGACAACGCGACGCACGCCCGCGGTTTTGCATGCTTCGAGCACGGTCTTGGTGCCCTCGACGTGGACGCGATAGAGGCGCTCGGCATCTTCCGGCCGCCGCGACACAAAACCAGCACAATGCAGGGCGATTTCGCATCCGGTCGCGGCAGCGCGAACCTTGGCGGCATCGAGAATGTCTCCGCCGGTCGAACGCGAAAACGGCACGACCTCGTCGCCGCGCGCACGAAGCGCAGCGCACACGTGCTTGCCGAGAAATCCCGTAGCTCCGGTGACGAGGACTTTCACGGCGTGGTCATCCGAGCTGGAAGGCTTTTTGGAACGTCTGCAAGAGCCCGAGGTCGTTGCTCTTCACCGCGCCCGACATGAACTCGGCGACGCCCGGCACGTACGCCTCGCGAACGATGCGCATGAAGATTTCGGGCGTCGTTTTGAGCACGCAATCGGCGACGCCGCCGTCCGGTTTGCCGATTTTGACTTCGCAGTGTGCGGGGTCGATACGGAGTGTCCACTTCGAGAGCTCGTCGTTGCCGAGCGTGAAGTAAAAAGAAACGGGTTTGTCGACTGCGCCTGGAAGGAATTTTTCTTCGAGCTCTTCGAAGAGCGACACGAGCGGATGTTTGATCTCTTCGGCGGGCTCTTCGCCGCGCGCAAGATCGAGCACGCGACCATCACGAAGGGCAACGAGCGCTTCACGCGCGAGACGCGCAACTTCGCGAGCTGCGTCGCTGGATGATTTGTCCGTGGTGACGCGACGCAAATCGGCGATGCATAGCGGCGGGCCGATGCGCGCGCTGATTTCTCGGCGCATTGGAATGGCGGCGCCACGCGGCATCGATTCGAACGTGCCGCCGAGATAGATCGGAAGGATGTCGACACCGTGCGAAAGCGCAAGGTGCCCGACGAGCGACTTGAACTCTTGAATCGCGCCCGACTCGCTGCGCGTCCCTTCGGGGAAGACGAGCACGGTCTTGCCCTCGCCGATGATCGAGCTTGCCTGACGCAAGCTCGCGCGCGCGCCGCCTTTGCGATCGATCGCTTTGAGGTTCGTGAAGTTCTCGAAGAAGGCGCGCTTGATGCCCTGATCGAAGAAGTAATCTTGCGCGGCGAGCGAGACGATGTCCTCGCCGTATTTGCCGAGCGCGTGGCGCACGAAGCCCATGTCGAGGTGGCTCACGTGGTTCGCGACGACGATCACGTTACGATTGTGCGGAATGAACGCGCGGCCAGTGACGCGCGGCTTCATCATCTGCCCGTAAAAGGCGTTCTGCAGCTTGCCGATGAGGCCCTTTGCGGCTTCTTGGACTTGCGGAGGCAATCGGAAGTCGGCTTTTTCGCGCCCTTCGATTCTCGCGGTCGGGCGCGCGGCTTTCGTGAACTTCGTGTGCGACGCCTCGTAGAGGCGCTCGACGTCTTCGACGCTGCGGCACGTTTGAAGCTTCTCGGGATCGACGACGCGACCGCGCGCTTCGAGCGCTTCGAGGAGCTCGGTCAGCATGAGCGAATCGAAACCGAGATCGCCTTGCAGGGTCGTGTGCGTCCCGACTTCGTGTGCGGGGCGGCCCGCAACGGCGGCGATCGCGACGCGAACCGGGCCGAGCTCGGACGGTGCGTCTTCGGGCGTGGTGGTGGCGAGGACGAGGCGCTCGAGAATGCCTTGAACCTCTTTGCGTTTCACCTTGCGCGTCGCCGTGCGCGGTAAAGGTGCATCATACAAGTGAACCACCGAGGGTTGCTGGTGGTAGGGCAGGTTCGCAATCGCTCCGCGAAGCGCTTGCAGGTGCTGATCGCGCCTGCCTTCAGCCGGCGCGGGCGCGGGCACGGACTCGGGTGCGATCGAATCGGAGCTCGTGCGCGCAGGAACGGCGAGGCACGCGATGCGCTCGCCGCCTTTGGGTGACGCAATGCCGACGACCGCGAGCTCAGAGATGCCCTCGACCTCACCGATCGCGCGCTCGACGTCATCGGGGTAAACGTTTTCGCCGGTCGCGGTGACGATGACGTCCTTGATGCGGCCGACGATTTGAAGCTCGCCGCGCTTCGCGATTTTTCCGAGGTCGCCCGTCTTCAGCCAGCCGTCTGCGGTGAGCGCGCGCGCGGTGGCTTCGTCGTCGGTGTAGCCCTGCATCACGTTGGGGCCGCGCGCGAGCACTTCGCCGACGCCTGTTTCGTCGGGATGATCGATTTTGATCTCGACGCCGGGAATCGGTTTGCCGACGTGACCATGACGCGTCTTCGGCGAAGGCTTCGACGCCGTGAGCACGGGCGCCGCTTCGGTGAGCCCGTAACCTTCGGCGAGGGGAAGGCCGAGGCCAAGGAAGAGCTCCTGCGTCTCTTTCGGAAGCGCGGCGCCGCCGGAAATGAGCATGCGAAGCGAGCCGCCGAGCGCTTGGTGAATCGGCGAAAACAAAACTTTGCCGGCGTCGAGGCCGAGCGTCCGCCCGAGCGCGCGATTCGCGTTCGCGGCATATTCAAATGCGGCTTTGACGACCGGGCCACGCGCATCGACTTGCGCGCGCACGCGACGCTCGATCACCTGCCAGAGCGCCGGCACGCCGACCATGGCCGTGGCACGACCGGCTTCGAGCGCATGCGTGAGCCGTTCGCCCGAAAGCTCGCCGACATATTGCACGCGCGCACCGCGCGAGAACGGAAGGAGGAGCCCACACGAAAACTCGAACGTGTGATGCAGCGGCAGAACGCTGAGCACGCGATCGTTCTGGTTGAGCGGGAAGATCGTCGCGAGCGCCGCGATGAGCGTCGCGAAGTTCTTGTGCGTGAGCTTCACGCCTTTCGGCTTGCCCGTGGTGCCGCTCGTGAAGATGACGCTCGCGAGATCGCTCTCCGTCACCTCGACATCGGGAGCGGAGACTTCGCCCTCACGACACACATCATGGATGTCGTGGACCGCGATGCCGATGTCGGGCTGTTTCTCTCGAACGTGTGCGTCGACGATGGCGTTCTTCGCGCCCGACTCGCGGACGACGTTCGCGAACGCCGCTGCGTCGAGATCTGGGTCGATCGGCACGGCCGCAGCGCCCGCGCGCACGATGCCGAAGAAGGCGATGGCCCAATCGGCGTGGTTCTTCCCAGAAAGGACCACGCGATCGCCGCGCGAGACGCCAGCCGCGGCGAGCCGACCCGCGACCGCATTGCGCCGGTTGCGCACGTCTTCGAAAGTGATGCGCGAGAAGAGCCCATCTTCCAAGTTGCAGAGCGCGACCGCGTGAACGTGGCGCTCGGCCATTTCATCGACGAGCGTGGCGAGCGTCGAGTGCGCGCGAAGCGCTCTTGGCTCGCGCTTCATGCGCTGCTCCATCTCGGGAAGGATCCACTTCTCGAGCGCGGGCATGTGCACGCCGAAGTAGTAGTCGGACCAGTCGATGGCTTCGGGCGTCCAGTTGATGACGTCCTTGTATTCTGCAGGCAATCGCGCGAAGGCGTCGCGCGCGTTGGCGCAGCTGAACGGCCCGAGCGTGTTGGCGGAGAACGGCGCGAACAAGCGCAGGAGCTCGGCGATGCGCTCCTGACCTTTGGCCATGTCGTCGAGCGCTTTGCTAGCGGGCCGCGCGAGCGGAACCGGAGTTTGCTTGAGTGCGGTCGCGATCAAACGTGCGGTGCGCGCCATCGCGGGTGCGCCGAAGCGCTCGATGGAGTCCATCGACATGACCGCGGGCTCGAAGTGCGCCTGCACGAAATTGACGAGCGGGTTGCCGCCCTTTTTCTGGAAGGCCTTGCGCTTGTAGATGCCGCCGAGCTCGCCGTATCGCGCGGAGCTGCACGGATTGATGTCGGCGGCGCCGAGCTGGTAGACGGGCCGCTGCGACCCATCGACGAGCTCGAGCAACGCGAGGATCATCCCCGACGCAACCAAGTCGGTGGGAATCAAATCGAGGATGGCGTCTTTGGTGCCGGGAAGATGCGTTTGCCCCTTCATCGCGAGGAACATGAACGGCACTGTCGTGGAGATGCCTTCGTTCCAGCCGCGGAACGGGAACGCGAGGGTCGTCTCGCAGCACGCGGGGCGCACGATGGTGTTGCGGAGGCCGCTTCGCGCGATGATCTGCTCGCCGATCGATTTCGTGTACGTGTACGTGTTCGGCCAGCCCCAGTGCGTTGCGCGCTCGATGCCCGCTTCCACGAGCTTGTCGGCGACCCACTTGCGGCGCACTTTCGCGAGCTCGCCGTCGAACGCGGGACCCGTCGTGGGCTCGCCGCGCGAGAGCAAATTCTTTTTCGCGTTCTCGCGAAACTCGCTCTGGCGGAATGCGTCGTCGCAGCGGTGGCGCGCTTGCGCAATCACGTCGAGGCAATCGGCGACTTCGCGATCGGGATCCCACAGCTCTTTGCCGAGCTCTTCGCTGCGCGGAAACGGGTGAACCGAAAGCTCTTCTTCGAGAATGGGCCCTT
Organism: Polyangiales bacterium; assembly: GCA_038239005.1. Taxonomy (GTDB): domain Bacteria; phylum Myxococcota_A; class Polyangia; order Polyangiales; family Polyangiaceae; genus DASXHD01. Next base: position 14,543 of record JBBSFE010000095.1, read on the forward strand.
TGCGAAAGCCTGCCGTGTAGCAAGTGCTCGTATGAAGGAGCGCGGCATCGAGCGCCTTCGCGAGCGCGACGAGGTTTTGCGCGCCGAATGCGTTCGCATCGAGAGCTTCATCGAGCGGCGGATTGAAATCGACGACGCCCGCAACGTTGATGACGGCATCGATCGACCCGAGGCTTGCGGGGTCGAGGCCGCACAGCGGCTTGCCGACGTCGCCGTCGATCGGGATGACTTTGTCGCGAATCCAAGCGGCGTATCCATCGCCGAGGCGCTCGCGGATCGGCCGGAAGGGCTCGCTCTCTGCGGTGGTGTTGAAGAAACGCTCTTCGCTGCTTTTTGCGTCGCCCTTGCGGACGAGCAAGACCACCTTCCCGATTTCCGGGAAGCGGTAAAGCAGCATGCTCGTGAAGATTTTCCCGAGAAACCCGGTGCCGCCGAGGATGACGAGGCGCTTGCCCGTCATGAGCGTCCGCGGATCGAGCGGCGAGTCGCCACCCACGTGCGCCATCGCCTCGCCGAGCGTAGCGGCGGCAATGCCGCGCCCGTTGGTGTGGCCGTTCGACTTCAACATGCTGCGGAGAACGAAGCTTTTCGTATGTTTGCCGGCAAGTTGTCAACCGCTGCGGTAGCGTTCTGCCTTTGCAGAATCGTGGCCCGAGCGGGTTTTGGGCTGTAAACTCAGCCGATGCGTAAACTCCTCCTTTTGGGCTTTCTTGTCGCGTGCAGCTCCACACCCTCCGGAAATGACGGCGGAACCGACGCCACCGTCGACGCGCCGGCGGACACGGGCACCAAAGACGCCGCGACCGATAGCGGTGGTGATGCGGGCGCGCAGGTCACCTTGACCCTCAAAAACTATTTGGCCTGGTGCGACGTCAGCGTGAACAGCGGCGCGACCTCGACCTCGGACCAAAGCCTGCCGTTCGCCAAAGGCGCGGTCGTCAACTTGCACTCCGAGCCGGGCAACACCTTCTTCTGGGGCTACTGGGTGGGGACGGACAAGGCCGACGGCGGCGAGGACCTCAACAAGACGACGACCGTCACGATGTCGGCCGACAAAACGATCCAAGCGTGCTGCCCCGACACCGACGGCGGCTCGTGCCCGGCACCGTGACGTAGAAAAAACTAGCGCGGTTCCTTCGCGGCGCCGCGCTGCTTCGTGCTTTCGCGATAGGCGGGGCTTCGTGCGCGCATCGCCGCCCCGAGCGGGCGGTGATCTTCACGCGCGTGCCACGGATCGAACGAGAGCTTGCTGATCATCTCGGCGAGCTTCTTCCCATCGGCCGACGCGATGTCTTGTTTCGGAATCGTGATGCGCGCGAGCACGACCGGCGGCGCGTCGCTCTCCGGCCAAACGCGTGAGGTCTCTTCGATCGGCGTGAGCTCTTCGTTCAGGAAAAACTGACCACGGAGATCCCACACGAGCGCATCCTTCGCGAGGCGCGCTGCGAGCTCTTCTGCGAGCACGCCAAGCTCGGCCGGTGGATCTTTCTGATGCGGCGCGAGCGAGAGGCGTGCCGCGTAGTCACCGAAGCGAATCGGCGCCACCGTGTAATAAGTCTCGGTCGCGAGCGAGGTCATCTTGCGCACCGACGCGAGCAAGCGCTTCAAGAGCCCGAATGTCCCGAAACCGAATTTCGCAAACAGGCGAAACGGCAGGAGCGCTTCTGACGTCGATGCTTGCGCGAACACCACGAACTCTTCGACCGTGCGAAACCCGAGCGCGGGCGTGTTGATGAAGAGAAAATCTTGGGTCGTCTCTTCTTCCATGCCGGGAATCAATTTCTTTCCCGAGACGCCGAGGATCTTGATCGCGAAGCCGCGCACATCGGGCTTCTTGTCTTCGAGAGCGCGGCCGCCGCCATTGGAGAAGCGCACGTAGGCATCGTATTTCTTGGGCTCGGCGAAGAGCCCGACGCGTGCGTGCGCGGGAAGCTCGCCGAGGATTTCGATCTCAGCACGAAGCCCTGCATGCTGCTTGGCGTGAAGCGCGCGATCTTTTCCGCCGCGAAGACGCTGAAGGTCCGCGAGGATGGTCGCGAACTTTTCGAAGCTCTCACCCTCGCCGGGCGCGATCGTTTCTTTCCAGTCTTTCGAGGGCTCCATCAGAGCGCCGTGCCGTGACGGAAGATGTCCTCGCGCGGCATTGCGGTCCCCGAGGTCGAGCTCGCTCGCGATAGAGAAGAGCGCCGTCGCCGGGAGGTTGAGCGAGTCGATGTCGACGAGCCACGTCCCTTTTTGCGGCGAGATGCGGATCGCAACCGCCGTCGTCAATCGATCGTTGCCGATCAGGCGAATCGCGTCGACAGGTACGATCGAGCGCGTACCGCTTTTGTGCACGTGCGTTGCGCCGTCCGTCATCACGCTGGTGATGCGGCCGGTGTCCATCCACATGTAGAAATTCGCGTCTTGTGGGAGCGCGCCGAGCGCGAGCTCGTGTGCGGGGCTCGCTTTGAGTGTGTCCTTGTCGCGCTCGAGCGCGTCGAGCGCGCGTGTCGTCATGGCGGTGCCGGCGATGACCGCGAGGATCTGCTTGCCGTCGTACTTGACGGTGAGGTTCGGCACGGGGAACGCCGCTTTCGTGTCGGGGTCGACTTCCCAGCCGTTCGGGATCGCCTTCAGCTTGGCGATTGCCGCGACGTCGGGCGTCTCGAGCTCGGCCCGGAGCTTCGCGAGGACGAGCTTTGCCTTTGCGTCGTCCTTCACCGCGATCGCGAGGACGACACCGAAGTTCGAGAGCTCGTCGGCGATGCCGTTGGTGGTGTCGAGCTTGAACGCCGGATCGAGCAGGATCGCGAATGCGGCTTCGTCGCCCATGAGATCGAGGACATCGTCGAGCTTGAACCCGAGCGATGTCTCCGTCGATTCCAGGCCCTGACGAAATTCTTTTTCCGCCGTGGCGTTGCCGTCGGCGATGGCCTTCGACAAGAGCGCGTGGATGGCCGCCGACGGCATCTTCGTCTTCGACGACATCGCCATGTACCCAATCGTGTCGCCCGGCAGCCGGCGCGGAGACGTGAGCTTCGTTGCGGGCGGCACGAGATCATCGGGCGGCAGGCTCGCGCCCGTGAGCGTAGCGTGGGCGTCCATCATCACGCCTGCTTTGACGATTTTGATCGCGCCCGTCATAGGATCACGATTCTTCAGCAGACCATCGACGAGCTTTTTGTCGGACCCCGTGACGTCGTCGAGATCGTGCGGGTCGAAAAAGAACGCCACGTCGGCGCCGCTCTCGAACGTCTTCTTGGCTGCTTTGTAGGCTTCGTTCTTCTCGAGTGTGTCGGCGTTGCCGTCGAGCACGGCGGCCATGTCGGTCGCCATCTGATCATCGCCGAAGACGAGCAGCTTCTTTTTCGGAAACCACACGAGGTCGAGGCGCTTTGTGCCGTGCCCGGTCTCCATGTCGGAGAGGCCGTGCTCGAGCACGCCAGCGTTTGGCGACACCGTCGACGGCGGGCGCTTTTCGAGCGTGTACCGCATGCCTCCGCTCACGAACGGCCCTTCGAGCGAGAATCGACCCGACGCAAAAACTTTCTCGATGGACTTGTTCGAGAACGTCACCATCACCGCCGCTTGCCCCGCGCGGTTGGTATCGCGCGCGACGAACGCTGCCGCGTCGAAGCTCAGCACGATGGCGCGCGCGTCTTCTTGCGGAATGGTGAACGCGTTGACGAACGCGAGAGTGAGCTCTTGCTGCATTTGTTTTTCGTCGATGCGCGACGAATCGAGCGGCTTCATCCCCGCGGCCGCGATCACCGCGTGCTGGAAGCTCGGCATCTCGACGAACACCGACGCGTTCTTCGGCGCATATCGCGCGAGATGCGGTGTGGGCTTCTGGCCCATGAAAAAGAGGTACGCGCCGCCCGCGAGCGCCGCACCGACGAGCAACAGCACGAGAACGATGCCGCAACCGATCCACAAACCTCCGCCGCTCTTCTTCGCTGGCGGAGGCGGCGGCTGCGGGTATGGCGGCTGCGCGTAGGCTGGTTGCTGGGGTGGGTATGCGGGGCCGCCGTATTGCATCGGACGAACTTAGACGCACCCGGCCCTCATGGCGAGCTACGCTCCGGGCATGCGTCTACGCTCGCTTTTGCTCACTACGCTTTCGCTTCTTTGCATCAACGCTTGTGTCGGCGATTCACAAATCGTCCCAGTCGACTCCGGCGTCGACACCGGCGGGGGAAACGACACCGGGACGGGCGACGGCGCGACATGCACACCTGCGTGCTCGAACGCGACCACGTTCCACAGCTGCACCGCGCAAGGCGATCAAACGTGCGCGCTAGGCTGCGTGACCACGCCCGGTGCGCACTGCGCGGTGATGCAACCGGCGGGGCCGGTCGTCGCGGCGGATCTCATAGCGCCGCTCGTCGGTGATCTCGTCATCACGAGCAGCACGGTGTTCCACACCGACACCGGCGTCATCGACGGTATTCGCGCGGCGAACGCAGCAGCCGGAACGTACGAAGTCGCGAGCGACATCGGATTCAAGCTCTTCGCGGGCTCGAACGTTGGCGTCTTCACCGTGAAGAACTTCACCATCAACGACACCATCGTCGGCGTTGCGAGCGGTAACGCGTCGATTGCAATCGTCGCAGGCGACAAGATCATTCTGCAAGGCACGCTCGACGCGCGCGGCTACAAGGGCAGCTCGCTCTGCGGTGTATCACCGCCGGGCGCCGTCGGGCCTGGCGGCACGCAAGGCGGGCAAGCTGCGGGCAACGACGGCACAGGCGCGGGCGGCGGCAAAGGCGCCGACATCGGCGGCGGCGGCGGCGGCGGATTCGGCGGTCGCGGCGGCGATGGGCAGCACAACACGGGCGAGCTTTCCGATCCATTTACCGCGGGCGGTTCGAGCGTTCCATTCGCGCTGCCGGTGAGCGGCGGCTTTGGCGGCGGCGGCATGGGCGCGGGTGCAGGCGGCGGCGGTGGTGGCGCGGTGCAGCTCGTCGCGGCGAACGAAATTCGAATTGGCGGCGGCACGCAACCTGGCGGCGTGAACGTCGGCGGTTGCGGCGGCTACGGCGGCTTGAATGGCTCGCTGCCGAACACGGGCGGCGGCGGAGGCGGCGCGGGTGGAGAGATCCTCGTTCAGTCGCCGCTCTTCACGATGCTTGCGAAAGGCACGCTCGCAGCGAACGGCGGCGCCGGCGGCTCCGGCGGCGGCTTTGGAAACGCGGGGCTCTTTTCGGATCAAGTCGCGACGCCTACGCCTGTCAATGGCTCGACGACGAAAGGCCCGGGCGGCGCCGGCGGTGCAGCCGCGGCGCTCGATGGCGCAGACGCAGGCGCAAACACCAGCACGTTCGGCGGTGGCGGTGGCGGCGCTGTTGGACGCGTCCGCATCGACAACGCATCAGGCACGTTCACTGTTCCGAGCGGCGCCATCATCAGCCCGACGCTCGGCTCGTCGGCGTCGAGCGCGATCAAAGTCTCGAGCAACTGATCAAAGCGACTTCAAGTATTCGACGATGTCCGCTTCTTGCGGGCCGGTGAGCGCGAGTGACATCGTCGTGTTGTAGTGGTCGACGACGTCGCCGAGCGTTGCGAAGCGACCATCGTGATAGAAGCCGCCCTTCTGGTGCGTCCAGAGTCCGCGAAGCGGCGTCGTGCGGTAGCGCTGATCGGGTGAGCGGTTCGCTTGGAAATCGTCGATGCCGATCTCGGCGCCAGTGTGCATGGCCCAACCGGGCTCGCTGAACGTCGGAGCCATGTGACACGTCGAGCACTTCGCGGCGCCCGTGAAGAGCGTTGCGCCACGCGCGGCGGCGGTCGCATCGAAGCTCGACGGAGGTGGCGGCGGCGCGGGAATCGAAAGTTGGTAGGCCTGCAGATCGGGAAGCTTTGCCGAAACGAGATCACTCGCGGCGATGGTGTGGCCTGATTTGTTTTTCGCGGCGACGGGGAATCGCACGGCGTCATCGAGGCGCGTGTCGAAGAAGTTTCCTTGCCCGTGCATCTCGAGGATCGCGACGAACGCGTTCCAATACGGAACCGATCCCCAACCCGTGTAGGTGTGGAGGTTGACGCCCGCCAAACCGAAGGCGGCAGGGATGAGCGTTGCGCCCGTTTTGCCGTCAGGTCGTGTGGCTTTCCCATCGAGGAAAACTTCTGCGTCGTAGCGTCCGGGGCCCCACGCTTTCAGCACCGCACGCACCGTGGGCTCATCGACGCCAAGGAACGTCGCGACGGGCGTCAGATCGGGCGAGAGGCTCACGATCGCGCCGACGTCGAGATCGCGATTCGGCCAGCCGTCGAGTCGCTTTCCGATTCCCGGAGCGAACGAATCGTCCACGGTCGAATGGCAGAACGCGCATTGGATGCCCATCGTCTTGAGAGTCGTCCCGTCGGAGTTGAAGGTTCCTTTGACGCCCACGACGGCGTTGAGCTTCAAGAGCGCGAGCGTGCTCGCGGGATCGTCGAGGTTCACTTGCCCGGCTGTGATCGCAGCAACGACATCGGCGGGCAGCGCTTCGGAGTCCACCTTGAGGCCGACCGAGAGCGCCGTCTTCGGGCTCACGCCGGCGCCCACTCCGCCGTTGGCGGAGCCTTCGATGGCTTTGTGAATCTGGAGAGCATCGCCCCAAAATGCTTCGTCGCCGAAGGTGTCGTAGCGAAACGTGTCGCGCCCGGGGACGCTCGCGGTGGTCGCGATCGCATCGCCACCGCCGTCCAAGCCGGCTGCATCTGGATCGCACGTGACGACGGAAGCGTCGTTGGCTGGTGTGACGCTATCGGAGCAAGCACTCACCACGCACAGCGTGACGAGCAACGTCGCCGAGGGCGCGTGGGTTCGTGTTTTCATGATCCAATCGAGCCGCGCTGATCAGATCGGTTCCGAAAAACAATATCGCCGCAGCGCCGATACGCGCTTCTGCCACGCTCCTAGATGGTGACGTCGGCCATCGCGATCGGCGGCACGTGCATCACCAAGATGTCTGGTGTCCGCGGCGCGGTGCCTTTGGCCATGTCGAGTGCGTCTTGCATCGTCTTGGCGGTCTCGTATCCGAAGAGCTTCGGAATGTATTCGTTGTCCGCGCCGACGACGATGACGCGGCCCACATGCTGGCGCCCGGCCTCGCCCCAGTACCACATGAAAAATGGGTGGGTCGGGTGGTACGCGTGGCCGCTGCGGTACATCTGGATGTATGCCGGGTTCTTTGCAAACTTCTGTTCGAAGTCTTTGTGCATCACCATGGCGTCGCGCGTTTGCGGAAGCACGTCGTGGACGAACTCGATGTACGGAGCATGGTGCTCCTTGTCGAATTGATCGGTCATCGGGTGCGCGATGATGATCGTGCCGCCCTTCTTCACGAGCGGCGCGCCGCGATAGAGGTTGAACAAATATCCCTGCGCCATGACTTGCACGAGCAGCGGATTCAAAAACGAGTTCACGTTGTACGGCGAGATGTACGGCACGCCGCACACGAGCACGTCGGCTTGGCCCTTCACGGGAATCAAGTATTGCTCGAAGCACTTCGCGAGCGTTTGCTCGTGCACCGCTTCGGTCTCGCCCGCAAAAACACCCGTGACGCCATACGGTGACGGAACGCGCTGAAAAATGGCCTGGCGCGCGGGCTGCGGCAACTTCGAGAGCGTGAAGTGGAGCGCTTTGAGGGCCGTCTTCTCGGAGCCGGAGAGCTCGTCTTCGTTCTTACCGAGGAAGGCGAGGGGAGCGTCGAACATCCGGTTGTTGATGGTCGTCTCGATCGTGAAGACATCGAGCGCTTCGTTCGTGACGCGGCCCATGCGCGTGACGCTGTCGGCGAGGGCGCTCGTCTTCGGGTCCATGTACGAGTGGCAATCGCGCATCGTCTTCGGGTTGTGATGCGCGCGAAGGCTGCGATACCCGCAGAGCCCGACGGTGACCGACTTGTGGCCGCCGTCCATCGGGACCAAATTCAGGTTCACGTAGATGACGAGATCGGCCTCGACGGCTTTGCGATTGAGCTCGACCTCTTCGCCGAGCTCGGTCGTGCCGACCATCTTCATGCCGTTCGGATCTTCGGCGTCGTGGTTGTAGAGACGATCCGGGTAGTACGACTCGAAGATTTTGTTTCCGACGATGTGGCGAATCTCGTCGCCGGTCATGCGGCGGTGAACGCTCGTGGCGATGATGATGTCGAAATCGTCGACGCCATGATCAGCAAGAAGCTCGAGCACCACCGTGAGCACGCGCTCGCGTACGTCGGGGCGGCGCATCGGCGGAAGTGGCAGCGAGATGTCGTCGACGGCGATGACGACGCGCATCCCCGGGCGAAGCTTCGCGTAGAGTGGCTCCGAGCCCGTCGGGTGGTTGACGGCGTAGCGAATGGCGGCGTCGACGTCCTTCAAAGGCTCGAGCGGCGGGCGCGGGTAAAGAACGCGCGTGCCGGCGGGAAAATCCGCCTCGAGCAGGCGATCGCCGTAAAAGAGCGTGCGTGGCGCGCTTCGTTTGTCGAGCGTGACGACCAGCGGGTGCGACATCGGCCGCGGAAGCTACCTGCTCGCCGCGCGGCGCGCTAGGCTTTCCCGCGATGAAGGCGCGCTGGCTTGTCGTGATTGGTTGGACGGGGCTCGCCGTGGCGTGCGGCGCGCGCACCGGATTGCTCGCGCCCGAAGAGCCCGCCGATGTTTCGGTGGACGTGAAGCACGAGCACGACGCGCACCCGGACGTCATCGACGAAGACGTGGTCGATGTTGTCTTTCCGGACGTTCCCATCGTCAGCGACTGCCCCGACGCAGGCGATACGCTCGTCTACGTTCTCGGCGCGCAGAACGAGCTCTACAGCTTTTATCCACCGACGCTCACGTTCAAGTCGATCGGCGTCATCGCGTGCCCCGGCCAATCGACACCGAACTCGATGGCCGTCACGCGCTCGGGCATTGCGTTCACGAATTTTCTCGACGGCAACCTTTTCGAAGTCAGCACCGCGAACGCCGCGTGCAAAGCGACGACGTACAAGGCGAACCAAGGCGGCTTCATGACGTACGGCATGGGCTACGCCGGCGTAGCCGATGGCGGCGAGACGCTCTTCGTCTCCCCAAATGGCAAACAGCAATCACAGGGCCTCGCCGACATCGACACCACCGCGTTCACGATCAACTTCATCGCGCAGTTTCAACCGGCGCAGTTTCCGTGCGAGCTCACGGGCACCGGCTCCGGTCAGCTCTTTGGTTTTTGTCCGAACAACAATGGCAGCGGCTCGGTCTTGGTCGAGATCAATCCAGCGAACGCCAAAATCATTTCGTCGACGGTGCTCAACGTCGGCAACAACCAAAGCTTCGCGTTCGCGTTCTGGGGCGGCGACTTCTGGATCTTCACCGGCAATGGCGACTCCACGGTCACCCAGTACGATCCGATCTCGAAAAAAGAGACGATCGCCACCGTCGCCCCGATCGAAATCGTGGGCGCGGGCGTCTCTACGTGCGCGCCTCTATAAGGAGAGGACCGGCCAGCCGTACGCGAGGGCGAGGCGCTTCAGCTTGCCGTCCGGGTTTACCGCGGCGGGGTGGCCGACGACGCTCAGCATGGGGACGTCGGAGTAGCTGTCGGAGTACGCGTAGCACTGCGCAAGATCGTGGCCGGCGTTCTTGGCGTGCTCGCGAATGAGGCGCGCCTTCTCGGGGCCCGCGACGATCGGGCGGAGCATGCGGCCCGTTGCGTAGTTGGCTTTGAACTCGAGGCGGTTCGCGATGAGCTCGGACGCGCCGAGGTAGCTCACGAGGTGCTGCAAGACGAAGTCGAGCGCGCCCGACACGAGCACGACGTCTTGGCCTTCGTCGCGGCAGCGCTTCACGAGAGCGCGCGCGTTCGGAAAAAGAGCGGGCCGCACGACCTTGTCGAAGCACTCTTCCGAAAGAAGCAGCAGCCGATCGCGCGAGATGCCTTCGTATGTAGAATACAATAATTCGTTGAACGTGCGCCGATCGCGAAGCTCGGCGAGGGCCATCTGCGGAGCTTTGAGCGCGGCGCGAAGGAGCCGGCCGGCCGATTGCGCGGGCGTCTGCTGGTTCAGCAGATAAAAGATCGTGGGCTGGATGAGATTGGTCCCGACCAGTGTCCCGTCGACATCGAAATAGCTCGCAGGCACGGCGAGCTACATAGCATCAGTTGCAGCCGAAAACCTGCCATTCGTAGGCCATTGGGTTTCCAGTGCCGCCCGTCGAGTAGAGCGCGTAGAGGCGGACTTGGCTCGTCGTGACGGGAGAGGTGAACGTGTAGTCCCAGTCGTTCGTCTGCCCGCTGACGGTGCCGTCGGTGACCCACGAGCTGCCGTTCCACCACTCGACCGTTGCGGCGCCGAGCGTTCGCCCGCCGTAGCCGCACGTGTTGGTCGTTGGGCCGTCGGTGTCCATGTGCATTTTCGTCATCGTGTGCGTCGAGCCCCACGTGTACTGAATCCATGCGGTGCCGGCCGAGGTGCCCGCGCTGATCCACGCGAAGCCCGAGCAGCTCGAGGTCTCGAGTGTTCCGTCGTTGGCTTCAGCAGGAAGATAGGGCGACACGCTTCCGCCGCCCGAGGTCGTCGCCGTGGCCGTGAGCGCTTCGTTCGTCGCGCCGCATGACGACGTGCATTTGCCGCCAGAGCAAACCTGCGTGCCCGTGCATGCGTTGCCACATTTGCCGCAGTTGTTTTTGTCGGACCCGATGTCCACGCACGCGCTCGTGCAATAGACCGTGCCCGTCGCGCAGCAGTGAGCGCCCGCGCAGTACTCGCCTGCGGCGCACGCGGTGTTGCAGTCGCCGCAGTGCTCGTGGAAAACTTGTGTGTCGTAACAAATGTCGTCGGCGCACAGCGTTTGGCTCGAAGGGCACGTGATGTCGCACACGCTCTTCGCGCAGTCCGCGGTGCCGAGGCTCCACGGTCCGGCGTCGCTTCCGGCGTCGCTCTTCGGAACGCCCGAGTCGGGGTTGTCGTCGCTTCCCGGCACGAGCGCGCCTGCGTCCGCGGTGAGGCACGCGGTCGTGCAGGTGCCGCAGTGATTTTTGTCGGTGGTGAGGTCGGCGCACGGGCTTGCGTCGCCACCGGCATCGCCGACGTTCGCGCAGTACGCGAGAGGCTGGCACGCGGCCTTCGCGTCGAATGGAGCGTCCCCGGTTTTCGTGGCGTCCGATCCGCCGCTGTCGCTCGAGGAGCCGCCGTCTTGGTCGGTCGCGGCGTCGTCATCGGTGGTGAGGCTGCCAACGGCGCAGCCAACGAGCGCGACGCCCGCCGACAGCGCGAGCGCGTATGCAGCGAGGCGTCCCATTCCCACGAGATGAGCGTAGCATTGATTGCCGATGAATCAGGACGAAGTGAAGCGTCTCGCCGCAAAAGCCGCCGTCGAGGAGCTGCCACCCGCAGGCGTGATCGGTCTCGGCTCGGGGTCCACGGCCAAGCTTTTCGTCGACGAAGTGGGTGCGCGCGTGAAGGCCGGCGCCGCCTATCGCGGCGTGCCCACGTCGCAAGGCACGCGCGCGCAAGCGATCGCGCTCGGCATCCCGCTCCTTGGTGACGAAGACGCATGGGATTTGATCTCGGTGACCGTCGACGGCGCCGACGAGGTCGACGAGCACTTGAATTTGATCAAAGGCGGCGGCGGCGCTCTCACGCGCGAGAAGATCGTCAACGCATCGTCGAAGCGAAACGTCATCATCGTCGACGAAAGCAAAATGAAGCGCCGTCTCGGTGAAGCGTGGGCGGTTCCCGTCGAGGTGCTGCGCTTCGGATTTTTCGGAACGTGCGAGCGCCTCGGCAAGCTTGGCGGTGTGAAGCAGCGCGTGAAAGATGGCGCCGCGTTCGTGACCGACGCAGGCAACTACATCGTCGACGTCGCGACAGGCCCGATGGACGATCCCGCCGCAATCGATCACGCGATGCGCGCCATTCCGGGCGTCGTCGAAACCGGATTTTTCATCGGCCGCGCAGACCTCGTTCTGGTTGCCGGCGCGCAGGGTGTTCGTCGCCTCACGTAACCATCCGTGTGCAATGCGTGCAGCGACCTGCACGCGACGGCTGCACATAACACCGCATTTAGGCCTGTTTCCGCACGTCGTGCGTTTGGCCTGGGAGCTGCATCGCCTCGCGACCGAGGTATCCAAATGAAACGGTCGATGATGGTTGGTGCGCTCGTGGCGCTCGTCGGTTGCGGTGGCGGTTCGTCCGCGTCGTTCGACATCAGTGGCGATATCGAAGCGCATGTCGATCTCGCCGGCACGTCCGCCGAGCTCGGCAGCGTCGATTTCGGATCGGACGAATGGAGCGTGTTCATTTCCAGCCCGACGTCCACTTACGAGGCGGCGACGTACGATGTCGTCTCGGGCCGCGGCGAGGTGACGATCGCGCACACGACCGCTTCCGGCGACGAGGCCTTCCTTCTCGTCAGCGGCGATCCGAATTCCAAATGCACGGTGACGTTCGACGCGCCCTCGTCGCACGCAACGTCGGGCACGTTCAGCTGCACGGGGCTCGAGAGCAAGATGGGTCACGTGATCAACGTGACGAACGGCGTGTTCGACGCAGAGGTCAAATCGGGCACGGCGTCGCCCAACAACCACAGCGCTCTTGGAATCATCTGGGACATCGGTTGGCTCGGCAGCTGATTCAGGTTCAGAGCATGTCGTCGATCAGATCCATGGGTGCGTCTCCGATGCCGCGCCAATGGTGAGCGCGTGCGCGTGCGTGGGCGGCGCCTTTCTTCATGACGATCACCGCAGCGACGCCCGCGCCCATCGCGCGTAGCGGCCGCGCGCGCGCGAGGAGCATCAGCCGATCGGATTCGGCATTCGAGAGCGGCAA